>JBKHIH010000010.1:0-68768 GCA_046538755.1 Thiohalospira sp.
CGTAAATTCGCCCGCCGTTTTAACAATATATATAAGGTAGAATATTTTACCGAACCGCAACCGTATAATTTTGGACAGGCTTTGGTAAAAGTGCCGGGATTAGACGGTACAGGTAAAATGGGCAAATCGGATGGAAATGGTATTTACTTGTTTGATGATGCTAAAACCATCCGTAAAAAAGTAATGCGGGCAGTTACTGATAGCGGTCCAACAGAAAAAAATCAAAAAATGCCTGAGCCTATTCAAAATCTTTTTACCATTATGAATATTGTTTCCGAAAAAGAAACGGTTGACTTTTTCAAAGAAAAATACAATAAGTGTGAAATCCGATACGGCGATATGAAAAAACAACTAGCCGAAGATATCATACAATTTACTTCCCCTATTCGCGAACGTATTCTTAAAATTTCTTCTGACGACCAGTATTTAAGCAAAGTAGTTAAAATTGGAGCTGAAAAAGCACGTGCCAGTGCATCTAAAACACTAAAAGAAGTAAGAGAGATTATCGGGTTTAAACCTTTTTAAAAATAAACAGGCTTCTCAAAATCATAACAGGTATTTTTAGCTCAATTTTCTAGATAAACAGCAATAAACTTACTGCCATTACAATCATTCCAATAATTAAACCATAAATGGAATAATGGTGTTCTCCATATTCCCGGGCAGCGGGCAATAATTCATCAATTGAAATAAAAACCATTATTCCGGCAACGCTGGCAAATAAAATTCCAAATACAGTAGGAGATAAAAAAGGCATTAAAATCAGGTATCCAATGATTGCTCCTATTGGTTCAGATAATCCAGAAGCAAAAGAATACCAAAAAGCTTTTCTTTTACTACCCGTAGCATAATAAATTGGAACAGAAACTGCTATACCTTCAGGAATATTATGTATGGCTATAGCAACAGCAATGGCAATTCCCAGGGTTGGATCGTTAAGAGCTGCAGTAAATGTGGCTAAGCCTTCAGGGAAATTATGAATTGCAATAGCTAAAGCAGTAAACAATCCCATCTTTTTTAATTTTTTATTTTTATGCTCGATTTTAGCAGCGTCATCCATTTCTTCAACCATCTTTATTTCATGTGGATTTTCATAAGAAGGGATAAGTTTATCGATAAGTGCAATTATAAAAATCCCTCCAAAAAAAGAGATTACTGTAATCCATGATCCTGTCTTTTCACCAAGATCGGCTATTAATGATTCTTTGGCCTTAAAAAAAATTTCTACCATCGAGACATAAATCATTACACCAGCCGAAAATCCTAATGAAATAGATAAAAATTTAGTATTGGTTGTTTTGGTAAAAAAAGCCAAAACACTACCAATACCTGTTGCCAACCCTGCAAAAAGGGTTAAACCAAAAGCAATTAAAATATTTTGTTCAATCATTGTATACAAATAATAAAAGATTCTTTTTCAGAAAAATAAAAATACAGTAAAAAAATTAAACTTTTATCATCATTCTTTAAATGGTTTCCATGTTTTAGCTAAACCTCCAAATCCGGTTTCTCGGTATGCGCTTTGAATATCGCGGCCGGTTTCCTCCATTGTTCTTACAGCATCGTCGAACGAAATTTTATGCCCACCGTCTGAAAATAAAGCATATACAGCACACTCAAGCGCTTTACCAACAGCAATAGCATTTCGTTCAATACATGGTATTTGTACATATCCCATAACGGGATCGCATGTTAAACCCAAATTATGTTCAAAACCCATTTCGGCAGCGTATTCAATCTGTCGCAACGAACCACCCATAATTTGTGCTGCCGCTGCTGCTGCCATTGCACAGGCTGTTCCAATCTCACCCTGACATCCCACTTCGGCACCCGAAATAGAAGCATTTCTTTTAACAATATTCCCAATTAATCCTGCTGTTGCCAATGCCCTTAAAATTTTGGCTTCGTTAATATGTTCTTCTCTTTGCAGATAAAACAACATGGCAGGCAATACGCCGGACGAACCGCAAGTTGGTGCAGTAACAATTTTTCCACCAGCAGCATTTTCCTCCGATACAGCCAATGCAAATGAAAAAAGTAATCCCTGGTTCTGAATAGCACCCCGGGAATTTTGAGCTTTTGTAAAATAATTATTTGCTTTACGTGGTAACCTAATTTTCCCGGGCAATACACCTTCATTATCTAAACCATTCCTTATGGTATCTTTCATAATCGACCAAACGTCTTTCAAAAAGAGCCAAATTTCTTTTCCCTCATTATCTTCAACATATTCCCAAAATGTTTTACCTCTATTGTTGCACCAACTTAAAATATCGGACAAAGATTTGTGCTGATAAATTTTTTGATCGTTTAAAATGCCTTTATCATCTCTTAAATCACCTCCACCAATGCTATAAACTATCCATTCATCAACCACTTTCTCATCATCAATAGCTTCGAAAAGCATCCCGTTTGGATGAAGTGGCAATTCTTCTTTAGCTTTCCAAACGATCTCAACATCACGAGGCAGCAATGCTTTTTTCAGTGCAAAATCAGTATGGTGGCCTTTCCCTGTAGCTGCCAGACTGCCATACAGGGTTACCCTGAAATATTTTGCATCTGGGTTTTTCAATTGAAAAATATCTGCTGCCCTCACAGGCCCAATTGTATGGCTGCTCGATGGACCATATCCTATTTTATAAAGTTCTTTGATCGATTGCATAATTATATTTTTAGAGTACAAATATAAGGAATGTCATCTTATCTAAAATCATTAAATAAATGAATCAAACATTCACTTTTTTAGCTCTCTCAAATGGTTTATTTCGGTCAAAAAGATACCGATAAGTAATATGCGTTTTTAGAATATGAGCTCCCACTTGATCCAGAACCTTCATCATGGCAGGATTAAAATCACCTACCCAATTAAATTGGAGATGTTTGTATGGAAAACTTTTTTTCAGTGCTACTTCTGCAAAAGCCATTACAATACCTCCTTCAACGCCCTTGCCTTGATGTTCTGGCACTACACCAAAAATAATTCCTAAAGCTGTGTCGCATTCGCCGGTTTTTTGGTAGTACAAAAATTTTATTTTACTCCATAAATTCATCTTCCCATTTAAATGCCTTACAATTTTATTAATTTCAGGTACCTGAAGAAAAAAGGCAATAGGTTCGTCATCGTAATAAGCAAACCACATGATTCGTTCGTCCAAAATAGGCTTCAAACTTTTCATTAACGCCCTGGAATGCATTTTTGTCATTTCGGCAACGCCGGGGAAACGAGCCCAGCCTTTATTAAATACTTGTCTGAAATCTTCAGTATATTTTTCCAGTTTTTTCTTTTCCAAATGCCTAAACTGATATTTTGGATTTTTGGCCAGCCGTTTGGCTTTTTCCTTAATAAACTCGCTTAATCCCTCTAATATTACTTTTCGATAGTAAGTATATTGATTGAAAAAATTTTTAAAGCAATATTCTTCGAAAAAATCTTGATAATAAGGAAAATTATAGGGCATACAATAGTTAGGTGGATATTCAAAACCATCGGCTAAGCAGCCCCACCATCGGTCGCGGTCGCCAAAATTTACAGGCCCGTCCATTGCTTCCATTCCTTTCGATTGTAGCCAGTTTTTACAAGCATCGAACAATATAAAAGCAGCATCTTTATCACTAATACAATCGAAAAAGCCCATACCACCGGTTGGCTGATCATTTTTTTTCGCCGTTTTCTTATCATAAAAAGCGGCTACACGGCCTACCACTTGGTTTTTATTATTTTTTAAAACCCAGCGAATAGCTTCGCCATGCCTGAAAAGTTTATTTTTTTGAGGATCAAATACACTTTCAATATCCTCATCCAAAGGCCGTATCCAGTTTTTTTCATTTTTATATAATCTAACAGGAAAAAGCAAAAACTCTTTCCTGCTTTTTTTATCATTGACTTCTATTAATTGATAGCTATTCATAAAATTACATTTTTTTCTACAGTGAGATGGCCAAAATTAATCATTAAAAGTGATATTGAAAATAATTATTTATTTCGACCATTTGAGTAAAATCCTGGCAATATTGGTTGCATGTTCATTGATTGCCCTTAGGTTGGTCATCAATTCAACATGAGTTTTGCTACTGGTAATGGATTGTTCAACGTCATCGCGTAAGCGTTCGAAATGTTGCTTTTCCAGTTCAAATTCCATATCACGATATTGCTTATACTTTTGTTTCATTGCTTTTGCCTTTTCCAGGTTTACTTCGGAAAAAACATCAATAGCTCTGCTTAACTGTTTTTGGGCACGGGTGTGATAATCTACAATTTCTTTTTTCCCGGCAGAGGAAAATTCAAATTCTTTAGAACACCAATATTCTGCCTTAGGAATTAAATTGGTTGAAATAATATCGGCAATCTGCTCAAATTCTTTAACGGTGTACAATAATTGAAATGCCTCGTTTATCCTGTCTTCATTAATATTTCCTTTTGTTATACTCAAAATATAATGATTAACCTCATCGCGTAAAAAATTTACTTCTTCTTCTCTTTTTTTAATATCATCAATTATTCCTTCACCTTTAATTAAAAAAGGGATAATAATATCCGATGCCATATCTTGTACTAACCGTCCCATTCTTATAACTTCTTGTTTAGCCAGGTTAAGTGCCAGCGACGAACTTTTTAACATACTTTGATCAAGATAGTGGGTTTTGAAAACCGGTTTTTCTTCGGGTTTTAAAGGGAACAATTTTTCAATTAATTTAACAAATTGATTGGTAATTGGAAGCATAAGAAGGGTAAGCATGATATTAAAAACGGTATGAGCGTTTGCAATTTGTCTGGGAACAACAGCAGCTAACGATTTTAAACTGCTTGTTGCTTCTACTGATTTAGGAGAGATAAACCTAATCAATTCAGCAAAATATGGAATCCAAAATAAAAAGGCTAAAACCCCAAAAACTTTGAACAATGTGTGTGCCAAAGCAACTTGTTTTGCTTCTCGATTGGTTTTTATACTTGCAATTACAGCAGTTACCGAGGTACCAATATTGGCACCGAACAATAAGGGAATAGAAGCTTCTAAAGTTAAAAAACCCTGCGAAGCTAATGTGATCATTATTCCAATAAAAGCGCTGCTACTCTGAATTAATGCTGTAAATACAGCCCCGACCAATATGCCCAGTATTGGATTTTCAAGCTTGATTAACGACTCAATAAATGGTGAATAAGAACGTAATGGTGACATGGAATCGGACATTATGTGCATGCCAAAAAATAAGATGCCAAAACCAAGAATCGTTTTTCCAATGTTCTTTATTAATCCATGATTAAAAAAAGAATTTAAGATAAATCCCATTCCAATCATTAACAATGAAATATCGGTAAGTTTAAAAGCAATAAGTTGTGCCGTGATGGTTGTCCCTATTCCGGCACCTAATATTACACCAATCGTTTGCCTGAATTTCATTAATTTAGATTGCACAAAACTAACCAGCATAACGGTGGTAGCACTACTGCTTTGCACAATCATGGTAATGAATGATCCTACACCAATAGCTATAAAACGATTATTGGTTAGCTGACTGAGAATTGCACGCATTTTATCGCCGGCAGCATTTTGCATTCCGTCGCTCATCATGCTCATTCCTAACAAGAACAAACCCAATCCTCCAATTAATCCGGCGATTAATAGAAAAACCCAGTTTGATTTACGGGCAAAAACGCTGTAAACCAATATTTGATCCGAAGGAAAATCTTTTAATTGTGCAGTAACGTGATATTCTCCCTCTACAGACCCCAAAACCACTTCTGTTTTCGCTATCCCGTTACTATCTGTAAAAGCTATGGTATCTACAATTGTAAACTTTTTATCATCTTTTGGGACCGATAATATTTTAAACAAAACACAAACATTTTCTACGGGCTGGTTTTTTTTATCTAATACTAAAACGCGTAAAGGTTTTTCTGCTGTTAAACGGGCTGTTTGGGTTTGGTTATCGCCCGAAAAATTTGGTGTTTCAGATGAAACTGGTTTGGTTAAATGATATTTGTACTCTATACTATCCACCCTGGCCAATTTAACCGAATCGCTTATCGAAGCTGAAAGATTAAGATGGGAAATAAAGAAAAGAAGCAATAGCACCGTATATTTAAAAACCTTCATCCTGAAATATCTTACTTACAAAAAAATATTTATCAAATATTCGCACTGTTTAATACAAATATAAGTTATTGTTTTGTTTTACCTGTAAGATCAAAGTACAGATTGTTTTCCACCAATTTAAATTGTTGCAAATCAAAAGATACCCTGTTTTTAGAAACTGTACGGATTAGTCCTTCACTTTTTAAAGTATAAAAATCGTTCGAGTTTTTTACAGCTCCCGAAAGTTGTTTCGATAATCCTGAAATATTTGATAAAATACCTGTTAAGCAGGCATTCCAAAGCCCTTTATCTAAACGGAAAAATTTAAAATCTGCATCAGTACTATCAATACTAAACTCCAATTCTGTACGGTAATTATACGTTCTGGGTTCAAAATCAATCGTATCATTCTCAAATTGTGAAATAATTTCATAGCCATTGTAAGCCTGTTTATAATGGTACTGACAGGTTAAGGAACAAGAATCTGCATCATTTTTCCGGTTAATTATAAAATTATAAAACTCTAATTTGTCTCTTTTATAATTTCGCTCTACAAAAACCTGCAAATGTTCTCCTGTAACATAAATGGTATCTTTTTTAGGAAAAGAATCAGAATTATTATTTAATCTGATTTTAACGATGGCTTCATTATATTTGGTAAAAAAGGTATCAACAACCTCAACAGCAGACAAATTGTATATTATCATAGCCCGTGTTAAAACAAAATCCTGAAATTTAGTTGAATATAAAGAATACCCGGCTCCTTCGTGCAGGTTGGTATAATCGTCGGTAATATTGCTTACAGCAGAAGAATTAAAGATAGCATAAAGCGCCAATGCTCTTAACTCAGCCTGCTTTTTTGCTTTATCCCATTCCATACCGGGGTCGGAAACCCCAATAATTTCAACCGGAGTAGTATTTTGTATAACCGGAAAAATCCAATTAGGCAGTTGCTCGGGAATTAAATCGTATCTTTTCTGGTAATCCAGGCTATCGTTAACATCTCCAAAAGCTTTGTCAAAAACATTTTTTTCATATTTTTTTTTATCCTGGTCGATAATTTTGGTTTTGGTTTCCTGGGAAAACCCTGTTGTAGAAATAAATAAAAAAGATACAAGTAAAATAAACCGGTTCATAATTTTCAGTTTGATGTAAAGAATGCTCAAAAATATTAAATTATAATGATGAATGCATAAATATTCTTTCCCAAGATTTATGCGTTTAATAATTCTTTACAATCTTTAAGCCAAAGTAAGATTATTTAAAAATCTTATTGCAGAAATTAACAAGGAATAAGAATAATAGCATAAATGGTCTGTAGGTAGTGTTAAGTATTAATCAATATCAAAAACTATCATTAAATTATCTTTCACTAACTGTATTATTTCTTTCGGTAAATCTCCTACTTTCTTAATCAACCGATTATTATCAATTGCTCTTACCTGATCTATCATGATATCACAGTCCTGAAGTAAATTTGCAGCACCTTTCTTAAGATGTACTCTTAATATATCAGCGCCTTTATTAATGTTAGTAGTCATCGGACAAACAAGAGTTGAAGGATGTGGTATTTTATTAAGCAAGTTTGTCTGAACGGTAAGAACAGGCCTTGTTTTTCCAGGCTCTGTTCCTATCTGTGGATTCAAATCTGCAATCCAAATTTCAAACTGTTTAATCTGCATAATCTATATCTTCAAATTCTTTAAGTATGGATATAGAATCCTTTTCTACTAATTCTGATTCTTTTTTTAGTTTTTTTTCAAGAATCATTCTTTTCTGAATGCGGTTGTAATATTCTAACGCCTCGTTAATGTATCTGTTTCGAGGCTTTTTTATCCTTGAAAGAATCTTTTCTGTTTCTTCAAAGATTGAATCATCAATTTTTAATGATACTGTTTTCATAGTATTTAGCTTTACCACAAAAGTATATATTTTTAGTATACATGTCAAGTATATACAATAATATTATATTGTGTTGCTACATATTTTTAGAAATTCACCCGAACCCCAACAATAAAATTCCTTCCCGGGGCAACTATACCCGATGAATAAGGGCGATAACGGACATCGAATATATTTTCGACACCAAAATTAAGGGTTCCCCAATTCTTAAACTGATAAGAGCCTTTTACATTTAGTGTCCACCAGGAAGGCGAATAGGGATTTCCATTTTTGTCTGTTGCATACATATGTGCCTTCTTCTGTTCGCTTGGAGCCATGTCTTTGTAATCAATTTTTCCGTTATAATCGGCATAAAGAGATAGTTGCAGATCTTTTAGTTTATAATTTAACTGTGTACTCCCAAAAAGAGGAGCTACATGCCGCAGGGGAACTCCATCCTGGTCCTCTCCATGAGTATAGTTTATCACCGATTCGATATCTAACTGATAAGGTAACTGAATATTTGCCAAAGCGTTAAAACCATAAATAGATGCTTTATCAGCATTGACAATAGCCAGTACTTTGCTCATTTCGCCATCGTACATAATCGAATCCTGCCCGTTAAAGGTAAAGTCGCGACGCACCATTGCGTTTGTCAGGTAAGTATAGAATCCTGTTATTCCTAATTTTACAGCTTCACCAAACACTTTATGCACACCTAAATCAGCATTATATGCATATTCAGGTTTTAAATTTTTGTTCGGTACCACCACATTTCCTGGTTCTGAGTCAAAAACTTTGGCCATATCGTCAATATTAGGTGCATGAAAACCAGTGGACAAATTAAGATTTACCTGCCACGATTTTTCCGGACGATAAACCAATCCAAAAGAACCATTTAAGGCACTATTATTTACTGAAATTGTATTGTATGGGAAATTAAAAAAAGTAGTGTCGTTTAGTGTGGAATATATACCGGTATAATTGAATCGAATCCCGGTAATTGTTGTCCATTTTTCGTTTAAATTTTCTTTATATCCGGTATAAGCTGCTAAGGTGGTATAATCATTTATTCCATCGGGATAGCGGGTAGATTCCGGCGATAACTTACCGGTTACAATATTTTTACTGTGTGCGGTTGAATTTACTGAATTATAAACCGCTTCCAGCCCGTAAAAAATCTCATTTTCGCGTTTTAAATTTTTATCAAAATCCAAATATAACGAGTAAGCTTTTACTTTTTCGGTTCTTTGTCGCAAATTATCCTGGCGGAATTTCCGGTCGTGGCGGCTTTCTTCATAATCCTGGTAAGCCAGGGTAAGTTTTGCTTCATTAAAAAAAGCATTTGATTTCCTATAATTTAAATTTAAGGCATGCATCATCCAAGTCTGGGGCCCGTAATACCAGTTGCCATACTTAAGCGTACCGTCACTATCCTGAATTAAACGATCGTACCTCGGCACATCCGATAATTTAGAGTAATGAAACGCATAATTAATATCCAGCTTTTCGGAGGGCCTGAAGCGTATTTTTTGCATCAGGTTGATTTGATTATATCCTGTGGGAGCCTGCAAGTTCGGATTACTATTTTGAATTACAGAATCCTCTCCATTTATCCGCTCAATATATTCCGGCCTTTGATATTCGGAATGCTTTCGGCTGCCCATTTTCAAATCATCATAATCACTGTAAGTAATACTTGATAAAAAGCCCCATTTTGGTGTCCCGATATTAATGTCAATGTGCCCAGTTTTTTCGTTATTGGCCGATGAATAACGGGTCATTGCATTTCCTGAAAACTGTGCTTCCGTAGCCGTAGATAATTTTGCTTTTAATGTATGGAAATCCATAACTCCACCCAGTGCATCGCTTCCGTAAGTTACCGAGCCGGGGCCAAAAATCACTTCGCTGCTTTCAATAGCATTGGCATCAAGCGATATTACATTTTGTAAATTTCCTTCACGATAAATGGCATTATTCATCCGTACACCATCAACAACTAGCAACACCGAATTGGTTGCAAAACCACGAATCATGGGGCTGCCACCACCCAACTGACTTTTTTGTACAAACACTTCGTTGGTTTGAGACAATAAATCGGCTGATGTTTGAGGGTTATTAAAAAGAATTTCTTTTTGTTTTATCCTACTGATTTTATTTGGAATTTCTTTAGGGTTTTGCTCCCACCGATATGCCGAAATTACAAATTCTTCGATAGTATAAACCTTACTCTCAAGGAAAACGATTAATCCTGACCGTAATATTTCTTTTTTCGAATAACTCAAAGGTTTATATGACGGATGTTGAAAATAAATGCTTTCTCCTTTATCAAAAACATCAATATTAACTACTCCATTTTCATCCGTTAAACCAGATTTTTGTTTTGTTTCGTTATAAACAGCAACATCTTCAACCGGCAAAAGTGTCTCAGCATCTTTAATTTGTAACTTTTGTGCAAAAACAGAAAACCCATTAAAAAGAAATATTAAAAAAATGATCAATATATATATAGCAAATCTCATTATTATACAAAATTTTTTTACAGATTATTATTGCCAAAAATATAGCTAATTTATAGATTAGATTAAATAAATTCCATCTGGTTTAAACACTTTTAATATTGTTTATTAGAATAATCGTTACGATTATCAATTTTTATTTAATAATTTTGATTCGAAATCTACAAAAAGGAAACTATAACTATGTTAAAGAAAATTTTAACAATTACATCGCTAATAATAATTATTGCAGCAGGTTTTTGGGGCTACCGGTATATTAAAAACCAACGTTTACCAGATTTTAATATATTAAACGCTATTCCGCTTGATGCTGCTTTTATTATTGATAGTGATAATTTTATCGATAAAATTAATACGCTTAACCAAACCAATAAGATTTTTCAGGAGTTAATACAGTTTAAAAAAGTAACCCATTTTAATCATGATTTATCATACTTAAAAAACATCTATACCGAAAATAAATTTATAAAAGATCTCATTGATGATAACCGCATTACGATATCGGCACATCGCTCAGGGAAAGAAAATATTGCCTTCCTGTTTTTAATGAAAATGAACACTTTACGTGATAAAAAAATTATTATTCAGTATATTGAAGGCTTGTTAAATGAAAAAGGGAAAATAAAAAAAAGAGAGTATAATAATAACTGGATTTACCATATCAATACAAATCAACGAAAATTATATTTTTCTTTTAACCAGGGAGTACTGCTTTTTAGCCCATCAGCAATACTACTTGAAGCAGCCATAAGGCAATCGGAAGTTAACGAGTCAATTTTAGATGATAAAGGATTTAATACCGTACAAAAAACAGCCGGTAAAAATGTCGATGCCAATGTTTATATTAATTTATACCGTTTCCCTGAGATCATATCTTTCATGCTAAATGATGATTATAAAAGCAAAATTGCAAATTTTAAGCACTTAGGCAACTGGATGGAACTGGATGTTAATTTAAAAGATGATGCCGTTTTACTGAACGGATTTACATTTAGCGATCAGTCTGTTAATAATTATCTGAATATATTTTCGCAGCAAGAGGCTGTTGACCATAAGCTAAACCAGGTTTTGCCTGCAAATACATCTGTTTTTATTTCGTTGGGCATAAGTGATAATGAGCAATATTTTAAGCAATATAAAAACTATTTAAACCAACAAAATAAGCTGAATGAGTACCATAAATTTATCGACAATTATCAGCAAAAATTTGGTGTAAATTTTGAAACATTATTTCAAAATAACCTCGATGAAGAAATTGGGCTTGTAATTACAGACAACCCAAATCAAAATACAAAACAAAACTCATTTATTATAATGAGAACCAAAAGCAAAAGCCTTTTCGAAAGCGAGATGCAAAATATATTATCGAAAATTGCCGTATTAGGAAATATAAAAAAAACAGGCCTTATACTGGATGCCAGAATTGATAAAGAAACCATTTATAAAATATACAAACTGCCTGTAAATGGGTTGTTTAAAAAACTATTTGGCGATATTTATTCCGGATTCGAAAATCCATATTTCACATTTATCGACAATTTTATGGTGATAGGAAATTCACAAAAATCACTGGTTAACTTTATTCATTCTAATATTTTGCATAAAACATTAAAAAATGACATGAAATTTGGGCAGTTTACGAATTATCTATCATCCAAATCAAACTTTTATTTTTACACCAATTTATCACGTTCACCCGAATTTGTTGCAGAGTTTTTAAATAAAAACCTAAAATCAGAGCTAAAAACAAATATCAACCTGATTAGAAAATTCCAGGCTTTTGCTGTTCAGCTAAGAAATAACAACAGCATGATATTCAATAATATATACCTAAAATATATTCCCGAAATAAAAGATGAAGCAGTTACCGTTTGGGAAAGCCGGCTTGATACTGCCTTAGATTTTAAACCTTGCCTGGTAACCAACCATTATACTCAGGAAAATGAAATATTTGTTCAGGATTTAAATCATAAAATTTATCTGATTAACAAAGTAGGTAGAATTTTATGGCGCATGCAGCTAAATGAAAAAATCAACAGTGAAGTCTATCAGGTTGATTATTACAAAAACGGTAAGTTACAATTGCTTTTTAGCACCAAAAACAAAATTCATTTAATCGACCGTAACGGTAATTATGTTGAGCGCTATCCAATTGAATTAAGATCACCCTCAATAGCCGGAATTGCACTTTTCGACTATGAAAAAAACCTCGACTACAGAATGTTTATTCCTTGCGAAAATAAAAATGTATACCTGTATGGATTAGAGGGGAAATTAATTAATGGATGGGAATTTCAACAAACCGATACACGTGTAAACACATCTGTTCAGCATTTTAGAATAAAAACCAGAGATTATATTGTTTTTTCCGATCAGTACAGGGTGTATATATTAAACCGTCGCGGGCATGAAAGAATTAGGGTAAACAGCCAGTTTGCCAAATCCAAAAATAATCATTTTGTTTTAGAATTAGCCGATGATGAAACAAATACCAGGTTTGTTACCACTGATACTACGGGTTTAATTAAAATGATTAGCCTAAACGGACAAGTAACTGAAAAAAGAATTAAAACATACTCTACGAATCACTTTTTCGATTACCAGGATATTGATGCCGACGGATTTAAAGATTTTATTTTTGCTGATAAGAATAAACTGGAAGTGTATAAAAAAAATGGCGGCAAAATCTTCGATTATACATTTAAAGAAAAAATAACACATCCTCCTGTTTATTATTATTTTTCGTATGATGACCGAAAATTAGGTGTTGTTACTAAAAATTCAGGGCAAATTTATTTGTTTAATAGCAACGGAAATGTTTACAAAGGTTTCCCTTTAAAAGGAAGCACACCTTTTAGTATTGGTTATTTGGAGAGTTCGCATAATCAATTTAATTTAGTTGTTGGTTCACAACATAACTTTTTATACAATTATTCCGTAAATTAGACTGATATTTTAATAATATTGATATGAACCAGTTAAAGCATTTAGGAATTTTCAAATTAGTCATTGTGCTGATTATTGTTTTTTTGTTTTCACGTTGTATGCACGATGAGTATGAATTTGATAAATTAAGCGATGAAATGGAGTTAAATATGGGCTTGTTAACTCCTTTAGCTTACGGATCCCTTACTCTTAATGATATCATAAATGAATTTGATAGTACAAGCTATATAAATGCTGACGAAGAAGGTTTGCTTTTTATAACTTATGAAGATTCGCTTTTTTCATTTCTTGCTGATGAGTTAATCGATATTCCTGACCAAAATTTTCCAGAGTATTTTATTGAATCAGATGATGATATCCCTCCCTATGCAAGTTGGGGTGATACCATAGTTGTTGAAAGAACAGAGTGTTATGAATTTAATTTCTCGAACAACGAAGATTCAGACAGTATTTATATTAATACAGCCAACCTAAATCTGCAGATAAATTCAACCTTCCAACACAGTGGGAAATTAATTATTAGCAGCAATTATATTAGACACAATAACCAACCTTTTAACGATACTATCATTATTGATAACAGCAGCGGTAGCTTCTCTGCAAATCAAACACTAGCATTGAATAATCATGTAATTGAGTTTGTAGATACTACTGTAACAGATACCAGCTTTTTACCCATTGATTTTAAACTCGAACTATACAATTCCGGAGCGGGGGTAAATTCCGGCAACCAGGTTGAAATAATACTTACACTTACCGATATAGACTTTAATGCTATTTTTGGATATATTGGAAATTACGACCTGATATCAGAATTTGGTGAAATTGATTTGGGTTTCTTCGAAACTTTAACCGATGGATATATCGAATTTGAAAACCCACAAATTAATTTTAATATTAGCAACTCATACGGATTGCCTGCTGAAGTTAACATACAGAGGCTTACAGGGTTTGATAATGATGCTGATTCAGTAAATCTGGCTTTTGAACCAGGTGTTAACCCATTTCGTTACGCTTACCCAACCATTGATGAATACGAAGAAACAAAAGATACCGTAATTTCAATAAATGGAAATAACTCTTCTATTTCTGAATTTCTGGCATTTATGCCTAACCGAATAGAATATAACATGATGGCCACATCAAACCCCGACGGGCCAGATGAAAATTATAACTTTGTAACAAAAGACAGCAGAATAGATGTTGGGCTTGAATTTATTTTACCTCTTTGGTTTAAAGCTAACGATATTGCACTCCAGGACACAATCGACCTGGATTTTAGCGACATAAACGAAGATGCACAAATGGTTGAAAAGCTTAATATCGTACTCGAAGTTTTTAACGGGCTTCCTCTTGATATTAACTTTCAGGTTTATTTTATGGACGAGTTTTATACTCCGGTTGACAGCCTGTTTGATGCCGGTAGCCAGCCAATTATAGCTGCAGGACAACTTGATTCAGATTATAAAGTGGCTTTTCCAACTAAAAAAGTTTCAGTTATTGAATATTTAAAACCTGATATAGAAATCCTGGAAAATGTAAAATATGCAGCCATTAAAGCAGCATTAAAAACAACAGGATTTGAAGACGATATTGCAGTAAAATTTTACGATTACTATACAGTAGATTTTAATTTAAGTATAGATATTGAAGCCACCATTAACACAAATGATTTATAATACCAGCCCATGAAACCTAATCATATTATAATCATCAGCATTTTAAGTTTATTATTGGCAGCTAATTCCGAATATGTATTTGCTCAAAATAGCCAAACACTCTATTATATAAACAGGATTCCTCAATCCAATCAAATGAATCCTGCTATGCAGCCCAAATGTAACTTTTTTCTCGGCCTACCGGCTGTATCTTCATTACAATTTGAAGCCGGAAATAACAGGTATACTTTATCAGACCTGATAATGCAACACCCATCAGAAGATTCTTTAATAACATTTCTACATCCTGATGCCCAGTATAATAAATCTGACTTCCTATCTAAACTTGGAAATAACAATTCCTTTTTTCAGGATTTCCAAACAGATCTGTTATCTTTTGGTTTTAGAGTCAATACCTGGTATTTCTCATTTAATTTATCAGAAAAACTTTCCATGTCATTAAACTATCCTGAGGATTTAATGGATTTTGCCCTAAACGGAAATAAAAATTTTATTTATAAAACAACAGATTTTAGCAATTTAGGCGTAAATGCCAATTTTTACAGAGAATACGGAATTGGTGTTGCCAAAGAGTTAAGTAATGACTTATTTATTGGAGTTCGTGGAAAAGTATTGTTTGGCCATGCCAATATATCCAATAGCAGTAATAATGTACTAGGATTTTATTCAAGCCGCGATTCTATCTTTATTGATGCTAATGCAATAGTAAACACTTCATCACCTCTAGCAGCAACTACAAATGCCGATGGCGATTTCGACGGTTTCGAAGTTCCGGCTTATATCGAAAACTCAGAAACCGATTCATTAATCGATCTGGCATTATTACACCAGAACATGGGCTTTGGAATAGATATTGGCCTTTATTATAAACCCATTGACAAAGTTGCTCTTTCGTTAAGCTTAATCGACTTGGGTTATATAAAATGGGATAATGATGTAACAAACCTGCAATTAAAAGGAGAATATTCATTCAAAGGTATTGATGTAAGCGACGAAATTGGTTCAGAAGAAACTGATGAAGACCCTTTTGAACAAGTAATTGACTCGCTTGAAAATAGTTTTACAATATCAAATCAATCAAACAGTTATACTACGGGCCTTGGTACAAAAATATATGTTGGAGCTTCTTACTTTGTTTCGCCTAAGTTTGATGTGAGCTTTTTATCCCGGTCATATATTTACAACGACTATTTAAACCAAGCTTTTACATTCTCGGCTAACGTACGCCCCGTAAATGGCATTTCTGCAAGTCTAAGTTATTCAATCATGAATGGCACTTACAATAATATTGGATTTGGATTAGTGCTTGGAGGTGCTCCTCTACAATTGTATATAATTACTGACAACGCATCTGCCGCACTTTGGGGCCATAAAACATCAGCAGTAAATTTACGATTTGGATTAAATGTCGCATTTGGCTGTAGGCAAAAAACTAAAAAACAAGACAAACCATTATTAAAATCAAGCTTTGGATTATAAGTTTACATTCTGATTCTATTATAAATAAAAGCTTTCTAAAAAACAGAAGGCTTTTTTCGACTAAAAAACTACAGTCGAACTTTTTCTTGAACAAATTTCAAAATACACATCATTAAACCCACTGCACTTCAGCAGTTTACAAGCATCGCTTTTTGTTGGTCGATATTTTTGTCAATTTTAGTCGATATTTTTGTATTTTTATTTTAAGAAAACTTTATCTTTAGTGCAATAATCAAAATTAACTCATTATGAAAAAAATAACCCTATTAATTATTGGAATACTACTTGTCCCTCTTTTTTCCTATTCAGGAGGTATTGTAACCAACCAAAACCAAAGTGCTGCATATATTCGTATGTTTGCCCGCGATGCATCAACAGATATTGATGCAGTATTTTTTAATCCTGCTGGTTTAACCAAATTAGGCGATGGCTTTTATTTTTCATTAAATAACCAGTACATTTTACAAAATAAATATGTAACTTCTAATTATCCTTATCTAACCGGCAGTCCTGTTGAATACCAGGGAGAAGTAAATGTTCCGTTGTTTCCTGGGATATACGGTGCTTATAAGAAAGGTAAGTTTGCCTTATCACTGGGTATAAATCCTGTAGGAGGAGGAGGAAGTGCAACCTTCGACAACGGATTGCCTTCGTTTGAAATTCCGGTATCAAATTTAGTTCCTTCATTACAAGCACAATTAGAACCTGTTGATCAGTATATTGAATCTTTATCAGGAAGCAATCCTGGGTTTAGAAACATTTCAGGCTATTCTGCAGATATAGCATTCGAAGGGTCTTCAGTGTATTGGGGATTTCAGCTAAATGCATCGTATGAAATTAATGAAATATTTTCATTTGCAGTTGGCGGCAGATATATTTCAGCAAAAAATGTTTATACCGGAAGTTTTCAAAATGTAACTATCGATGCTCCGGAGAATTATGGTGGAACACAAGCTCCTGGCGATTATTTAAGAACTGTTGAGAGTATCACAGGAATTACCAGCTTAGGAGATGCTGCTGATCAGGTAGATGCACAAACAGCTGATTTTGAGGTTGATGTTACCCAATCAGGTAGTGGTTTTGCACCCATACTGGGAGTAAATATATCGCCCAATGATCAATTAAATATTGCCGTAAAATATGAATTTGTAGCAAAAATAGAATTGGAAAACGACACAAAAGTAGATGGCTCAGGTATGTTCCCTGATGGAGAAAAAGTAAGAAACGACATGCCTGCCATGTTTTCTGCCGGATTCGATTATAAAATAACCGACAAACTTACGGTAGCCAGCGGTTTTCACACATACTTCGATAAAAATGCAAACTATGGAAAAAAACTTGATGGTGTTTATGTAGATAATGATGAAGTGATTGACAGAAACTCTACTGAATTTGCATTAGGGCTTGAATATGATGTTTCAGAAAAGTTATTACTAAGCATTGGTTACTTACATACGCAAACCGGTGTAACTGAAGATTATCAAACCGACCTGAGCTTCAGTAATCACTCAAACTCAATCGGATTGGGTGGTGCTTATGCCATTAAACCAGGTATTATGCTTAACTTAGGCGTAGGTTATACCATTTATAACGATGCACGAAAAATATATGACTATGATGCCACAGAAACACTAGGTCAAACTATTCCTACCAGAGAAGAGTATGATAAAGACAATTTATTTGTAGCTTTAGGCCTTGATTTTAAATTTGGTAAAAAATCAGAAAACTAAAATAATTTAATTATTTATGCCAAATGCTCTTCATTTTCCGAAGAGCATTTTTTTATCCCAATTTTCAACTAATAAATCATTAACGCAGATTTAATATTTGTTTAGCAACATCTCAGGTTAAAAAAAATATTTTTATGCCCTAAAAATAGGGGCAATGAAAAAATTAAATTCAACCATTAAATCAAGGCTTATAAGCACAGCAATAGTTATAACATTAATCCTGATTATGTTAGGTTTAATGACCAATTACTATTTAAAAAACACCTTTAAACAATACTCAATATTAAGCAATATTGATAAGTTATTTATCCAGGAATTAGAACTACGAAAATCGGAAAAAGATTTTTTACTAAAGGAAACTACCAATATCAATTTTTATGAAAATAATGCCAGTATAATTCTTGATAATTTTTATGAATCATTAAACCAAATAGAAAAAGAAATAAAGAGTTTACAAAAAAATGAAAAAATCAATAAATTAAAATTAGGTCACAAGGTTCAGTTAATAACGAATGATTTTAAAAAATATAGAGAAAATTTCAATCACTTGGTTGAACTGGTAAAACTTAAAGGTTTTAAAGACTATGGCCTTATAGGCCAAATGAGAAAAAAAATCCATGCTGTAGAAACAATGGTAAACAATCAGAATAATCTGCTTTATTCTCGATATATGCTTACTTTACGAAGGCATGAAAAGGATTATTTACTAAGAAAAGATTTAAATTATAAAGAAAAATTTGATAACTTAATTTCAGAATTTAAGGCAGAGATTTCTAAAGATGCTGATAAAAATACAAGAGATCAGATTTCACGACTATTAACCGAATATCAGCTTGTTTTTCACGAGGTAATAAAAAAGGATGTAGAAATAGGCTTATCGGATAACAGTGGTATGATGAAACAACTAAACCAAAATATTGATGAAGTTGAAAAGAACCTTGCCTTAATTCATGAAACAGTTTATCAGGACTCTGAGAAAAAAATCTCACAAGCGGTTTTTACCCTTTTTTTTAGTATATTTTTATTATCTACCTTTATATTAGTCATCCTATATCGTGATTCGAGTTATATTGTAAAATCAATCAATAATTTACGTAGTTATATTACAAGGCTTGGAAATGGCGAGTTACCAGAAAAAATCGAAATTAAGGCAACTGACGAGATTGCAGACATGAAAAAATCAATTAATATGCTTACAGATAATCTTAAGCGTACCAAAGAATTTGCAATAGAAGTTGGCAATGGGAACTTAAAAAAAGAAGTAAGCGTTTTTGATAATAAAGGAGAATTGGGCGAAAACCTGATTGGCATGAGAAACAAATTGTTACAAGTTGCTGAAGAGAGAGAGCAACAAATTAAAGAAAGTGAAAAACGAATTTGGAACAATGAAGGAGTAAGTTTGATATCTGATATTTTAAGAAAAAATAATGATAACATCGAAGAACTATCATATCAAATCATTAAAAACCTTGTTAAATATCTAAATGCAAATCAAGGCGGAATATTTATAAAAGATGACGAGAAAGGCAAAGAAACATCTTTTAATTTAATGGCTGCTTTTGCTTACGATCGAAGAAAATTTGCCAATAAACAAATTAAAATAGGAGAAGGTTTAATTGGCACATGCGCTATTGAGGGCGAAACCATTTATATGACAGACATTCCGGATAATTACCTTGAAATTACTTCTGGACTGGGCGGAGCCAATCCTAAAAGTTTATTAATTGTTCCGCTAAAAAGAGAAAATGAGGTGCTGGGTATTATTGAGATTGCTTCTTTTACTCCGTTTGAAAAATATCAAATAAACTTTGTCGAGCGTATTGCAGAAAATATAGCTTCGCACCTGTTTTTTGTAAAAATGAACATAAAAACCAGCCAGTTGCTGGAAAAAACCCAACAACAAGCAGAAGAAATGAAAGCCCAGGAAGAAGAAATGCGGCAAAATATGGAAGAGTTAACGGTAACTCAAGAACGTTTGGCAAACCGTGAAGAAGAGTTGTTATTGGAAATTGAAAATCTTAAACACAAAAACAAAGCGTTATACCAGGATATTATTGAATTACAATCAAAAGAAGATTACAAACCAACAGAATATAAAAACAATTAGGAAGCCGCAATATTTTTTACGACTTCCTGTTAACCCAGACAAAAATAAAAAAGACTAGGTAAAAATAATTTGCGATCCTTCGCCACCAGCCATGGCATAAAAATCACCTATGGTAATTATATCAATCACATGATCGGTAAAATCTTCTTTCTTTAATTTAAACATATCAACAGCCAGTTTGCAGGCATAAATTTCGCCTCCGCCAGCTGTAATCATATCTAAAAACTCATCAACCGGAGGTAAATCCAAAGCATCCATTTGTTTTTTCATCATTGCTGAAACGCCTGCCTCAACACCTGGTAAAACTCCTAATAATGATGGGAAAGGCAGCCCCCCGGGCATACGCATAGCGGGATTACCAACAGTTGCTGTATGTAATTTGTTCATTCGTTTTTTGGTTATAGCATCCATACCAAAAAAAGTGAAAAACAGTTTTGCTTCCATTCCTTCCATAACAGCGCCATTCGCCATTACCAAAGCAGCATACACATCTTCAATTGAACCTTTAGCACAAATAATTGCTACTTTTTTTACTGATGTATCTTTTTTTTCTGCCATAATTTTTATTTTTTTTATTAAACACAACTGGTTGGTTTTGGTATCCCTGCAATTTTCGAAGATAATTTTAACGGGCCTCCAGGAAAAAGTTGATATAAGCCTTTTATGTCAACAATTCCGGATTTTCCTACCTTCCGAATAGTTAATTCCTCGCCTTTTTGATATTTCTCTCTGATAAATTTAAAAACTTCAAAATGTTTATCTGTTAATTCAATACCTTCTTCTTTTGCAATTTCTTTTGCAATTTCTTCATTCCACTGCGATGGATCCTGAAGGTATCCTTCATCTGTAACTTCTAAAGTTACACCTGCTATTGTTTTTTGTGCCATAATATTCTTTTTTTAATGATTATTTATTTAACTGAGTCTCTTTTGATACATTTTTTAAAAATTCAAGCATAAACCCTAAAGTTTGTTTTATTTCAGTGCTGTTAATTTCGCGCATAATTTTAAACAGTGAGTATTTTTTATTAGGATCAAAATCGGTTTTCTGAAAAGCAACTACCGAATGGTCAATAAATGTTGTTAATTGTTTAAATAATTCAAAATACCCCTTCTGTTCAAACTCATGTAATTTATAAGCAAAATCAACTCCTATTTCGCTTACCATAGGCCCTGCATCCTTTAATAAATCGGTAATGCTTTCGAACATATCCATTACCTGCGAAAAATTATTTATATTTCTTACAAGTTTGTACACCAAAGTTTTGATATCATCTACATTTAGCTCTATACCTTGCTTATCCAGTTCGTATACAACACTTGTAAAGGCGTCTTTGCTTATTATTGAAACGTCAGATATTAAATCTTCAATCGTTTCGCTTTTTAACCGCTGCTCATTCACATAATTCAACAGTAAATCAAGCTTTTGATTGATTTCGTTAATTTGTACCTGCACATGATCTGATTTTGATTCCATTGCTAGAAAATTTTTCAATTATTATTTTTTCTTACCTGCCATCGACATTTCATTCTCAATAGGTAATTCTTTACCTTTAAGCAACATGTGCCAATAAATCCAACGGAAAATTACCTTTCCATAATGATTCATTTTGGTATTTTGCAACAATCCAAATGGCCCAATTCCAGGTAATGGATAAGTTCCTGCCAATGGTTCGGTTTCGTAATTAAAATCGATTAAGGAACCTTTACCAAATCCTGTTTCGATGTAACAGTTTGCATGCCCATCGAATTTAGCCCTTAGCCTTCGTCCTTTAATAGCACACAGCAAATTGTCGAACAACACATCGGCAGCAAAATGAACTACCGAACCGGCTTTAGAGGTTGGAATATTCGATGCATCACCCAATACAAAAATATTTTCATGCTTTTCTGATTGTAATGTATATTTATCGGTAGGAATAAAATTTAAATCATCGCCCATTCCGCTGCGCTCAATCATATCATCACCTTTATTTACAGGAACAATGGTTAACACATCAAAAGGAATTTCCTGTCCGTCATATGATTTAATTTTTTTCTCTTTGTTATCAACACTTTCTAAGTAAAAATCGGGGATAACTTTAATATTTTTCTCCTCCAAAAGAGCTCCCAACATTTTAGTTGCTTTAGGCTTGGTAAAAGCACCAGGTAAAGGCGTTGCATAAATGATATCAACCTTATCGCGAATACCAACTTTTGTAAAATATTCATCGGCCAAAAAAACAAATTCAAGTGGAGCAACCGGACATTTAAATGGCATTTCGGCAATATTCATTACCAAACGGCCACCCTGCCATGTCTCAAAAAATTCTTTTAAAGCAACAGCACCTTCTATGGTATAAAAATCAAAAATTTCTTTATACCATAATTCACCTTTTAATCCGGGTGTCTCATCAGGATCGGTTCTGGTACCGGTAGCTACAATTAAAAAATCGTAGTTTAAAACCTTGCCTTCGCTTAATAAAACCTTGTTTTCTTCCGGTACAATCTTATCAATATCATTATAGACAATATTTACGCCTGAAGGTATAAAATTGGCCTTTGGTTTTATCACATCTTGTTTGTTATAAATACCAAAAGGGATAAATAAAAATCCAGGTTGATAATAATGTGTTTTATGCTTATCAATGATTGTAATGTCCCATTCATCCCTGTCAAGGGCCTTTCTTAACTTATTGGCCATTATTGTACCCCCGGTACCGGCTCCTAATATTAGAATCTTTTTCATTTTAGATATTTTTTATCGTATTTTTATACTGATTAATTCTACTGTTACAAAAATAACAGATATTAACATATTAATATAAATATATATTATGATATATATCAGTTATGATATTTATCACTTAAATAAACAAATATTCAATGGAAATCTTAAAGAATGTAAGTAACTGTAAAGATTGCATTTATAGGTCGTGGGCTTTTAAAAACCTAACTCCCAACGAATTAAAATTAATTAATGATAAAAAAGTAGAAAAATTTTACAGAAAAGGAGAAAATATTTATATACAAGGCGACCCGATTCATTCTTTTTTATACCTTCAAAATGGCCTGGTTAAACTTTATACAACAGAGGCTAACAGTAAAGAACATATTATTAGTATTGCCAAACCGAAAGATTTTATTGGTTTATTAAGCATTTTTTCTAACCAGGAACATAATTATTCAATTTCAGCCATTGAAGATTCAGTTATTTGTTTTGTAGAGCTCGACTTAATTAAAAATTTTATAAAATCAAACGGCAATTTTGCGCTTGATTTTTTCGAAAAAATAAGCAAGTTATCTGATTCAATCATTAAAACAAGGGTAGATATTAATACCCGGCAACTAAGAGGCAGAATTGCATACATGTTATTGTTTTTTGCAAAAAACATTTACAATTCAAAAAAATTTAGTTTGCCAATAAGCCGCAAAGAAATTGCTGAATTAATTGATATGAGTACCGAAAATGTGATCAGGGTGCTTTCAGAATTTAGGAAAGATGGTATCATTAAGATCGAAGGCAAAAATATAGAAGTTAATGATTTGGAAAGGTTGCAAAAAATTTACGATCTAGGATAATACTATTTTTCCATATCTCTAACTTTTTGCGAAAATTTAGATGCAAAAATAAAATCGTTTAATTCCTTATTTTGGGTATTAAAAATATCATCCTTGGTTCCTTCCCACCATTTTTCTCCATGATAGATAAATACAACTTTATCGCCAATTTCCATAACTGAATTCATATCATGTGTATTCACAATGGTTGTCATATCGTATTCAATAGTAATTTCTTGAATAAGATTATCAATTAAGATTGCTGTTTTAGGATCTAATCCTGAGTTTGGTTCGTCACAAAACAGATATTTTGGATTAAGTGCTATTGCCCTGGCAATTGCAACTCTTTTTTTCATTCCGCCACTTATTTCATCGGGATATAAATGATTTGCATTAACAATATTTACTCTTTTTAAACATTCATTAGCCCGTTCTCTTTTTTCATCATAAGTCATATTGGTAAACATATCCAACGGGAACATTACATTTTCTTCAACAGTATTTGAATCGAACAATGCTCCACCCTGAAATAGCATTCCCATTTTTTGGCGCATATCTTTTTTTGCTTCAAAATCCAGCTCATTAAAAACAGTATTATCATAAATAATTTTTCCTTTATCAATATCATGTAAACCAACTATTGATTTAAGTAAAACTGTTTTACCCGATCCACTTTGCCCTATAATCAGGTTTGTTTTTCCTTTTTCAAAAACTACATCTATATTTTTAATTATATCAACGCCATCAAATGATTTCGAGATATTTTGTACTTCTATCATGACAATAATAATTGAGTTAGTATAACATTAAACAATAAAATAAAAATACTACTATGCACAACTGCTTTCGTACTAGAGCGACCAACATCAAGTGCCCCACCGTAAGCATAATAACCATGATATGAAGATATTGTAGTTATTAAAAAAGCAAAAATTACAATTTTAATAATCGAATAAGTTATATAATATGGAATAAAAGCATATTGAATACCATAAATATATTGCTGCGATGTCATAACACCTGAACTAATACCGGCAATCCAACCTCCAAATAAACCAATAACCATACTCATAAGTGTTAAAAATGGTGCGAATAAAACAGCTGCAGTAATTTTGGGCAAAATAAGGTAATTGGCAGAATTAACACCCATTATTTCGAGTGCATCAATCTGTTCAGTTACTCTCATAGAACCGATTTCGGATGAAATATTTGAGCCTATTTTCCCTGCAAGAATCAGGGCCACAATAGTTGACGAAAATTCTAAAAGTAATGTATCGCGGGCCGTAAGCCCAATCAGATATGCCGGATAAATCGGGCTTTCAGTATTATAGGCAGTTTGTATAGTTATTACTGCCCCCATAAAAACAGAAATAATAGCTACAATACTTATTGAACTAATGCCCAATTTATCAATTTCATTAACTGTTTCTTTATAAAATATTTTAAATTTTTCGGGCTTAGTAAAAACCTTTTTTAATAACAAAAAATATCGGCCAATATGGTAAAATAAATTCATAACTCATTTTTTCAGATATTACAAAGATACAATTCTTTAATGGCAATTATTAAAATGAATTAAACATTTAAAAAGAACTTAAATGAAAAAATTACTTATTATTAATATAGGTTTTTATAAATTAGTAGAATAAAACATAAACATAACAGGATATGAATAAAAATAATTATTGTGTTATAATGGCAGGCGGTGTTGGTAGCCGTTTCTGGCCTTTAAGCAAACAGGAAAAGCCCAAACAGTTTCTTGATATATTAGGCACAGGAAGAACTTTACTCCAAATGACATTTGATCGTTTTAAAGAATTATGTCCGATAGAAAATATTTATATAGTAACAAGTGCAAACTATAACGAAACTATTAAAAAACAATTACCAGACCTTGATACATCACAAATTTTGCTTGAACCAGCAAGAAGAAACACAGCACCATGCATTGCCTACGCTAATCATAAAATATTGAAACATAATCCGGAAGCGAAAATAATTACAGCACCATCAGATCATTTAATAATTAGAGAAAATGAATTTAAAAAAGTTATTGAAGAGGGATTAGATTTTGTTACAAATAAAGATGCATTATTAACTTTAGGTATTAAACCTAGCAGGCCTGAAACTGGCTATGGGTATATTCAAGTTAATGGAAATAATCATGTAAAAGGAAACAAACAAATTTACAAAGTAAAAACCTTTACTGAAAAACCGAACAAAGACCTTGCTCAAGTTTTTTTTGAAAGTGGTGAATTTTTCTGGAATGCAGGGATCTTTATTTGGTCATTAAAATCAATTATGAAAGCTTTTGAAACTTTTTTGCCAGAAGTTAACTCCCTTTTTAATGATGGACTAGAATTATATGACACAGATCAAGAAAATGAATTTATATCTAAAACCTATTTTGAGTGTCGAAATATTTCTATTGACTATGGAATAATGGAGAAAGCAGAAAACGTTTATGTTTATTGCAGCGATTTTGGCTGGGCAGATCTAGGAACCTGGGGTTCGTTGCACGAAAATTCTGTAAAAGATAAAAACAACAATTCAATTACCGGGGATAATGTTTTTGCCTACAACCTGGAAAACTGTATTGTTAAAATGCCCAAAGATAAATTGGTCGTTTTGCAGGGCTTAGAAGATTTTATTGTTGTTGAGTCGGATGATATTCTTTTGGTATGTAAAAAAGAAAACGAACAGGAAATTAAACAATATGTTAACGACATTAAATTAAAACTAGGAGATAAATATTTATAAAAAAAGCGCCGTTTGTGGCGCTTTATTTTTATTATATCTCTTTTATTAATACTCCCATAAATCATGTTCAAGTTCAAAAAGCTCTGCTTTAATTTTTTCAGCTTCTAACAGGTGATTTACACCTTGCAAATATGAACTGATAGGCCTGTTATCAAAAACATTCGATTCTGCTATAATATAGCTATTAAAACGTCTTTGGAAAAACAGGTCGTCGAAACTAATTCTTTGAGCATCATTGTGTCGGTTAAAAACTTCCTGGTTAGCCATTAAATCACGAGCTGCAGGGAAGTATACCCAAAAAGTTCTTTCCTTTCTTGCCTGCTCAGTTTCTGGATCAACATAACGCCTGATAGGACAAATACCTAAAATGCGAACCCTCATAGTAGAATGTTGTTTGTCGAAATACCATTGTTCCTTAATTTCATACTGTGATATTTCGTCATAATTTATTCTACCTTCGATTACTCTTTCTTCCAGTTCTCCGGTTTCAGGATTTGTAACTTGTTGTGTTTTTGGCAAAGCATCTAACTTTTCCAGCACTTCGTCTAAAGTCATGATCTCTTTAAATTCATCATCTACATATACAATCAAACCCTCATTTCTAATACCATACATAAATAAATTCATTAAGCTTCTTCTAT
The DNA here is from genome assembly GCA_046538755.1 of Thiohalospira sp. Classification (GTDB taxonomy): domain Bacteria; phylum Bacteroidota; class Bacteroidia; order Bacteroidales; family UBA12077; genus UBA12077. The sequence goes on from JBKHIH010000010.1 coordinate 27,356, forward strand.
CATCAACTTCACCTTCTAAAGGGAAATATAAAGGATGATTCATTTTCTCTCTACAGTCAATAACCTGCCAAACTTTCTTTGTCCACATAATATCTGCTTCACGCAAATTACGATATGGAACAGGCCGCTTACCTGGGATATTCTCTTTAACATATACTCCATCATTTACAGTTTCTTCCTGGGCAAATGTTTGTTGTTTGTTAAAAATAGTAGTTATTAGCCCGATAATAAGAAAAACAACAAAAAATCGTTTCATAATTTTATCTTTTAATGTTAAATAATTTCAAATACTATTGGTGGTAGATTTCTAACTTTTCCATCAGGGCCTACCGCCTTTACATCTTCAATATTTACGCGAGAATTTCTACGTAAATTATTAATTAAATTATATTGAGCAGGAGTAAATGTACTCCCTTCAGCTTTTTCTCCGATAAAGTATCCACCTCTGTCGGTAGTTGATAAGGTAAACTCAATAATCTTAAACTCAAGGTCAAAATCAAAATTTTCCATTTCGGCAAACACTCCGGCTTGCGCTGCCAAAACATTTTTTTCAATTTTTCCACCTTTTTTTCCGGCAACCATAACAACAGGATCAGGTAAAGATTTAACTCTAAATTGGGCAGTACCCATATTTTTCATTACACCATCAATTTCTGCTTGAACAGTAACTAAGCTATTTCCTGGGCGGGTTGGGTTCACAATATACTCTCCATCAGCACGTTTACTGATCCTCCCGTTGGTAATTGATGGAGCAATTTTATCTCCCGGAACTCCAGCAATAGAAACACTAACCGGGTTATCAACTCCCACATAGAATACATTCATTTTAGTAGGAGAAACAACGAGGTTTGGTTCTGCTACCTGAAATTTTTGCCGAAAACTTTTAACAATATAATCCCCGCTAGGGTCCATAAGTTTTATCAATCCTCCCCATTCATGTTCTCCTATTGTGTTTCCTTTAACGGTATATTTACCTTTTCCCTGTACTACTTCTAATGTATCGTAAGAACCAACCATATTGTACTCGTAACTACCATCTTCTGTTCGTGTTGAGTCGTAATTACCAATCAAAACAATAGGTGGCTGTGTTGTATCTACTGCAGCAAGAAATACGTCTGCCATATAATCGTTGCCTTGTAATACATAGCTTGTATTAGGGATAATCGTAGCTTCTAGTTTGTTAAAAGTAATTTCGCCAGCAACTATCTGATTTAATAGATATCTAACTATTTCGGTTTCGGAGTTGCGTATATCAACCTGAAATTTAGTTAGTAATGGCATAACTGCTGCCAAAGGCATATGGCCAAAATGTTTAACTTCCCAGGGTTTTGTTTCTCCATCTTTATTAGGTGGCGGATCAGAAGTATCAAGATTGCTTTCAATTGATTGAATAATTCGTTGATCTTTAGGATCACACAAACTAACCAAAAAATCCCTATACTCCTCAATAAGATCTTTTAAATCATATGCTTTCCCATTATGATTATCTCCAATTAATATCCTGCCAGGCACATCATTCTTATCTTTTCCTGTTAAAAGCTCATTTACCACTTCACCATCTTCTGTAATAGCTTCAGTATCTTCTCCTTGATTAACCCTGATTATTTCATGTTTTAAATCCTGAATATACTGATATAATTCATTTGAACGCTCCTTAACCTCATCAGCTTTTTCTTTCCAGGGCTTTACTTTTGTTTGATTTATAGCATATTGCTCTTCAAACTCTTTATACAATACTTTATTTTTTTCAATATAATTATGAGTAGTTTTTTTCAATCCCTCGTCCACTGCTGCAAAAGCATCTAATACTTCTGCAGAAACATTTAATGCTAACATGGCTGTTAACACCAAATACATCATACCAATCATTTTCTGCCGGGGGGTTTCTTTTCCGTGGCCCATAATCTTTCTTTAAGTATAATTTCTAATCTAACTATTTTAATTTGACACTACATTCATAGCTGACAACATGTTACCGTAAATCGAATTTAATGCCGTTAAATTACTATTTAATTTAGAAATCTCTTCTTTATATGCTTTAGTTTCGTTAACCGAATCTTTTATGTTGGCCATAAGATTGTCCATATCGCTAAATACACTTTTTGATGTATTAACATGCTCATTTGTATTTTGCATTTGCAGTTCATAAACTGAATTTAAAGCAGATAAATTTTTATTGAGTATCTCTAATTTTTCATTATACGACTTATTTCCATTAGCAATAAGCTCTATATTTGCCTGAATTTTTTCTTCAAGGTTTTTATAATTTTCAATAAATCCCTGGCTGGATTGCTCAAATTGTTCAGCCATATTTCTACCTGACTCGTTCATTATGTCAGCAGACCCTTTATAAGAATCAACCAATTCTCCCATTGAGTTTGTAAGTTTTTCGGAAGATTGGCCGTAACTTTCAGTCATTGAATTAATCGATTCTGATGCTGCTTGCAAATTATCAACAAATTGATTTGTAGCCTGGGCAGCATCTGAAACATTCATCAAGTTTTGTGTTGTTTGATTTAAATTTTTTAACCCTTTTCCTAATTTCTCGAAAAGTTCAGGTGTGATTTCAGCATTTTCAAGCATTTCATCAAGTTTGCCTAAACCTGCACCTCCTGCACCGGCTGTTGATGTTTCAGTTCTTGAGCGGGGAGTAAAATCTTCTTCTTCATTAATCCCTGCTAATTCGGGATATACCAGGGTCCAGTCTACCTCCTCGTGCATTGGTTCGAATGCAGAAAAGAAAAATATAATAACCTCTGTTGTCATTCCGATCGTTAGCATATATGAAGCTCCAGGCCAGTGCTGAATTTTAAATAAAGCACCTAAAATTACCAGAGCTGCTCCCCATCCATATAGCTTAGCCATAAAGTTTTTCCATCCGGAGCTTTGAACAATTTCTGTTACGTTAATCATAACACAAAACTTTAAATTTATTTAAAAAAAATTTTAATTAGTTCCAAGATAAGACCTTACACATCTAAAACCAACATATGATTTTGCTGAATCTTGATATTCGTAAGTTCTTGTTCCATTTTGTAAATAATATCCAATATCTTTCCATGAACCTCCACGTAACACTTTTCTTTTCATTGAAGGAGGATCGTCTGGTAAAGCTTCATATTGGTAGTCAGGATTCATATCGTGTTGGAAACTGTATGCAGATTCATCATAAGCATTTGATGTCCATTCTGAAACATTTCCAGCCATATCAAACAAACCATACTCATTAGGGGCATAACTACCTACAGCAACGGTAATCAGTCCACCATCATCAACATAATTACCACGTAAAGGTTTAAAGTTAGCCAAAAAGCAACCTTGTTTATTTCGTGTATACATCCCACCCCATGGATACATTGAAAGATCGAGGTTTCCTCTTGCGGCATACTCCCATTCTGCTTCATTTGGAAGTCTGAAATCTTGAACAAAACCTTCACCCGATTTTCTTAAAAAATCGTTTAAGTATTGGGTTCTCCATACAGCAAAAGCCCGTGCTTGTTTCCAGTTTACACCAACAACAGGGTAGTTATCATACGAGGGGTGCCAAAAATACATGTTTGTATAGGGTTCGTTAAATGAGTATGTAAAATCACTAATCCAGCAAAGTGTATCAGGGTATACATTTATTACATCACGAACAACAAAGGCTGACCTGTCTTCAACATCCATCCTTTCACCCATTGCATTTATTGCTGTTCCTTCATATTGCCGGGTATCGAAATTATATCGATTTGATTTTTGAGCTGCTTGTTGCATATCAACCCTATAGTATTCGAACATTAATTTTCGGGTATCTATTTCTTTTCTACGATAAAATCTTTCATGTTCGGCGAGATATAAATCGCTTAAAACTTCTGCAACTTCTTCGTCTCTCATATCTATATCAACATCCCAATTAATAATTGGAGGATCTATTGGATTTCCAAAATCATCTTCGGCAATAAGATAATCTTCTATAATTTCCCCAAGTTTACGTCTCATTATTGAATCTCGAACATAATAGACAAACTGACGATACTCATTATTTGTAATTTCGGTAGCATCCATCCAGAAGGCATCTACTGATACTGTTTTAGTGAATGAATTCATTGCCCATGCTACATCCTGGTCGCTTGGACCCATTGTAAAACTACCCATGGGAACAAAAACCATACCGTAAGGTTCGGACTCAAACCATCCTTTTCTGCCTTGAACTCCGGTTAATTCTCCAGCATTGTAATTTTTACAACTAAAAGAGATTGCTATAAGAACACCTACAACTAGTAATTTTTTCATAATATTTCCAATATTTATTTTGCAAAATAACAATAATTATTCAATTATTTATAAAAATCTTATACTCTTATATTTTTCAGGGGTTTCATCTTTTTTTACGTCAAAACTAAAACCCATCATAATTTCATGCGACCCATCATTATATTCCATCAAATCAGAAACAACAAAATCGTAAGAATAACTAACTTTTACCCACTTAAACAGTTCGATACCAAAAATTCCGGTAACCGCATAATCTGTTCTAAGAGAAACGCCTCCCCATACCTTTTTATTGTATTCAACAATTCCATGAAACCCTAATTGAGAATTTTTACCATCGGATTGTACAATTAATCCTGGTTTAAACTCAAATAAAGGATTGTTAAAGGGTAAATTATATCCAGCAGTTATATAATAATGCCGGGTAAGGCTTGCATTGCTTTGGTCGAGTGTAAATTCAGCCTGGTTTAAATGGGTTGAAGAAATGCCCAGATATAAATCCTCTGTTTTATAAAAAACACCAAATCCAAAATCCATCAAGCTCATATCTTCACTGCCGTCAACAGGGATTGCGGGGTCATTGTCTGCAGGATCAACCGGAGTTATCCATTCAGAACCTTCGGTACTGATACTTGTGTTAGCAATACCCCATTTAACTCCGATGCCAAGATTGCCATCTCCAAGAGATTGCTTATATGCTAATGAAATATTTAATTGCAAATCTTTATTAAACCCTAATTCATCATTTTGTAAAGACACTCCAACGCCCATTGGTATTTTAAATGGGTTTATTGCGGCATCAATATTAAGTGTAGTAACCATAGGGCCTCCTTCAAAACCCATCCATTGGGTTCTGTTTAAAGCATAAACCGAAATATTATCGTTGCTACCTGCATACCCTGGATTAATTAAAAGGTGGGTATACATATTCTGGCTAAATTGAGGATCTTGCTGGGCTTTTAAAAGCACAGGAAGTAACATTAAAACGGCAAAGTAAAATGTCTGTTTTTTCATGTTAATATTTGTATTCCTCAATTATAATAAAGATTACCAAAGTAAAATAAGTAAAAATAATATTTCTATACAAATTTTATGAACAATAAAATGTTAATAAAACGATTGCCTAAAGATATCACATTATACTTTTTAAAAATAATAAAGTTACTAATCATAAAGAAATTTAGGAATTATTTTATGATTTTTTTTATAAATCATTGATTTTTAATTTATTTTTTGATATGCTTTAAGCCATCTTTCAGGGACTTCGCCTTGGGTTGCCATTTTATAATCCTGGTAGGTACAAGAAATTAAAATATTCTTTTCCCTGTTTTCTTTGAATGAAGGAATATGAATCCACCATCGTTGTGTTTTTTCACTTTTATAAAAAATCAATTCTGATTTAGAGTTGTCAAGATTAACAATAAATTTTTTAAAATCTTTATCTTCATCATTAGGATATTCAACAACCCTGTGCTGAAAACCATCTAAAAAATACCAAATGGTTTGGGCAATAAGCTGTGCTGTTTGATTATTTGTATCATTATTGAAAAAATAATCAAAAATTCCTAAACCAGAAATTTTATTTCCCAAGCCTGCGTACTTTGAAATCTGACAAATTTCTTCTCCATATAAACCATTTGGTGATGGATATAACTGCCCGGGTGCGTCAGATTGTCTTACAGAAGAAATATTTAAACTCACAAAATCAGCATCTCGAAATATGGGTTCAATATCTTTAATATTTTCACGAACCATTCCTAATCTATAAGTATCATTAAAAGAATCAGAAAGAAATTGCAGGGTATTTGTCCCAACAAAATGCGATTGATATCCAATATTACTAAAACTAAAAAGCGAATCATTTTCTTCTACAACGATTTGCCAAAGAGCTGATTTTAAATTATGATTTCTGTCTTCTGATATATTTATTTTATTATCAACAGATATAATATTTATAATTTTATTTAATCGTTTATAGGCGGAATAAACCGGATATAAAACATTTTCAGATAATCCTAATATAATAGGTATAGTATTATTTGAAAATAATTCAACAATAACATCTCTAAGGGCGGCTTCGCTATCTTTTTTCGAATTACCGGTTTTTAAATTTCCTAAATCGCAAATTTTTATCTTATCCCCGGGTATGGTTAAACCATAAAGATTATTACGAATAGCATCGATAGCTTTAACTGTATCTTTATCATTGTTTGGAACTCCTAAAATTGCTAATGAAAATTTTGCAACATCAGCGATTTGATTTTTTTTGGTGTGCTGTACGACTGAAGAATATAGTTGTTTATCAGGCCTAATAAAAAATATTGATGTTTTCTCGGTTAATACCGGATCAAAATAGTCATTTAAATTCATAGATTATATTTTCAAGAAAATTATTTTTTACCTCTACTTTTTCCCTTTTTGGAGGTGCTTTTTGTATTTGTTTTTTTTGTTTTTGATTTTGCATTCTCTTTTTTACCCGATTCTTCAACAATTTTCATACAATCATTATAAGATAAGCCTTCTGCCTTTCTACCTTTTGGTATTTTATAATTTCCCTTTTTATAAGAAATATAAGGGCCCCAACGGCCATTTAATATTTGTAAATCTTTATCTTCCGAAAACTCTTTTATAATTTTAGCTTTATCTTTTTCTCTTTTTTCCTTAATAATTTCAATGGCCCTATCGATTTCAATTTTATATGGATCGTCGTGTTTTTTCAACGAATAAAATTTTGAGTCGTGTCGTACATAAGGCCCGAAACGCCCTATAGACACCACAACTTTTTTACCTTCAAACTCGCCAATATCACGGGGAAGTTTAAAAAGTTCCAAGGCTTCTTCGAGTGTAATTGTTTCAAGATGTTGCCCTCGTTGTAAGGATGCAAATTTGGGTTTTTCTTCATCATCCTTATCACCCAATTGAACCATTGGCCCGTAAGGCCCAATTTTAACAGTAACAGGTTTGCCTGTAGCCGGATCATCTCCCAGATGTCTCTCTCCAACACTTCGGGCAGATGTTTTAAGGGTTTCGTCTACACGTTGATGAAATGGTTTATAAAATTTATCAATCATTTTAGTCCAGGGCATTTTTCCCTGCGCAATTTCATCAAACTCTTCTTCAACTGAAGCAGTAAAGTTATAATTCATTATTTCATCAAAATGATCAATCAAAAAATCATTAACAACCATACCTATGTCATTAGGAAATAGTTTTGATTTTTCGGCACCTGTAATTTCTTGTTTAATTTCCTCCTGAATATTACCATTTTTAAGATTTAGTGCAACATATTCTCTTTCTTTCCCCTGCCGGTCTTCTTTTATCACATATCCTCTATTCTGAATAGTGGAAATCGTGGGTGCATAAGTTGAGGGGCGGCCTATTCCCAGTTCTTCGAGTTTTTTTACCAAACTTGCTTCTGTATATCTTGGTGGATGGTGTGTAAAACGCTCGGTTGCAACAATTGATTGATAACTTAGTTTTTCGCCTTTAACAACCGGCGGCAATAACCCTTTGGTTTCTTCGCCATTTTCTTCGTCAGTAGATTCGATATATACTTTTAAAAAACCATCAAATTTAAGTACTTCGCCATTAGCAACAAACTTTTTATCCTGATTAGAAATATCGATGTTAATCGTAGTTTTTTCAAGTAAGGCATCGCTCATTTGCGAAGCTATCGTTCTTTTCCATATTAATTCATAAAGGCGTTTTTCCCTGTCAGAACCGTTTATCGTTTGTTTATCGATAAAAGTTGGCCTTATTGCTTCGTGAGCTTCCTGAGCTCCTTTCGATTTGGCAGTATACTTTCTGATTTTCAAATATTTTTCGCCAAATTCATCAGAGATAACTTTTTTAGCGGTATTAATTGCCATTCCAGAAAGGTTTACCGAATCGGTTCTCATGTAAGTAATTTTCCCAGCTTCGTATAACCTTTGAGCAACAGCCATAGTTTGAGCAACTGAAAAACCTAATTTTCTACTTGCTTCCTGTTGCAAAGTTGATGTTGTAAATGGTGGAGCAGGAGATTTTTTGCCTGGCTTTTTAACCACGTTATTTACAACAAATTCGGCAGACTTATTTTTCTCTAAAAAAGCTAAAACATCTTTTTTGTTTTTTATTCTTTCGGTTAAATCAGCTTTTAATTCATTTTTTTGAGTTGTTTTAAAAACACCTGTAACCTTAAAATACGATTCGCTTTTAAATTTCATTATTTCTCTTTCGCGCTCTACAAGAAGCTTAACAGCAACAGACTGAACTCTGCCGGCTGAAAGAGACGGTTTAACTTTTTTCCATAAAATGGGCGACAACTCAAACCCAACAAGCCGGTCGAGTATACGGCGTGCCTGTTGAGCGTTAACCAAATTTTCATCAATTGGCCTCGGATTTTTTATGGCATTTTGAATTGCATCTTTTGTAATTTCGTGGAAAACAATTCGTTTGGTTTTTTTAGGATCAAGTTCCAACTCTTTAAAAAGATGCCATGCAATGGCTTCTCCCTCCCGGTCTTCATCTGATGCCAACCAAACAGTTTTCGCTTTTTTTGCATCCGCTTTCAACTCTTTTACAACAGATTTTTTATCTTCCGGAACGATATATTGTGGTTGATAATCATCTTCAATATCAATACCCAGGTTTTTTTTAGCTAAATCTCGAATGTGTCCATAACTTGATTTAACAACAAAATCTTTCCCCAAAAATTTTTCTATTGTTTTTGCTTTCGCAGGCGACTCTACAATTACCAGATTTTCACTCATGAATATTATGATTTAAAAGTGTTTCAAAAACGACACAAAATTAATATAAATAGTATTTTAAGTTCAACATTTCTAATTAAATATTATTTATTATTTTTGACAACAAAGAGAAATTAAGCAATATGAGCAAAATTAAATTTACAAAAAAATTCTACATTCGTTTGTTTTGGGCATTATTTATCATTCCCATTTTATTATTAATTAGCATCTTTATTTTAATATCGATGGAGAAATTTGGAGATATGCCCACTTTTGAGGATTTAGAAAACCCGGACAATAATCTTGCTTCAGAAGTATTTTCCAATGATAGCGTTTTATTAGGGAGCTATTATTACCAAAACAGATCTTACGTTAGGTTCGACGAGCTTTCTCCCAATATAGTAAATGCCCTTATTGCTACCGAAGACATACGTTTTCATAAGCATTCAGGGATTGATGCCCGTGGACTTGGCCGTGTAATGGTATATAGTATTTTATTAGGTAACAGAGATGCCGGAGGTGGAAGTACAATTACACAACAGTTGGCAAAAAATCTGTTCCCACGCGACACCACAATTTATCATTCGTCTATTAAACGAAATATAAACCTTGGCTTAACTAAATTTAAGGAGTGGGTAACCGCCGTTAAGCTAGAAAGGAATTATACTAAAGATGAAATTCTGGTAATGTACTTAAATACTGTACCTTTCGGAGGGCATTCATATGGAATAAAATCTGCAGCTAAAACTTTTTTTAACAAAACATCCGATTCATTAAAAGTTGAAGAATCAGCATTGCTTGTAGGCCTTCTTAAAGCTCCCAGCTTTTATAATCCGGTAAGAAATACAGAGCGTTCCCGGTTAAGACGAAATGTAGTCCTGTCGCAAATGAATAAATATGGCTATATTACTAATGAAATGTTTGATTCTCTTAGCGTTTTACCTATTGAGTTAAATTACAAAGTACAAGACCACAATGTAGGATTAGCCACCTATTTTAGAGAGTATTTAAGGTTATTATTAAATAAAAATAAACCTAATAAGAAAAATTACTTTTCTGAGGATAGTTATACCAGAGACTCTATTGAATGGGAAACAAATCCTTTATATGGTTGGTGTAACAAAAACAAAAAACCAGATGGAACAACCTACAATCTTTATCGTGATGGCTTAAAGATATATACTACCATTGATTCCAGAATGCAAAAATACGCTGAAGAAGCATTAGAAGAACACCTTGGTGGCGAACTTCAACAAGCATTTAACAAAGAGCAAAAATCAAATCCAAATGCTCCTTATGCTAAAGATCTTTCTTCTGCTGATATGAAAGATATTATCGAATTAGCCATAAGGCGTACTGAGCGATATAGAGTTTTACGCCAAAAAGGTATTGACATGGATTCTATTAAAGCCAACTTTAATACTCCTGTTTCTATGACAGTGTTCTCATGGCAAGGTGAAATTGATACTGTAATGACACCTATGGATTCATTATTATATTACAAACAATTTTTAAGAGCAGGGTTTTTATCTATAGACCCACATAACGGGTATGTAAAAGCTTATGTTGGAGGCCCTAATTTTAAACATTTTAAATACGACCATATCACCCAAGGAAAAAGACAAGTTGGTTCAACCATTAAGCCTTTTTTATATACACTGGCAATGCAGGAAAACTACTCCCCATGCCATAAAGTAGCTAATGTACCATCTACTTTTTCAGTTAACGACTCAACTTGGACCCCAAAAAATTCAGGCCCTTCAGATAAAGATGGTAAAATGGTAACTTTAAAATGGGGCCTCGCCAATTCGGTTAATTATATATCGGCCTGGTTAATTAAACAGTTTAATCCTGAATCGGTAATTGACGTAATGAGAAAAATGGGTGTTGAAAGTCACATTGACCCTGTACCATCTATATTCTTAGGAACATCTGATATTAGTTTAGAAGAAATGACAAGTGCTTATTCTACTTTTTCAAACAAAGGAGTACACTCAGAACCTATATATATAACACGTATTGAAGATAATAACGGAGCTGAACTTGCAAGGTTTACCTCCTCAAAAAACGAAGCAATAAGCGAACAGACAGCTTATTTAATGGTTAATTTACTCCAATCTGTAGTTAAAGACGGTACTGCCGGAAGAATTCGCTGGAAGTATGAAATGGATAATGAAATTGGAGGGAAAACCGGTACTACACAAAATCATTCAGATGGTTGGTTTATGGGAGTTACACCCAACCTTGTATCAGGTGTATGGGTTGGTGGCGAAGACCGGAGTATCCGTTTTGAGGGTATAGGTATGGGAGGAGGACATAATATGGCACTCCCTGTTTTTGGACTTTATATGCAGAAAATTTATAATGATTCTACCATTGTTTCAGTTACCAACGAGGATAAATTTGAAAAACCCGAAAATTTCTCTATTAAAATTGACTGTGAAGACAACAACCAGGAAACAAAAACCGAGTTTGAGGATGAATTCTTTTAATGACTGATTTCCGGAATCGATTTTATTAATTTTTTGGTATAATCAGAGGCAGGTGATTGGTATATTTCATCTGCTTTATTTATTTCTTCTAAACGTCCATCTTTCATTACCATAATTCTGTCCGACATATATTTTACAACAGATAAATCATGTGAAATAAAAATATAAGTTAATTGATAATCTCTTTTTAAATCGTTTAAAAGATTTAAAATCTCGGCCTGAACAGAAACATCAAGTGCAGAAACCGACTCATCGCAAATAATAAATTCGGGATTTAAAGCCAATGCCCTTGCAATTACAATCCTTTGCCTTTGCCCGCCAGAAAATTCATGTGGATATTTAGAGTAATCGCTTTCATTTAATTTAACCTGCCTTAGTAACTCCAAAACTTTTTGTTTCCTGTCTTTTGACGTTTTTCCAATCTGATGAACTTTTAAAGGTTCGGCTATTGCTTTACCAATGGTTATCTTTGGATTTAATGAGCTATAAGGATCCTGAAAAATAATTTGTACATTTTTACGAAACTGCTTTAGTGCTTTAGATGATAACGTTTTTAATGATTTTCCATGATATAAAATATTGCCTGAATTAAACTCAATTAATTGAGCAATAATTCGCCCTAGTGTAGTTTTACCACAACCCGATTCACCAACCAAACCAAGAGTTTCTCCTTTGTAAACATCAAAACTAATGTCTTTAATAGCAGAAAAAGTACTTGTGCTTTTCCCAAGTAGATTATATTTAGTAATAAAACTTTTATTAAGCCCAATAACCGACAATATTACTTCATTACTTTTTGAACGATCCTTTTTTGTAGTCTTAAAAATTGTGGGTTCTTTTTGTTTGTGTTGTAAAAAATCGGATAAGACCGGAAGCCGGGCACTCTTAAAAGTCAATGTTGGGCGACATTTTATCAACCCTTTAGTATATGGGTCATCTGGAAAATTTAAAATTTTTTTTACACTTCCTTTTTCAACAATTTTACCATTATACATTACCAAAACCTGATGAGCAATTTGAGCAATAACACCCAAGTCGTGGGAAATAAAAATAATACTGATTTTATATTTTTTTTGCACATCGTTTAGTAAATCGATAATTGCTCTTTGTACTGTAACATCAAGTGCGGTTGTAGGTTCATCAGCAATTAAAATGGCCGGATTCAGGGCAATTGCCATAGCAATCATTACTCTTTGCTTTTGGCCACCCGATATTTGATGTGGATAGCTATGATATATCCGTTCCGGTTCAGGAAGTTTTACTTCGGAAAATAAGTCTAATACTTTTTGATATCTTTTTTTAAAAGATTGCCAAGAATGAATGGCTAATACCTCTTCAACTTGTTTCCCGCAAGTCATCGTAGGGTTTAGGGATGTCATTGGCTCCTGAAAAATCATTGAAATTTTATTCCCTCTGAACTGCAACCATTCTTTATCTGATAAATTGGAGAGATTTACCTCATTATTATTTTCAAAGAAAATAATATTGCCATCTACCAAAGCATTGTGTGGTAAAAGATTTAGAATCGATAAAGCAGTTAATGATTTTCCTGAACCAGATTCCCCAACAATACCCAATGTTTCGCCTTGCTTAAGGCCAAAAGAAACATTATTAACCACTTTTTTATTCTCAGAATCGGATTTGAAAGAAATACTAAGGTTATTTACTTCAAGTAATTTCATTGAGTTTAACCATTTTTAAATAATGAGCGGAATAACTCTTCCACCTTGCCAACTTTTACGATTTCTATGTTATATTTTGCCAGATCAATCCCTTTGGTATTAAATCGAGAAAGATATATTTTATTAAACCCTAATTTATCTGCTTCGGCAATTCGCTGTTCAATTCTGCTTACCGGGCGTATTTCGCCTGTTAATCCCACTTCGCCGGCAAAGCAAATGTTTTTATCTATTTTTAAATCAAGATTTGAAGAAAGTACAGAAGCAATAACTGATAAATCGGTTGCAGGATCGTCTACTTTAATTCCTCCGGCAATATTTAAAAAAACATCTTTTTGTCCTAAACGGAAACCCGCACGTTTTTCTAAAACAGCCAATAACATTCCAAGACGGCGAATATCAAAACCTGTAGAAGAACGCTGAGGTGTGCCATAGGCAGCACTACTTACCAGAGCCTGTATTTCAATAAGCAATGGGCGCGCTCCATTTATTGTTGATGCAATAGAGGTTCCGCTTAATTGCTCATCGGTTTGTGTGATTAATATTTCAGAGGGATTACTCACTTCTCTCAAACCAAGAGATCCCATTTCAAAAATTCCCAGCTCTGCAGTCGATCCAAACCTATTTTTGGTGGTTCGTAAAATTCTATACATATGATGGTGGTCACCTTCGAATTGTAATACCGTATCAACAATATGTTCAAGTACTTTGGGCCCCGCAAGGTTTCCTTCTTTATTTATATGCCCAATTAAAAATACCGGAGTACCCGTTTCTTTGGCAAACTTTAACAAACGGGCTGCTGTTTCACGAATTTGTGATACTGTTCCAGCAGTAGACTCCAGATTTTCTGAAAAAAGGGTTTGAATTGAATCAACAATAATGATATCGGGATGTACATTCGTAATATGGTTAAAAATATTCTCCAGCGATGTTTCACTTAACACAAAACAATTTTCGTTTTCTAATTTTAACCTATCGGAACGCATCTTTATTTGTTGCGGACTTTCTTCTCCTGAAATATATAATGATTTTAAATGATGAAGTTTCAGTGCCATCTGAAGTGAAAGGGTTGATTTTCCGATGCCGGGTTCACCACCAATTAAAATCATCGAACCAGGAACAATTCCTCCTCCCAGTATCCTATCCAGTTCATTAATATTCGATGATATTCTTCCTTCCTTTTTAGCTTTTATTTCCGAAAGCTTTTGTGGTACTTGTTTTTCAGAAAAATCATGCAAAGAAAAAGATTTTTGTTGAGATGATTTTGATATGATCTGTTCTACAAATGTATTCCATTCGCCACATGAGGGACACTTACCAACCCATTTGGAAGATTCAACTCCACAATTTTGACATACATATACCGATTTTGATTTTGCCATTATTGGTTTTATTTCTTCAATTTTTCAATAATTGATGATGTGGAATACCCAGGTATAAAATCTATGGTTTTAACTTCGCCTCCTTTTTTCTTTACAATATCATAACCAACAATATCTTCAATTTTGTAATCACTGCCTTTGATTAAAATATCGGGTTGCACTTTTTTTATTAACTCATAAGGTGTATCCTCATCAAAAAACACTACTGCATTAACAAATTGTAATGATGCTAAAATTAATGCCCTTTCGTATTGGCCCTGAACAGGACGCGTTGGCCCCTTGATCCTTTTAACAGAATTATCGGTATTTAATCCAATAATTAAAATATCGCCTAAACTTGCTGCCTGAGCAAGATATTCGATATGCCCGCGGTGCAGAATATCAAAACATCCATTGGTAAAAACTATTTTTTGACTTTTGAAATTCCAGTAAGCTAATTTTGGATCGAGTTGATCCTGATCAATAATCTTAGACTGAATAATCTCCAATTTATCCATATCCAATTTTTTTTAATTCCTTGTAAAGTTAATGATTATTTTTGCTTTTTGTCCGGGGAATAAGAAATAAGACAATAACAGATATAATACCTAAAATTAAAACAAGAATAACCTGCGACTCGTGTAGAATTGTTGCCAATACCAATCCGTCTGTTTTAGAAATACCATATAAAGCAAGCCCTGATGAAATAATCCAGTGAAAAGCCCCTATTCCACCCTGTACCGGAGCAGACATTCCTAAACCTCCTATTACCAATAAAAATAAACCGTCAATAGGGGTTAAAGATTGAGTAGCAGGAATAGAAAATAAGGCCACATAGGTCATTAAGAAATACATTACCCATATTAATAAGGTATGAAACAAAAATAACGACCTGCTTCTCATTTTTGTTACGGTTTTTAGGCCTGATACTACTCCCCGAATAAGTTTCCGGATTTTAAGAACAATTTTTACTCGTTTAAATTTTTTTCGAAATTTATAAATCAAAAAAACAGAAGTTCCAACCAATACAATAATTCCAAGCCAATAGTAAATTGAAAAATCAATAGTATGAATTAATTTTTTTGACAAAGGAATAAATACATTTTCTTTAATAAATAATCCGAACGATTCTATTTTAGCAAGAAAAATAATAAATAATAAAATCAATAAAACAACCAGATCTATTGCCCGTTCAATAATTACGGTTCCAATAAGAAGATCCATCGGAATTTTATCCGATCTGGTTAAAGCACCACAACGGCTAATTTCTCCAATTCTTGGAAAAGCCAGGTTAGCAAAATATCCAAACATTAGGGCATGAAAAACATTTTTAACAGACGGCTTGTAATTTAACGGCTCAATTAATAACCGCCACCGGTAAGCACGGCTAATATAGGCAATAACAGCAAAAAAAAGTGAAAGTAAAACCCAGTAAT
This sequence comes from Thiohalospira sp., assembly GCA_046538755.1. Classification (GTDB taxonomy): domain Bacteria; phylum Bacteroidota; class Bacteroidia; order Bacteroidales; family UBA12077; genus UBA12077. The sequence goes on from JBKHIH010000010.1 coordinate 43,308, forward strand.
AATTAGCTTCTTTTAAATCAGCAATTAGGTCATCTAAATTTACATCCCTGAAAGCAAGATATAACAAGAGTAATCCTAAAGCTAAAAAAACAAAAAAATTTACGGTTTTAAAAAGTTTTCTTTTCAATGACTTATACTAATTTATTATTAGCAGTATCTGGAAAAATTAAAGTTGGTTTAAATTTTTTAGCTTCATTAAAGTTTAGTGAAGCATAAGAGATGATAATTATAATATCGCCAACGGTTGCTTTACGAGCAGCAGGGCCATTGAGGCAAATTTCTCCCGATCCTCTTTTACCCTTAATTACATAAGTCTCCAGCCTTTCTCCGTTATTAATATTAACTACCTGCACTTTTTCATTTTCGATAATATTTGCAGCATCCATTAAGTCTTCATCGATTGTAATACTTCCCACATACTGCAAATTAGCTTCGGTTACAGTTACCTTATGTATTTTTGATTTAACTACCTCAATATTCATATCAAATACTCTTTTTTTACAGAACAAATTTATAAATAAAATCCAACATTATCTATTAATCGAATATCACCTACATTAACGGCGATACAACCTCGTTTATTACCCGGATGATTCCAGCTTTCTACAGGAAGTAAACTATTTTCATCAACAACCTCAAAATATTCAACATCTAAATATGGATTATTATTTATTTTACGAATAACCCAATCTCGTGTTTCTTTTACAGTTAAAGATTTTGCTTTTTCACGAGCTTCAAATAAAGTTTGTGATATCAATGGCACATTTTTTCGCTGTACATCAGTTAATCGCATATTTCTGGAGCTCATAGCCAACCCGTCATCTTCTCTAATAATGGGGCAAGGAACAATCTCGATGGGCAAATTCAAACTTTCAGTTAAATATTTAATGACTGCAATTTGTTGAAAATCTTTTTCTCCAAAATAAGCTCTGTCGGGTCTTATTATTTCGAATAATTTACTTACAATCAAACCAACACCCCTAAAATGCCCGGGTCGGTGTGCTCCTTCCATTACTTTGTCCAGATGTCCAAAATTAAATTCTCTTTGATCATCTTCAGGATACATCTCTTCTTCGGAAGGTATAAAAAGCAAATCACATTTAACGCTATTTAATTGCTCAAAATCATCTTCTAAAATACGCGGATATTTTTTATAATCATCTTTATTGTTAAACTGTGTAGGATTAACAAAAATACTAACTACCGTAATATCATCTTTACTGTTTGAGCACTCGATAAGAGAAAGATGCCCTTGGTGTAAAGCTCCCATTGTTGGTACAAACCCAATAGATTTTCCTTTTTTTTTCAAATCAATTATTGCATCTGCAATTTCAAATTTCTTATGAAATATTTCCATATAATGAAGATAAAAATATCGTGCAAATATATAACGAAACTGAAAACAAAGTAAAGAATAAAAGGTTTTATTATAACATATTTATGTCACTACCGTTTAAGGCAAAGTAATTTGTTGATGGTTAACATAATTTTTACTAATTTTGCGGTGGTTTAAATTAATTCAAATTTCCAGATGGAGAATACAAAGGTTTTATTCATTTCGCAAGAAGTTACACCATATCTTCCTGAAACAGAAATTTCCAAAATAGGAAGATATTTGCCGCAGGGAGTTCAAGAAAGAGGAAAAGAGATCAGAACCTTTATGCCAAAATTTGGTTGTATCAACGAACGACGCAATCAATTGCACGAGGTTATCCGGTTATCAGGGATGAATTTAATTATTGACGATACCGACCATCCCTTAATTATTAAAGTTGCCTCAATCCAGGCTGCAAGAATGCAGGTTTATTTTATCGATAATGAAGACTATTTTCAGAGAAAGTTTACTTTAAAAGATGAAAACGGCACATATTTTGAAGATAATGATGAACGCTGTATCTTTTTTGCAAGAGGTGTTTTAGAAACAGTGAAAAAGTTAAGGTGGTCGCCTGACATCATTCATTGCCATGGATGGTTTACGGGGCTTATACCATTATACATAAAAAAAGCTTATAATGAAGATCCTTTATTTATGGACTCAAAAGTAATCTATTCAGTTTATAATGATGAATTTCCAAAACCACTTAAAAAAGAATTTAAGGATAAATTACTTTATGAGAATATTACAAAAAATGATGTTAAATTATTAAAAACACCCAGTTATATTAATTTAAGTAAGCTTGCTATTGAAATGTCGGATGCTGCGATTATTGGAAGTGAAACAATAAATCCTGAATTAAAAAGTTTTATAGAAAGTTCAGACAAACCATTCCTTGAATATCAAAACGAAGAGGATTACATTGATGCTTACTCAAATTTTTACGATAAAATTCTTTAAAAAACTTATGGCTACATTACAATCATTCTTACAAAAGATTAAATTAAAATATCTTTTTGGTATCATTTTATTAATCTCATTTACAACATTTATTTCATGCGAAGAAGAAATTAGTTCGATAGGAGATGATCTGATTCCTGAAAGCGACATTATAAAAATCGATACTACTACTTCTAATACTTTTACAACTTATGTTAAAAGCGGAGATAGTATTTTAACCGAATCTAGAACAAATTATAATATCGGTATTAACTTTAACGACTACTTTGGGCGGATTGATGGACGTTTTGCATCACAGGTAGGACCTTACAGCTACAGCTACCCTTACGATGACATTGAATCATTGGATTCGCTAGTGCTTTATTTCAAAATAGATAGTATTTGCGGAGTTGAAAACAATACTATTTTTAATGTTTATGAATTAGACTCTGCTATTATTGAAGCAAAAGATTACTATTCCAATTATGAAATTGAAAATATGATTCCTAATTTAAATCAGATTAATACTACTTATCGTAAATCTGGCGATTCATTGTTAGTGTTCAAACTAAGCAGTGATTTTTATCAAAAAATAACGACAGATGAATTAATCTATGAAGATAAAGAATCATTCTTAGATGAAATTAAAGGCATTGCCTTAATTCCGGAAAATACTGACGGAACTCATGGACAACTCTTCAATATCAATTTAGAAAATAACGATTCAAAGATCACAGCATACTATAAAGCTGATAATGAGGGTGATATAGACACCCTTTCCTTTAATTACTTTTTTAATGGATATAAATTCGGACAATACAAGATAAATTACGAAGGTGCTGAAATTAATAACTTTTTGGAAAATGATACTGTAATGTCAGATTCATTATTATTTTTACAAGGACTTGGGGGTGCTTACTCAACCATTGCATTTAACAACATAAATGAATGGGAAGATTTCAAATATTCTATTTTAAAAGCAGAACTCATAATACCTACAGCAGATTTTAACTACGATGATGACAGTTTTTTCCCTCAAAGATTGTTTTTTACATATACTGATAATTATGGTGATCTTCGCCAAATAGAAGACAATAGCGGAGACTATTTTGGAGGAACTTTGAATAATGATTATAACTATTTTTCTTTTGATATCTCAAAACACTTTAGAGATATTATTAATGGAAATATCAATGATACCACACTTGATGTTAGAATAGTTAATAATTCTTCATACCCCCATCGTATTATATTACAGAATAATATCAAATTAAAAGTTACTTATACAAAACACTAAAATCATTACTTTTATATGTGCGGAATAGTAGGCTATATCGGAGAAAAACAAGCTTATCCCATACTAATCAACGGATTAAAAAGACTTGAATATCGTGGTTATGATTCGGCAGGAATAGCCTTATTAAATAATAAAGTTAATATTTACAAAAAGCAAGGAAAAGTTGCCGATCTTGAAAACCACGTTTTAAAAGATGATATCTCAGGAAACATTGGTATTGGGCATACCAGATGGGCAACACATGGCGAACCAAATGATATAAATGCGCATCCACACACTTCAATGAATGGGCATTTTATTCTTATACACAATGGAATTATTGAAAATTACGGAAGATTAAAAGAAAAATTAATCGATCGCGGGTATTCATTTAAAACTGAAACCGATACAGAAGTTTTAGCTAACTTAATTGAGTATATCTATATAAAAGGGCAGGTAAGCGCCGAAATTGCTGTTCGTTTGGCATTATCCAAAGTTGTTGGGGCATATGGGTTAGCCATTATATGTAAAGATGAACCAGATAAACTTATTGCTGCACGTAAAGGAAGCCCCCTGGTTATTGGTGTTGGCGAAGGTGAATATTTTATAGCTTCTGATGCTACTCCCATTGTTGAACACACTAAAAGTGTAATCTATTTAAATGATGATGATGTAGCTATACTTGGACAAGACGGACTTACACTCAAAACTATAAAAAATGATAAACTAACACCCAAAGTTCAAAAAATTGACCTGGAAATTGGTGCTATTGAGAAAAATGGATTCGACCATTTTATGCTTAAAGAAATATTTGAACAACCAAGATCAATTTTAGATACTTTCAGAGGCCGTATTTCTACTGATAAAAATGAAGTTCATTTAGGTGGCTTATATCATGTTATGCCAAAATTAATCGATGCTAAAAGAATTATCATTATCGGTTGTGGAACCTCGTGGCATGCTGGATTGGTGGGAGAATACTTAATTGAAGATTTAGCCAGAATTCCTGTTGAGGTTGAATATGCTTCTGAATTTAGGTATCGAAATCCAATCATTACACAAGATGATATTGTTATAGCCATAAGCCAAAGTGGAGAAACTGCAGACACACTTGCAGCCATAAAAATGGCAAAAGAAGCCGGAGCCACTGTTTTGGGTATTTGTAATGTGGTAGGGTCTAGTATTCCGCGCGAAACCGATGCCGGTGTTTACACACATGCTGGCCCTGAAATAGGTGTTGCATCTACAAAAGCTTTTACTGCCCAAGTTACAGTGCTTGCCATGATAGCCATGATGTTAGGACATGAAAGAAAACATATTAACGAAAAAGATTACAAAAAGTTAATTCACGAATTAAACGAAATACCAGCTAAAATTGAAAAAATATTAACTCATAACGAAGATATTTTTAAAGTCAGTGAATTATATAAAGATGTAACAAACTTCCTATACTTAGGACGAGGTTATTTATACCCGGTAGCTCTTGAAGGCGCCTTAAAACTCAAAGAAATTTCATATATACATGCCGAAGGGTATCCTGCTGCAGAAATGAAGCACGGCCCCATTGCATTAATTGATGAAAAAATGCCTGTAGTAGTAATTGCCACAAAAGACAAATCGTATGAAAAAATTGTAAATAACATACAAGAAGTAAAAGCCAGAAAAGGAATTGTAATTGCAGTGGTTAACGAGGGCGATAAAATTATTGAAGCTATGGCAGACCATGTATTGGAAATTCCTGATGTACGCGAAGAACTGTCAGCTTTACTTACCGTTATTCCATTACAATTGCTATCGTACCATATTGCGGTATTGCGAAGCTGTAATGTTGATCAACCCAGAAACCTGGCAAAATCTGTTACCGTAGAATAAGTTTATCCACATCATAAGACATAAAAGGAGCTATTTAAGGCTCCTTTTTTAATTATATGCAATTCGCATACTTTCATCGGCCATAACCGGTTTAGTAATTTTCTTCCACATTGGCGAATCCCAGGTACCAATAACAGAGTGGTTATCTAAATATTTCTGAGGAATTGGATGTGTCCCGTAAACTACTTTCACCTTATAATTATTCTCAATAAACTTTTTAAAGTGCTCAATTCGATGACAAGGAGGGTATCCTACAATAAGACCTGTGGCTAAATGAATTACCTGTGCCCCGTTTTTTATCATCTCGGCAGGAGCATATTCCACATTACCACCAGGGCAACCATCGCAAGTTGTATATCCTGCCAATTCTAAATCTTCGTCTTTAGGATAAATACTAAAAGCACCTTCGCGGTTTCTCATGGCTCGAAAACATTTACCTCCGGCGCAGGTATGGTAGCGATGACAAATAATAATTCCGATTTTTGTGGTTTTTTTCATGATCCTATTTTTTATAATTTAAAACAATTATCTCTAATTCACTCATTTTAAATCCATATTGCTTGCGCAGATGGCCTAACTTGGCTGAATTTGATACAGATAAAGGAATTCCCAGCTTTTGTTTCATATAATCACAGGGAATATTATATTCACGGCTTACCTCTTTAAATGTTTGGAATCCTCTTATTTCGATACTGCTCTCATTTTTGAGTTTTAATCCCTCTTTTTTTTCTTTTTCTTTAGTTGCCAATACAGCGTTTTTCACTTTTCCCACATCGGAAATAGATATTTTATCATTGACTTGTTTATATTTTTTTGTTTCATCTAATGCTTCAAATCGTTCTCTTCCTGTAGCTAAAGTTGATGTTTTTACACGTATTAAAAACGGAAATAATATTAATAAAATGGTAACAGCCATAAAGGTTAAGGCACCCATAATCCTTGCCGTTTTAATACATATAATTTTTTCATACAAACAAACAATCATATTCCAATGCAACACAATATGTAATACCAAAAACAGGACTAACATAATGGCTATATATAAATGAATTTCACCCCATTGATGGCGGTCTAACCCCAAAAAACGAATATCTACATTCTGTCCATATTTAATCCATCGTTCTTCGCCCGATAACAACACATATTTTATAAGCAATCCAATACCTGCTAACAATCCCATTAGCACGAACATAATAGCATCGATGATAAAATTAACTTTTGCTTTCATAAAGTAAAAATGTTATGTATTTACGAATCTATATTAATTCCTTTAAGCACAATATCGTTTTCATTTACCCCTAAATCCCTGGCAATAACTTTACATTTTGCTTTTAGCAAGAAAAATACAGGTCGTGATACTTCAGATAAACCCTCATAATTTCCCTGTCCTTTGCTAATAACCAAATCAGCCTGGTTAAACTTCTCTATAAAAGATGAATTGCATAAACTCAGAATAGTAGCAGGAGCGGTACTTCCTGATGAAATAATCTCAGCGGCTTTGTCTAAACCTGAAGCTACGGCGTCTTCTTTTATACAATCGTTAATTACCGGAACTTCACGAACCACAAACGTTGTAGGTTTGCTTATCGTTTCAATCAATAACCGATCGAAAACCGACTCGCCTGCATTATCACCAATATACAGAATAGATTTTACTTTATGTAAGTGCTCTTTAAATGCGTCATAATCAAAAGCAGCAAAATCCTGTTTTAAAATTTTATGTAAATCCTCAATAATATTAAATGATTTATTAACTCCCAGATCGATTACATTTCCTGCAATGGCAATTCGAATGGCTGTTAATAACTGGTCTTCTGATTTCTCAATTTGCTTTTTTAAATCAGGATAAAGTTTTAACGCTTCGTTAATATTTGCTTTTTTTATATCTTTATAAGGATCGTTATTAAGCGTAATATCCCTTATATTTTTATAGATAAAGTTTCCTGTCTCAGGAGGTGTGGCATTTAACGATATCGTTTTAATCATCTCTCCGGTAGAATCCAGCACCTGTTTTATTATTTCTTCATCATGGGTGGCAAACTTTGCAGCCCGATAGGCTTGTTGCATAAAACAAGGGATACACTCTAAGTAGGTTTTCATAAATAATTTAAAATTTTAATTTCATTCCCGACTTTAAGTGCTTTATATTAAATGCATTATAAAAAGCACATAATGCAGGTAATTCTGTACAATGCGACGGGAATATTTCCTGAATATCCTGAGCTTTTAAATACTTAATTGTTTGCTGCGTTTGTTTATTATGCTGTTTTAAATGAAAGCCACCAATTACGGCTCTGAATTTATTTATTCCGGTTATTTCTTTCGCGTACTCCATCATATTACAAATCCCGGAATGTGCACACCCGGAAATCAGTACTAACTCTTGTCCCTGGTTTATTTTAATTACTAATCCTGAATCATCAATTACAAAATCCTCATCTCCGTTTTTATATACAAAAGGTGTTGTTTGTGCTTCAAATGAATTTAATCGTGGAATTTCCCCTAAAAAAATTATATCATGAGTTATTGGAAAGGGTTTTCTTGAGGTTGTTATGTCAAATCTTTTCTGTAGTTCATCTATAGATAAATCTATTCCAATATTTTCAGTTTCTCCTTTTCTAAATCGCTGATGAAAAACTTCAGGATGGCAAATTAACCCTTTATTTTTCAGAAATTTCAACCCATTGGCATGGTCCCAGTGCCCATGGCTGAGAACCACTGTTTTTATTCTTTCAACTTCTATTTGAAATCTTTCGGCATTTTTCAAAAAAACATCAGAGTGGCCCGCATCAAACAAAACCTGGGTATCATCATGTTCAATAAAATAAGATAACCCATGTTCGGCCAAAAATTTGCCGGTGGCAGCATTTTCTGTTAATACTGAAATTTGCATAGCTATTAGTTTTAATTATTCTCTATCGGTAATTTTAAAATTCCCGACTTTATTATAAATAATTTATACTCCGAGCTAAAGTTATGCAGCTCATCCTCAATCCAATGAACATGGCTGTTGATAGCCTTAATAGCATCATCTGGGCTATCAGAAAATATCTTAACAGGGATAAAATATTCGTTTACCAACTTTATATTTTCACCAAACTGCTTCGATACAATCACTTTAACATCCTCGGCTATGAGTTTTTGCGTAATATTTCCTGCTTTCTGTTCATTTGTACCTTTATTATTGATTATTTCATCCTTAAATTCATTTTCTATTTCACATACTTCTTCCAATTTCCCGGAAACCAGTTCATAAATCTTAAACTTATCGGCATTCCCAAAAAATTGTTTATCAAATTGATTATTTTCATTTAAGGCAAAAGCAAATCGTAAATGCATAGCTAATGTTGTTTTATTTCAAATATATTTCCCGATTTATCATAGATAAATACCAAATCAGGTTGCTCTCGTTCAATTATAATATTTTCATAGCCCTTTTCCTGTACTTCTTTTATCAAATTCTCTCTGTTTTCTATGGAAATACACAAATGGTTCACAGACTGTAGCTTTTGTTTGTAAATAAAAATTTCTATTGCCAAATCATCTCGTTGCATTAAATAAACAGGCAAATTTTCATTCACACCAAAAATTTTTGTGCTTAATGTTTTATCTAAAACAAAATTACGTACCTGTTCCATTCCCAGTATATGCTCATAAAAATTAATAATTTCATCTGAATTATTTATCGTAATTGCTATATGTTCAAGTTTCATTTAGAATTCTTTTTTTGTTTGCTTTAATCACAACAAAACTTCCCTGCCCGTAACCTTCCAGTGGTTTCTGAGCCGAGGTTATTTTTTTTACATCACCATAAAGGGTTTGAAAAATTTTTTCGATGTTAAAATTCTGTTGTTTTAATAAATCAATAACCTGGGAGGTACTAAAAAAGGTTGCCTCTCTATAAAAATCACTTTCATGTTTATTTTTTTCATAAACTTTCCCCAAGGGACTTTCCTTATCGATAAATGCAACAAGCAAACACCCTTCATCTTTAAGCACACGATAAGCTTCTTTAAATGCCTCAGCAACATCATCAACAAAACAAATTACAGTAACCATTAAAGCAAAATCTTTGCTTTTATCGGGAAAGGGAAGATTTTCTGCAACAGCATTTTTTACATCTAAATTTCTGAACAGTGCTTTTTCTCTCATTTTTGCTGATGGCTCTATCCCTTCCCTTATTCCTAATTTGCTGGCAAAAATTCCACTTCCTATACCAATTTCAACACCATTTACACCTTTAGGAACAACCTTCCTTATAGCATTCAATTCCGACTCAAAAATCAATGGATTTTCTTTAAACCATTTTTCATAATCATTTGTATACTTATCAAAAGGCTCTGTTTTTGGCATTTGTAATTGTATTTTATGATCTTTGTAATTTATCAATAATCATCTCAGCTGCTTTAATGATCATTGTTTTAGTAGGAGCACTTGTTAATAATGGATGCGACCCAATTTGAAATGAAATTAATTCGTAAGCTGTAACTCCTTTTTGAATGGCAAGGCTAACGGTATTAATCATTTCTCCTGCAGATTTTCCACCCCAAATTTCTCCTCCAAGGATAGAACCATCGCAAGGTGAAGCATATAGCTTTATTGTAAGTGGCATGGTTTCTTCAAAAGTACCAGGATGCGTATCAAAGTCGCTAAACTTAGCAGAAACAAAATGAACATTGGCTTCTGTAGCATTCGTGTCATTTAAGCCAGTTGCAGCCATTGTTACTCCGTTTATTTCAGTAGAAAAAACAGCCAGGGTTCCAGAAAAATTTTTCCGAATTTTAATGCCAAATAAATTATGGCCTAAAACACGAGCTTCAGCGGTTGCTGTTGATGCCAACATGATGTTATCCATTCGTCCGGTTAAAAATCCTATGGTCTGTGAGCAGTCGCCAACAGCACAAACATCTTTTACTTTTGTACGTTCGTAATTGTCTACTAAAATAGCCCCCATTTTATTTAATTCGAGCCCTGCTTTTGATGCCAGATCAGTATTTGGTTTATATCCAATGGCCATAATTATTGCATCACAAGCTAAGTCTTCTCCTTTACTAAGCGTAACAGAAGAAACTACTCCATTATTACCATTAATCTTTTCCACTTTTGTTGATGTTTTTACATCAACGGCAGTGCCTTGCAATGCTTTTGTAGCAACCTCAGATAATTCTTTAGAAAATGCTTTAGAAAAGCAAAATTCTTCACTTTCTACTAAAGTTACTTTTTTATCCGGCTGCAAAGCAATTTGCTCGGCTACCTCGGCACCAATAAACCCGCCACCAACAACAACAATATTTTTCTTCGATTTTATCTCTTCAAAAAGCTGCTTAATATAATTGTAGCTTTTTTTAATATAAAAAACATTTTCCAAATCATATCCCTGAATAAAAGTCGGGATAATTACTTCTGAACCTGTTGCAAATACAAGTTTCTCGTAAATAAATTCATTTCCTTTTCTGTTTTCACAGATTTATTATCAAAGTTAATATCCATCACTCTTTCAGTAAGCACCTCACCTCCCGCATCTACAAAAGGTTTTGGCCCCATCACATTCTTGTCTACATCACCCAGTTTATGGAAAATATAAGGTATACCACAGGGTACCAATCCTTTTTCCTCTTCCTTAAACATTAACATTGATTTATCCGGATTTTGCTTTTTGGCAGTTACTCCGGTAATAATTCCGGCTGGCCCGGCTCCTATAATAATAACATCATATTTTTTCATAAAGCTAGAATTTTTTTAATTGATTATTTTGATAAGCTTCATAAGCCTGTTTTACAGTCATATTTCCTGCACCAACAAATATTTCAATACCGGCCTTTTCCAATACGGTTGCGGCATTTCCTCCCGGCCCGTTTCCGGTGATTAATACTTTAGCCCCTAATTCAAAAAGCTTTTGCGATGTTTTGGGGCCCGCTCCATGAGCTTCATTCTCAATATCCCTATTATCAAAAGATTCAAACTCATCTTTTTCGTCATCATATATCAAAATATATTCAGTTCTTCCAAAACGTGGGTCCATAGAAGATTCCCACTTTATTCCTTTTGCTGTAAATGCTATTTTCATTATTTATTTTTTTTATTAAACGTTTATTTATTTTTCATGATTAACTAGTTGCTTAACTTTCGTCCAACTATTAACGATTTTCTCTTTTAATTCGCCTTCATCGAATTCAACAATCGTTTTTCCCAGGGTCATGGCACGCGTGAAATTATCATCGTAAGGTAAACTGGCAATATGTTCAATATTTTCATCACGAAGGAAGTCTAATATTTTGCCGGTAATTTCCTGGTTGATATCATATTTATTGATAATACACCCAGCTTTAATCTTAAACTTATTCACTAGTTCGTAAACTCTTTTCAAATCATGAAATCCTGAAACAGAAGGTTCGGTAACAATAACCGTAAAGTCGGCACCCGAAAGGGAAGATACCACCGGGCAGCCTACACCGGGAGATCCGTCAATAACTATAAACTCTTTTTGCTTTTTTTCTGCAATTGCTTTTGCCTCGTTTTTAACTTTTGCAACCAGTTTGCCTGAATTTTCGACACCAATGCCCAATTTTGCATGAACCATGGTATTTTGAACTTTTGTAGTTGAAATATACCAGTCTCCCACATTCTGGTTACGCATTGTAATCGCATCTACCGGGCAAACTTTCGCACAATAACCACATCCTTCGCAATCTAATTTATATACCAAATGTTGGTTATTGATTACAGTAATTGCATCAAACCTGCATTTTTCTTCACACAAGCCACATTGATTGCATTTCTCCGGATTAATTTCGGCTACAACTCCGCTATAAAAATTTTCTGATTTGCCAAAATCAGGTTTCATCAGCAAATGCATATCCGCAGCATCCACATCACAATCGGCCACTACAACATCCTTTCCGCCAATAACCGCGAAAGAGGCTGTTACAGATGTTTTTCCTGTACCTCCTTTGCCTGATATAACAACTATTTCTTTCATCGTTCCATCTCTTCTTTAATATAATTACTGATTTTTAAAAGCTCATCTCTAAATTCAGGAACTTGCTCGAAAACTAATTCTCCCCGCGAATAAATCTCGGCAATTTGCCTAAGATTAGGGATTTTCGCAATAATCGGAATATCATTTTCTTTACAGTAATCCAACACTTTTTCATCACCCAACCCCCAACGATTAATTACCACAGCAAATGGTTTGCGGAGTTCATTAACCGTTTCCACGGCAAGTTTTAAATCGTGTAATCCAAAAGGAGTAGGTTCTGTTACCAGGATAATAAAGTCAGCATCTTTGGTAGCTTCAATTACAGGACAAGATGTGCCGGGTGGAGAGTCATAAATTTTTAAAGAATTATCATCAAAATTATCTTCTACATACTTGATGGTTTGCCCTATTAAAGGCACGGCCTGCTCTTGCCCAATATCCAGTTGGCTTTCAATAAAATTGATATTATCTGCTGAGTAGTGTTTTAATTCACCCATTCTTTGACTAACCATAGGCAATGAATCGGTAGGGCATAACTCAGAGCAAGCATAACAGCTATGGCATAATTCAGGAAAAACCAATATTTGAGTCCCCAATTGAATAACCGCATGGAAATTGCAATTCTTCTGACATTCGCCACAAAGGGTACATGTTTCTTCTTTCCATTCAGGAATCATTTTATATTTGATTTCCTCATTCTCTAATTTTCCCTTAATAAACAACCCAGAGTTTGGTTCTTCAACATCCAGGTCGGTTAATACAACAGGCTCCGTTTTCGATAAAAAAGCAGCAAGGTTGGCAGACAGGGTTGTTTTACCTGTCCCGCCTTTTCCGCTTGCAATAGCAATTCTCATTACTTGTTTTTTGTTTTAGTGGTCACACAAATTCTGGCCGGTTTGTAATTTATCTTTCAAATAATGTTCTACTAACTCATTGGGTGTTCCTCCCTGAACTCCCATACATACCTCAATATTATTTTGAGCAAATAAATCCTGTGCACGTTGCCCCATTCCGCCGGCAATAATAACATGCACACCCTGGTCGGCCAAAAATTTAGGATATACCCCTGGCTGATGTACCGGAGGCGTAACAAACTCATGGTTTACCACCTTGTCATTATCGACTTCAACAATGGAAAATTTCTCACAATGCCCAAAATGAGGTGTTATTTGCTCATTAAGGGTTGGAATCGCAAATTTCTTTTTCATGTTTCGTGTTAATTAGTTTTAGTACTTATTTATTTTTATTTAACAACTCTTCTCTAATCATTGGAAATCCACATTTAGGACATTTTAATGTGGTACACTTCACTCCTTGCTGGTGCTGTACCTTCTCACCACATTTTGCACAAACGCAAAATCCACCGGGCCCAAAGGCTCCGCCTTTATTTCTTCCCTGGCGAAGATTGCCTGAGCCGCCCCCTTTTCTTTTACCTAATTCTTTTCCTTGATTCATAACTAATCATTTTAAAATTTTTAAAAAAGCCATTAGCAAGATATTGATATCCATTGTAGCAGATCCACAAATTACAAACCAAGCTAATGGCTTTTAATCAATCAACTAACCAAGCTTTTCCAATTCAATTTCGAGTCTATTGATTTGCTTTTTTAAATAATCAAGCTCACTTTCAATGGCTCTTTTCCTGTTTTGCTTAGCATCTTCAGTATTTTGGCCAAAGCCAAAACTTGCGAAGCGGGAAAAACCTCCTCTTCGCCCCAGGCCTCCACGAAAACCACGGGCCAATCCTCTTCCGAATACACCGGTAGTATTTCCGGAAAATTCATTACCTGAGCAAAAGCCCATTCCGCGTCCTGTCATTGAACCTTGCCCTAACGGGCCTGTCCTATCTCTTCCTGGCATAATTACCTCCTCTTTTTTGGTTTCTATTTGTACAACATTTACCATGGCCAAATCCACCAGCTAAATTTAAAAGCCGTTTTGAGTGGCACGAAGGACATTCCAAAACATCATCATTAAATGTAGTTCTGAACATATGCCCGCAATCCAAACATTTAATAATATTGTTTTTAAAATGAATATTTCCGCCTTCAATTTCCAGTATTTTACCGCCAATAATAAAATCAGCGATTTTGTTCCGTGCTTTTTCTATAAGCCGGGTAAACGTTGGCCGGGAAATCTCCATCTCCTCCGCAGCCTCTTGTTGCGAAAAACCCATTTGGTCGGCTAAACGAAAAGCCTCAAATTCATCTAACGATAAAATGACAGGCTCCAGTTCTACTCCTTTAACACCAATAGGTTTAAAGCTCTTAAAAACCGGTGGTTCAAATACTAATCGATTATTTTTTGGTCTTGGCATATTTTTATAACTAAAATCTGTACAAATATATTGAACATATGTTCATAATGCAAACTTTTTTTGTATATATTTGTAAAAAATTTAACCATGGATATTCAAAAACAAAAAATAAAAGCAGAAACCAGGCAGGTTAAGGTTGTTTTTAAAAATTTAATAAACGACCATAACACCTTGTTTGGTGGAATTGCCCTACAATGGATGGACGAAGTAGCATACATCACTGCTACGAGATTCTGCCGAAAAAAAGTCGTAACCGTATCGACAGGAAAGATTGATTTTAAAAAACCCATCCCGTATGGTACAATTGCTGAACTTATTGGTTCTGTCGAAAAAGCTGGTACGGTAAAACTGGAAATTAATGTAAAAATCTTTATTGAAGAGAAATATACTGATACAAGAACATTAGCTGTTGAAGGAAATTTTATTTTTGCTGCAGTTGATGATAACAATCAACCAGTCAAACTTTTTGATTAGCAGATGCCTTTGAAACAACATTAGGATAACTAAATTGGTAAGACTATTTAACAAATTTGTTAATATACAAATCTACACAATCACACTAATAAATAACACCGGAACCAATCAATTCATCTTCATTATACCATGCGGCAAATTGGCCGGAGGCGATTCCTCGCTGTAGTTTCTCAAACAGAATATAAACCCCTTCGGGTTTAATAACTAATTTAGCCTTTTGCAAAGGCTGACGATACCTCACCCTTACTAAGTATTCTTTTGAATCATTCACCGTTGATTTTAAATCTTCACGAATCCAGTGCACCTCATCCGAAGCAATAAACAACCCTTTCCGATACAATCCCGGATGGTTATCGCCTTTGCCGACATAAACTATATTATCATTAACATCAATAGCAATAACATACATGGGTTTGCCTGTACCACCAATGCTCAAACCTTTGCGCTGTCCGATAGTATAAAAATGGGCTCCACGATGCTTTGCCAATACTTTTCCATCTTTTCTTTGGTATTTATAGGCTTTTGCTATTACTTTTATATTATCAGATGTTACTTTATCAGTATAGTAAGTTTCCGGAATTTCCATAATATCTCCCTCTTTAGCCTGTAACTTTTGCTGTAAGAAAGTAGGTAAATCCACTTTACCCACAAAACAAATTCCCTGCGAATCTTTACGGGTAGATGTTGCCAGGCCTTGTTCATTGGCAATTTTGCGTACTTCCGGCTTTAGCAGTTCTCCCAAAGGAAAGAGTGCCCTTGAAATTTGTATCTGACTAAGCTGACACAAGAAGTAACTTTGGTCTTTGTTCGGGTCTTTCCCTGCCAATAAATGGTACACCGGTTTATTATTTATTATCTTGGTTTCTTTTCGGCAGTAATGTCCAGTTGCTACATAATCAGCTCCCAGCTTTTTTGCTTCATCAATGAATAAATCAAATTTTATTTCACGGTTGCAAAGTACATCTGGGTTGGGCGTGCGTCCACGTTTATATTCAGTAAACATATAATCTACTACACGTTCTTTGTATTGATTGCTTAAATCAACGGTATGTAAAGGGATATCTAGTTTTTTACAAACCATTTCAGCAAAAAGCAAATCGTCTTCCCAGGTGCAATTGCTGGTAAGTGTAACTGAACTGTCATCCCAGTTTTTCATAAATAATCCTGCCACTTCATATCCTTGTTGTTTTAAAAGATATGCAGCAACACTTGAGTCTACTCCACCAGACATTCCTACAACCACTTTTTTCATCACAAACCCAAATTAAGATTTTCGGATGCAAAGATATTTATTTTATGTTAAACTCTCTTAAATTATCGTTTGATGTTATACCAAACTGCTCTTAATTTGTTTTTTAGAATATTTAGAATTTATAATCAGCACATCCAAATCTGTTGATAAGATAATTCTGATATGGAAAATATTTTAAGTAATTTTATCCTTTAAACAGGAAAAGAAATGTCAAAACTTACCATTTATAAAGCTTCTGCAGGGTCGGGAAAAACATTCAGGTTAACCGCCGAATATTTAAAAATCTTATTTTCCAATCAGTGGAACTATAAACGAATTCTAGCCGTAACTTTTACCAACAAGGCCACAGCCGAGATGAAAAGCCGTATTATTCGTGAGCTTTACAAATTGTCCAAAAAAGAACCATCACCCTACCTCGAAATCATTAAAAACGATTTAAGCATTCCGGAAGAAACAATACAGCAAAAAGCAAAGCATTCTTTATCGCTGTTACTTCATGATTACTCAAAATTTTCGGTAAGCACCATTGATAAATTTTTCCAAAAAATTATTCGCTCCTTTACCCACGAAGTTGGAATCCAGCCTGGTTACAGCGTTGAATTAAATCAACCGGAAATATTGTCGCTCGTAGTTGATAAACTACTAATGGATATTGGAGAAAATAAGGCATTGCGGGAGCTAACCTCGTCGTTAGCTGAAAATAAAATTGAACAAGGAAAAACATGGGACTTTAAGAAAGATATTTTAAACCTGGCCCGTGAAATTTTTAAAGAAGAATTTAAAGCTTTTGATATTCAGCTTACTAAAAAATTCGGTGATAAAAATTTTGTTAAAGATTATATTGCCCAACTACAAACTATAAAAGCCAGGTTTGAAAATCAATTAAAAAAACTCGCGAAAGAGGCGCTTGCACTCATTGAGGCAAACGGTTTGGCCACCGAAGATTTTAAGTATAACAATTCGAGCGTTCCCAACTATTTTAATAAAATCATTCACCAAAATGTATTTGAACTCAAATCAAGAACTTTAAAAGGTACAGAAAGTTATAGCGAGTGGATAACCAAAACCAGCACTAAAAAAGAAACGCTTGAGCATGTTTTGGATAATGGCTTGTTTAAACTGTTTCGCGAAATGGTAAGCTATCATCAAAACAACGAGGAGGAATACCTTACCACCATTGAAATTCTTAAATTTATACATACTCTGGGTATTTTAACCGATATCTCTGCAAAGTTACACAGGCACTGCGAAGAACAAAATATCTTTCTGATTTCTGATGCTTCAAAATTGCTTCAGGCCATTATCGATAATAATGATACTCCTTTTATTTACGAAAAAGCAGGGAGTATTTACCGCTTTTTTATGATGGATGAATTTCAGGATACCTCAAAAATACAATGGGAAAACTTCAAACCTTTAATTGGCAATAGCCTGGCCCAGGGAAGTCCAAACCTGGTGGTGGGTGATGTTAAACAATCAATTTACCGTTGGCGTAACAGCGACTGGAAAATATTATCCGAAAAAATCGAGCAGGACTTTACACAGTATCAACCCAGGGTAATTACTCTCAACAACAATTGGCGGAGTAAAAAAAATATTATCGATTTTAATAACTCGGTTTTTTATTATTCATCCAACATATTGCAGCAACATTTTAATCAGGAATTTGAACAAGCAAGCAGCTCCGAAAATCCATACCAACATAAGATTACTGAAGCCTACCATGATATAATTCAGCATACCCCGGCAAATAACAAAGATGGTGGATATATTTATCATGCTTTTATAGATGAGAAGGAAGAAAAATCGAAAGAGGAAGAAATAATTTCACAGGTAATCCATAAAATTGAACTTTTACAAGATAAAGGTTATGCCCTTAAAGATATTGCGGTATTAGTACGTAAAAAAGATGAAGGACAAAAAATTGCCAATGCGCTTATCGATTACAAAAATAACCACTCATCGGAATACAGGTATGATTTTATTTCTAACGATTCGCTCTTTATTTCCAATGCTTCAGTTACCCGGTTTATACTGGCTGTTTTGGAGTATCTGTTAAATGATGAAGATGCCATAAATGGAGCATTCTTAGCTTATGAATATCATCAGTACCTTAAAAATGAAGAGGCAGACAGCCGTAGGCTCCACCACTTATTAAAAAACAATACAACCGAACATAAAGGCATACCTGCCGGTTCTATTTTCCCGGTTGGATTTTCCGAATCTGCCGAACAGCTTAAGCAGTTACCTGTTTATGAATTGATTGACAAAATCATTAAAATTTTTACTTTAAACGAAGTAAAATCCGAGCTGCCCTACCTTAAAGCTTTTATGGATATGGTACTGGAATTCAGTAAAACAAAAACAGCCGATATTCACTCTTTTATCAACTGGTGGAACGATGAAGGCATCAAGAAAACCCTTTCGGTGTCGGAAAATCAGGATGCAATCCGGATTATTACCATCCACTCAGCAAAAGGGTTAGAGTTTAAAAATGTTATTATTCCATTTTGTAACTGGAGCCTTGACCATGATTCAAGACAAAACAATATTCTTTGGTGCAAAACAGATACAACTCCTTTTAACCAGCTGGAAATTATCCCGGTTCAGTATTCTCAAAAATTGCTAAATACTGTATTCAGAGAACATTACTTAGATGAAAAGTTCCATGTATTTGTTGATAACCTAAACCTGCTGTATGTTGCTTTTACCCGTGCTAAAGAGAATTTGTTTGTTTTCTCGCCGGCAGATAAGAAAGATACTATTAAAGATGTTGGCAGCTTATTGAAGTTCACTTATCAAAATTATCAAAACTATAGCAAGGAAGGGGAACAGCTTATTGAACTAAACCAAAAAACCGAAGAGGGTAATTTTTTTGAATATGGCACGCTGGAACAAACTGTTCAGAAAGAGAACATTTATAATGAAATAAAAATAGAATCGTACGAATCGTACGACATCAAAAATAAACTACGGTTAAAATTGCATGACCATTCGTTTTTTACCGGCAAAGAAAGTGGTACTTTTCAACGGGTAAACCACGGTAAAGTGATGCACGAAATATTTGAATATATTCAAACCGAAAGCGATATCCCAAATGCCTTAGAAAGGCTGCTTTTCGAAGGAAAAATATCTAATTCGGAAAAAGAAGAAATCAACCGGCAAATTCATGAAGTTTTAAAAAACTCACAAATAAAGGATTGGTTTAGCAACCATTGGGATGTAAAAACCGAAGCAGAAATCATCCTTCCGGGAGGTAAGAAAGCCCGTCCAGACAGGGTGATTTATAATCAGGAAAAAACAGTGGTGATTGATTATAAATTTGGCGAGCAGGAAGAAGAGAAACATAAAAAACAGGTAAAATCCTATATGGAAATGTTACAAAAAATGGGCAATACAAATGTTGAAGGGTATTTGTGGTATGTAGATCTGGGCAATGTTGTTGCAGTTTAATAGTTCTGAGTTTTGAGTTCACAGTTTACAGTTTGCAGTTTGTAATTTACAGTTTCACTCAGAACCTTGACCTGCGAATACTAAACTTTGATTAAAAAATGATTAACGAAAGAAACAGTAAAAAAGACAAACAGTGGTAGAAAAGAATAAAATATTTCCATGGAGACATAACCGAAGATTTAACGCTTACAGCAACTACTTTAAGCGGACTTTTGGTGAGCGGGTGCAAAAAGTTACTATTGATGCCGGATTTTCCTGCCCAAACCGGGACGGAACCAAAGGAGTGGGTGGTTGTACTTATTGCAATAACGATGCATTTAACCCGTCGTACTGCACACCTGACAAATCCATAACCCAACAAATTAACGAAGGTATTGAATTCCATGAAAAAAGATACCGCAGGTCCAACAAATTTTTGGCTTATTTCCAGGCCTACTCCAACACCTATGCACCACTGAATAAATTGAAAATTATTTATAATGAAGCTTTAAGCGTTCCGGGAATTGCCGGATTAGTGATTGGTACACGTCCAGACTGCATTGACGAGGAGAAGCTTGAATATTTCCAAAAGCTATCGGAAAAATATTATATCATTTTAGAATATGGCATTGAGTCGTGCAGTAACAAAACATTGAAACGCATTAACCGAGGACATACCTTCGAAGAAGCGGTTGAAGCATTGGAACAAACAAAAAAATACGGCATAAAAACAGGTGCTCATTTTATTATCGGGCTGCCGGGCGAAACCAAAGATTACATTTTAAACCAGGCAAAAACCATATCTGCTTTACCACTCGATACCATTAAATTCCACCAGTTACAAATTATCAAAGACACGGTCATGGAAAAAGAGTATTTAGAACATCCGGAAAATTTTTCTTTTTTCGAATTACCTGAATATATCGATTTTTTTGTCCGGTTTATTGAGCGGCTTAATCCTGATATTGTGGTTGAACGGTTTGCCGGCGAAGTTCCGCCCAGATTTTTAGCCGGCCCTGGCTGGGGTTTAATCCGTAATGACCAGATTCTGGTGAAATTTGAAAAAAAACTCGAGGAATTAGATACCTGGCAAGGGAAGTTTTTTGAAAAATAAAAATTTAAGATTTTTAAAAATTATAGCCCATTCGTCCCAAACACTTCGAAAAAGATTTGATAAACTGAAACAAAGTAGTTACCTTTGACGTTAGTAATATAAAACGACAGCATGATTATTTCATTTGGTTCAAAGGATACAGAAAAAATTTGGAATGGAAAACGTATCAGAAAAATACCAATTGAGATTCAACAAATTGGGAGAAGGAAATTAAGAATGATAAATAACTCACAAAACAAGTCAGATTTAAGAATTCCACCATCGAACAGCCTTGAAAAATTACAAGGCTCAGATTTTTATAGTATCAGAATAAATAACCAATGGCGAATCACCTTTCGCTGGATTGACAATAATGCACACAATGTAGAAATAATAGATTATCACTAAAATTGAGGATTAAAAATGGACAGATTAAAAAATATTCACCCGGGAGAAATTTTACTAGAGGAATTTTTACATCCATTAGAGATAACAGCATACAGGTTATCAAAAGATACTGATATTCCACAAACTCGAATTTCACAAATAATAAAAGGAAAAAGAAAAATAACAGCAGATACTGCACTTAGATTGGCTTCTTATTTTGGAACAACTGCAAAATTTTGGCTTGGACTACAAGATGATTATGACATTGAGAAAGAGAAAGAAAAGAAAAAAGACATCCTTATTAAAATAAAGAAAAACGCATCGCAGTAAACGGTATAAAAACG
This sequence comes from Thiohalospira sp., assembly GCA_046538755.1. GTDB lineage: Bacteria > Bacteroidota > Bacteroidia > Bacteroidales > UBA12077 > UBA12077. The sequence goes on from JBKHIH010000010.1 coordinate 65,048, forward strand.
AATGAACACCTTTTTACATCACATCGCAGAAGATTTATACAACAGATATGGAGATAACATCTCCGGATTATGCCTGGTATTCCCGAACCAAAGAGCAGGTTTGTATTTTAAGAAATACCTGTCCGAATTAACCGCGAACCCAATCTGGTCGCCAAAAACAACAACCATAAATGATTTGATGCAGGAAATCTCCGGTTTAACAATTGCAGATCCAATTAAAATCCTGTTCGAATTGTATCAGATTTATAAAAAAGCAAAAAAATCGGAAGAATCTTTTGATGATTATTATTTCTGGGGAGAGATGATGTTAAATGATTTTGATGATATCGACAAATACCTGGTTAATCCTAATGACCTTTTTAAAAACCTTGAATCGTTAAAATCAATACAAAACCAGTTTTCATACCTTACCGAAAAACAAATTGAAGCCATCAAACAATTCTGGCAAAGTTTCGACCCTGAAAAACATTCAGCCCACCAACAGGATTTTATAAGTATCTGGAATGTATTACCCGATATTTATAAAAAACTAAACGAAAGATTAACAGCACTGGGTATTGCTTACGAAGGAATGATTTACCGGAAAGTTGCAAACTTGCTGGAGGGTAATAAACCCTTGAATCTATCCCATGAAAAATACGTTTTTGCCGGATTTAATGCCCTGAATCAATGTGAAAAAAAACTCTTCCATTTTTTACAAAATAATCAACGTGCTGAATTTTTCTGGGACTATGATGAAACTTTTATTCAAGATACTCATCACGAAGCAGGATTATTTTTACGCGAAAACATTAAAAATTTTAAAACACCGCTTAGTTTTTCTAACAAGAATATTTCCCTGTTATCTAAAGGCCAAAAAAATATTGAAATCATCTCCGTTCCGGGAAATGTTGGGCAGGCAAAAATCATTACCGAAAAATTAAAACTTGCAAAAAACGAAATAACAGAATCGCCCGATAATACAGCCATTGTTTTGGCCGATGAAGATTTGTTAATTCCGGTGCTGCAATCCATTCCCAACAGCATTGAAAATGTAAATATTACCATGGGGTATCCGGTAATTAATACGCCTATTTATAGCATGCTTGAGCATGTTATTGAATTACAGAAAAATGCCAAAAAAAATTCTTTTTACCATAAAGATGTAACTGCTATCCTTAATCATCAATACATCAATACCTATTTTAGCAAAGAAGCCACCAATCTGGTGCAATTCATACGCACAAATAACCGGATAATGATTTCAAAAGATGAATTGAGTACCACTCAATTTTTCTCTTTACTGTTTAATAAAATTGAATCGTATACCGATTTATCCGAATATTTACTAACCATTCTTCATCACATATATCAATCGTTGAGCCAAAATAAACTTGAAAATACACTCCACACGCCATCACTGGAAAAAGAATATATTTACCACATCTATCTATCGATAAACAGGTTAAAAGATGTGTTGCAAGAACAACAGGTTGAAATAAGGATGGATACTTACATCCGGCTTATACGAAAAATTATTCGTAACCTTAGAGTGCCATTTACAGGAGAACCTTTGTCCGGGCTCCAGGTGATGGGAATTCTGGAAACCCGTTTACTGGATTTTAAAAACATTTTTATTACATCAGTAAACGAAGGTGTTTTCCTAAAAACCGAGTCTTCATTATCATTTATTCCATACAATTTAAGGCGTGGTTTTGGTTTGCCAACGATAGAGCACCAGGATGCTATTTATGCATATTACTTTTACCGGTTGTTGCACCGGGCACAAAATGTTACGTTGGCTTACAATTCTAATACCGATGGGTTGCAAACCGGAGAGATGAGCCGCTTTTTGTACCAGTTAAAATACGAATCACCATTTAACATTATTGAAAAAAGTTTGCGGTATGATATCAATATCAATCAACCCAAAGAGATACACATAGAGAAGACGCCGGAAATTCAGGAGGTTTTGCATTCTTACCTGTCCTCATCCAAAGAAAATAAGTATTTATCTCCCAGTGGTTTAAGCAGCTATTTGCGTTGCAAACTAAAATTTTACTTCCGTTATGTAGCCGGATTAAAAGAACAGGACGAAGTTACCGAAGAAATTGATGCTCCCATGTTCGGTAATATTTTGCACGAAGCGATGGACAACCTCTACCAGCATTTTAAAGGAAAAACCGTTTTGCCCGAAACCCTTTCGGAGATTTTAAAAGACGGAAGACAAATTACCGCTTCTATCGACCATGCATTTAACAAAAACTATTTCAAAAACCATAAAGCCGACTATTCAGGAAAAAATATCATCATTCGCGAAATCATTGAAAAATATGTAAAACAACTGGTGAAAAGAGATGCCGAAATAGCGCCATTCGAAATTATCTCACTGGAAGATACCTATAAAATTGAAATTCCAATTAATTCAAACGAAGCCTCTGAGACAGTTAAAATAGGTGGAAAAATAGACCGGGTAGATAAGCTGAATAATCAAATCCGTATTATTGATTATAAAACAGGTAGCGACACACTGGATTATAAAAATATTGAAGCACTTTTTGCTGATAAAAAAAGCGGCCAGAATAGCGCTGTTTTTCAAACTTTTTTATATGCTAAATTTTATAAAGACATAAAAAAACCTGAATTGCCTGTTATACCAGGGGTATATTCTACAAAACATTTATTTGATAATACGTTTGAATATAGAATATACAACAAAGAAACAAAAAGTTATATTAGTCATTATAACGAAGTTGCTGATGAATACCTGCAACATCTAACTCATTTAATTGAAGAAATTTTTAATCCGGCGGTAGCATTTACACAAACTGATGAAATAAGCAATTGTGAAATTTGCCCTTACCGAAAAATTTGTCACAGGTAATTTTAAATAAATTGAAAATAAACCATAGAGGTTAAATATAATTATATTGGCATATCTGCACATCTAAAAACAAAATATTATGTAAAAAATATTAACATTTTTTTTATTTTTTTTTCAAACATCAAAATAATCTATTAATTTCCCTTTAAAAAAACTAGTAAAAGATGCTTAAAAGGATAAACGTTTTTAAAAAAATTTTCAAAAATAAAGATGAAATAATATTAAGGGATTATTTAGCCTTAGAACGTACAAGGCTTGCTAACGAGCGTACACTGTTGGCCTATTCAAGAACTTCTTTATATATGTTACTAGGAGGAATTGCATTTATTGAGATGAATGATTTTACACAAATACGATGGGTCGGGGCTATTGCTATATTATTAAGTTTATTACTCATGATTTTAGGAATTTACAGATACTTCCAAATTAAGTACCGCCTAAGTGACTATTATAAAAGAAGTACTCATGATAATGAAGGGTTAAACAATAGTACAACAAGTACTTAGCTAACATATTTCCTAATTTCATTAGAATAAAATCATGTTAGACTCCTGTTTCTCAAATAGTTATAATTGTCAGAAAATAGCATTAGCAATTCTAATGCCATGGAACCCTCATGTTGTATTGCCTTCGGCGAGCTCGTAAACTCGGTTCATATCCTTGTTGTGCAAGACAGTGCATGAGGGTTTCACGAGAATATAATTTAGTTTAACAGCTATCTTTATTTCCTTCGGTCATGAGAACGCTAGCGCTTAGTTCTGTGATTTACAACTTTAAATTACAATAATCTATTTTGTTGCCGGTGTGGTTTAGCCCCCTATTAATCGGACTTTTTTATAGATAGTTAAACAAACATAT
>JBKHIH010000056.1:0-24067 GCA_046538755.1 Thiohalospira sp.
ATTATAATCCTCGGAGGAATCAACAGGCTGCTTTAACCCGCAGGAATGTTGTGTTATCCCAAATGTATAAATACGGGTATATTAATCAGCAAGTTTGTGATTCGTTAAAAGATTTACCGATTCAATTAAATTATCACCGGTTAACTCATGATGAAGGCCTTGCTCCGTATTTTAGGGAACATGTTCGCCAAGAATGCTTAAATATTTTGAAAACAAAAAAGAGGCCCGATGGAACCAAATACAATCTTTATACCGACGGATTAAAAGTTTATACCACCCTGAATGCCCAAATGCAGGAGTATGCTGAAAAAGCAATGAAAAAGCATTTAAAAAAGCTCCAGCAGGAGTTTGAAAAAGACTGGCAGGGAAGAGCTCCCTGGGAAAAGAATGTTTTATTAGCCTGGTTGCAAATCGAACAATCAGAACCTTATCAAAAATTAAAATCAAAAGGTTTGTCTGATACAGAGGTTTTAGAGGCAATGAAAGAAAAACGGCATACTCGCGTTTTTACCTGGAATGGCGAAAAAGATACGTTAATTTCTCCTTTGGATTCGGTATTGCATCATTTTAAAATGCTGCAATCTGGCTTTTTAGCCATGAACGGAACCAATGGAGATATTTTAGCATGGGTTGGAGGTATCGATTACAAGTATTTTAAATACGGGCATGTTAAATCAAAACGGCAAACTGGTTCGATTATAAAACCTGTTATTTATGCTTCGGCGTTAGAGCGAGGTGTTAAACCTTGTGATTTTTACAAGAATGATAGTGTGGTTTATGAAGCTTATGATAACTGGACTCCCGGAAACTCTGATGGCAAATATGGTGGCTATTACTCTGTAAAAGGCGCTTTGGCTAATTCTGTAAATACCGTTAGCGTGAAGCTTCTTTTAGAGGCCGGAATTGATTCTACTATTCAGCTTGCACGTAATATGGGGATTCAATCTTCGTTGCCCGAAACTCCTTCGTTGGCTTTGGGTGCTGGAGAAGCCTCTTTGCTTGAGATGTTGCAGGTGTATAGCGTTTTTTTAAATCACGGCAAAGTTGTTAAGTATCGGTTTATACGTCGTATAGAAGATGCTGATGGGAATTTGGTTTATACCGATCCGGTTCACGAACCTGGTGATTCTGTATTATCAACAGAAACAGCGCTGGTGATGACAGAAATGCTAAAAGGAGTTGTTGGCCGTGGAACAGCAAATGCATTGCGAACTGTATGGAAATTTGATGGCGAACTGGCAGGGAAAACCGGAACAACCCAAAACAATACCGATGCCTGGTTTATTGGGATGAACCTCAAAATTATTGCCGGCGTTTGGGTTGGTGGCGATAGTCCGGTTGTACGATTCCGAAGTTCAACTTACGGCCAAGCTGCCTATTCGGCACTGCCTGTTTATGCATATTTTTTTCAGGATATTTTTAATGATTCTAAATATAACTATTTGAAAAACTTGTCTTTTAATATTCCCGATTCAATAAAATCATCTTTAGATTGTGATGATTATGAGGATTTTGTTAAGATTAAACTGAAAGATGTTATTGAAAGGGACGATTTATCTATTGGCGATTTTATAAAAAATCTTTTTAGAAGGGATAAAAAATCCTCAAATGAAAAGGATACGATTTAAATACCGGATTTGGTTTAATAGCTTAAAAATACTATCTTGTAAAGAGGTTTTTTATAGCTATGGATCAAACAACTATTCTTATTGTTGAAGACGACCCGCTTTACGGAAAGATAATTGAACAAGTCCTTATTGATATGGACAATAAAATTCAATTATTAAAATCAAGCGATGGTTTGGAGGCTTTAAAAATTGCAAACAAAAAAAATCCCGATTTAATTATAACCGATTGGGATATGCCCAAAATGAATGGTATTGATTTTTGCATCAAACTCCAAAAAAATCCCGAATTTAAAAATATTCCGGTGATCATGTGTACCGGAATCAATACATCATCAGAAAACTTAAAAACAGCTTTCGAATCAGGTGTTGTAGATTTTATCCGTAAGCCTATTGACAAGATGGAATTATTATCGAGGGTAATTTCTATGCTTAAGCTATCCGAATCTTATCAAACCATAAAAAAACAAAAAGAGAAAATTCTTGAAGAGAAAGAAAAATCGGATAAATTATTATTAAATATTTTACCTGCAAAAATAGCCAACGATTTGAAGTCATACGGCACCACAGAGCCTGAGCTATTTAATAATGTTACTGTATATCTTTCAGATATTGTTGATTTTACACAAAAAGCAGCCAAAATTTCCCCGAAAGAGTTAATCAATGAGTTGAATGATATTTTTAAAGGATTTGATGAAATTATGGAAAAGCATCATTGTGAGCGTATAAAAACTGTAGGAGATGGTTATATGGCTGTTTGCGGGATGCCTGTCCCAAATAAAAATCATGCTGAAAATATTGTAAAAGCTGCTATTGAAATTATACAATTTCTAACGGAAAGAAATAAAAAAAATCCTCAACAATGGGAGATACGTATTGGTATTGATACCGGCGATGTGGTTGGAGGAATTATTGGAACAAAAAAATATATTTACGATGTTTTTGGCGATACAATTAATACTGCTTCTCGCCTGGAGCAAACATCAGAGCCTATGCGAATTCATATTACTGAAAATACTTATAACCTGGTAAAAGATAAATTTGTTTTTATTGAACAGCCCCCAATAGAAATTAAAGGAAAAGGTAAAATGAATATGTTTTTTGTGCAATTTTAAAGCATTAATACCTAAATCCAATAACAATTATGTCATCTACCTGATCGTGGCCACCCTTCCATTCTTCTAAAGTTAAGTATAAAATCTCTTTTTGTTCATTCATTGGCTTATCATAAATTTTTTTAATTAATTGCTGAAAGCGGTGCGGTTTAAATTTTTTGTTTTTTTTCCCTCCAAATTGATCCATATATCCATCGGAAAAAATATAAAAAGTATCGCCTCTTACCAGTTTAATTGTTTTGTTTGTAAATTCGTGGTATTCATGCGCAAACCCAATAGGCATTTTATCAGCTGGATATTCTGTTAATTGCCCGTTATGAACTACATAAAGCGGATTATTTGCACCTGCAAACTGTATTTCATCTTTATCTGTATCAATTAGGCAAAGGGCAATATCCAATCCGTCCATGGTTGTTATTTTTCTCTTATCCTGCTTTAAAGTTTGTATAATATGTTCGCGTAAATTGTTTAATATATTTGCCGGCGTGGGATTTGTTATAGTATTGGCAATTTCGTTTAAAAAGGCTATTCCCAGCATACTCATGAAAGCTCCAGGAATTCCGTGCCCGGTACAATCGGCAGCAGCCATCATTATTTTCCCTTTTTTACGAGTAACCCAGTAAAAATCGCCACTTACAATTTCTTTAGGTTTAAAAAGTATAAAGTATTCTTTTACAAGTTTATTTATGATTCCTGCAGAAGGAAGTAAGGCATTTTGTATTCGCCGGGCATAGTTCATGCTTTCAACAATCTCCATATTTTGACGGGTAACAAATTGATACTGCTCTTCGATTTGTTGTTTTTGGTATTTAATTAATTCAAGGTTTTCTTCGATTTGTTGTTTTGCGATTTTCTGTTCGGTAATATCTATAAAAATGCCTCTTACACCAGCCGGTTTATTCCCTTTCATTATTCTTGAAGCATATGCCCTTACCGGAATTGTATGATGATCTTTAGTTTTTAGCAAATATTCGTTACCATGTGACTCTTTGCCATTTAATATTTTTTGCAGATTTTGTTTTGCCTTTTCCACTTCATAACCAACGAACAGGTTTTTTGCTTCAATACCTTTTTTTAAGTCATCGTCATTATATCCTAATATTTTTTTACCAGCAGAATTTAAAAAAATAATATTACCATTAATATCGGTTTCGTAAATGGTTTGAGGAATAAGATTGCTCATTTTGGCAAACCTCAGATTGCTTTCTTCCAGTGCTTCGTCAATGGCCTCGAGTTCTTCAATGTATTGCTTTAATTCGTCTTCATTTTCTATTCTTGTTTTTCTTTCAAGAGCTAATTCGGTAGCTACATCAATTTCGTTGCTAAGTGAAAATATAATGGTAGCTGTTAAGTAGTGTTTATCTTTATCCTGGGCATCATTAAAAAAAATTTTGCCTTCACTCCAGTCTGTTTTTGGGTTTTTAATTTCGAATTGATAGATTTTATTAAATGCAATGTCTAATAATGTAGTAATTGTATTGTTTTGATTATCCCAAATTGAAAAAATTGTAAAAACATTTTTGTGTAAACTTTCATTTCCAAAGTGATGAATAAATGATTGATTTCCTTCTAATATTTTATCTCTGGAAATAAAGCATACAGGGTAGGGCAGGTTTTGATAATATATTGAGCCAAGATTTGTATGTTTAGAACTCATTGGTTTAGGTTTTTTGCTGTGATTTGATTTAACAAGATATTAAATTCAAAGCAGAAAGTAAAGAGTATATATTATTGTCGCCTTTTAACCCTCGAACGGATTATTTCGGTTTGGCTTCTACCACAAAATTGTGGTTGATATAAAAAAATTATGAAATTTTTAGGTTAAATAATTAATTCCCAAAAACAGTAGATATAAAGAGCTATTGATAATGCGGAATCAGTTATGATAATAAGATTTTTTTGTTTTGGTTTTTTATAAAAGATGAACGAAGCTGCAATACGGAGGAAAAATTCAATGAAAAAAAAACTAAAAATTTTTAACCCGTATTTATTGTATTGTATAGCACTGTGGAATTTTAAACGGACAATTTCTGAAAAACTTCTTGATAAGCCTGAACTTTTGCAAGGCTCTCCTGTAATATTTTCACATGCCGATTGTATGGGATGATTTTTTTTTTCGGCAGAAAAAATGCCGGAATAAATAAATATGAGTAAAAATAATCCGGCAAAAGATAAATTAATAATGTGATATGGATGTTTAGGGAGTTTTAAACCTATGATCATTCGTCAATTGTATCTTCTTCGAGATCGTTTTTTGTTTTTTTAACTTCCTTTGAAAATTCTTTTAAGGCTTTGCCTGCTGCCCTACCAACTTCTTCGGCATTATCTTCTGTCCCTTCTTCAATTTCACCTTCTAATTCTTCCATCGCTTCTTCCAGTTCTTTCATATCTTTTTCGTCAAACTCTTCTTTCATAGCTTTTTCAATCTCTTTGCCAATGCGTTCAATTTTTGATGGCGCATTTTTGAATATATAAAATTGCCATGCAGCAATTGCAGTTCCAATAATTGAAATAATAAGTGCCGCAATAACTAAACCTTTGGCCGCATTTGCTTTACTGGCTTGTGAATATCCTACAGCACTAAGTACAATGGCAATTATGCCTGGTAAAATTGCCCACACCCCTAAACATGGAATAAATGATATGATTAATGCGATAATACCCAGCACTAAGCCTGCAATACCAAGTCCCTGGCCTGCATTTGAAGTTATGTTTTCTTCCATAATCAATGATTTTTAGTTGGTTTTATCTATCAAATATATAAAATAGACGATTATGTTGCAATGAGTGCTGCATGATTAAGTATTGTTTTTTATCGTATTTTTATATTAAATGCCTTTGAGAATGTTATGTTTTTTGGTGTTATTGATAAGAGCTACTTATTTAGAATTGTTATAAATTAAATATAACTAAGAATTTTAGTTTGAAAACTAAAAGTTTTAGTTTATGTTTGTTATATGAAAGAATTAACCAGGGCAGAAGAACAAGTAATGGAATATCTTTGGAAGCTTGAAAAAGCTTTTGTAAAAGATATTCTCGAACAATTTCCGGAACCACGTCCGGCTTACAATACGGTTTCTACCATTGTAAGAATATTAGAAAAAAAAGGAATGATTGGGTACAATGCTTATGGAAAAACACATGAATATTATCCTTTGTATTCAAAGTCTGAATATAAAAAAGGACGTTTTAAAGATGTGTTGACAAAGCATTTTAATAATTCGTATCAGAAATTTGCATCATTTTTTGCACGCGGGGAAGATGTTTCAATTGCCGATTTAGAGGAAATGAAAAAAATAATGGAAGAAGAGATTAATAAGCGAAAAAAGAAAAATAAGTAGATGGAAATTAATTTTATAAATATATCAGAGTCGGTTGTAACACTGGCTATATTCTATTTTTTCTATCAAAGATTTCTTATAAAGGAAACTTTTCATCAGATAAAAAGAGGATATCTGCTTGTAACGCTACTTTTTGCAGTTAGCATTCCGTTTATTCATTTAAATCCGGAGACAATTTCATTTTTATCTTTTGCAAAAGGCAATGATGTAATAAATAAAATAACCAGCATGAAAAGCGGGTATAATGAGTTGGGTGCTGTAATAATTTATGCATCTGCAAACAAAATCAGCTGGTCGTTAATTGGTGAATTTCTGATATTGATTTATTATTTTGGAGTTTTACTATCTGCTTTATTTTTTATTGCAGGTTTAATCCGGATTATCTTTTTAATAAGTCTCGGGAAAAAAGTGCAATATGGCAGATATAAAATTATAGAGACAAAGCATTCAATTGTTCCTTTTTCACTTTTAAAGTGGATCATCATAAATCCTGAAAAGTACTCTTCAAATGATATCAAACAGGTTATTGCGCATGAGGAGATTCATGCTTTTCAGCTACATTCTCTCGATTTGATTTTAATTGAGGTACTTGTTATTCTATTCTGGTTTAATCCTTTCATTTATTGGTACCGAAAATCGATCAGAGAAGTTCATGAATACCTTGCTGATGAAGCTGTTTTAAAAAATGGTTTTGATAAAATTAATTATCAGGAGTTACTTTTAAGACAGGCATCTGGGTATCGGTTTCTCGGATTAACCAGTAGTTTTAGTTATTCATTATCAAAAAACCGATTAAAAATGTTAACCATGATGAAATCAAAAAATAGTTCAAAAATTAAAGTAGCATTCGCCATTCCATTAGCTATTGCTTTTATGGTATTTTTTACAAATTCAGCAGATTTTGTAAATGCATCTGACAATACAGAATTAGTAACCATTGAGCAGGACGATACCATAAAAACAAAAGATGATGAGAAAAAGTTTAGAGAAGATGTTTATTTTAAAGCAGAAAAAATGCCCAGGTTTAAGGGGAAAAAATCAAGCCATTTTAGAAATTTTATAACTGAAAATCTAAACTATCCTGAAGAAGCTGTTAAAAACAAGTTGTCAGGAAAAGTTTATTTATCCTTTACTATTGACAAAGAAGGTAATCTGGTAGATGCAGAAGTAGTAAGAAGCGCACACCCGGTGCTTGATGCTGAAGCATTAAGGGTTACTAATCTTTCTCCTAAGTGGGAACCAGGAGAAGATAAAGGAGAAAAGGTAAATGTGCGATTTACTTTTCCGGTTGTTTTTTCGCTGGAAAATAAAAAGCAGGAACAATAAAAATTTATATAAGGGCTGTCCAAAAAGAACTACAAGTGTCATTGCGAATGTTGACAGTTATCGTCAGCATTCGCAATAACTTTTTTCTGGCTTTTTGTACACCACTTAAAATTATACGTATGAGACATTTATTATTACTTTTTGTGTGTTTATATACTTTCCAGGGATTTTCTCAAAATGAGAATAAATATTTTCAACTGGAACTTGCTATCTTAAATGAACAGTACGATTCGGCTATTTATTATGCTGATCAAATGTTGAGTGAAGATTCTCTTGATTGGAAAGTTTATTATTATAAAGGTAAATCGAATTTAGCTAAAAATAAATATTTCGATGCACTTGAGAATTTTCAAAAGGCAAATAGAATTGATACTGCAAATTATTTAATTGAAAATTCGCTGGCTAAATTATATGACTTTATCGGACAAAATGAGAAAGCCATTAATATCTATTATGATCAATATTTAAGAGATACTACCCGGTTAGAACCTATTGAAAGCCTTGCCGATATTCTTAGAAGAAACGGCGAGTATTCCTCTGCAATACATTATTATCAGAAAGGCATTGCAATTGATGGAACCAATTTTAATTATTTTAAGCAACTGGGTTTTTGTTTAAAACAAATCAACTTGAAACAGCCGGCTATTTATAGTTATCAAAATGCTTTAAAGTTAAATCCTTACGATTTATCTGCTTACAAGCAATTAGCGAATCTTCAAAATGCTGAAAAGTTTTTCAGCCGGGCTCTCGAAACATGTAATAAAGGCCTTAAAATCTATCCTGATGATATACAATTGAAAAAATTATTAGCTTATAGTCATTATTTAAATAAAAATTTCGATTCATCTATAGTTATATTTAATGATATTATTTCTTTAGGCGATACTACTTTTTTTAGTTATAAATATTTAGGTTTTTCATATTTTGAGTTACAAGAATTTAATAAGGCAGTTGATATTTTATTGCAAGCAGCAGAATTAGTTAATAACGATGAAAAAGTTTATTTTTATCTTGGGAGTGCATATGGAAGGTCAGGTAACCATGAAAAAGGGATTGAAAATTTAAACAGGGCGTTAAAAATAATGGAACCTCCAGCTAAAGAGTTGTCAACAATTTATGCTGAGTTTGCAGAAATTTATACCGGTATGGGCAAATATAACCTGGCCATTGAGCATTTAAAATTAGCTTACAGTTATAATCCTAAACCCATTTTATCTTTTAAATTGGGGCAGTTATACGACCTTTATTTAAAAGATAAAAAGCTGGCACTTACATACTACGATGGTTATCTAACTCTTATAAACAGAAATGATTCTATAGGTGAAGAGACAGAAAAAGAATCTAATATATATCAAAAGGATCTTATTAAGTATATTGGAAAAAGGGTTCAGGTTTTAAAAGAAGAATTATTTTTTGAAACTGAACAAAAAGAAAAACAGGACTAATATTCATCAGCCCTGTTTTTATTCCTTTATTCTGTATCGTCTTTTTTCTTAGGTGATTTTTTTGTTTCCGTTTTTGTTTTAGGTATAGTTTTCTTAGTTGTTGTTTCAGTCTTTTTTTGAGTTTCCGTTTTTGCTTCTGCTTTAGTTGCAGTTTTTGTATTAGTTTCGGCTTTTTCCTGAACCTCCTTCTTTGCTTGGGTTTTTGTTTCAGCTTTGGGTTTTGGTGCCTGTGTTTTTTTGGCTTTTACTGATTCTTTTTTTAGCTCTTCGATAGATTTAAAGTGTTTGCGAGGCCTTCTTTTGCCATAACTGCCGCTAAACAATTTACCTCTTCTTGTTTTTTTATCTCCTTTACCCATAATAGTAAATTTAAGTTTTTAATTTGCTTTGTATCCAAAGATATAAAGAATCGGATTAAGATGGAAATAATCTTCCTGTAAAATAATTAAGCCGGCTTGTATAAACCGGCTTAATTATAAATGGATTAAATAAATAGATTAAGTAAAGAATCCGACAGTCACAGTTAAACCGGCCATAACAACCGAAACCATGGTCATTAACTTAATCAATATATTTAATGATGGCCCTGAGGTATCTTTAAACGGGTCACCAACAGTATCGCCTACAACACCGGCTTTGTGTGCTTCGCCACCTTTACCGCCGTAATTTCCTTTTTCAATATATTTTTTGGCATTATCCCAGGCTCCACCCGAATTATTAAGCATACATGCCAGGGTAAATCCTGTAACTAACCCGCCGGCTAATAACCCAACAACACCGGCTACACCTAGAACTACACCAACAATAACAGGAACTGCAATGGCAAACAATGAGGGAAATAACATTTCTCTTTGTGCACCTTTGGTTGAAATTGCAACACAGCGGGCATAATCAGGTTTTCCTGATCCATCCATAATACCAACAATTGTTTTAAACTGATGGCGAACTTCGTCGACCATAGCTCCTGCAGCACGTCCAACGGCTTTCATGGTCATTGCACTAAATACAAATGCCATCATGGCTCCAAGGAATAATCCACCAAGTAGCATTGGATTAAATAAAGATAGATCGTAAGCAGCAGAAAAATCTTTGATAGAAGCACTCGCTATTTCAATTGCTTTTTGTCCTTCTTCAACATCAGGCATATTTTCGATTCCTTTATAAAATAAAGTATCACCAATTTGCTTAAATCCTTCAGCACTTGATGTGGCTAGTTTGCCTAGCCATAATCTTACTTCTTCCATATAAGCAGCCAGTAAAGCCATCGCTGTTAATGCTGCTGAGCCAATGGCAAAACCTTTTCCAGTAGCAGCAGTAGTATTTCCAAGCATATCGAGAGCATCAGTTCTTTCACGTACTTCTTTTGGCAATTCAGACATTTCGGCATTACCACCCGCATTATCAGCAATAGGGCCAAAGGCATCTGTAGCTAATGTAATCCCTAAAGTAGAAAGCATTCCTACGGCAGCAAATCCAATTCCATAAACACCCATGGCAAAATTATTGAATCCTCCGGCAAAACCAAAAGCTCCGATAATACCTACAACTATTGTTGCCACAGGAATCCAGGTTGAGTACATACCTACAGCAATTCCATCAATGATGGTTGTTGCCGGCCCTTGTTGAGCCTGTCTGGCAATACCTTTGGTAGGTTTATATTCATCAGATGTGAAATATTCGGTACCCTGGCCGATGATAACTCCTGCAACAAGCCCTGTTACAACAGAACCAAAAATTCCCCAGGTAATCCACTCAAAATATGCGAGCCCGGCAACTGCTGCTAAGATCAATAATGAACTACCACCGGTTCCTAATAATAATGCATTTAAAAGATTCTTTTGTGTAGCTGATTCTTTTGCTCTAACCATGAAAACTCCCAGAATAGATAAGATAATTCCAAAAGCTGCAACAAGCATAGGTGCAATGATAGATCTTACAGACTCAATTCCTGATAGTGCGGGCAGTGCTGCCCCTAATGCAGCAGTAGCAAGAATTGATCCTGCGTATGATTCGTAAAGGTCAGCGCCCATTCCAGCAACATCACCAACATTATCGCCAACATTATCAGCAATAGTTGCAGGATTCCTTGGGTCGTCTTCTGGAATTCCTGCTTCAACTTTACCTACAAGGTCAGCTCCTACATCAGCAGCTTTAGTATAAATACCACCTCCTACACGTGCAAACAATGCTTGTGTCGATGCACCCATACCAAAGGTTAACATAGTAACGGTAATTTCAACCAGTTTGCTATGCTCTGTTGTTCCCGGATGAACAAAGGTAAGGCCTAACATATGAAATCCATTTTGCATATGTTCGGCAGTATATACAAATTTATTTAAAGCATACCACCAAAGGGCTATATCAAGCAAGGCAAAACCAACTACTACCAGTCCCATTACAGCTCCACTACGAAAAGCAATTTTTAATCCTTTGTTAAGTGATTGAGAAGCTCCGTGAGCAGTACGTGCTGATGCGTAAGTTGCTGTACGCATGCCTAAATATCCACATAATCCTGAAAAGAAACCTCCGGTTAAGAATGCCACGGGAACAAATGGATTTTGAACTCCAAAATAGGCAAGCATTAATAATAATAGAAACAGCACAATAAAAACAATTGTAACTACTTTGTATTGTCTCCGCAAATAAGCCATTGCACCTTCGCGAACATGTTGTGCAATTTCTTTCATTTTATCTGTTCCTTCTGAATTCTTCATCATACTTTTGAAGAAAAACCACGCAAAGATCAGCGCTAAAACTGATGCTAAAGGAATAAACCAAAATATACCTTCCATTTTTTTTTGATGTTTTTAATTAGTAATTATGTTTAGAGTTATTTTTCAATATATTAAATATATAAAGAGTGTTTTTTATTGAACATTTTTTAAATGAAAACAAAAATAGATTATAAAATTCTGTTGTACAACATAAATTAAAAATAATTGTTTGTTAAATCACTTTTTGTTAATTAATTACAAAAATGTTTATTAATTTTGTTAGCTGGTGGAGAATTTTTTTGTTTGTAACCTCTCATTTTAATGTCAATAAATACATACCTAAATAATCATAACAGAAATTCTTGAAAAATATTTAAGCTTTCAAAAGTTTGATGTTTTCAAATTAATTATGATTAATCTTTTTTCTTTAATACATAAATCATCGAACTTGATTTTTTAACATTGATTAAACTTAACAGATAGGAGATAAAACCTATAGATATTCCTCGAAAAAATGGGAATTTTTTATTTCTGTACTTTTCGCTTAATAAGGAATTATAAAAAGAATCGAAAGGTAATCGTTTTAACTTATTTATGGTAAAATGTTCTGAAACAAACCTCGCAATGGTTTGAGGTGTAAAATGCCAGATATGCCTTGGAACATCGTAACCAGCCCAATAATTTTTATAGAATCGGGCATCAAAACTATCCGGATTTGGTAATGCAACGATAAGCACCCCATCTTCTTCCAATATATTTGAAATTTTCTGAATATATGATTTGGGATCATATATATGCTCCAGTACATGCCACAATGTGATGACGTTATATTGTCGGCCAATTTTGTTGTTTAATAAATGATCCGGAGGGAAAATATTGAGTTTAAAATTTTGCTTACCAAATGCTCTGGCATCGTCGCTTACCTCAACACCCAATGTTTGATAACCTCTTTTTTGCATGTAATTTAAAAAATAGCCTGTGCCGCAGCCAATATCCAGGATGGACTTTCCTGAAGATATTTTTTTAATGAGGCGATATTTTTTTTCAAGCATTATTTTACGGGCGATGTGATATAGCCTGTTCACAATCCCTTTTTTAGTATCTGAGTGAGAGATATACTCTTCACTTGCATAATATGAACCGATAGAATCCTCGTTTGGAATATTTTGTGTAAACAGAAAATTGCATTGTGTACATTGCCAAATTTCAAATTTTTCTTTTGAAATAGAATAATCTTTTAAATTAATAAATGATTGTATTTTGCTGCTTTGGCAAAGCGGACAGTAAGAAAATTTTATTTTTTCCATTAAATAATCAGTATTTTTTATTAATTCCCCCAGCCGCTACGGTCTAAACTTCGGTATTGTATCGCTTCGGCCAAGTGGTATGATTGAATGTTTTCTGTTCCTTCTAAATCGGCAATGGTTCTGGCAACTTTTAAAATCCGGTCGTATGCCCTAGCCGAAAGGCCTAGTTTTTCCATTGCTTTTTTTAGCAGTGTTTTTCCTGCAGTATCAATTTCACAATAGGTACGAATCATTTTAGATGACATTTGTGCGTTGCAATAAATTTGCTCGTGTTTGTTAAATCGTTCCGATTGTCTCTCTCGTGCTTTTATCACTCTTTTCCTAATTTCCTCACTACTTTCTGATGGCTTTGTTTCAGCAAGCTCATCGTACGAAACAGGCACTACTTCGATATGTATATCAATACGATCGAGCAGCGGGCCAGAGATTTTATTTAAATAACGTTGAATATTTCCGGGAGCACACACACATTCTTTGTCGGGATGGTTATAAAATCCGCATGGGCAGGGATTCATTGATGCTACCAGCATAAAACTGGCAGGGTATTCAACCGTGAATTTTGCCCTGCTGATGGTAATTACACGGTCTTCCAGCGGTTGTCGCATTACTTCGAGAACTGATCGCTGAAATTCGGGCAGTTCGTCTAAAAATAGTACACCGTTATGTGCAAGTGATATTTCGCCTGGTTGAGGATATCCCCCGCCACCTACCAGGGCCACATCTGAAATGGTGTGGTGTGGGGATCTGAAAGGCCTTCGGGTCATTAGTGAAGTTTCTCCATCAATTTTTCCGGCAACAGAATGAATTTTTGTTGTTTCTAATGCTTCACGCAGAGTAAAAGGTGGAATAATAGTTGGAATACGTTTGGCAAGCATTGTTTTTCCGGCTCCTGGCGCTCCAATCATTACCATATTGTGGCCACCTGCTGCCGAAATCTCCAGCGCCCTTTTTACATTTTCCTGGCCGCGAACATCCGAAAAATCTAATTCATAATTATTGATATTGGCAAAAAATTCTTCCCGGGTATCAACAACTGTTTTTTCTAATTCAACATCATCATTAAAAAAATCAATTACCTCTTTAATATTCTCTACCCCATAAATATCCAGATCATCAACAACAGCAGCTTCTTTTGCGTTTTCTTTGGGTAAAATAAATCCTTTAAAACCTTGTTTTCTGGCCTGAATAGCAATGGGCAAAACACCTTTAATTCTTTGCAACCCTCCATCAAGAGATAGCTCACCCATAATGATATAATTTTCAAGCTTGTCGGCATTAATTTGTTCCGAAGCAGCCAAAATTCCTATAGCTAAAGGCAGGTCATATGCAGAGCCCTCTTTTCGAATATCTGCCGGAGCCATATTGATTACAATCTTTTTTCCAGGCACTTTGTATCCATTGGTTCTGAGTGCTGAATCTATTCGTTGTTGACTTTCTTTTACAGCGCTGTCGGGTAATCCAACAAGATAAAAATTAATACCCTGCGAAACACTTACTTCTATGGTAATGGTTGTAGCATTTATTCCTTGTACAGCACTTCCATAGGTTTTTACCAACATAATAAAGGTTTATTTTAATTTGTAAAAAGATTTTTTTCGATGTAATAAATTAAAGCGTGTATAATCTTAATATGTATTTCTTGTGCACGATCTGCATAGTCCGAAAAAGGAGCACGAATTTCAATATCACAGGCTTGAGCTAGTTTCCCTCCATTTTTGCCGGTTAGCGCCACTACTTTTATGCCCTTCTTTTGAGCAACTTCAGCTGCTTTTAACACATTGGCTGAATTGCCGCTAGTGCTAATGGCAAGCAATATATCCCCCTTTTGCCCTATCGCTTCAATATATCTTGAAAAAATATAATCAAAACCAAAATCGTTGGCAGTACAGGTAATGTGTGTGGGGTCTGAAATAGATATAGCCGATACTCCAGGGCGGTTATCCCTGAATCGCCCCGTCAACTCTTCGGCAAAATGCATTGCATCACTCATAGAACCTCCATTGCCACACGAAATAATTTTTTTATCACCCTTTAATGCTTCAACCATTAATTCTCCCGCCTTTTTTATATTGATGAAGTTTTTTTCATCTTGTAAAAAGGAATTTAAAATATTTTGAGCTTCAATAAAATTTGATTTTATGCTGTCCATTATCTTTTTTTTTAAATCGTTTGCTAAGTTAAAAATAATCATTAATAAAAATGTACAAAGATTTTAAAGATAATAATAATCGAATTGATAATATTAAAATCCTGTTATTTTACCGTTTAAAAAGTAATGGCTTTTATTTCATTAAATTAATTGTTAAACTTGCTTTAATAATTTCATGCAGGTTCTAAAGTATAAACCTTCATTTTATAAATGATTTATTTACATTTGTATAATTTTGATGTTGTAATCTGAGATTTTATGAGTAAGATAAAGTTAAATGTACTGGGAATATCATACAGTCAGACACAAACCGGAGCTTATGCCCTGGTTCTGACAGAAGAGAATGGAGAAAGGCGTATTCCAATAATTATTGGCGGTTTTGAAGCTCAGGCAATTGCAATACAACTTGAGGGATTAAAACCACCACGCCCGTTAACACACGATTTATTTTTGAATTTTGCCATGAGTTTTGGCATTAATTTATTGGAAGTAAATATTTATCGTTTGGAAGAGGGCGTTTTTTATTCGCAGTTAATTTGTAACAACGGTGGCAAAGATATTGCTATTGATGCCCGTACATCGGATGCTATCGCATTAGCACTCAGGTTTAAATGCCCGATTTATACTACCGAGGAAATTTTACAAAAGTCGGGAATTGTGATTGATATTGAGAGCGAAGATAAAACTGAACCCAAAAGTTCAACTTCAGATAAAACTTCAGCTAAAAAAACACAAAAAAAATCATCAATATCCAGAGATGAATATAAGAATTTAGATATTGAGACACTTGAGAATCTTTTGGATGAAGCGGTTAAAAAAGAAGAGTACGAAAAAGCATCCATCATACGTGATGAAATAAATAAAAGAAAATCTGATTAATATTTCTTACCCTATCCATAAAATTCACTAAAATCGTGCTTGTAATGGACAATTTTGTTTTAAAAAATTAATAAAAAACTAAAATATATCAGTAATAAGGTGTTAAACTAAAAGATATTAGAATGAAAAAACTACTAATCCTCTTTTCGCTTGTGATTGTTATTGCAGGGGTTTTTGCATCGAAAACAACTAATCACGAACCGCAAAATATTATTCCTAGTGATACTTCGAGTGTTATAGCCGATTCTCTTGAAACGGATGAGTATCTTGTTTCTGACAAGGCTAAAGAAAAAGTCGAAGAAGTTGCAAAATCAAATATTTTAATAAAAGGAGAAAACGGAACGGGTTTTAGCTTTATTACCATATTAAGAGGCTTGTTGGGAATGGCAGTAATTATCATGTTGGCATGGGTTTTTAGTACCGACCGGAAAAATATTGACTGGATTGTAATAGCGAAAGGATTGGGTATTCAACTGCTTTTAGCCATAAGTATATTATACATTCCTTTTGTTGCTTTTTTCTTCGAGTTTGTGGGTAAAATTTTTGTTAAAATTTTAGATTTTACTGATGCTGGAAGTACTTTTCTTTTCTGTTCGATTATGGATACCGATTCGATGGGGATGATATTTGCTTTTCAGATTTTACCCACCATTATCTTCTTTTCAGCTTTAACGAGTGTTTTATTTTATTGGGGAGTAATACAGGTGGTTGTAAAGGGGTTAGCCTGGTTAATGATAAAATCCATGAAATTATCAGGGACTGAAAGTTTATCTGTTGCCGGAAATATTTTTTTAGGGCAAACAGAATCTCCTTTAATGATAAAAGCTTATTTGCCTAAAATGAACGATTCTGAAATGTTGCTTGTTATGATTGGAGGTATGGCAACAGTGGCAGGAGGTGTACTGGCAGCCTATATAGGATTTCTGGGAGGTGACGATCCGGTTCAGCGTGTATTGTTTGCCAAACACCTGTTAACAGCTTCGGTTATGGCAGCACCAGGAGCAATTGTGGTGTCAAAAGTACTTATGCCACAAACCGAAAAACCAGAGAAAATCCAAAAAGAAACCAATGTTTCTATGGATAAAATTGGATCTAATTTTTTAGATGCACTTTCGAATGGTACCATTGAAGGATTAAAACTGGCTGCTAATGTGGGTGCGATGTTACTTGTGTTTTTTGCTTTTATTGCTATGGTTAATTTTATCTTCATGAAAGTAGGATCATGGATTAGTTTAAACGAGATTATTGCAAATGCTACCGACGGCCAATACGATGGATTATCACTTGAGTTTATTTTAGGATATTTGTTTGCTCCATTAATGTGGGTTATTGGTGTAGCCAAAGAAGATATTACCATTTTAGGAAGGTTGCTTGGAGAAAAATTAATTGCGAGCGAATTTGCAGGTTATACCAGCCTGGCTACGCTAAAATCTACTGGAGATGCAGTTTATGGTAGCTTTACACAATACAAGTCAATTATCATGGCAACCTATATGTTGTGTGGGTTTGCTAATTTTGCATCTATAGGAATACAAATTGGAGGAATAGGTGGATTGGCACCTAATAAAAGAACTTTTTTATCAAAACAAGGTATGAGAGCTTTGATTGGAGGAACATTGGCTTCATTACTGTCGGCTACTATCATTGGAATGATACTTGGGTAAATGTTTTAAAACCATTGATATGATATTTAAATATTGGATAATTTTTATTTCTTTTTGGTTTGGGTCAGTAATTAGTTACGGACAAGCCGAAAAAGAAACGGATTATCTGGTTACTATTCATACCGATTTTGGTAAAATTAATATGTTATTGTTTGAAGATACTCCTCTGCATAAAGAAAATTTTATACAGTTAGCGCGTGCAGGCGTTTATAACCATATTATTTTTCACAGGGTAATCGATAATTTTATGATTCAAACCGGCGATTATGCAACTCGTAACAAACCCATTGATTATAGTCCCTCGGTTATTCAAAGCACAATACCTGCAGAAATTAAACCTCATCATAAGCATGTACGGGGGGCAGTAGGTGCTGCAAGGTATGGTGGTGCACAAAACCCTGAAAAACGATCCAGCGGAACGCAGTTTTATATTATTCAAAATTGTAACGGAGCACATCATTTAGATGGTGATTATACTGTTTTTGGAAAGGTAATGAGTGGGTATGAAGTGATCGATAAAATTGTTTCTTTACCCACGAACGAAAAGGATAAACCAATAAATGACATTCGTATAACGGTTGATGTTGAAAAAGTTAAAAGAACAGATATCGAAAAGTTTTATAACTTTACCTATTAAATCATTAATATTTTTGATATGAAAAAGATTGTTGTATTAGGAGCAGGACTGGTAGGAAAAGCAAT
This sequence comes from Thiohalospira sp., assembly GCA_046538755.1. Lineage (GTDB taxonomy): Bacteria > Bacteroidota > Bacteroidia > Bacteroidales > UBA12077 > UBA12077. The sequence continues at coordinate 18,268 of JBKHIH010000056.1, forward strand.
TGCTGTTGAATTGGCAAAATCTTTTGATGTTACTGCCGCGGATATTAATCCATCGAGTCTTGAAAAATTAAAGAAATACAAAAATATTTCAACTCAAATTGCAGACCTGTCTGATAACGATGAGTTTAGCGATGTGGTTAAGAATATGGATTTAGTCATTGGAGCTTTACCCGGTTATATGGGATATAATTCTGTAAAGCGGTCGATTCTTGCCGGCAAGAATGTTATTGATATATCATTTTTCCGCGAAGAACCTTACGATTTGGATCAATTAGCAAAAGAAAAAAATGTAACGGCCATTATCGATGCAGGCATAGCTCCCGGAATGGGAAATGTAATCTTAGGATATCATAACAAAAGGATGGAGGTTACCAGCTACAAGTGTTACAGTGGAGGATTGCCATTTAAGCGAGAGTGGCCATATGAATATAAAGCGGTATTTTCGCCTATGGATGTTTTAGAAGAGTATATCCGTCCGGCAAGGTATGTGTTGAATGGCGAATTGGTTGTACGTGAAGCACTTTCCGAAGATGAAATCAAACTTTTCGAACCTATTGGTTCGTTGGAAGCCTGGAACACTGATGGGCTAAGAACGCTGATCAAAACCATGAAAATTCCTAATATGATCGAAAAAACATTACGGTATCCCGGAACTATTGAGTATATAAAGGTTTTGAGAAAAACGGGATTTTTTGATAACGACCAGATTTTAGTTAATGGTATTCAGGTTCGCCCCATTGATTTTACAGCTAAATTACTTTTTCCTGTATGGGAACTTAAACGAAACGAAGAAGATTTTACCATGATGCGTGTAATTATTAAAGGAAAAGAAAACGGAAAAGAGAAGAAATATACGTATAACCTTTTCGATAAATACGATAAAAAAACAGAAACTACATCAATGGCCCGTACAACAGGATATACTTGTACTGCAATCACCAATTTATTTTTTAAAGGCATGGTAAAACAAAAAGGGCTATGCCCACCCGAATATCTTGGTGTTGATGAGAAGAATTATAAATTTATTATGGATTATCTGAATGAAAGAGGAGTACATTACGATATTACCGAAGAGTAAAATTGATTGAACAAAATATCAATAAAGCCAAACCGATAAAAGTTTGGCTTTTTTTCTTATGTTGTAAAAAGCATTTCTTAATGGTGCCCTATAAGTTCATTGGTTTTTTCGCCTGCCAAAATTTTTACGGGCAAAATGTTTTCTTTGGGCGGTAGCGGACAGGTTGCATAATCGGTAAATGCACAGGGCGGGTTGGTTGCTTTGTTAAAATCGATATAAGTTATTCCGTTTTTGTCCGGTTTTTTTACCGATAAAAACCTTCCTGCGCCATAGGTTTCTTCAGCACTGGTTTCGTCGGCAAAGATCACAAAAAAGTTTTCGTTTACTCCATCGCCTAAAGGCATTAATGAAAGTTCCTGTCCGTCAATGTTAAATTTTAGCATTCCGTAACATTTTTCGTAGTCTACATCTCCTAAAAAATTGGGAACAGCAATTTGTTTTGGTTTATCGAAGGGCTCAAAAGTAGCTTTTACTTTCCATTTCAGGTCAATAGGGAACGATGGGATTTCTGTAATTTGTTCCAATAGCGGGCTTTTTATATCGCGAAGCCTGATCCCGTAGCGGTCTCCCCGTTTAATAATATGCCATCGTAAATCGCCCAGTTTAAAATGAGTGGTATTTTTATCTGCATCGGTGTAAACTTCGTGTTCTTTTAAAAGGCTGTCGTTTATATGAACATCAACATCCGGCTCAATGCGAACACTTATATGGTTTTTATACAGCATATAAGAGCCAATAAATTCAGGTGCTTTTTCGGGAAAAACAATGTTGTTTACTTCGTTGCTACCAAAAGGATTTTCGCCCTCTTTAAGCCAGTGCAACCCAACCAGGTTAAGCCAGCCATTTTCCGATTTCAAGCTTGCTAATCGTTTTTGTTGCCACTTTTTTACAGACTGAACATATTCTTCTACATTCATTTTTTCTTTATCTGATTTGCAGGAGAACGCCATTAAAATTAAAAGGATGGCTACCCATATTGAATAAAAATTTTTCATTTTTCATTTATTATAAGTTTTCCGCAAGATAGAAGATTGTTTGTTTTCAACAAAGCGGAATCATAAAAGTTTAATCACTAAAAGTTTTAAATCTTTATCGGAATTATTTTCCCAGCCACGAAGAATATCTGATGTAACTTTTAATGTACTCGTAGCTTTAAGATTTATCGGCTCTCCATGAATGGTTAAAATCCCTGAACCTTCGATCACAAAAAAGATAACATCAAACGGATTTTTGTGTTCTGCCAGTTTTTCTCCGGGTTTTAGTGTTAAGTGTACAAGCTCAACAGGTTCTTCCGAATGCAGAATATATGCTTCTAAATCTATAGAGACTTTTGGTGAGTTTTTCAGATTCAATATCTTCATTTTGGTGTATAATTGATATGAATTAATTTGTTGTAAAAATAAATAATTGTATCTATTGGATGTTTGTAAACCATTTTAGGCCCGGAGTAACGCATAACTTTCTTTATCTGTTCTTTTTTATGGGTGTTGTAACAATGTATTTTACATTTTTCACAAACAGGCTTGTCTTTAGCAAAAGGACAACGAAGCAATTTTTTAAAAGCATAATCCTTTAATTCTTCACAATCTGAGCAAAGTTCCGAACCTTTGCTATGATGATTGTTATGACAATAAATTTTGATCATTTTAGCAACGATTCTTTTTTCACGCTCCAGCCTTGAGTCCATAAAGAATAATTATTTTTCCAGATGTGAATATAAAAATAACTATTTTATAGTAAAAATTGAATTTAATAAAATTCATTATTTTATTTCCTGCAATAAATTATCTGCTACTTAATATTCACAGAATGTTATTATAACAATTTTGTTTTCCCTTCGGGTTTTGGAACTTTTATAACAAGTACCCTCAGAACACTGTCACTTTTGTTATACCAGCAATGTGGTATTTTAGCCGGACTGTCGATTAAAGTATCTTTAGTTACTTCTTTTTGTTCGTCGCCAATCTCCACAATTCCTGTTCCTTCTAAAACGTAAAAAATGGCATCAACCGGTGTAATGTGCCTTTTTAATTGTTCTTCGGGTTTTAAAAGCATATGCGTTACCATTGCATGTTTGCTGTCGTATAAATTTCTTGCATCAATTCCATGCGGATTTTCTCTTGCTTCTGCTTCTGTATAAGTTATTGTTTTCATTGTTATATGATATTTAAAAAACCTGGCAGAAAATGATATTGCTGCCAGGTTTAATTATTATATTCTAAATTATTAATTCATAAACATCTTGATGTCTTCTTCAACAGTTTGAATTCCACTGATTCCGAATTTCTCTATCAGTACATTGGCTACATTTGGTGATAAGAATGCAGGTAATGTTGGCCCTAAGTGGATATTTTTAACACCAAGGTAAAGTAGCGCCAATAAAACAATTACTGCTTTTTGCTCATACCATGCAATATTGTATGCAATTGGCAACTCATTGATATCATTCAGTTCAAAAACTTCTTTCAGTTTCATGGCAATAACAGCTAACGAGTAACTATCGTTACACTGTCCGGCATCCAGTACTCTTGGAATTCCGTCGATATCGCCTAAAGGCAGCTTGTTGTAGCGGTAATTCGCACAACCAGCAGTTAGAATAACCGTATCTTTAGGTAACTGGTCTGCAAATTCTGTGTAATAATTACGGTCTTTCATTCTGCCGTCGCATCCAGCCATTACAAAGAATTTTTTAATTGCCCCGGATTTAACTGCGCCAACTACTTTATCGGCCAATTGCATTACCTGGTTGTGTGCAAATCCACCAACTATTTCTCCTTTTTCTATTTCTACGGGTGGTTCGCATTTTTTAGCATGCTCAATGATTTGTGAAAAATCTTTTTGTCCGCCTTTTTCTCTGTCAGGTATATGAGTGAATCCATCAAAACCTGAAGCCCCGGTAGTATAAACCTTATCGCTGTATGTTGCGCTTTTTGGCGGGGGAACAATACAGTTTGTAGTAAATAATATGGGCCCGTTAAAGCTCTCAAACTCTTCTTTTTGTTTCCACCAAGAATTACCATAGTTTCCAACAAAGTGGTCGTACTTTTTAAAAGCAGGATAGTAGTTGGCTGGTAACATTTCACTATGTGTGTATACATCTACTCCGGTACCTTCGGTTTGTTTCAACAAGTCTTCCATGTCTCTTAAATCGTGCCCGCTAATTAAAATACCCGGATTGTTTCGAACACCAATATTTACTTTTGTGATTTCCGGATTTCCGTAAGCAGTTGTGTTGGCTTTGTCTAATAAAGCCATGGCCTCAACACCGTATTTGCCGGTTTCCAGCGTAAGTGCAACAAGGTCGTCAGCAGTTAAGCTGTCATCGGTTGTGGCTACAAGGGCATCCTGCATAAATTTGTAAAGCTCTTCATTTTCTTGTTCTAAGTTATAGGCATGCTCTGTATAAGCAGCTAAACCTTTTACTCCGTAAGTAATTAATTCACGCAGTGATCGAATATCTTCGTTTTCGGTTTTTAAAACGCCAACATCACCTGCTTTTCTTTCGTACTCGTCTGGAGTAAACGCCTGCCATGTTGCTGATTCGTGTAACTTGTTTTCGTCTAATTTAATTCCAGCATCTTTCAAAGCCAGACGTAGCTTGTTCCTAATTTCGAGTCCTTCACGCACCCTTTCGATAAAAACTTTTTTGTCGAAGTTGGCATTGGTAATGGTTGCAAATAAACCATCAAAGATAAATTTGTTGATTTTTGGATCGTACTCGACATTATTATCACGGGCAACTTTGGTGTAAATTGATATTCCTTTTAAAACGAACATCAATAAATCCTGCATATTTGCCACATCGTCGGTTTTTCCACAAACTCCTTTTATTGTACAGCCTGTTCCTTTGGCTGCTTCCTGGCATTGAAAACAAAACATACTCATAGTTTTTTTTGTTTTTGGTTAATGATTAAATTTTCTATATAAAATAAGCTTTATTGATTGTAATGTCAAATTATATCCATTCTTCTGTAAGGATTTCTCCCGAAATGCCTACGGTTATAGTTTTTATGGGCACTTTGCGTGATGCTTGTTGAGAAGCGATTTGTGCCAATTGTAAAATACCTCCGCAACATGGAACTTCCATTTTCATTACAGTTATGGTATTTACTTTTGCATCATCAATTAATGATACTAATTTTTGGATATACACTTCTTTGTTGGAATCTAATTTAGGACAAGCTATGGCCAGTGTTTTTCCTTTTAAAAAGGATTGGTGAAAATTGCCCATCGAAAATGCAACGCAATCGGCTGCCAAAAGCAAATCTGAATTTTGAAAATGTCCTGTTGCCGGGTTAATTAAGTGCATTTGTACCGGCCAGTGGGTTAATTGGGATGGTATATTATCCGTAACTGTATTCGCAGAAATATCTTCCCTTGCAATTGATTTTGATAATGAACCCGGGCATCCGCCACCATGATCATGATGTGCATGTTCAGCATGGGCTGCAACCGGCTCTGCTTTTTCTTTTACAGCAGCCCCATTATGAACTTTGGCAACTACATCATCCACATCAAAGTTGATTTTTTCTTTATTCTCCTGCATCCATTTAATTCCTTGTTTAAAAAAACCAAATTCTTTATGATCTTTTAAATGATTAAGATGGGCGATGACCGTATTTTTTCCTTTTTTCACCATCTCCTCAATAACAATAATTTCGTTATAGGGCTCGGCTTCACGTTCAATCACTTCGATAGCTCCTTCGGGGCAATGGCCTATAC
>JBKHIH010000057.1:0-23553 GCA_046538755.1 Thiohalospira sp.
CATGACCGAAGGAAATAAAAACAATTGTTTAACTAAAAATTATATTCTTGTGAAAGTTTAAACCTTTTCAATTGGCATGGGTCTTTTTTATGAAATGAATTATTTTAACTATTTTTGGTTGTATAATTAGATGAGACTCACTTTATGAAGCAAAAAATCCCAAAAACCAACGCCGGCTCAGGCTTAATTCCCCCATCACCAAGCCGGCGTGAATTCCTGAAACTTTGCACTTTTTTAGGAGGAGGTGTTTTACTTTCCGGTGGTTTATTGAGTTGCCTTGAGGGCAATAAAGATATTCCGGTAGAAATACTTGAACAAAAGGGAGATGTAACCATTGTCAGGGCCGGATGCCCTGCTCATAATTGCGGAGGACGTTGCATATTGAAGCTTCATATAAAAAATAATAAAATTATAAGAATTGAAACTGACGACAGGGAAAATGACACACTTGCTGACCCACAACTCAGAGCCTGTATAAGAGGACGTTCATACAGAAGGCGCCAGTATCATCCTGATCGTTTAAAATACCCCATGAAAAGAGTTGGAGAAAGAGGTGAAGGAAAATTTGAACCGGTTTCGTGGGACGAAGCATTGGATTTATTAGCAAATCAAATTAAACGAATAAAAGAAAAATACGGAAATTCAGCCATTCTTGTACCTTATGGGACAGGAAGTTATAACCAGTTAAATGGCCGACAAACAGCAGCAAGGTTAATGAACTTAATTGGAGGTTCTCTTGGGTATTACAACAGTTATAGCTGGGCTTGTATCTCAAAAGCAACACCTTATGTATATGGAACTTCCGTTACCGGAAATCAACGGCAAGACTGGATAAACAGTAAATACATTATTATGTGGGGATGGAATCCTGCCGAAATGCGCGACGGTACAAACAGTGATTTTTTTATTAAAAAAGCCCGCGAAAATGGAGCCAAAGTGATATGTATAGACCCCCGTATGAGTATGAGTGCGGTGGCATTAGCCGACGAATGGATTCCAATTCGCCCGGGTACCGATGTTGCTATGATGAGTGCGATGGCTTATACCATTATCAAAAATGATTTGCACGACAAAGATTTCATAAAAAAATGTTGTGTAGGTTTTGATAAATCACAAATGCCCAATGGGTATGAAGATGAAGAAAGTTATTCTGACTATATTTTAGGCACAACCGATGGCATACCTAAAACCCCTCAGTGGGCCGAAAAAATTTGTGGTGTACCCGCCGAAACAATCGAAAGAATTGCCATTGAATATGCTACGCAAAAACCATCTGTCCTTTACCAGGGATACGGAATGCAACGTAGGGCGTACGGCGAGCAAGTTGTAATTGCAGGATGTGCTTTACCTGCAATTACTGGAAACGTAGGAGTTTCAGGTGGATGGGCAGGTGGATTAGCCCTTCAGGCTGACGACGGTGGCCCTTTTTGGAATGTTTTTCCAACAGGCAACAATCCTGTTAAAACCAGAATTCCGGTATTCTTATGGACAGAAGCTATTTTAAGAGGGTCAAAAATGGATTATGAAGATGGTGTTCGGGGCACAGATAAGCTTGATAATAATATAAAACTTATCTGGAATGTTGCTTCCAACATACTTATTAACCAACATGCAGATACAAACAGGTCTGCAAAAATTCTTAAGGACACCAACCTTGTAGAGTTTATTGCCGTGCAGGACCAGTTTATGACACCATCAGCTAAATTTGCCGATTTAGTGCTTCCGGTTTGTACTCAAATGGAAATGTGGGGATTGGAAGATGGCTGGAAATATGGCGACGAAGTAATAATTATGCCTAAAGTACACGAGCCTCCATATCAAACAAAAAGCGATTATCAGATTTGTGCTGAATTGGCTGAAAGATTTGGAGTAACAGAAGAGTTTACGCAAAACAGAACCGAAAGAGAATGGATCGAATGGGCCGTTGAAAGATACAAGAATACTAGATTTCCCAATATTCCTAACCTCAATAAACTGGAGCAAAAAAATACCGGTGTATATTCCAAACCGGTTGACAAACCAGCAATTGCTTTTAAAAAATTCAGAAAAGATCCAGAGAAATACCCTTTAAAAACTCCCAGTGGCAAAGTTGAACTTTTTTCCAAAACCCTTTTCGATATGGGAAAACCCGATACCATTCCTGCAGTACCAAAATATATTCAGGAATGGGAAAGCCCTTTTGGCAAAGAAGCAAAAAAATTTCCCTTACAAGCCCTTGGGCACCATTATATGGCAAGAGTACATTCTACACACGATGGAATTGACTGGCTTGATGAAGCTTTCCCTCAAAGGGTTTTTATCAACCCTATTGATGCAAAAAACAGAGGGATACAAAATGGAGATGTGGTATTAATTTATAACGACAGAGGTAAAATAAGGATTCCATGCCGGATAACTCCTAAAATAATGCCCGGTGTAGTTAATATTCCACAGGGCGCCTGGTGGAACCCTGATGATGACGGAATTGACCGCAGAGGAAATATTAATGTGCTAACATCACATCAATGGACTCCTTTAGCTTATGGAAATGCACAACATACCATCATGGTAGAAGTAGAAAAAATATAAAAATTAATGAATATGGCTAAGCAATGGGCTTTTTATTTTGATTCATCAAAATGTTCAGGTTGCAAAACCTGCCAGGTTGCCTGTAAAGATAAACATGACTTACCTGCAGGCATAAAATGGAGAAATGTATATGAAGTGGCCGGTGGTGACTGGGAGCATAAAGAGGGAAACTGGATTTCAAATATTCGGTCATATTACATTTCTATGGCATGTAACCATTGTAATGACCCTATTTGTATGAAAAAATGCCCCAATAATGCCATATTCAAAACCGACGATGGGCTGGTTTTAATTGATGAAGAGCGATGCATGGGCTGTAAATATTGTCAATGGGCTTGTCCTTATGGAGCATTACATCTTAATCCTGCCACAGGAAAAATGACAAAATGTACCTTGTGTGCCGATTACATTGCCGAAGGCAAACAACCATCATGTGTAGCTGCCTGTCTGATGAGAGTTTTGGAATTTGGAGATTACGATGAACTAAAAACTAAATACGGAGATGAAGCAGAGATTTATCCTTTACCCTCAGCAAATTATACTAAACCTTCGGTAATTATAAAACCTCATCAATCCTACAGCAAAAATGTAACGTGGGAAGTTATTAATCAAGAGGAGGTACACAATGAATAGTTCAGAATGGTCTCTTTTATTTTTTACACTTATCGGGCAATTTTCGGCTGGGGTTACACTTGCTCTGTTTTTTACAATTACTTTTTCAAAAAAATCATTTCAGCTTAAAACACCAATCCTATTTAATGGGTTAAAAGTTGCTTCTATATCAATAATCATTGCTCTTATAGTATCCTTTTTACATCTTTCTGCTCCTCTTTCTTCTTATTTTGCGTTGAGTAATTTAAAACAATCCTGGTTAAGCAGAGAAATACTTATGGTATCGGCTTATGCTGCCTTCATTATTTTTGTTGCCCTCTTTGAATGGAAAATAAAAAATAAATCTCTTCGTAAACCTTTACTTTTTATTTCGGGAATGTTGGGACTTGCAATGGTTTACTCAATGGGTAAATTATATATGATCGAAACGGTTCCTGTTTGGAATACTCCTGAAACACTCATTGTTTTTTATATCAATACCATCGTTTTAGGATTATCATTTATGCTATCATTTTATTCAAATAAAATTTATGATAAAGTTGAAAATATATTCATTTTGATTATTCTTTTTACTTTAATTTTAAAACTTGTTACCTATTATATAAATTGGGTTAATGAGGTTTATGGCCCCATAGCATTTTTAGATCAACATATTCAGGCTATATGGAATGTTTTATGGTGGATATGGATTCCCGGGTTTGCAATAATTACAGGAATTTATTTAAAAAAGAATCTTAAGGTTAAAATAAAAAGCCGTTTATATTTATTCGCATTTATTTTCTTCGTGATAGCAGAAATTGCAGCCAGGGTAATTTTTTATTCTTCGTATTACAGATTAGGAATTTAGAATAGTAGATTTAATGAATCAATTACAATATTTATCCCAATATTTTATAGCATCTATACTGCCATATCTTTTCCCCTTGCTCCAATCGTAACAAGCACCTTTTATGTCGCCTGTTTTTAAGCGAGCATAACCTTTTTTAGCATAGATATTACCATTGTATGGATCAAAATCAAGAACCATTGAGTAATCTCTAAGGGCATACTCCCATGTTCCGGTGGCAGCGTAAATATCCCCTCTTAATTCAAATTGCTCTTTCGATTCTCTTTTTTCAAATGATTCATTAATTGTTACTAATGCTTGCATTAATTGTTTGTCATGAAATAGCGATTTGGCTTTAACAATCAAAAGATCAGCATTTTTAGGCATTAAAGTTACTAAAGCATCTGCAAGGGATTTTGATTCGCTATATTTACCTGCCTCGAAAAGTAATTCTGCTTTTAACAAATAATAACCTGCATGGTATGGATCTTTGTAAATTACTTTTTCAATATCTGCCAGGGCACTTTTATAATCTCCCATTTTTTGATGCAGTATAGCTCTTTGATAAAAATACTCAACCGGAACTTTAGTTATTTCAATAGCTTTATTAATGGTTTCGATAGCTTTTTTTTGATCTTTTAATGCTATACTGATTTTACTATGCAGATAAAATGCCTGGTGCAAATTATGATTACGAGAAATGATTTCCTGAACAAGAAATAGTGCTTCGGTAAACTTTCCTTGTCCATAAAGTTGTTCAACACGAAAAATTTGTTTTTCGGTTGTTGAGTAAAATTGTGTTTTTAAAATACTGTCAATAAAAGGTGTATGCATTAATTTCTCGAAATCCTTATCATTAAATAAATCGAACAAAGAAATTTTACAATCTGATTGCAAATTTTTAAGCAATGCATTTTGTGCAGATGGGTAATCGTTTAGCTTTAAAAATAATTTAGTTTGATATGCTGTGGAAGCATTTTTCTCAATTTTCTCCAACTTATTACATACTTCTAAAGCTTCTTGATAAAGGCCTAAATGAATGGCTGCCTCAATTTGAGCCAAAAAATAATTGCTTTTTTGTGCATTAAGACTTAATTGTTGTAAAGTATCAAAAGCTTGCTGATAATTTCCCTGATGTAATTGTACAAAAGGGTAAAGCTCTCTGGTTTTTAACTGCTGAGCATCCAGGTTAGTGAATAAACAAAAAAAACCTATAAAGAATAGTAACCTAATCATTTTATTCATTTATAATAATTCCCGAACCCTTTTCGGCATAAACATGTATAAAACCGGCCATATTTCGCACTTCCAGCCCGGTTATCCTGGGCTCCCAAACATCACAAATGTAATAATAAACTCCGGTAGATACTTTTTTGTTTGAATTTTTAATGGTACCATCCCAATTTATTAAAGGATCCTCGGTTTCAAAAATCAATTCACCCCAACGGTTAAAAATACGCATATGGACTTTTTCAACATAATTAAGCGGATTTTTTGCCATATAAATATCATTAATACCATCGTTATTCGGTGTAAAAACATTAGGTAGCTCATAATAAGCACAATCATCAACACAGCTGACATAAGACAAATCACTTTCGTTGTAAAACGAATCAACAGCCGAAACAGCATAGCATCCACCCATGGTTTCTTCAGGAAAATGTTCATAAATGGTATTTTCAGGGCCCATTATTCGGTCAATAGAATCAAGAGGAGAATCATATTGATTTGTGAAATATATTTTGTAACCAATCACATCATCAGCACAAGTTAAATTAGGATTATTCCAGGTTAAAACATTTTTTAAACTGTCGCATGAAGATCTTACATTTAATGATGGTGGGCATGGACGTTGAAAATCTTCGGGTATTTCACAGGTTTTATGTGAATAATTCTCAGTATAAAACTCATCATCACCTACCTTATAATAACCCATACTTTTCACCATATAACAATATTGTGTTCCATTGGCCAGTTTTGTATCTGTATACTCCCTGTTTAATGAATAATCTATTGAATCATAATCCATTGTGGCGTTATTTAATTTAAAAATAATGTATTCATTATCGAGCCATGGAGTATTTTTTTCAATATTTATTGTAATAGAATTATCGAAAGGATTAAGGTTTAAAAATATTGAAGAAGCCAATTGTGGGTTCCCGATCTTAAACCGGTTTCCGGGCGTGTCATTATATAAAGCAACCTCATACGAATATTGAGTTTCGGTAGTATTTAACCCAGAATCAAAAAAAACCGTATCATCAAGTCCGGCTATTGAATCAATTTTTTTCAATCGCATGCCATAAGCTTCATCGGAACGATAAATAATATATTTAAAAGGCCCTTCAGCCTCGGGTACAGTATCGAGATTATCGGGTTTTACCCATCTTAACAAAATCTCACCTTCTGTATCATCAGTTTTTAAAACACTTACATTCGTAATAACCGGAAATCCGGGAGCTATGGTACCACAAACTTCTTCGGACGGGTAACTTTGGGCTCCATCAGCAAACTCGGCAACAATTCGGTAACAATAATTAAATCCCTGCACAAGGCCTTCGCCATTATTATTGTCAATAAAAAGGGTGTCGGTTGTTTCACCGGCGAACTCAAAGCCTGTTTCTTCTGGTAATCCTGTAACGCAACTATCTGGTGTATAATCAAGCGAATCTACCCGGCGGTAAATTAAATATTTTGCCGGATTGCAATTTCCCGGCTTCCACCCTAAACGCATAAAAGCATTACCGGGTTCTAACGAAAGATCCTTAGGCGGCGGGCCAATTACTTTGATTAAAAAATTATCCACATCAACCAAGTTAATATCAGGATGGGCATCTTTTGCAGTAATTAAAACCATATACTCACTTTTTCTTATATGATTGCATTTTGTAGCCCATGTAAATTTAGAAATAACTTCTCCGGGATTACTTGATATTTCTTCCAAAACAGCAGAACTCGTTTGGAAATGAAATGGGCCACCTGTAGCTGAATGTTCAATCGCATCATAGTCTATATCTGTACTTCTTAAAAAAGTTTCTACCGTATCGCCTGCTAATACACACCAGTCTTTAAAAGCATCATTTTCGGGAGGATGATTTTCGGTAGCAAAAACATCGATTTGCATATCACGAACCAGTGAACCAATTTTAATCCCGTTCCGCCATTCATCAATCTGGATAGCAATATTAAATTTCCCTGTATCAGGAGGTGAGTCCCATACTAAATCGCCGCTAACCTCATCAATACCAATATAATTGGTAGCAGAAGGCAAAGTATAGCCACTTATCGGATTTCCATCTTCACCGGTACATTCGGTTAAAAAATAAGAAAGGCTGTCACCATCAGGGTCGAAAGCTCCCGGATTATGAACAAATTTCCTGAATTGAGCTGCTTTATTAATAGGAGGATTAAGTAATAAAGGCGTATTGTTATGCCCAAATTCAGGATTAACATAGATGGTAGTTTTTACCGAAAAGACTGTATTTACCGAATTGGGAATATTTTCAACCCCGTAATTTCTATTAGGGTCTTCAACCAACACTTCATAAACTCCCGGGCCTGGAAAAGTATGTCTGGCAACATAACGGTTTCGCTGATAATAATCAGGCAACATTACAAAATCATGCCGCGAAACCATCGAATAGGTTCCATCACCCCAGGATATTTCCAACTCCTCTCTATCAACATTGCTTAAGGTATAAGTATAAGTAGTTACCGTTATTTCAAATGTTAAATCAGAAATTTGAGTATACGTTATCTCTCCCGCCCTGTTATGGGTTGCTCTAAGAGATTGTGTTAAAAACAGAGCAATAAAAACAAATAAAAAAAATTGCAACAATTTCATTTTAATGAGATTAATATTTTCTTATTTCTAATATCGAATTGATATCCTTGTTCAAAGCCTGCATTTTTATATATTAATAAATTCTTCTGATCGAAAAATAAATCAAACAAAACCGTATTTTGTACAAATACCTCGTCCGGCAAAGGGCCATTTAAAGGAATCCGGTAATAAAACCAGGTAAACTCATCTGTTCTTTTATAACCATTATTTTCTAAAGTAAGAGTGTCGCTTCCGAATTTAAAGTGATGATTAAAATATTGATCTGTTTTGTTTTTATATTTGTTATAACTTTTCTGATCAGCTAAATTAAGAGTTACCTCGAATAAATGATAAAATAATAGTTCAAAATCTTTTATAAATATTTGAAACGATACAGAAATCTCATTTTTTTCTTCAATATATTCAACATTAGTAAACGATACATGTACCGGATGCATCAATGTAATTAAACAAACAGCCCATTTTACCAATAAAGTCATACGTTAAAAGTACAAATTTTTTATTTGTTTAATTACAGATATTGTCATATTTTGTAACTTTACTTAGTTTCAACAATTTAAGGCCATGAAAAAAATCAATATCCTAATTACAACCGTTATTCTCTTTTTTTCAAGCACATATTTATTTGCTCAGAAAATTGAGAATGTAAGAGTACGAAAACTAAATGATAAATTAAATATCTTTTATGATCTAACTCAGGAAAAATCCGGCCAGCAATTTGATATAAAAGTACTATGTTCAAGCAATGGCGGCTCAAATTTTGATATCCCTTTAAAAACAGTTTCGGGTGATATTGGACAAGGAATTAATGGCGGTAAAAACAAAATAATTGTATGGGATGTTCTTGCTGACCGTGAAAGTTTAAAAGGTGATAATTTTGTGTTCAAGATAATGGCAGTCCCTTATCACTTAGCTAACCCAACTGATTACGCCCATGATTTTAATTTTGAACTTACAGATTGTTATAAAAAAGATAATCAGGTAATTAGTATATTTAAAATAACCAATAATGGAACTAAAAGAGATTTAAAACTGGCCAATCGCCTAGCCAGAATTTATGATTTTAATAATAATTATGTAGAAGCTCATATTTCAAAACTAGGCAGTGTAACGGGCAATTACAGGCATTCAGTCCCTACCTTGACTTTTAACGAAAACCAAACAGAACTTGCAGTTTTCAGGTTTAATATACCTGAAGGTTTTTCAAACAGGTTAAAATTACTCGAACTGGGAACAGAAATATTAGAAATAACCTACGGACTGGATTATAAATCAGGAAATATTCAGTTTAAAGATATTTCTTTAGCATCGCCGGAAAGGCCTGCAAAAGCTGAGTTTATTTCCGAAGCCATGCGTATAGATTTAGGCCATGACATTAAAAATATTAAAGATATTAAGCCACCCGATTTAACTTTTTCTAAACCCTTGATTACTGATAACAAACCCATTACTGTTAATTCCGAAGAGCTTATTTTAGAAGGTGATATTACAGATGACCATGGAGTGTTCGAGTTTACTATCAATGGCATGGATGTTTCTTTTACTGATGATGGTAAATTTGAATCAGGTGTATATTTAGTAGAAGGCAACAACACAATATTTATCAGGGCTGTAGATATCTTCGAAAATGCATTAGAAAAGAGTTATACTGTTATTTACAAACCATTAAAAAAAGAAGGCCAAAGGCAAACATTTAGCGAAAATGAAAGTAATGATGCAATACTGGATGATTTAGAAACCGGAGGCCAAGGAAAATACTATGCGTTACTTATTGGTGTAAGTAATTATTCTGATCCAGAAATTATTGACCTTGATCAACCCGAAACGGATGCTGAAAAACTTTATAATACATTGATAAACAATTACACTTTTGAGAAAGAAGATATTAAACTCTTAAAAAGCCCTACACGCGAACAAATTATCTCCGAAATGGACAGGATAAACAAATTGATATCAGAGGATGATAATTTACTTGTTTTTTACGCCGGACATGGTTACTGGGACGAAAAAGACGAAGTAGGCTACTGGCTGCCTTCAGATGCTAAACAGGCTAATACTGCCAACTGGATAAGAAACAGCACTATAAAAGATTATTTAAGAACCATAGGAACCAAACATACATTGCTAATTGCAGATGCATGTTTTAGCGGTGGAATTTTCAAAACCCGAAAAGCATTCGCCGATGCTCCTAAATCCATTCAGAAATTATATGAACTACCCAGCCGCAAAGCTATGACCAGCGGAACGTTACAAGAAGTTCCCGACAAAAGTGTTTTTCTGCTTTATCTGAACAAAAGATTACTTGAAAATACACAGCCTTACATTTCGGCAGAAGAGCTTTTTGGAAGTTTTAAAATTGCAGTTCTAAATAACAGCCCTAATGTTCCTCAATATGGAGAAATAAAAGATACGGGCGATGAAGGTGGTGATTTTGTATTTGTTAAAAGATAAAAAATCACACATTACAAAGGGCTAAGAAATAAAAAAAGCTTGTAAGATTAATTCCTGCAAGCTTTTTCTTATTGTTGTTTTACGGCTAAATCGTTTATCTCGCTTCAGCACCAATCGTTTGTGTATACACATCAAATGCAGGTGGTTGCTGCATATGACGCTTTACAGCGCATAAATTAGCAGCATTTATCACGGCATCTTTATACTTTTCTGGGAAATCTTCTGGTACTTGAATTTCCAAATCAATACGGTCAATTAACCTTGACATTGGATTAAAATTCATTTTCTGAATAATTTTTATATTTTCTGAAGGGATTCCCCTTTGATCACAAAAACCTTTTACATAAATTCCGGCACAAGTACCAATGGATGCTAAAAACAAATCAAAAGGAGCCGGAGCAGTTCCATCTCCACCACCTTGTACTGGTTGGTCAGTTTTAATATCCTGTCCGTTAAACCGGGCATTTACCTTTTTATTTCCGTCAAAATAAATTTCCATATTCATATTTACTATTCTTTAAAAATTAAATTATTAATATATTTATATTTTTTAATATCAATTTTCTTGCCATAAAATTATGATGACAAAATGACGTAACATAAAGCAATCTGTCATATATTATATTCTTTTTTCTTTCTTTATTACAAAAAAAATTATATTTTGCTGTCAAGATTAAAGATAATATATGTTTAAACACCTGTTAAAAATATTTGTTTCTTTATAACATATTTATTTTATAAACAATGGATTTAAAAAAAAATAGAAAATTAAAAAAAGAACTGGGATTATTTGGTGTATTTGCGATTAGCACCGGTGCAATGTTTAGTAGTGGTTTTTTTCTATTACCAGGGCTTGCTGCCCAATATACCGGCCCATCGGTATTTTTGGCCTACTTTTTATCAGGATTATTGATTGTACCTGCCATGCTGAGTATTGCTGAAATTACTACTGCAATACCTAAAGCCGGAGGTGCTTATTATATTATTGACAGGACTTTTGGACCAATGTTGGGAACAGTTGGAGGTTTGGGTACATATTTAGCCTTAGTTCTTAAGTCTTCTTTTGCATTAATTGGTATCGGAGCTTATACTTCACTTATTTTAGAAATCCCCATTAAGCCCGTAGCTGTAGCACTTACAATAGTATTTACATTTACAAATATTTTAGGGGCTAAAAGAAGTTCTTTAACGCAAAATATATTAGTAGTTTTACTGATAACTGTTTTAGGTTTAATTATTATAGATGGAGTATTCCAAATATTTACTAATGAAACAATCATACATAAAAATAAGAATTTAACTCCCTTTTTGGAACATGGGTTTGGCGGATTATTTACTACCATAGGCTTTGTTTTTGTTTCTTATGCCGGATTAACTCATATTGCCAGTGTAGCAGAAGAAATAAAAAATCCGGAACGTAATATTCCGCTTGGAATGATATTGTCACTATCTGTAACCACATTAATCTATGTTTTAGGGACTTTTTTTATGGTAGTTTTTATCCCTATAAATGATTTTTCCAACGATTTAACTCCAGTAGCTACCTTAACAAACTTTACCCTTGGCTGGTTGCCTGCAAAACTTACCTTAATAATGGTTGTTCTAGCAGCACTTGCAGCTTTTGCTTCCACGGGGAATGCAGGTATCATGTCATCATCAAGATACCCATTGGCAATGTCTCGCGATAAAATTCTACCTCCCGTTTTTGGAAAAATTGATAAAAAATTTCATGTCCCTATTTTCTCAATTATAATAACATCTGCGATTATTATATTAATTATTCTTTTTGTAAGCGAAGAGGGTATAGCTAAAATGGCCAGTGCTTTTCAATTGCTCATATTCTTTTTCATCAATTTGGCAGTCATTGTTTTTCGAAATAGTAAAATATTATCATACGATCCCGGCTTTAAATCACCATTTTACCCCTGGATACAAATTTTAGGAATGTTTTTTTCATTTATCCTTATAATTCATATGGGATGGGTACCTACTTTTTTATCATTTTTGCTAATTTTTATAGGTTTAGTTTGGTACAGATATTATGTTCGTAAAAGAGTAACCAGGGAAGGTGCCATATACCATTGGTTCGCATTATTAGGACAAAATAAATACGATAAAATTGAAAACGAATTTTTATATATCATTAAGGAAAAAGGACTACGCGAAGAAGATAAATTTGACCGGCTAATAACCGATGCGAAAATAATAATTCTTAAAGATGGAATACTGAATCTTAAAAATCGGAGTTTTGATATTTTACTTAATAAAATATCAGAAGATATTGCTAAAGAACATGATTTAACCCATCAAGAGCTGATTAAAGAATTTAATAAAGCCAGTACATTTGATCCTGAATTTGTTATTCCACAGGTTTCTATCTCTTTTGCGTCTGACAAAAAAATAAAAAATCCATCGGTTCATATTGCAATATCCGAAAAGGGAATAAGAAAAAAAGTAACAAAACATGGTATCAGCTCAACAGATAAAATTCATGTTTTCTTCTTTATTATTACACCAAAACAAAACAATAAACTTTTATTAAGAATTTTATCACGTTTAATGGATATTACTGAGCGTGAAAACTTTCTGCCAACTTTATTATCTTTAAAAACAGCACGGGAAGTAAAAGAATATCTGTTACATAACGACAGGTATGTTAGTTTAAGGCTTGATAAGAATAATAATCTTCATCAAGATTTTATCAATCAAAAAATTAAAAATATTAATTTCCCAAAAGGCATATTAATAGCTTTAATCGATAGGAATAATGAAACTTTAACTCCCGACGGAGAAACTATTTTAAAATCAAATGATGTTTTAACAATTATTGGGAAACCCGATAAACTAAAATTTTTCAGGAATAAATATAAAATTTAATTTAAGAGATGGTAAATTTTTAAAAGCTTTATAAAATAACCCTGGGAGAGTTTCCCAGGGTTAATTATTGTTTGTGCAAAATCTTTCAGATTGTTATGGCAATGGTTGTCCTTCAATCCAGGGTGCACCGGCATTTTTTAATTCTTTCTCTAATGCAGGTATTTTCTCGTTAGTTACTATTTCTATTTTATCTTTTATTACCTCAAATTCTTTTTTAGCAATTTCAAGGCTTCTCTTATGCATTGGTGTTGGGCCATAAGTAGAATTAAAGGTTCCTGTCCTTGCTGCACTTAATCTGTTAAAAATGGTTGGAACATCTTTTTCTCCAATCTTTCTTTTAGCCTGGTTTCCATAAAATGCTTTCTCAATATCTTTAATTTCCATCTTTAAGTCATGAATATTTTTGTTAAGCGTTCCGGGAGAGACATCTGAACGGGAAAGAGCATTTTCCATAGCCTCTATCTTTTTGCCGGCATTATCTAAAGCAATTGTGGCAGCTTCTAATGATGCTGAAAAATCTTCAATTTCTTCCCAAAATTCTACAACGGCATCCGGCTCAGAACCTTCTAGGGCACCTTTACGCATTCTTACAACCTCAAATTCCATTGGCTGTGATAAATCGGCTACTTTGCCATCTATTTCTTTTGATAGTGTAACAGTATATTTCCCGGGAGAAACCATATATCCCTGTGGCTCATATCCTGAATTTTCATCATCAATATTTACAGGACTATTGGAATCTGTCCTCAAATTCCATGCAATTCTGTGAAAGCCTTTTTTTGTTGGCCCCTGTATTTTTCGTACAACATTGCCTTCAGCATCTTTAACTGTTAACCATATTTTTGGTTTTTCCTGTTTTAATTCTACATCGAGAGCATCCCATCCGGGGAAAGGTATATTTTGATTATTCTTTTTCAGCTCTTTCTCACGCTCTTTCCTTTCTTCTTCCAGAGTTTTATATTCTTTCCCTATATAATATGTAAACACGGCTCCAAACGGAGGGTTTGGCGCAGTAAACAGTTGGCCTCCCATAGATCCTTTTTGCCCACCTCCAATTGGTGAACGCTCTAAATACCACCATGCTTTGCGGGTTGGAAATAAGGTAGCTTCTTGTTCGAGTTGTTCTTCCGATACATATCGTAATGATGAATAATCATCCAAAATATAAAAACTGCGGCCGAAAGAAGCTCCTACCAGATCATTTTCACGACGCTGAATAGCTAAATCTCTAAACGATATGGTTGGTACATTTCCTGTAAGTTTCACCCATTTATTGCCTCCGTTAACTGTAAAATAAATACCAAATTCGGTAGCTGCGAATAAAAGCTCAGGCTTTACATGATCCTGTACAATTCGCCATGCCAAAGTTCTTTCAGGAATATTTCCTTTAATAGATTTCCATGTTTTTCCTTTATCAGTACTTTTAAAAAGGTATGGATTTAAATCGCCAAATTTATGATTATCTAAAGCAATATAAACCGTATTGGCATCAAACAGGTCGGCTTTAATATCATTGACAAATGCAGTCGCAGGAACTCCTGGAATTTCGTTGACTTTTATTTTGCGCCAATTTTGGCCACCATCTTCGGTTACCTGGAATAAGCCATCATCGGTTCCGGCATAAATAACTCCCTCCTGTACAGGTGATTCAGCCAATGAAGTAATGGTATTATAAGTCGACATGGCATAAAAATCCCATGCGGCATTATAACTCCAGGATTTGTCCATAATAGGCAAAGTAATGCGCTCCTGATTTTTGGTTAAGTCGCCCGAAATAGGTTTCCAGCTATCGCCACGGTTATCGGAACGCCAAACACGTTGTGATGCAAAATATAATCGTGTAGGCGAATGAGGGCTAACTAAAATTGGTGCATCCCAGTTAAATCTTTCGTTTACTTCGCCTTCTTCAGGCTGAGGTTGAATATAAACAATTTCGCCTGTTGTCCGGTCGGCACGAACCAAATTTCCCTGCTGCCATTCGGCATAAACAATATCAGGATTGCCAGGTTCAGTTGCAGGTTGATGTCCATCGGCAAACAATACAATTTCCCAGTCAGAGTTTCTTATTCCACTACTATTATCGGTGCGAGATGGACCACCTTGAGTACTGTTATCCTGCGTACCTCCATAAACATTATAAAACGGCTCGGCATCATCAACAGCCACTTTATAAAACTGCGTAATTGGCAAATTTGGAATATATTTCCAGTTTTTAGCCAGATCGAAGCTTTCGTAAATTCCACCATCGGTACCAACCAATAAATAATTTGGGTCATCTTTTCTAAAAGTAAGGGAATGGTTATCTGAATGCTTAAATTCTTCATCCATTCGTCGGAATGTTTTTCCACCGTCTTCAGAAACCTGCATTCTTACATCGGCCAAATAAATTCTATCAAACTGATGGGGGCAGGCATACAATTCCTGGTAATAATGAGGCCCTGTACCACCCGATACAGCATCAGACATTTTCATCCATGATGCACCGCGATTTTCGCTACGATACAAACCACCGGTTCTTTGTTCCAGTTCTATTACGGCATAAACAATATCAGGTTTTTGTGGCGAAATAGCAAGCCCAATTTTACCCATATCCGTTTTGGGTAGTCCTTTTTCCAGTTTTTGCCAGTTTTCGCCTCCATTATTCGACTTAAAAATTGCAGTCCCCGGGCCGCCTCCCATATATGAGGCCACATTTCTGTGCCGTTGCCATGTTGCTGCATATAAACAATCAGGATTTCGCGGATCAATTACAATATCAGTAACACCAACCCACTCACCATCTCCCAGCGTTTTTTTCCAGGTTTTTCCTCCATCAGTTGTTTTATATAAACCTCTTTCGCCACCTTTATTCCATAAGGGGCCTTGTGCTGCTACCCAAACAATATTTGAATTTTTGGGATGAATTATTATTTTTGAGATATGATTAGATGCTTTAAGCCCCATGTTTTTCCATGATTTTCCACCATCGTCGCTTCGGTATACTCCATCGCCATAACCAACATGCCTTCCACCTACATTTTCGCCTGTTCCAATCCATACAACATGCGGATTATTCTCATCGATGGCTACACAACCAATAGAATAGGAACTTTGATTATCGAAAACAGGCTCCCAGGTTGTTCCGGAATTTTCTGTTTTCCAAACACCACCAGAACCAACAGCCACATACCAAATATTTTTATTTTTGGGATGAATGGCAATATCGGCAATCCTTCCTGACATAAAAGCCGGCCCAATATTCCGTAATTCTAAACCGGAAAAAGTCGATTCTGTAAATAACTCTTTTTCATCTTTATTTTGAGCCAAACCACTCGTAAATAAAAATAAAAAGAAAAAAGTAAAGATTAGGGTTAAGTTTTTCATAATGAAGTAATTATTTGTTAGTAATAAAAAGTAAGCATACTTATTTTATTTAGATTAAAACAAGTTATAAAAGTTTAATTTATGTTACAATTACTTCAGATTGAAAATCAGAAAAATAAAGATTAAAAGAAAAAATCTTGCCAATTAATCCAAATAATCCGTTGCTTCTAATTTTAATGCTTTCAGCGATAATAAGATATCAAGGAAAAAATATATTGTAGAAATTAATATTGATAAAATCGACAGGCTAAACAAAAAGTAACCCACAATTCTTAAATCATAAGCAAAAAATTGCATAATTGCCAACAAAGGTATAATTAAACTACTGATTATTACACTAAATGCTATTGCTGCAATTGATGTTCTAAGGTATTTACTTCGAAGGTATAGAATTTTTATTTCGTTTTTTTTAGCTTCACGTCTTTTTATATGATCATGATCCAGCTCTGCTACCAAACTTCTTGTTCTGTCAATAGTGCGCCCAAACCTGTTGGTAATAGTTAAAAGTAGTAAGCCAACACCAGAAATAAGGGCAACCGGAGTAATACATGATTTTAAAAATTCAATATAAATATCTGTAGATTCCATAATTAGATTTTTTTATTCTGCCAATTTCCATATTTAAGATACAAAAAGGAAATAACACCTATAATTATACCATAAAATATTTCAACGGTCCAAACAAGTTCAATTCTCGAAAAACTAAGATTTACCAAAATATAGGTAATTAAAATATAAAGCAAAATAACTCCCGTTTCAATGACAAAAGAAACTTTGGTCATACCAGTACCAGAAACACCACTAAAAAACACAAATCCTATGGTTAAAAACAATGCAGCAATACTTACCACATATAAAGTTGGTAAAGCTTCTTTTATTAGTACCGGGTTGTTTGTATAAATTGAAAGCACTTTTTCTGGAAAAAACATATTTAAAAATACCAACGCTATAACCCCCAGAATACATAACTTTAACACTTTTACTATAAGGGCAATAACTTCTTGTTTTCGATCCCTCCCAATTAAAAAACTAACAAGGGTATTGGTTGCTGATGTAAATCCCCAAATAGGAATTAACATTACAACATATATACTTCGAATAATATTAGATATAGCAAGAGGCCTCTCTCCCATTTTTTCAACAAAAAGAAAAAAGAAAAACCATCCGGTAAAAGAGATAAAATTTTGCATCATCATGGGAAAAGCAACAATAAAGATTCGCTTTAAAATACCAGGATCAAATTTTTTAAATCTAAAAAGGTTGAAAAAATCCAAATCAACAAACTTAAAAGTAAAAAATATATAAAAAATTGATGCGGAGATTTCTGCTATAACAGAAGCAACAGCAGCTCCGGCAATACCCATTTTAGGAAATCCAAAATTTCCGAAAATTAAGGCATAATCAAAGAAAACATTGTTTAATGCCATAAAAACTGTTGTCCAGGTAATTACACGGGTTCGGGCTATACCAATATAAAATGCCATGAAACCAAAATTGATAAAAGCAAAAAATAACCCAAAAATCCGGTAACTAAAATATTCTATACTTGCTGCCTTAATTTCATCAGACTCTAAAACAGTACTAAAAATAGGAAACATTGCCATTTGCATTACAGAAATTAGAAGCAATGCTAAAATAATGAGGAAGTAATGCGAATGTTCGATAATTGCTCCTATTTGCTTATTATTATTTTCACCAAAACGGCGGGCTACAATAATTTGAGACCCGATAGAAAAACCCAGTCCAAGCATTATAAGGGTTAGATAAAAAACACCGCCAATGGCAGAAGCACCAAGCTCTACTTCTCCTACACGGCCGAGAAAAGCTGTATCGGTAACACTAATAATATTCTGTACAATACTCCCTAAAATAATTGGGTAAGCTATTTTCCAGATTTCTTTATATTTAACTGAAGTTTTCAATCTTTCCGGTTTAAGAGCACAAAATTACACCATTTACTCTTTTAAATTTTCACTTTAAGAATTATTTTTAGGCAAATCTGAATATCCATTTTAAAACTTAAATTATGATATTTTATAAAATAGTGTTATAAATTTTGTGCGATTAATGGTGATTTTTTTGGCTATATTTTACTATGCAAGTAAATAATCTACTCAATGCTTATCTGTTAACAAAATGAAACATCCATGAGAATAGAATTCACACATACGAGCATGATTATTATGGATGTTCCATCTGGCCATAAAAAACAAAATTAAAACAGATAAAATTATTATCCGGTAAAAGAAAAAGTTAATCAACAAATTTAACCGATTAAACAAAATAAATCAGCATAAGTTATTACTATAGCTCGAATGTTAGTATATTTGATATTTAAAGATTTTATTTAATTAAAAATGAAGCAAACAAATGACCTTAATTGAGTTAAATCAGAAAATGTTAACATATTTGGTTTTTTCAATATTAATTTTCTTTTCTGCATGTAATAATAAACCGGGAAAAGAAAAAAAAATGATACAACCCGTAAGAGAAATTGATACTTCTACTGTATTAATAAAATTCAACAACACATTATTTACTTTACCTTCACCATATCAGGCTACTTACTCCATAAAAAAAACTAACCTTAATTTTAATAAATCTTTGCTTAACCCTGCTGACCATGTTTCGTCTTATACAACAAATTTTGAAAAAGCTTTAAATATTGGCATTTATGGAACTGACCTGGGTTATTTAAATATTTACGATCAGGTACCTGATGTAATTTCATATTTTACAGTTATAAAAAAACTTAGCCAGGAGATAGGAATACATAGTGCTTTGCAAATTGAAATTATTGAAAGGATTGAAAATAATATTGACAATCAGGACTCATTGTTGCATTTTTTAACAAATACTTATAAACAGTTTGATTCATATTTAAAAGCCAATAATCGAAAAGATATTGGGGCACTTATCATTGCAGGAGGATGGATTGAAAGTTTATATATTTTATCACAAAATGCTATTGATACAAAAAATCGAAAAATTATAAACCGATTGGGAGAGCAAAAACACCCACTGGATAACCTTATTGAAATATTAGCGCCTTATTATTACAAATCGCCAGAATTTACAGATTTAATTGATTCGTTGGTTGACTTAGCATACGAATTTGATGGGATTATTTATAATTATTCATACGAGCCGCCAATTATTCATCCTGAAAAAAAATTAACCGAGATCAGAAGTACATCAAATATTATCATCTCAGAATACCATTTACGTACCATTGCCAATAAAATAGCATCTATAAGAAATCAAATTATTTATTAAAAATGAAACATCCATGAGAATAGAGTTCACACACACGAGCATGATTATTATGGATGTTCCATTTGGCCATAAAAAACAAAATATAAACAGATGAAAATATTATCCTTTAAAATTTTTTTAGCATTTTTAATTAGCTTGTTATCAACAACATATATATACTGCCAGGAAAACACAAGTATTAATCAGTGTGATAATTTATTGAATTCGGGATATATTTCCAGTGGGCAAGAATATAGAGCAAATCTTGATGAGAACAATAAAGCCAAATTTTTTACAACTTTTTATGGTGATAGCAACTATAGAATTATTGCATGTTCAGATAATAAGGAAGTTCCATTAATTTTCTCAGTTTATGATTCTGAAAAAAATCTACTTTTTTGTAACAGGGATTATGATTATACACCTTACTGGAATTTTTCATTTACATCAACGGTAGACTGCGTTATTGAAATTGAACTAAAAAATGATAAGCATGTAAAAGATGAAGTATTATTGTTAATTGGTTTTAAAGAAAAATAATTGTATTTTCGTATATATCAACCTTTTTAGGGACTTATTAAAAATTACCTATGAGTGAGCAAATATTAAAAGCATTAATGCAATTATTTGCAATTATTGCACATCCCACTAGCGATGCTAAAGATCGTAGGTCAATCGTTGAATATTTTCTTAAGCGACAATTAAATCAGGAAACCGTTAAAGCTTATTTAAAAGTATTTGATGATTATTACCAAATTCATCAAGAGAAATTAAGCGAAAAAAGTAAACGTAAAAAAAGAACGGCATCCAGTTCGGTTAGAGTACTAAAAATATGTACTCAAATTAACGAGGAACTCACTCAAAGGCAAAAGCATGTAGTACTGGTTCAACTTCTGGAATTTGTAAAATCAGGAGAAGAAATTACCGAACAGGAAATGGCTTTTGTTACTACTGTTGCAGACAGTTTTCATATACCATATCAAGAATATAAGGAAATTGAAGATTATGTATTTTTTGGTTTTGATAAAATACCCGACACCAACAAGCTTTTAATTATAGACAATAATAAAAACTTTATTCACGATAAAGTTTTTCATATGGAGCACCCTGCGCTTCAAGGACAATTAAGAGTATTAGAAGTTTCTTCGGCCAATATGTATTATATTAAATATATTGGGAAAAGCGAATTATATCTTAACGGACAATTATTAGAACAAGAAAAAGTTTATGTTTTAAATAACGGTGCATCAATTCGTAATCCGAAAATACGCCCTATTTATTATGGCGATATTATTAGCCGTTTTCATATCGACAGGATAAAATCAAGGATTTTATTCGAAGCAAAAAATATTAAATATAGATTTAAATCGGGTGATATTGGATTACATACCTTAAATTTTTCGGAAGAATCTGGCCGCCTGGTAGGAATTATGGGTGCCAGTGGAGCAGGGAAATCAACCCTTTTAAATGTATTAAATGGAACATCGGCACCTACAGATGGTGAGGTTTTGATTAATGGAATCAATATACATACCGAAAAAGAAGCAATTGAAGGATTAATCGGACATGTTTCTCAAGATGATTTGCTTATTGAAGAATTAACTGTTTATCAGAATTTATATTACAACGCCAAACTGTGTTTTGATAATTATTCTGAAAAAGAAATTCAGGAAGCTGTCCTTGATGTATTACAAAATCTTGGATTATACGAAATAAGAGATATTGAAGTAGGTACTCCGCTTAACAAAAAAATTAGCGGTGGCCAACGAAAAAGGCTAAATATTGCCCTTGAACTGATTAGAGAACCTGCTGTACTTTTTTTGGATGAACCCACATCAGGACTATCATCACGAGATTCAGAAAACATTCTCGACCTGCTTAAAGAATTAACCTTAAAAGGGAAACTTGTTTTTGTGGTTATCCATCAACCATCATCGGACATTTTTAAAATGTTCGATAAATTATTAATTCTTGATAACGGTGGTTACCTGATTTATGATGGCGATCCAATTGATTCGATCATTTATTTTAAGTCGAGCATTCAACATGCTAACTGGAGCGAAAGTGAATGCCATTGCTGTGGTAATGTTAACCCTGAGCAAATTTTTAATAGTATTGAAACAAAAGTATTAGATGAGTACGGAAACTTCACAAGTGAACGTAAGATATCGCCTTTCGAATGGAGACAAAACTTTGAAAAAGAACGGGAAAAGATAAAAGAAAGTGAAAAGATAGGGACTCCAACAGATCTTCCATCTCCTAAAGAAAGGAAAGTGCCTGAAATATCATTTAAAACACCTAACCGTTTTACCCAGTTTTTAGTTTTTGTAAAAAGAGATGTACTCTCAAAGCTCTCTAACACACAATATCTAGTTATTAATTTACTGGAAGCTCCTCTACTTGCTTTCTTGTTGGCTTATATTATTAAATATTACAATATTAATATAAGCAACGAAATTGGATACAGCCTAAGCGAAAATAGCAATTTGCCGGTTTATATTTTTATGGCTGTAATTGTTGGATTATTTATTGGCCTTACCGTAAGTGCCGAAGAAATTATTAAAGATCGGAAAATTTTAAAAAGAGAAGCTTTCCTTAATTTAAGCTGGGGCAGTTACCTGTTTTCTAAAATCGCAATTCAATTTACTTTATCGGCTATACAAGCATTTATGTTTGTATTAATTGGTAATACAATTATGGAAATTAAAGGAATGTATTTTGAATACTGGCTGGTTCTTTTTAGCGCATGGTGTTTTTCCAATATGTTAGGCCTGGTTATTTCAGATAGTTTTAAAACCGTTATAACTATTTATATACTAATCCCTTTCCTAATTATACCACAACTTATTTTAAGCGGAATCATTGTAAAGTTCGAAAAACTTAATCCAAATATTTCAAATCCTAGAGACATACCATTTTATGGCGAAATAATAACAGCTCGTTGGGCTTACGAAGCGCTTGCTGTTTATCAATTTAAAGAAAATGATTATCAAAAACAGTTTTATTCTTATGATAAAGCAATGAGTATTTCTGATTTTAAAAAGAACTATTGGATAAGAACGCTAAACAACAAGGTTTCTTTTATAGAAAGACATCTAAATAACGAAGATAATAAAGAAGAAGTAAAGCAGAATTTAGAATTATTAAAACATGAAATTAGTAAAGAGCTAGAAAGCGAATCAGGAAGAATTGTTAAATTTGATAAACTCGATCGTCTTCATCCTGAAAAAATTGATCAAGAAACGATTGAGGACTTAAAAAAATATTTAGATATATTAAACAGATATTATATAAAACTTTATAATAAAGCCAATAATTTAAAAGATAATATTATTTCTGGCCACCAAAAAACACAGGAAGGAAGAGCCAAGTTCATGCAATTAAAACGCGAAAATTATAATGAAAATTTAGCAGAACTGGTTAAAAACTCAAACGAAATTAATAGAATCATTGAATATGATGGTGAATTATTTCAAAAAATTGACCCTATTTTTCTTGATCCACCAAATAAATTTATAAAAGCACATTTTTATGCACCCCGAAAACAATTTTTTGGAAAATATTATAACACTTTTAAAGTAAATATAGCGGTTATCTGGGCTATGACACTTTTACTGTATATTGTTCTTTACTTTAGATTATTAAGAAAAGCCCTTGACTTTTTCGAAGAAAGGAAGTTTAAAATCAAAAAAAGTTAATAAAAAGGCATAATACTGAAAAATAGTTGGTAAAATCTTCTAAAATATAGACTATAACT
>JBKHIH010000058.1:0-23490 GCA_046538755.1 Thiohalospira sp.
ATTACAAAATATTTTTCAAATAACTACCAACTATTTTTCAGTACATTACCTAATTTTTTCGCTTCATTTTCCGAAGAAAAAATGCCAATTATAACTCTGTAAAGTTTATACTCTCCTGTTTCTGCTACTTCAATATAAACAGGCTCGTTATATTGATACTTTAAACGCTCAACAAGTTTTAGAACATTTTCGTTGCTGGAAAAACTTCCAATTTGAACACCCTTTCCTGCAGGAGAAGCTTTTTTTACATCGAGTTGGTAATAATCAGGTTTTTCTTCTGACTTTCCAGGTTCTTTGCCAGGAAAGTCGTCGGTAGAAGCTATTAACTCTACTCTTACTTTAGTTAATCCTTTATCAATAAAACCTAACTCTTCTGCAGCCGATTTTGATAAGTCGATAATACGGTTTTGAACAAAAGGGCCGCGGTCGTTAATACGAACTACAACAAATTTATTATTTCCCAAGTTGGTAACTTTTACAACACTCCCAAAAGGCAAATCGGGATGGGCTGCTGTTTTTCGAATATGATAATATATCTCTCCATTGGCTGTTGTACGTCCTTCGAATTTATCGGCATAAAAGCTTGCAAGTCCGGTTTGGACAAAATTTTTGTCTTGTGCATTGCTTATTGTGCAAATAATCAACATTATACTTAGCATAAATGCTGATACAATAAATTTATGTATCGCTTTTTTCATCATTGTTTTCATTATAATGATAATTGATATTCCAGTAAGCATTTTCATCATCCTCATCATCATCTTCTTCGAGTTCCCAGCTATAAATTTTTCTTTTAGGCCCTCTGTCGCGATAATAAAAAGCAAGCACCAATCCGGCAATGGCACCCATAAGGTGCGATTCCCATGAAACATGTGGTTGAATGGGCAGTAAGCCCCACACCATACTTCCATAAAGAAAAACTACAAGAAGAGAAATAGCCATTAATTTAACATTTTTACGAATTACACCACTAAAGAACAAAAATGATGCAAATCCATAAATTAACCCGCTGGCACCTATATGATAAGCATAACGGGCACCAAACCAAATCCAGATATTTGAAATAAGATAAGTTAGAAAAAAAACTTTATAAGCTATTTTATGATAAAAATAAAAAATTCCTGTGCCTAAAATCAAAAGAGGCAGGCTGTTAGCAGCTAAATGCTGAAAGTCGGAATGCACAAGTGGTGCGGTTAAAATGCCTATTAAACCTTTTACACGTAGTGGAAAAATCCCCAGAAACGTAAAGTTTAAGTTTAGAGTAACTTCAACAATTTTAACAAGCCAAATTAGCAATAAAAACAAACCAGGGAAAGCAAAACTATAAAGAAGACGTTTTTTTTCTTTACTCATTATTCATCTTTTTACAAGATAAATATCTAAAAAAATATCAATAAAAAAAACCCGCCAAAAAACAGGCGGGCTTAAATAATTTTTGATATTTATTGAATGATAATACGTTTACTAATATTATCACCCTGGTTACTCTTGATATTTAAAAAGTATAATCCTTTCGGATGATCAGAAAGGTCAATATTTTTACGTATATTTTGATTCCCGTATAAATCATCGGCATAAATCAATTTACCCAAAACATCATAAATTTTAACCGAATAATGAATGCTTTCTGCATTATTAATCTCAATATTTAACTCTCCGTAAGTAGGATTTGGATAAATTTTTATTTCACGATTAATTGTTTTACCAATATCAGTTGTTGATTGTAAAGTTACCAGGATAGATTTTTCACTATCAACGTCAATTATCGTATCACAATCAATAAACCCAGATTTTTTTACTACAAACTCCTGATCTAAGGCGTAGGTAAGATCAAAAACAAATTCTCCATTTTTATCGGTATATTCATTTTCATCATTATATGCAATGCTTGCATTTTCAATCGCCCCAAAACCATCGGTAACTCTAAAAGTAATGCGGTACTGTTTTTTATCCATAAAAATTTCTTTGGAAACATTACTGCCATTCAACAAAAAGCTATCGATAACAGGGATAAAATGTTCTTTAGTAATTTCAAAGTTTACTGTAGTATTTTCGGGGATGTCGTTGAATACTGCAATCCCATCTTTGTCAGTATATAATGTATCATTATTTAGGGCAACGCGGGCTCCTTCTATTGGATCGTTTTCATCTAAAACGTTAAATGTTACATCAAATTTTGCTGTGCCAACTTCCAACATTACACTCAATGTTGTATCGCTATATATACCAACACTATCTGAATAATTATTATAACCCGAATTCCTAATTAAAACAGGAAGATCATTTCCTTCGGGAATATAAGTAAATGTAGCAATGCCATTTGAGTTGGTATATTTTTCCTGCTGTTCAAATTCCACTAAAGCATTTTCAATTTTTTCATCATTACTGTTGGTAACAACAAATTTAACAAAATACCCTGTATTCTCTATAACAGCTTCCCATCCCGAATGGGTAACTGACTCATCGGAGTAAAATGTAAATCCAACAGCACCCTTATCGTTGGTGGCTGTAAATGTTGATGGCTTATTGGAATTACAATAATCATCTACAAATTCATAAGTATTTAAACTATCTCCATCATATAAAGAAAGATAATCCCAGCAGCCTTCCGATGAAGTGGGCTCAACATCAAAAGCATTAAAATCAACGTTTAATTTCCCGCGTGGATTTTCAGGATAAAAAATGATTGTATGATTTTCGTTATTTCCATAGCTGTTTTCCTTACCTCCCGAATCATAAAACAATGCTTTGGTGCTTACAAAAACGGTATCATAAGTATGAATCGCATATTCAGCAGGCTCTCCAACCACAACCTCTTTTTCCGTTGAATCGTTATAATAACCAAACTCATCATCCAGTGCATAAAATGCTATATTAATGGTATTTCCGGGTTTTTCGGTTGGATGAATATAAGCGCTAAAAGGAATTGTATCCGTGCTATGTGCTTCAATCGAACGGTTGTACATTACCGTATCAATTAAGCTTAGGGAGCTCATTTCGGTTAATAAATCTGCATGAACACTTAAATTTTCAATACCGCTATGTCCTGAATTTTCTACAACCAACTTTAGTTTAACGGTTTCGCCCGGATCAAAAAAGCCATCATTATCTCCTTCACTATCATCAATTAGCAAGTTTGATATTTTTATTTCCGGGGCATTTACTACAATATTCATTTTTGATACCCACTCATATTTTTCTTCTTCTGAATCCTCACCTTCCATGATTAGATCAAAGTTAACCACATGTTGGTCTTTTATCCTGTTTTCAAAATGAACAGTAAAAGCTGAATTTTCATTTGCTGAGTCGGAGTGCAATATGGTCCCGTAATTTTCTGTAGAGTCGGTAATTACAACATTTGAATCTGCGGATGTAAGTTTGCCTGTTACATTAAAAGCATCGTAGGTATCAGAAACATTTTTTACCTGCATGTCAAAGGTAATTTCTTCTCCATAATCGGCCAAACGATTATCATTCCCATTAGGATCATGTAATAAGTAGCTATCGAGTGTAACATAAGGAGTGGTAGATGGAATAATATCAATTTCCTCAATCACCGGTTGTTTGTTTTGTTTCGTGATTACCAGGTTTAATACACCTACTGTTTCGAGTGCATCATAAGAAAGCGTAACTTGTTGTGTCTCATCTACGAGTTTTGCATCGAGTAAAACACCATCATGCGAAACGGCAACATATGCATTTTCCTCTGCATTGACAGTATAGCTGTTAGTTCCGATAAAAACCTGAGCTTCGTAGCTTGCTGTTAAAACTTCCGGGGTTGTAATAAAAGGCGTAAGTGACGGGTCGCCCATTAAATGGTATATTTCCCAGTAATAATTTTTTCTGGCTGATGTTGATGCTTCAACCGCAAGGTTTCCGGATACAATCATTTGCCCTTGAGTAATATACCAATCTTCTTTTGCTTCGCCATTTAGATGAAAGTAGCGGTCGTAAGCACCCAATCCGGTTTCCTCGTAAGTAGGATCAACTGTAACTGTCCCTAAACCTACACCCCACCAAAAATCTTCGTCCCAATAAGTATTATTTGAACCACCAATATAACCAACAGCTCCTTTATTCTCTGCTCTTAATAGTACTTCGCCAAAAGCATTGCTGTCGAACTTATTCGATAAGCAGCAATTTCCAATCATCAAAGGATACATATTTTCATTGGACATATTAGGTACATCGCTATTGGTAAAGCTTGGATCTGCCCAACCATCGGAATTGCAATGTGCTGTATAGTTAGAAAAACTAACACCCTGGCTAATGTAACTTTTAATTGATTCGGATGCTCCGGATGAGTTTGAACTCATTACACCGCTATCATCGTTGTACAAATAATAATATGAATTTATACCATTTGTTTCATTTGTATAATTATCATTTGCATAATTGATTGCCCCATTACCATGCGTTGGCGCATAATCAGCATCTACACCTGCAACCAGCACTACATTGTCTAAATAGTCCGGGTTGGGTATTTGATATTTTTCAACCTGCAACGTTTTATCAATCTGAGGCTGTAATTCAGCCACACTGGTTGCTGAAAAGCGCCCATAAAAAACATCGGGCAGGTTGTCGTTTGTATAATCACAGTAATACAAATCGGTAACATGGCTACCGGTAGTTCCTTCAAAAGCTGGAATTTGGTTTACATCTCCAACAAAAAGTACAAATGTTGGGGAAACACCATCAGCAGGATTATCATACAAATCCTGCAAATAATTTTTTATAGATGTTGTGGTTGAGCCTACTTCAGGGTCGTCGGTATAAGCCGTTATTACATTGTAGCCTTTTTGAGTTTTCCATTCGATAAAAGGTTGTAATGTTTCTTCGAACATGGGGTCAGAAACAATTACATATTTTACCGGAGCATCAATTAATGCTTTTGTTTCCTCGGAAGTTGAAGAATTTACCGTTTTTAAATCTAAATTGTCAAAAAACGGCGATTGTAATTTTTGTAAATGGCTGTCCGATTTTGTATTATTTTTTTCAAAAGTTATTTCAACTTCTATATTTCTTAAAACAATTAAAGAATTGGTTACCGGATTATATTGAAAAGGAGAAATTTCGATATATCCAATATGTTTGTTTCGTAAATATCCTTTATCCTGAAAACGGACAATTTCTTTCTGAAAAAAATGATTGGCTTCGTAAACATCTCTGTTTTTATAAAAAGGTACATCTTTGGGGTCGGTACTTTTATTGATGGATGGCTGGGCAGGTAGTATTTTTTCCTTTATCTGGTAAGTTTTTAAATCAACTTGCTCTTTGTCATAGTTTAAAATCCTAATTTTAACATCCGAACCATATGGGATATCAATTAATCTTGAAATAACCGGCAAATCGGGATTTCCCTGATCAAACGAACGTGTTAAACCAGGAGCAGAAAGCTGCTGATAATAACCGTCTTTTGTTTGTTTTTGCTGAATATAAAATTCATCAACATCTTCGTAAAGAATAATTTTATTATTCTGTTCATTCACAATCTCTTTTCCTGGTAATTTTTTCTCTACCCGTGTTAAAGGAATTCTTTTCAATTCCTGAGCCTTCGTAGTTCCTGCAAAAACAACAAGTACAATCAAGAATATGCTACAACGTTTAAGCATAAAGCAAATAGTTTAGTAATAAATATTAATAAATTAGAGCGCAGCAATATATTATATTTCTACGTGAAAATAAAGAATTTGTTCAAAATTTAACCCAACAAAAAAATAAAAGATAAAGAAGTCCTTTAATGGTCGACTTTTCCGATTTTCGATTCGATCGATTTAATTTTTGCCTCGATTCTTCTAGATTTTTCTTTTCTGATATCGAGTTTAATCGAAGAGTAAACTCTGTTTGAATAGGGTTCTAGCACTTTATATGATTTGTTGACAATTTCGAGTGCCTCATCAATAGTTTCAGTTTCGATTATGGTACCCATGGCAGTTAGTTTGTAACTAACTCCGCTTTCTTTAATCATTTGTATAACTTTACTAACGTATTGGCTAACGCTATCGCCTTTATCGGTTGGGAACATGGCAAATTCTAATAAAACAGACATAATATTTAATGTTTTAATGGCATATTTATTTCTATATCCCAGTTTGAACGTACTTTTATGGCATTTTCGTAATAAAAAACCTCTTCTGGTTGCCTGTGTTCAAGGTACTCTCCCGTATCCCATTTGCCGTTAAAATTGTCATCTAAAATTACTTTAAATAAAAATTCTTTTGGCGGTAAATACCCAAATTCAATGGTCTGGCTTTTCTTAACTATTTTTTCACGAACTACTTTTTCATCGTCCTTTTGAGAGATTACAAGCTGTGCAATAACCTGAAATGTTGAGTCAATTCCGGTAATATTAGCCAAAATTTTCCCGTAATAATCAAATTTCCTGGTTTTAAATTCAATCATTATAGTGTCGTTAGGAGTATCATAAATATCGACAAAAGCATTGGGAAAAATTTCCAGCCGATACGAAGCATCTTCCTCAAACTCATTAACGATATTGTATTTTCTAAAATAATTTGTGTCTTTAGCCAGTTCAATATTAACCGGATTTTTCAAGGTATCTTCTTTAACAAACAATTTCATTCTCGATGTATCAACCGAATGAACAGGTGTATTAAAATTTAAAGTGATGGGTTTATTTAGATCAAACGTTGCGTTATTTTTCACATTCATTCGAATACCCAAAATAGTGTCTGCAGCTTGTCCTTTCTGTTGTTTAGTCTCAAAATAACGGAAATTAATCGTGTCGGTTACCCACTGGTATACAAGGTTTGAATCTTCTGCCTGATAAGAAATGGTTGTTTTTAAATCTTCTTGATTATAAAGTGTGGAGTCAGTTAACCAGTAAAAAATAGTGTCGCGGGCAATGTTATTTTCCTGGATATACCACTTGGATTCAATAATTGTGTCAAGCAGTTCTATGATTACGCTGTCTTTAATGGGCTTGTTAAACATCAACTCCAGTTTCCGTTTATCATCACGGATAGTATTATCCAGGTATTGTGTTTCTTTATCTTCATTAAAATACATTAAATAAAACTGAGGTACTGGAAAGAATGGCCTGATTTGTGTAATAATAGTGTCTATTGGTTTATGTTTTACAATTACCAGGCTGTCATTCACTACTTTTGCAGTGTCAGTTTCTAAAGAATCGGTATTTTGTTGTTGCGATGGAATATATATGCTGTCGATAACCATTTCGTTGGGATCTGCTAGAAGAGAATCATGAACAAATATGGTATCAATAATGGTTTCTGTTTCCAGATTAAATTTAACAACTGAATCGGAGAAAGCGATTCCTTCGCTATTCAAATCGTAAAGATAATTTCTGTTTTCGTCGAGTAAACAGAACAATTTAAATTCCTCATTACGGATATTATTGATTCGGAAAAATCCTTCTTCATCAGTCTTTGAGATATATTCGGGAATATTTTTCATGGGCACCGAATCAGAAAAATCGCTGTAAAGCATAACATATACGCCTTCCTCTGGCAATAAGTTAAAAGCATTAAGCACCTTGCCTTCAATCGATAACGAGTCGATATAATCGCCGGTTGATAAAACATATTGAAAATTTTCGATGGGGTTACCTTCGTTATAATCCTGCACCGAGTTGCCGAAATAAATATTATACGTCGTTGAATCTTTTAACTCAGAAAGGAATTTTATATTAAGCGTTTTCCCTTTTACAGTAACATCGGGTTTTTCTTCCAGTGGTGGCGAAACAATCAGGTTTTGAGTTAAATCTTTTAACTGAATAAACTCATTAAAAGTTATATTGATCTGATCATCGGAGAAATTGGTAGAATAGTTTTGCGGGCTGCTGGAAACAATTTTGGGAGGTTCTTCATCTTTAGGGCCTCCGGTTGGTGCAACAATCTTTGCACAAGCACTTATCCATAAAATAATAAAAAAGAATATTGTGTTATGTAAGTATTTTATTTTCATCGAGAATATATTTTAGTTAAGCAATAGTTTTTATTTCCTTCGGTCATGAGAACGCTAGCGCTTAGTTCTGCGATTTACAACTTCAAATTTCAATAGTCTTTTTTGTTGCCGGCGTCTCCCGCTTAAGCCTCCCAAAAATCTCTCCGCGACCCTTCATGCAATAGCTATCTAACAAGCAATTTTTATTTATGCCCGTTTCATAATTCCATGTTAGTAATATCGTTTACAAACTTAAAAAGTTTATTTCAATAATTAATCATGATGATTTAAATTTGATGGATTAATTCAAATCTGTGGCTATTAATTAACACATTGATAACAGAGATATATCTAAACCATTAAAAATTTTCATACTTTTGTGTATCATTAAATAATTAACCTATGATTTTAAATTATATTACCTGGGATGTTAATCCTGATATTGTTAGTTTTTGGGGGTTAACCATACGTTATTATGGCGTTCTTTTCGCTGCTACTTTCTTTTTTGGATATCTTATCATGCAAAAAATATTTCAAAAAGAAGGCCTGAGTATTGAATTGTTAGACAAATTAACCGTTTATGTTGCCGTGGGTACTGTAATAGGAGCTAGATTAGGGCATTGTTTATTTTACGACCCATCCTATTATTTACAAAACCCTGTTGAAATACTTATGATCTGGCGTGGTGGACTGGCAAGCCATGGAGCTGCCATCGGAATTTTAATCGCATTATATTATTTTGCCAGAAAAAGTAAAAAACCTTATTTGTGGATATTAGACCGAATTGTTATCGTGGTTGCGCTTGGAGGTTTTTTTATCCGAATGGGTAATTTAATGAACTCTGAAATTTATGGTATTGAAACATCATTACCGTGGGGATTTATTTTTGAGCGCAATGGTGAAGTGGTTCCCAAACACCCCACACAAATTTATGAAGCACTTTCTTATTTACTGATTTTTATACTACTTTATACCATTTACAATAAAAAGGGAACAAAAGTACAGCAAGGCTTAATTTTTAGTTTATTCCTGATTTTACTTTTTACAGTTCGCTTTTTTATCGAATTTATAAAAGAAGTTCAGGTTGATTTCGAAAAAACCATGTCGCTTAATATGGGACAATGGTTGAGTATCCCGTTTGTTTTAGCAGGTTTTTATTTATTATACAGGAGCTATAAACTTAAAAAGGCTTAGAAAGGATTGCTTTTTAAATTTTTTTAGCAAATAAATATATATTTTACAGGCCTAACAGACTTTGAAAATCTGTCAGGCCTGTTTTTATTTAAATATTCCTTGTTTCTGAAAGTATTCGATGTTTCTAAAAAAGCTGATCACAAACTATTTTGAAGAGGTATTTTTTTGGATTAAATCTTACACACAAAACAAAAACATACCATTTTTGTTAACATGAATTTTTTTCTCGAAAAAAATATGTAATTTTATTAATCAGCAAATATCGTTAATTACCACACAAATGATTAATCAGATTATTAACTTCAGCATAAAGAATAAGCTTATTGTTATTCTTTTTACCCTTACTGTTGCAGCTTTTGGTTTATATTCCGTTTACAAAATCCCTGTTGGTGCTGTTCCTGATGTTACCAATAACCAGGTTCAGGTGATTACAGTTTCTACGAATCTTTCAACCCAGGATGTAGAGCAGTTTATTACCCATCCGGTTGAATTGGAGATGGCCAACCTGCCGGGTGTTTTGGAAATACGTTCTATTTCAAAATTCGGGTTGTCGGTAGTTACCATTGTTTTCGAAGAAAACATGGGAACTTATCTTCCACGCCAGTTGATTGCAGAAAAAATTAAAGCTGCCTCTGCCAATATTCCTGACGAATTTGGTACGCCCGAAATGGGGCCAATAACTACCGGATTAGGTGAAATTTATCAATACATTTTAGATGTTGAAGAGGGTTATAAAAGCAAATACTCAACCCAAGAGTTACGAACAATTCAGGATTGGGTCGTAAAACGCCAACTATCCGGTATTCCGGGTGTTGTTGAAGTAAATACATGGGGCGGTTTTTTAAAACAATACGAAATAGCAGTCAATCCCAATGCATTGAAAAGTGCGAATATTACATTGTTGGATATTTATGAGGCTGTAAATAAAAACAACAGCATTGCCGGTGGTGCATATATAGAAAAAAATAACCAGAGCTTTTTTATTCGTGGCGAAGGAATGGTCCAATCTATCGAGGACATTGCCGCTATCGTTGTAAAAAATATTAATGGACAACCTCTGTTGGTTCGGGACATTGCAGAAGTAAAGCTAGGATATACTAACCGCTATGGAGCCATAACTGCCAATGGAGAAGGCGAAAAGGTAATGGGACAGATCATGATGCTTAAAAACGCCGACTCCAAACAGGTTATCAATGCCGTGAAAAAAAGAGTTGAAGAGGTACAAAAAAATCTTCCCGAAGGAGTTTATATTAACCCTGTTATTGAACGAAGTGAACTCATCTCAAGAACTTCATTTACCATTGTAGAAAATCTTTTGCTGGGCTGCCTGATTGTTATTCTTTCGGTAATCCTTATTTTAGGGAACCTCCGCTCGGCACTTATCATTTCATCGATCATTCCTCTTTCATTGCTTTTTACCATTGCCATGATGTATATTCTGGGAATTGATGCCAACCTGATGAGCCTTGGAGCACTCGACTTTGGGATTATTATCGACGGAGCCGTTATTATTGTCGAATTTATTGCCCTGCGGGTTACGTCCAAGAAAGCCGAATATGAGTTGTCTACCGGAAAACAAAAAAAGTTATTGCTTAACAAAATATCTTTTGAAGGTGCTTCCAAAATGATTAATTCAGCCATCTTTGGCCAAATTATTATTTTAGTGGTTTTAATACCGGTACTCACCTTAACAGGTGTTGAAGGGAAGATGTTCAGGCCTATGGCGCTTACCTTCAGCTTTGCCATTATTGGAGCCATGATTTTAGGCCTAACCTGGGTGCCGGTAGCTGCAGCCATGTTCTTAAAACCCGAAAATGAAAATAAAAAAAGCATTGCCCGATGGATAATGAATATAGCCCATCGTTCTTATGATCCGGTGATAAAATTTGCTTACAACAATAAAATGCTAATCATTGGACTGGCCATCGCTTCGCTCATTTTTACTGGCATTATTTTTTCACGTATGGGAGGAGAGTTTGTCCCCACCCTCGACGAAGGCGATTTTGTGATTCAGCCAGTCCTGAAAACAGGTACCTCGTTGAGTAAAACCATAGAACTAACTACAGAGATGGAAGAGATTCTTATTAAAGAATTTCCCGAGGTAGACCAAATTGTTTGCCGTATTGGTGCAGCCGAAGTACCTACTGATCCCATGTCGATGGAAGAGATTGATATGATTATCAAGCTACACCCAAAAAAAACATGGCAGTCGGCCCGAACAAAAGAAGAGCTTGCCAACAAATTTAAAGAAGCATTAATGGTGATTCCGGGAATAGATTATGAGTTTACTCAACCCATAGAGATGCGCTTTAATGAGCTTATTACGGGCGTGCGAGCCGATATTGCCATTAAAATTTTTGGCGAAGATATGGGTTACCTCAACCAAAAAGCCAACGAAATAAAATCTGTAATTGATGATGTTCCCGGCGCCGCAGATATTATTCTTAAAAAGACCGCAGGGCTTCCGCAGATAAGGGTTAATTATAACCGCTCAAAAATTGCAGCATACGGTTTAAATATTGAAGATATTAACCGGCAGCTTTCTGGAGCTTTTGGCGGGCTAAAGGCAGGAAATGTTTTTGAAGGCGAGAAACGTTTCGGCCTGGTGATAGGCTTTAGTGCTGATTACAAAAAAAATATTGACAATATCAGACAAATGGGAATCAACATTCCCGGAGGCCGGCAGATGCCAATGGAAGAGTTTGCCGATATTCAATACACATACGGGCCTGCAAAAATTTCCAGAGAAAATGCACAACGCATGATGGCAGTAAGTGTTAATGTGCGTAACCGCGACCTGGAATCGGTAATAAATGATATTAAAACACGTATTGATAACAATATTTCTTTGAATGCAGGTTATTATATTCAGTACGGAGGGCAGTATGAAAACCTTGAAAATGCCATGCAAAGATTAAAATTGGCAGTTCCCATATCACTATTACTCATTTTTATCTTTTTACATTTTGCCTTTAAATCATTAAAAGATGCTGTGATGATTTTCACAGCGGTGCCACTATCTGCCGTAGGTGGAGTAATTCTTTTATGGCTGCGGGGAATGCCTTTCAGTGTTTCTGCAGGCATTGGCTTTATTGCTCTTTTCGGAGTTGCTGTTTTAAACGGAATTATCTTAATTGAATCTTTAAAGGAACTCAAAGAACAGGGAATGGAAGATATGCGCGAATTAATTTTAAAAGCAACACACGAACGATTAAGGCCTGTGATGCTTACAGCCGTTTCTACTGCCGTAGGATTTTTACCTATGGCATTATCAACTTCTGCCGGAGCAGAAGTACAGCGCCCCTTAGCAACCGTAGTTATTGGCGGACTGGTAACATCTACCATGTTAACCATGATTT
The DNA here is from genome assembly GCA_046538755.1 of Thiohalospira sp. Lineage (GTDB taxonomy): Bacteria > Bacteroidota > Bacteroidia > Bacteroidales > UBA12077 > UBA12077. The sequence goes on from JBKHIH010000058.1 coordinate 12,480, forward strand.
TATTACCCATCTTATTCTACTATTTTAACCGTAAAAATGCCATGCGTAAATCACTTGGAATAAATAAAGGATTCTCGTTGATTCTTGTGCTTATCCTGGCAACAGGCTTCGGTAGCTTTGCACAAAATGATAACCAGGCGGTTCAAAAAATAAATATTCATCAAGCAGTTGAAATGTCGCTTGAAAATAATCCGGCCATAAAAAATGCCCAGCTTTCGGTTGTTTCTGCTCAAAAACAAAAACAGGGAATCTTAAATTTTAAACCACTGGAATTTACTTACCAAAAAGGGCAAATCAATTCAGAGCTTATAGACCAGTCCTTTGAGGCCAACCAGAATTTTGGGTCTATCCTTACTCATTTTCAAGCTGGTAAGCTGGTAAATGAAAACATCGATCTTTCGGAAAAGGAATTGCAAATTGCCCGTAAAAATATTACTGCCGAAACAAAAATTGCTTGGTATCAATGGCTCCTGTTAATTAATAAGCACAAGATTAAACAAAAACAGGCTGAGCTTTATAAAGAATTTGTGCGTATTGCACAATTAAAATATGAGCTGGGCGAATCGAACCTGCTTGAACAAACCCTGGCAGAGACAGAATATGCGGCTATCAAAAATGAGCTGCTAAAAATTACCGAGCAGTTAATTATTGCCGAAAATAAGTTAAAACAAATCGTACATATCGATGGCAACCTGCTGCCCGAAAATGACAGTTTGTCGATTTATGAATTGCCTCCGGCTACTAATCCCAACGAACGATTTAGCAAATCAGTGTTGCTTGGCTATTACGAAAATCTGTATCGCATAGAGAATGCGAAATATAACATGCAGCGCTCGCGTTACTTTCCTGAAATTTCGGCCGGATATTTTAATCAGCAAATTGACCATGTAGATGGATTTACAGGATGGAGTATCGGGCTTAGCATGCCCATTTGGTTTTTGCCACAAAATGCAAAAGTACAGGAAGCAAAAATCGATGCACAAAAAGCACAAAATAACTTCGAATATCAAAAATTTAACCTTGAAAAAGAGATCGAAAACCTGGTGCTGCAACTCGACCAGATACAAAATGACTTAATATATTATCACGAAAGTGCCCTAAAAAAAGCACACATATTAAGACAAACAGCCACATCGAAGTTTGAGAAAGAAGAGATTAATTATATAGAGTTTTTACAAAGTATAAAAGTGGCTCAGGATATTAACCTGGGCTACCTGGAAACCCTTTATGAATATAATAAAACAGCCATAAAACTGGAATTTTATACCCAATAAACTATTATATCATGAAAACATTATATATAATCATATTTGCGATCGTTTTATCAGCCTGTAAAAACAACAATGGGGAAACCGCAGCTGAAAAAAAAACCTTAGAACCTGCAACACAAGAAAGTATTGAGCTTACCCAACCACAAATTGAACGAGCCGGTATTAAAACAGGAAAGCTGGAGCAGCGTGAAATTGCTGATGTAATTTTATGTACCGGAAAAGTAGATGCATTACCGCAAAATAAAGCGAATGTTTCTCCTGCCATGGGAGGATTTATCAAACAAATTAACTATTATACAGGCGACAATGTAACCAAAGGAGCTGTGATGGCTACCTTTCAACATCAAGATTTTATTGATTTACAGCAGCAACTTATGGAAGCTAAAGCGCGGAAAGATTACCATTACGAAGAATATAAAAGGCAGGGAGAGCTTACCATAGAAAATGCAGCATCGATAAAAAATATGCAGCAGGCCAAAGCGGATTATCTAACTGCCGAAGCAAAATATAAATCGCTAAAAGCCCGCATCGAAATTTTAGGGGTTGATACAGAAAACATCGAAAAAGGTGGTTTTGAGCAGCATTTTTCGCTAAAAGCCCCTATAAATGGCATTATTACTTCTGCCCACGGAAATAACGGGATGTATATTTCTCCTGACACTTACATTTTTGAAATTGTGAATGACAAACAATTAATTTTGACACTTAACGTTTTAGAAGCATATCTAACACATATAAAAAAGGGCCAGAAAATCGTTTTTAAAACACTAAACAGCGACAAAAATTTTGAGACCAGGATTGAGCGAATTGATAATAAAATCAACGAAAACGGAATGGTTCGTGTTTTTGCCAACATCAATAATAAAAACAGGGAGATAAAAACAGGAATGTTTATTGAGGCCCAACTATTAACCAACGAAAGAACAGTATATGCGTTACCAGAAGAAGCTGTGTTGGAAAACGAAGAAGAGTCGATTGTATTTATTGAAAACAACAACCAATATACTAAAGTACAGGTAAATAAGGGAGGAGTAAAAGACGGATGGATAGAAATTATTGATCCTCCAAAGCCGCTTTTTAATCAAAAAATTGTGATAAAGGGCGGTTATTATTTACAATCGGTACAGGAAATTATGGAATAGCGATATTGTAGAAATTGAAAATATAATATACCTTTGCCAATCAAATTAATAAACCCAACAAACCTAAGTTAAAATGGAAGAGCAAAACAAAAATCAAAACGAAAAAAATAAACAACAAAAAAATGATAACCACGCCCCGGTTCCACCAAAGAAGCCGAATAAAAATTTAAAATTTATTTTGTGGTTATTGATTGTACTTTTGGGTGTTGTAACCTTTTTGTACATCAATCAAATGGGTACTACCAAAAAAATAGAAACTGCATTAATTGCCGAAAAAGATTCTTTACAAACGCATCTGCTTCAATTACGTGATGAATATGATTCGTTGATGACCGATAACGATACATTAAATGCACAATTAATAAGCGAGCAGGAAAAAATTGATGACCTACTGGCTGAAATAAAAACGGTAAAAGCTACCAACTATGCCAGGATAAAAAAGCTGCAAGATGAGTTGGGAACTTTACGTAAAGTAGCCAAAAGCTATGTTCGCCAAATCGATTCGCTGAACACAATGAACCAGGCGCTGGTTGCAGAAAATATAAAAGTGAAAAACGAATTTAACCGGGTGGTTTCTAGTAAAAACGAGCTGGAAGAACAGAATAAAGACCTTTCCGGAAAAGTTGAAATGGCTAGTGTTTTACGTACTGAAAATGTTCGTGCATTACCACTTAACCGAAGAGGTAAAGAGAATAACCGAATTAACAAAATAGAAAAAATCAAGGTTGATTTTACAATCAAAGAGAATGTGCTTGCCGAACCAGGAGAAAGAGTTTTTTATATACGAATAGCCGGTCCTGATGATTATATTTTGGCCAAATCGGAGGATGATTTATTCGAATACCAGGGCCAGGATATTGTTTTTTCTGCTAAAAGGCCTGTTGATTATAACAATGAAAAAATGGATATTACCATTTACTGGGATAACAATGGAACTCTAATTCCCGGCAACTATGATGTTTATATCTTTGCCGATGGCAACGAAATTGGAATTACCTCTTTCGAGATTGAAGAATCGGGATGGTTTTAAAAAAATAAAAAAATATTTAATTAAATCAGGGAGCTCTCAAGAGGGCTCCTTTTTTGTAAAAGCCTCGGAGTGTCTCAAAGACATACCGGGACTAATAAACCACTGCCAGGGTTTTGAACCGCCGGCAGGGTAATATAAAAAAACCTGTCCCGTAGGGACGAAATATCGGTAACCTACAAACACAAACTTTTGGAAGCCCTGTAGGGGCGACACAATTAATATAAAACCCATGCCGTTACCAAGCGGAGAAAGCAGCGCATTAGTTTCACGCAACGGACGCAAAGAAAAAATTGCTAAAAATCAGAACACCAATCCCTTGGTAAATCTTTTAATTGCGGGGCAGCGTAAATATAAATTTACTTCCCTTCCCTGTTTCGCTTTCTACATGAATGCTACCAGAGTGTTTTTGAACGAATTCATGACACAGTTTGAGCCCTAAACCAGATCCTCGTTCGTTTTTTGTACCTTTAGAACTGTAAAGCTGGTATTTGTCAAAAAGTTTCATCCTCACCTCTTCACTAATACCCACACCAGAGTCAGCAACAGCAATCTGCACTATTTCTTCTTTTATTTCTCCCAGGATATCTACTTTCCCTCCTTCGGGAGTAAATTTAATCGCGTTATCCACCAAATTGCGAATCACCAGGTGTATCATATTTTTATCGAATTTACCGAACAACTCTTCAGAGAGGGTGTGTCTCAGTTGTATCTTTTTACTTTCAGCAGCAGGTTGCTTCAGATTCATAATCTCCTCTACCAGTTCGGTAAGGTTCGCTGATTTAGGCTCGAAACTGATTTCATTCTTTTGCTGTCGGGCCCAGGTAAGCAGGTTTTCCAATAATGCATAGGTAGAAGAAGTTGAATCTTTCACTGTTTCCAACACTTCTTCATAACTTTCTTTATCCTCCCTGGCGGTATCAGCGTCCAGGAACCCAAGCAACCCGTTAAGCGTACCCACCGGGCCACGTAAATCATGTGCGATAATCGAAAACATATTGTCTTTTAACTGGTTGGCTTTTTGCAGCTCACCTCGCTGTTCTGAAATGATCCGGTTTTTTGTGCGTAACTTTTTGTTGAGGAAAATAAGTACAAGAACAACCGTGCTTACCAGGAGCAGAATAATGGCTACCACCCATAGTTTGGCCTCTTGCTGTTCTATTTTCAGCTCATTAAGCTGATTTTCCTGTTTTAATTGCTGATTTTCATATTCTTTAATAGTGATTTCAAAGTTTTCTTTCAAATCCCTAATTGCTTTACTGTTTTGTTCTTCCTGCAGGCTGTCTTTATAATGATGGTGCATCTCATGGTAAGCCAGTGCATCTTCGGTTCTTCCTAATGCTTTGCTGGCTTCGTAAAGGTTGTAGCTGGCATCCTTTATCATGTCGATCATCTGATTTTTTTCTGCTTCCTGCAGAGATTTTTTTGCCCAATCCAAAGCCGTTTTATATGCTCCCTTCTCTATATAAATATTGCTGTTATTATTATACACTTCCGGAAGGAAGCTGTTAATTCCCTTTTCTCTGCTGATAGTCAGAATTTCTTCATTGGTTTGCAAGGCTTTATCCAACTCTCCTAACTGATGATAGATAATACCCAGTGTTAACATGGATGATACTTTGTTCCATATGGTTTTTGGCTGGCTGAACCCTTCTACGGCCTTAAGGGCATACTCCAGTGCTTCCTGATGGTTTCCCTGTTTAGAGGCCAGGTTAGCCAGGTTGTGGTATGCGCCAGAGATGCCATCAGCATAACCTATAGCTTTGCATTTTTCAATATATTGCAGATTATATTCCCTCGATTTTTCATAATCCCCCTGATTTTCATATATTGATGCCAATGTAACCAGGCATTGCGCATAGTTATATTCATCACCCAACGCTTTAAATCTTTTGGCGAGTTTCAATAATATCGGCAGAGCCTCTGAATCCCTCCCCTGTGTTTGCATCAGAAAAACCATGTTAAGGCGTGTAGATGCCCATTCCCACGAATCAGGATCAATATGTTCTAAGGTCAGGTGATAATATTCTTCTGCTTTATTTAGATTCCCTTTGTAAAACTGGCTTGTACCCAGGTTGTTGTAGCAGTCAGCCAAAAGATCAATTTCGTTATGCCTTTCAAAAACCGGGATGATGGTATGAACTATAGAATCAAACTGATCAAACTGGTAGTTAGCCAAGAGTATTTTGCTGGTTTCTTTAATAACCCGCGCTTCCCTTAGCTCATCGCCCATTTTTTGGGCAAGCTCAAGGGCTTCGCCTGCATACACCTCTGCTTTTTGAGGTTCCTGCGCTTTGACTGCTTTATGAAGGGCAAAAAGGGCTTCAAATTTTTGAGCATCGTCTGTAGTGGTTTGAATAATTTGCTGAAGGCTGTCGGTGTTTACTCCATTTTCCTGCTGACTATGGGCTAAAAAAGGAATGAAACACAATAACCCGATAAGTGCGACAAAAAATTTTTTCATGATCATGGTTTTGTAAGATTGTTCATTTTAATGCCATGAAGATAATAGAAACAACCCGTTTTGACAATGACTTTTGAACAGATTTTTTACATTTTAACAAAAAGTCTCTTTGATTGACCTATTCATATGCTGCTTTTTTGAGAGAGGCTCGATGTGTTTTAAAGACACGCCGAGACTAATAAACCACTGCCAGGGTTTTGAACCGCCGGCAGGGTAATATAAAAAACCTGTCCCGTAGGGACGAAATATCGGTAACCTACAAACACAAACTTTTGGAAGCCCTGTAGGGGCGACACAATTTATATTAAACGAATGCCGTTACCACGCTGCGTTACGCTGCGAGAAAACGTTGCGCTCGTTGCGAGAAAACCTGGTACTCGCTGCTACCAAAGCCCTGTTGATGCGGCACATTTTTTAAACACAGACCTGCCAGCCGGCAGGCTGGGTACACAGAGAAAACCACAGAGAAACATAGTGTAAAAAAAAATGATGGTTTCGCTTTAATCGAAGCCTTACAAAAGCAGGTTTAGAATTCTATTAACTCATTATCAACAATGCCATTCCAAACCATTTTTGTGTAATTCCGGAAAGTAATTAAATAAAAATTAGAATAGCTCTACCGGGTTAATTTTCAAAAAATCGCTCCACAATAAAGATTTATTATCGATGAAATACATTTTATGCGGGTTAAATTTCTTTTTAAAAGTGTCCATTCCTTTTTTATTTTTGGGAAAACCACTTTTTACTTCAATTCCAATAATTTTTCCTTGTCTTTCAAGAATAAAGTCCACTTCATCATTTCTGTCGCGCCAGTAATAGACGTTATATTGTTCACGTACAGACTGATTTATAAGATGTGCCCCAACTGCAGATTCAACAATTCGGCCCCAATCATTTGGTTTCTCAAGAATATCTGAAAGTGTATCTGTTTGTTGCGCACTTAACAATGCATTATTAAAAACCTGAAATTTAGGACTGCTGGAACGTTTTCGAATAGCTGTATGTGCATATTTTTCTAAGCCACCTAACAGGCCGGCGGTTTCTAAAAGCTGAAGGTAATGCGATAAGGTTGTAGTATTGCCGGCATCATGAAGTTGCCCCTGCATTTTAGTAAATGATACTATTTGTCCCGAATATAAGCATCCCAGTTCAAATAGATTTTTAAGTAATGCCGGTTTATCTATTCGTGTTAACATAAGAATATCTTTCGAGATGCTCGCCTCAATTAATGAATCGCGGATATATCTTTTCCAGCGATCTTCATCGTTAATTAACGAAGCACTTCCGGGATACCCTCCAAACCATGCATATGTATTGAAATCCCAGCCAAATGCCTTTTCCATCTCGGAAAATGTCCAATGGGTAAGATAAATGGATTCAAAACGGCCGGCCAGAGATTCGGTTAAGCCCTGCTGCAATAAAAGACGTGAAGATCCTAGTATAATTACTTTGATGGGTATTTGACGGAAAGTATCTTCGTCCCAGAGTTTTTTTACTGTTTCGCTCCAGTTTGATATTTTTTGAATTTCGTCTATAATCAATAAAAACTCATCTGATACCAGTTTTTTTTGTTTCAGACGGGCAGTTTCCCAAATTTGTTCTAACCAGGCCGTGTTTCCTGCTGCAATAGCATCGGCAGATTCGAAAACATAAGGCATAGTAAGTTTTTTAGTTAACTGGTTTACCATGGTTGTTTTTCCAACCTGTCGCGGGCCCATTACCACCTGAATTAGCTTTCGTGGTTCTTTTATCCGCTTCTTAAGCGCCTGTAGTTCAGTTCTTTCAAACATAATTTACAAATTACTCATTGTTGTGAGTAAATTTACTCAATAGATTTGTAAAAACAAAATTAAATGACCAGGGTCTTTGTAAAATAAATTTACAAGCGTCATTGCAAAAAAACAGTGTCATTGCGAAATAAATTACAAGTTTCATTGCGAGGGATCCCGTCCCGATAGTTATCGGGATATCGGGAGACGAAGGAATCTTTAAACAGTCCCGGGAAAAATAAAGATCGCCTGCCTGCCGGCAGGCAGGCAATCTTTAAAGAGTCTCGGGAAGAATAAAAGATCGCGTCGCTGCGCTCGCGATGACATATGAGAAAGGAAAGCGCTCGGAATGACATATGAGTGTCGTGATGACGCTGGAGTAACCTTTCTATTATTTCTTGTGCTTATTCAAAAAATATTTAACTATGTTTTTCGCATGCTGCCAGCTTATTCATTAAGCAAACAAAAAATCATTTAAATTTTTCCAGCTTATAATATCAATACCTTCTGAACGCTTTTGATCAGAATCACCGGCATATATTACTTTCCCTTGTTTTTCTCCTGTAAGCTTAAGCCAGTACCGCAGGTTTTTGAAAAATTCGTTATGAATTGTTTTTCCCGATTTAATTTCTACAGGCATATATGTTGTGCTTTTATCCATGATTAAATCAATTTCGCGTCCTGTTTTGTCTCTCCAGAAGTAAAAAGAATCATTATTTCCGAAGTTATTTTTTTGTTTAATGAGTTCAGAAACAATCAGGCATTCGAATAAAGATCCTTTTAGGGGATGTGATGTAAGATGTTCAATTTTACGAATACCAAGTAATGATGATGCCAGGGCCGTATCATAAAAATAGAGCTTCGGACGTTTAACAATGATTTTATTATAGTTTTTATAAAAGGGAGGAAGTAAAAAAACAATGTAACTACTTACCAAAACACTTAACCACGATTGTATTGTTTTTACATCTACACCAACTTCAACGGAAAGCGAAGTATAATTCACTTCTTGTCCGGTTCGTCCTGCAAGCAAACGCATAAATTTTTCAAAAACCAGCAAATCGGAAATGTTTTTTAGTTGTCGCACATCCTTTTCGATGTAGGTCCTGATATAACCTGGCATCCATTCCCGGACATCTATTTTTTGATCGTATACCGGTGGATAAAAACCATTTAAAATAAAATCATTTTCATTGTAGGACAGATTATAGGCTTTTATCTCTTTAAAACTAAAAGGGAAAAGATTCAAATATCCTACTCTGCCGGCCAGAGACTGCGTGATCTGTTCATTCAATAAAAAGTTGTTTGATCCGGTTAATATGAATTGTCCTGATTGGGCATTATTATCTACAATTTCCTGTAAATATGAAAATAGTAGAGGAGTACGCTGTACTTCATCCAAAATGGCACCTGCAGGAAATTGGTTTAAAAATCCTCGTGGATCATCGATAGCAAACTGTCTGTTATCAGGATTCTCTAATGTAATATACGGTTTATCAGGAAATACTGATTTTACCAGGGTTGTTTTACCGGATTGACGCGGTCCGGTAACAGCAACAACTTTAAACATTGAAAATAAATGCTTTAGTCTTTTGGATGCACTTCTTTTAATCATACAACAAATTTATGAAAATTATGGAACGCAACTCCATATTTGTCCGGTTTTTTATTAAATAATTACAAGTATCATTACAAAAAACAACAAGTGTCATTCCGGGGAGTACTAAAATAAACTACTAGCGTCTTTGCGTAATAAATTTACAAGCGACATTACAAAAAAACAAGTGTCATTGCGAGGGAGGAACGACCGAAGCAATCTATATTTGTTGATTATCAGTAGATTGCCTTCCTTTCGGCAGACATGCAATCTTTAAAGAGTCCCGGGAAAAATAAAGATTCCTTCGCTTTGCTCGGAATGACATATGAGAAGGGAAAGCGCTCGCAATGACGCATGAGAGAAGACTTGCAATGACACAGGAGTGTTGATGGGTATGGCTCGCAATGACGCATGAAAGCAAAAAAGTGATTTATAACTTACCCTAAAAGTGGAAATTCTTTATACATTTTTAACAAATGAATCGTTTCGCTTTTAAGTTTTTCTCTTACAAATGTTTTTAATTTCTCATCAACCAGTTCCCCCAATCCATCGAGGATATGTTTGTTGTTTATTTTTTCAATGTGAGTAATACAATTATTTAAATACTCATCTAATGATTTATTGGTCCGTTCTTCGACAATATTTTTATTGACAGGTGTTTTTTGTTTCATAAAGTAATAAATATCAAATATATCACGATTGGCAATCATATTCCTGTCTAATAATGCACACAGCTTATGCGCAAACATATCCGGTTTGGCCATTACTTTAACGGATATGCCTAAATAATTTTTTATTTCATACCGATCAGGAAACTTCCTGTTTGAGATTTCAACTTTTAAATTCCGTTCATTTACACCATAGTCTAAAACTACCAGTAAACCAAAATGTTTTTCGGCTTCATCTTTAATATTACCATAGTTTAAAAGAATATTTCTGACTTTTGCAAACACTGTTTTTGCTTTTGATGGTTTAATCAAATTAAAATCAAGATCTACCGAAAACCGGGGAAGATTATAAAAAAGCATTTGGGCTGTTCCTCCTTTAAATCCCAAAGATGTTGCCAGTTCTGTATCGGAATAAATATCCTTAAGAATTGAAATTAACAAAAACTTATGTTTATTAATATCTATCTTCATTGTATATATCAGTTACCCGTTTTGTTAATGATTTAGATTGATATAAAGGCAGTAATTCAAAAATGTTGTTTTTATTCAGGGATGAAACAGAATCAACATAAAATGTTTTATTAAGATATAACAGATCTAAAAAAGCGCGCTCAGGCGTTGCTGTATTTACTCCATTATTATCAATCACAATGCCTGATGAATTGTATAATATATCATTTTTTAATTTCCGGTAAATAAACGAATTGTTATCCACTTCAATTTTTCGGCTTAAATAACTAATAAGTGTAATGCCGGTGTCATATTGAAAAATAATTCCTTCTTTTCTCAGAACATACGCTAAAGAAATATAAGAAGGTGTAAAAATTTTACAAGCTAATTCTTCTATTTTATAATTTTCTTTTGCATAAACACCTTTTCGTAAGCGTTTTAATTTCCGGGTGCGAACATAATAATTGATTTTTTGCTTCAATTTCGAAAAATCGGATTCATCAACCAACATGGCTATTTCCTGCAAAGAAAAAACAGTTCTTTGGTCTTTGTATAACTGTATGATAAAATCATTACTCATCAAATCATAAACTAAAGGTTTGAATTATTAAATCCTTTAGTTC
>JBKHIH010000059.1:0-23388 GCA_046538755.1 Thiohalospira sp.
TTTAATTTTTTTTAATGATGTTAATAAATAAGAGGCTCTGGAATTTTCTGTGATTCGTGTATCATTAAAATCAAAAACTCCATTGGGATAAACCATAGCATTTTCAACAATAGCACCATGGTTCAAAGGATCATCTTTATGCATTACCGCATCGTAAATTTCGGGTTCTTTTTCGGCATTTATATCAATCATTTTAGCATAACAGCCATTTTCAAAATTAAAAATGCCATCATCGCTCCATCCATGCTCATCATCACCTATAAGCATTCTATCAGAATCGGCCGAAAGGGTAGTTTTTCCTGTTCCTGATAATCCAAGCAATAAAGCCGAATTTCCATTTTTATCTTCGTTGGCCGAACAATGTAAAGGCAGAACTCCTTCAAAGGGAAGGTAATAATTCATTACTGTAAACATTAGTTTTTTAACACTCCCCAAATATGCAGAACCTACGATTACACCCAATCGCCTGTCAAAATCCATAATTACTGCAATGTTAGAAGTATCGCCATTGGGTAAAATACGCAACAAACTTTTGTATTTAATACTATCCAGTTTATCAAAAGGCACGGTTAAAAGCTGAAAACCACGCTCGGCAAAAATACTTTTTTCAATATCGGAAGGTAACGCACGAAACATATTATCCGAAAATAAGGCTGTTAATGCCTGACTGGTAATCGTCTTTACAGGTAAAGCATACTTAGCATCAGCTCCAATTACACGGTCGGTAATATAAATTTTTTCTTTTTTAAGTAAAAAATCTAAAGCATCTGAAAATACCATATCAAATACTTCTTCATGAATCGGAATATTGTTTGGGGATGACCAGTCAATATTTTCTTCGCTTTTTGATCTTTTTACAATGTAAGTGTCTTTAGGGCTTCGTCCGGTCGACTCAGGCGCTGTCCAGGTAGCTAATGCTCCGTTTTTTGAAATTAATGCTTCTCTGTTTTCTATTACCTGCTTTATTAATTCTTTTCTTTCCAGGTTTACAAGTACATTATCATGTCCTTCAATAATGTCGATAAGAGATCGGTTAAATGCAGATTCTAAAGTTTTGCTCATAATAATTTAATTGCTGTTGTAACTAATTTTAATGAAAAACCAAAGTTAACAATTTATTAATATTTACTATACACCTTTTTGCATATTTACCCTTAAAGCAAATAATTTATAATGAACTTTACTATTTGATTTTTGTATAGTATAAATGTGTAAACACAAAGAATATAAATATTTTAAATTCAGATATTGGTGATTAAATGATAAAAAAGTAGCATTTCTATTTAAAAATATTTATTTTTCAAACTTTATTTGTTTAATAAATATTATTAACAACAATTATTAGGGAGAAAAAAATGGGATGGTATACACATAAGGAAAAGCAATCACTAAAACAAAAGAAAAAAGATCTTTTTGTTAAATGCAAAAAATGTCACTCACACATTTATTTTTCAGAGTGGAAAGATAATTTAAATGTATGTCCAAACTGTAATTATCATGACAGCATCACTTCTACCGAACGAATTAATTTACTTTTTGATCATCATACCTTTCAGGAACTTTTTGCAGATATCAGTCCGGTTGACTCATTAGGTTTTAACGACCTAAAAGGCAGTTATAAAGATAAAATTGAAGCAACAAAAACAAAAACAGGCATCAACGAAGCTGTAGTTACCGGAGTAGGTAAAATGAACGGTATAAAAGTTGTGATGGCTATTATGGATTTTAGGTTTTTAGGAGGCAGTTTAGGAAGTGCTACAGGAGAAAAGATTTTACAAGCTGCCAATTATGCATATGACAATAACCTGCCCTACATTGTAATATCTGCTTCTGGAGGTGCACGAATGCAGGAAGGAGCTTTGTCTCTTATGCAAATGGCCAAAACATGTGCCGGCATTTCACGATTAAATAAAAAAAATATACCTTTTATTTCAGTATTAACTAACCCTACAACAGGTGGCGTATCTGCAAGTTATGCCATGATGGGCGATGTTAATATTTCTGAGCCCGGAGCAATGATTGGTTTTGCCGGAAGAAGAGTTATTGAACAGACAATTGGCCAAAAATTACCCGATGATTTTCAAACTGCTGAGTATTTACTCGAGCATGGATTTATTGATTCAATTGTTAACAGAAGAGATTTAAAAGATTTTTTAAGTAATGTATTAAGTTATTATAATAGATAATAATTATACTGATTTTTTTTGAATTTAATTTAATATTTGTAATTATGGGACAAGAGCTGGAGAATATGATAATTGAAAAAAAAGATCATAAACAAAAATCAAAGGGCAAAACTTTAACTCCATGGGAGATTGTTCAGGTAAGCCGTCATCCAAAAAGGCCAGTTTTGCAAGATTACCTTTTGCATATATTTACAAATTTTATTGAATTACACGGCGATCGTTATTTTGCCGACGACAAAGCCATGATTGGAGGTTTTGCTCAAATCGGCAGCCAAAAAGTAATGGTAATCGGACATAATAAAGGAAAAACAACAACAGATAATATTGAACGAAATTTTGGAATGGCCAATCCTGACGGATACAGAAAAGCACTACGCTTAATGAAACTAGCACAACGTTTTAATGTTCCGGTTATTACATTTATCGATACGCCAGGTGCATTTCCCGGCCTTGAGGCTGAAGAACGCGGCCAGGCTGAAGCAATAGCCAAAAACCTAACCGAAATGGCTGCAATAGAAGTACCTATTATTTGCGTAGTTGTTGGCGAAGGTGGTAGTGGCGGGGCACTTGGAATTGGTGTTGGTGATCAAATATTAATGCTTTCAAATGCTATTTATTCTGTAATTTCGCCTGAAGGATGTGCCTCTATTCTTTGGCGTGATGCAAAATTTGCTCCCGATGCAGCTGAAGCGCTAAATCTTACTGCTAATGCATTACTAAAACACGGTGTGATTGATGAAATTATAAATGAACCCGGAGAAGGAGCTCATACCGATCATAAAAAAACTGCTGAGTTAATCAAAGAAGCAATTCTTAAAAACTTAAAATTATTACATCAATTATCAACCAAAGAATTACTACAAAAAAGATTTGAAAAATTCTCGGCAATGGGAAAATTTTCTGATGGTAAATAAACTAAAATGAAAAAGTTATGGCAAATAATATATTAAGAATTACAGATACAACCTTAAGAGACGGGCATCAATCATTGTGGGCTACACGAATGCGTACAGATGATATAATGGGAATTATTGATACCATCGACCAGGTAGGTTATTACTCACTGGAAGTTTGGGGTGGTGCTACTTTTGATGTATGCTTACGTTTTTTACGCGAGAATCCATGGGAACGTTTAAGGCTGATTAAATCGAGAGCTAAAAATACGCCTTTACAAATGCTGCTGCGCGGACAAAACATTGTTGGATATAAAAATTACCCAGACGACCTGGTAGAGCGATTTGTAGAAAAAGCTCATGAAAACGGGATTGATATTTTTAGAATTTTTGATGCATTAAATGATTCAAGAAATCTGCAGGCTGCTATAAAAGCAGTTAAAAAAACCGGTGCCCATGCTCAGGGTACTCTTTCATATACCACCAGCCCTGTACATACGATTGAAAAATTTGTTAATGATGCGAGAAAACAAGTAGAACTTGGAATCGATTCATTGTGCATTAAAGATATGGCAGGGTTATTATCTCCAACTAAATCTAAGCAGCTTGTGACTGCTTTAAAAGAAAATTTCGATATCCCTGTTCAGATTCATTGCCATGCCACCAGCGGAATGGCCGATTCTGCATACCTGGAAGGTGTTAAAGCAGGTGCCGGAGCAGTAGATTGTGCCATTTCTTCTATGGCAGGTTTTTCATCTCAACCTCCTGTTGAAACAATCCATGCCATTTTTGAAGAAACAGAATTTGATGTAAACCTAGATTTGGATGCATTAAGAAAAGTAAATAAATATTTTGCTGCTTTAACTCCTAAAAGAATTAAAGGCAGAGGTTACGAACCCATCATTGATGCTGAAATTCTGGTACATCAAATCCCCGGAGGGATGATCTCAAATTTTCGTTCGCAATTAGAACAGCAAGGGGCAATAGAAAAACTTCCCGAAGCACTTGATGAAGTAACAAAAGTTAGAAAAGATTTAGGTTATCCGCCACTTGTTACACCAACAAGCCAGATTGTTGGAACACAAGCTGTAATGAATGTAATTACCGGACAACGCTATAAGGTTGTGCCACAAGAGGTGCGAAATTATGTAAAAGGAATGTATGGAAGGCCTCCTGCTCCTATCGACCCTGAATTAGTAAAAAAAATTCTGGGAAAGGAAAAGCCCATAGACCATCGGCCTGCAGATGATTTGAAAGACATTTTACCAATAGCCACTAAAAATATCGCTAATCCGGAATGGATTGAAAATGAAGAAGATATTTTATCTTATTGCCTGTTTCCTGAAGTTTCGGTTGAATATTTTAAATGGAGGGCACTAACTGCTGAAAAACGGCCTAAGACTCCTGCTGATCTAGAAATTGAAGAACTGGAATATGTAAAAGAAAAACCAAAAGAAAGAAAAGTTGCCTCAAATCAGACTGTTGACAGCCCAATGTTACATCCTGAAGATTATGAAGGAATGAATGATTTACTGGAAAAAGCTTCCAGTATGCAATTGAATGAATTGAGTATTCGAAAAGGTGATTTTCAATTTACCCTACGCTCTGGAAACGGAAGCGCTCAAGGCCACGTATTTTCCGAACCAATTGTAGAACATAAAAAACCAGAACAACCACAGCAGGAGATAAAAAAACAGGAAACAGAAACTACCGTTGAAGAAAAAAGCAGTGAATATAAAGATACAATCAATGCCGTAATGACCGGTACATTTTATCAAGCACCCGGTGCTGATAAACCTCCCTTTGTGGAAGAAGGTTCTGAAGTTAAAGAAGGAGAAACCATTTGTATTCTAGAAGCCATGAAACTTTTTAACGAGATTGAAGCACCATTTAATTGTAAAATTGTAAAGATACTGATTGAAGATGGTACCTTAGTAAAAAAAGACCAGCCCATTATGGCAGTAGAAAAACAATAACCAGAACATTTAAAATTTATCATTAAAAAAAGCCGCTTCGAAATTGAAGCGGCTTTTATATATCAATCAATTAAAAAATTATTTACCTTAAAGCAGCTTGTGCAGCAGCCAACCTTGCAATTGGCACACGATAAGGAGAACATGAAACATAGTTCATACCTACCTTGTAACAGAATTCAACAGAGGTTGGCTCACCACCATGCTCACCACAAATACCTACTTTTAATTCAGGCCGGGCAGCCCTGCCTCTTTCGGTTCCCATTTCTACAAGTTGTCCGACACCTTCCTGGTCCAGTACCTGGAATGGATCGTGCTTAAGAATTCTTTTTTGCAGGTATATGGGCAAGAATTTACCAGCATCATCGCGAGAATAACCAAAACTCATCTGAGTTAAGTCATTAGTTCCGAATGAAAAGAATTCAGCAGTTTTTGCAACTTCACCGGCTGTAAGAGCAGCTCGTGGAATTTCAATCATAGTACCTACTAAATAATCAACCTTTGTACCTTTTTCCTCGAATACTTTTTCAGCTGTTGATCTTATAATCTGTTCCTGCAATTCAAATTCTTGTGCTGTACCAATTAACGGAACCATTATTTCAGGTTTTGCATCAATTCCTTTTTGTTTTAAATTAACAGCAGCCTCGATAATTGCACGTGCCTGCATTTCTGTAATTTCAGGATATGTATTTCCTAAACGGCAACCACGGTGCCCAAGCATTGGGTTAAATTCGTGTAAAGAATCCACGATTCGTTTTACTTCATCAACAGAAATACCTAATTCATCGGCCATTTCTTTTTGGTTCTTTTCATCGTGAGGAACAAATTCATGAAGTGGCGGATCGAGTAATCGAATAGTTACTCCGTAACCAGCCATTGCTTCTAAAATACCTTCAAAATCTTCTCGCTGGTAAGGTAATAATTTATTCAATGCTTTTCTTCTGTTAGTTTCATTTTCGGCTAGAATCATTTCGCGCATGGCTTTAATTCTTGATCCTTCGAAAAACATGTGTTCGGTACGGCAAAGGCCAATACCACGAGCTCCAAAATCACGAGCTGTTTTAGCATCGTTTGGCGTGTCGGCATTGGTACGAACTTCCATTGTCCTAAACTTGTCAGCCATATCCATAATTTCACCAAAATCACCACTTAAATCAGGTTTTTTGGTTTTAATTTTACCTTCATAAACTTCACCAGTAGAACCATTTAACGAAATCCATTCACCTTCTTTATACTCTTTACCATCAATAGTCATAACTCTTGTTCTATAATTGATAGATATGGCTCCAGCACCTGAAACACAACATTTACCCATTCCACGTGCAACAACAGCAGCATGAGAAGTCATTCCACCACGTGCAGTTAAAATACCTCTTGCAATATTCATTCCTTCGAGGTCTTCAGGCGATGTTTCAATACGTACAAGAATAGATTGTGGATATTTATTGGCTTCATCAGCAAAGAAAACAATTTGGCCTGACGCTGCTCCTGGAGAAGCAGGCAATCCTTTAGCAATTGTCTTTGCACACTTCAAACCTTCTTCGGAAAAAACAGGATGTAGTAATTCATCTAACTTATTGGGTTCCATTCTTAAAATGGCTGTTTTTTCATCTATAACCCCTTGTTTTACAAAGTCCATAGCAATTTTCACCATGGCAGCAGCAGTTCGCTTACCATTACGGGTTTGCAGTAACCAAAGTTTACCTTCCTGGATAGTAAACTCAATGTCTTGCATATCTTTATAATGATCTTCTAATTTTTGCTGAATATCATCCAGTTCTTTATAAATTTCTGGCATTAACTCTTCTAAAGAAGGAAATTTAGCTTTTCTTTCCTCTTCGGAAACACCGGCTAATTTAGCCCAACGTAACGAACCTTCTTTTGTAATTTCCTGAGGAGTTCGTACACCTGCAACCACATCTTCGCCCTGGGCATTTACAAGGTATTCGCCGTTAAAAATATCTTCGCCGGTACCTGCATTTCTGGTAAAAGCAACACCAGTAGCAGAGCTATCGCCCATATTGCCAAATACCATAGCCTGTACATTTACTGCTGTTCCCCATTCTTCAGGTATTTGATGCATTGCACGGTAGTAAGTTGCTCTTGGATTATTCCAACTGTCAAAAACAGCCATTACAGAACCCCACAATTGATCCCATGGATTTGATGGAAAATCATGGCCGGTTTGTTTTTTAACGGCTTCTTTAAATCTTTTAACTAATAATTTTAAGTCGTCAACATCAAGTTGTGTATCAAGTTCAACACCCCTTTCTTCTTTTAATTTCTCCATTATTTCTTCAAAAGGATCAATATCTTCTTTTGATTCGGGTTTTAAACCTAATACTACATCGCCATACATTTGAACAAACCTACGGTATGAATCCCAGGCAAAACGTGCATTTCCTGTTTTCTTGGTTAGCCCTTCAACAGCATCATCATTCATTCCAAGATTTAATACAGTATCCATCATTCCTGGCATTGAAACTCTTGCACCAGAACGAACAGATAGTAATAATGGGTCTTCGTTACTTCCGAATTTAGTTCCCATGATTTGCTCAACGTTCTTAATGGCTGCTTCAACTTCGCCTTTTAATAGTTCAATGACTTTATCTTTTCCTAATTTGTTGTATTCGATACATACATCTGTAGTAATTGTAAATCCTGGAGGCACCGGAACCCCAATAAGGTTCATTTCGGCAAGGTTAGCACCTTTTCCTCCCAGAAGGTTTTTCATGGTTGAGTTACCTTCTGCCTTTTTATCTCCAAAAGTATAAACTCTCTTTTCGTTTGACATCTTTATCTTTTTTTAATTTATAAATTATTGAAAATGATATTTTTAACAAAAAATCCTAGCAGGTTACAAATATATTTAAAAAATAGCAAATCAACGAGTTTTGATTAAGAATTTTAAATGAGTAAATTGAATATATTTTAAAAGTTGAAAAATTAAAAAATAACAATATTCGTACTGTTTTTTAAACTTTTATATAAAACTTAATTTATAATGCAAAGGTTTGCGAAAATAAAATATCAATAAATAAATTTCAAAATTGTAAAATATATATCTAAATAATATAATAAAGCAGATAACACTATATGCTATATGCTATCTGCCAAAACATAAAAGAAATATTTTAGTTTTTCATTAGATACTGGTAATCGAGATAATATAAAATTTTAAGAGAAATACTATTGATTTGTGGTGCTGCAAATGTATTTTCCATGTTATCAACAAAATTATAAACAATTTCATTACTATTGGTATATATTGCATTTTTCCAAACCAAAGACATTTCACTCCCTGGAGCAAACCTCCAGAGATACTGCATATCTATTGTAAAGGCATTATAATTTAAATCTTCATTATTCCCATAAGTATCATATCCAAGTGAGGGAGTAAGTTTTCCATTGGGCAATAATTGATGAAAATCGGTGTATTCTACCCTACTCCAGTAATGGCGCATTTTTAGACTTAAAGATGCTTTATTATTAAAAATATACCCTGTATTTATTGTATTAATCAGAGTTGATCTATCCCTGTTACCAATAATTATAATATCATTATCATTTATATCCTTGTAATTATCCACATACCCAAATGAATTTAAATTATTATTTAAACGAAAATTATAAGTTAATAACCATTTATCGCTAATCCTAATTCGTGGCCCAAACCCATATTCGTATCCATATTGGTCATCATCAAAAGATTCCCAGAATTCGATGCTAAAATTAAAAGCCAGTTTTTTTCTATAGTCGGTAGAAGACCAACCTCTGAAAAAATAGTTTCTAGGTAATTCTAATTTCCATCCATCAACACGTGGCTCAAAAAAATCATATCGTTTATAAGGCTTTATCTGAGTAAATAAACCTACAGATAAATGATTTTTAAAAGTAGCATGTGTACTAACATTTATATTAAAACTTGAATATTCTCTTGGATTGTATAAACTAGTATGACGAAAAGAAAGTTCATTTCTCCAGTTTAACAATCTCCAAAAAGGGTCTTTAATGCTATATTGTAATTCTAAATCCCATGTTGATTCATTATTATTACGAATATATCCCATATCATTAGGATCATAAGTATCAGATTCAATGACATGTTGTAATTCAAACATAAACCTGCCACTTGTTTTAGCTATTTCTAAAAAATAGGTGTGTCCTAATTCAACACTATCAGTATAATGTTGGCTTATAGCACCTCTACCTGCAATTTGGTAAGAATTTTCTTTGTTCATTAACCTAAATTCAGTAGCAGTTACATTAGCATTGTAGTTTTCTGTAGCATGTAAAACATTTGTATTAGCCAAACTAATAAATGAATTATTTTTAAGGGTCTGATCCAAAACCAACATGTTATAATTTGTAAAACCCTGTGTGCGGTGATGCCTGGTTTCTTTTGTAATAGTATCTCTAATTTCTGCTTCCATTTCGCCAGTCATCGCATTAAAGAAACCTATCCCAAGTCCACCTTCTGTTCTTCCGGAAATTTTTGTTGCATTTATAAGTTTTGTTTCAAGAGGATTTACAATTACTTCGTCATTTTCATCTAACTGGTTTTCAATATCATAATAACTCTTAGGTTTTCCTCCAATCCTTCTTGAATAAAAGATATTTCCTTTACTAAAAAGCTCGGTTCCTTCTGTAAAAAACTGCCTTTTTTCATCGTAATGTACTTCATAAGGTGAAAGATTCAGGACTTCGTCATCTGATTGTACCTGTCCAAAATCCGGTATTAAAATCATATCCAATGTAAAACTTTGGTTAATTCCCCACTTTAGGTCCATACCGGCATTAAAGTTATTACCCCAATCATCAGTTTCGGCATTTTTTTCTAAATAAGCAGATACATAAGGAGTAACAGAAAGCCGTAGTGGTGGTACAATATTTTTTAAACCAGTGATTTCACCCATTTGATTAATCATACCCTGTACCTGGTTATCAACATAATTCCAGGAACTCCATTCACGGTATCTTCTAATATGCCTGAATAGTTGAATACCCCATGTTTGCTCACCATTTTTAGAAAAACGTAATGCAGAATATGGAATTTTTATTTCAGCCACCCATCCATTTTCATTTACTTTAACACTACTTTGCCAAACTGCATCCCAGTTACTATCCGTATGATTTCCGTTATGATTTCCATCAGATTGCACGCCTGATGCTGAAACCATAAATTCAGATGCATTAACTCCATCATTGAAGGTGCTAATAATTACGGTAAATAAATCGGAATTTAAGCCACTAAATTCATCACGAACACCTAAATCTTTTATGATACTATCCGGATTATTATCATACATCATCGCCCCAAAATAAATAGCATGATCGTCATATAAAATCCTAACCTCTGTAGGCTGCGAGGGTGAATTTCCATTATATGGCTCGTATTGAATAAAATTTTTAGCTATAGCAGCATTTTTCCAAACTTCATCATCTAATACTCCATCAATAATAGGAGCTTGCTCTGTTTTATTAATTTTTAAAGTTTGTTTGTTGTTGTTTAACGAATATGCTATTGTATTAATTCCAAACAATATACATACCCCTAAAATAAATTTCTTTCTCACTCTATTATCCTATTTTAAGATTCCCGTGATAAAAAGACTTGAGTGTCCTAAAAAGGTTTAAAATAAATTTTAAAATTCTGAAGTAAAATGAAATTTTATTTTGTCGAACTTTTGCTGTGCCATTTGCAACGCATAGGGCGATTCAGCCATAAAAACTTCTCGCCCGTGTTTATCAATAGACAGTACATTATATTTTCTTTTCCGGAAATCTTCCAGTTGTTCTTTATCTTTACTTTCAATCCAACAAGCTTTATGCATTTGTATAGGCTCATATTTGCATTTAGCGCCGTATTCATGTTCAAGCCTGAATTGGATAACATCGAATTGCAATTGCCCAACTGTACCAATAATTTTTCGTCCATTAAATTTATTTGTAAATAACTGGGCGACTCCTTCGTCCATTAATTGATCAAGCCCTTTTGCCAATTGTTTATATTTCATTGGGTCGGCATTTTCAACATATCGAAACATTTCGGGCGAGAAACTGGGTAAACCTTTGAAATGAATTTCTTCTCCTTCTGTTAGAGTATCACCAATTTTAAAATTACCAGTATCGTGAATACCAACAATATCACCCGGATAAGCTTCGTCAATAATTGATTTTTTCTCGGCCATAAAAGCTGTTGGTGAAGGGAACTTCATTTTTTTTCCTGCTTTTACATGCAAATAATTTGTATTTCGCCTGAAAATACCTGAACAAATCTTAACAAAAGCCAACCGGTCGCGGTGATTGGGATCCATATTGGCATGAATTTTAAACACAAAACCCGAAAACTTATTTTCAAATGGATCAACTTCTCTTTCTTCAGCTTTTACTGGTAATGGATGAGGTGCAGTATCAATAAAGCAATCTAACAATTCTTTAACACCAAAATTATTCAATGCACTTCCAAAAAAAACCGGAGCCAATTCAGCTGATAAATAATCTTCAATCTTAAACTCTGAATAAACTCCCGAAATAAGTTCTAACTCATCGCGTAGTGTGCTTGCATATTCTTTGCCAATATAATTTTCAAGATCAGGATGATTAATATCTTTCAATTCAATGGCTTCTTCAACTGTTTGTTTCGATTCGCCACTAAATAAATTAAGTTTCTCTTCATATATATTATATACACCCTTAAAAGTAGGCCCGTTACTAATTGGCCAGCTCAAAGGGCGGACATGAATTTTTAGTTCATTTTCAATTTCATCTAGTAATTCAAAAGGGTCTTTTCCGCTGCGGTCAAGTTTATTAATAAATACCATTACCGGAGTTTTCCGCATACGGCACACTTCCATTAATTTACGGGTCTGAGGCTCTACTCCTTTTGCAGAGTCGATTACAATAATTACGCTATCAACCGCTGTAAGCGTTCTAAATGTGTCTTCTGCAAAATCCTGGTGGCCTGGCGTATCCAGGATGTTTATTTTTTTACCACGGTATTCGAATCCCATTACCGAAGTGGCCACAGAAATTCCACGTTGACGCTCAATTTCCATAAAATCGGATGTGGCCGTTTTTTTTATCTTATTATTTTTTACAGCACCTGCAACATGGATGGCTCCTCCAAAAAGGAGCAACTTTTCTGTTAAGGTTGTTTTTCCTGCATCTGGGTGGCTAACAATACCAAAAGTTCTTCTTCGTTTTATTTCTTCTTTAAAACCCATAAATTAATTTTCTCAATTATTTCGAAATAATTTTTACTTCGAGGTTGCAAAAGTATAAAAAGGATTGGATTTTTTTATCTTAATAAAATTTAAAATAAATATTACTGTATAGAAAGCCTAATGGGAAATAGAGAATTATTGTTTTTTATTTTTAAAAGAGGCTATAACATTTTTTAACATATTTTACCTCGCATATATTTGATTTTTTTAATAATTCTCCATAAGTTTGCAGTGTAATTAATTTATTATCAATTACTTAAAAATACGTATAATAATATAATTTTAAAATATTGTTCTATAAACACAATATTCAAATATAAAAGTCAATCTATAAATCAATTTTTATTTATAAATCAAAAACAATTTATTATGTTTAAAATTAAAAAGTTTACAAGTTTATTTTTAACACTTTTATTAAGCAGCACTTTCATTTTTGCTCAAGCACCTCAGACACCTCAAACGCCTCAGGAAACAGATGTTTCTGATAAAGAATTAGAAACCTTTGCTTCCGCTTTTCAGCAGGTACAAGCCATTGACCAAAAAGCACAACAAGATATGGTTAAAGCTGTACAGGATGAGGGTTTAAATGTGGAGCGATACAATGAAATGTTACAGAGTGAAGAAGACCCTACACAAAATGCTAACCCTACTGAAGAAGAAAAACAACAATTCGATAATGTTAATAAACAGATTGAAGCTATACAACAAAAAGCACAACAATCGATGCATAAAAAAATTCAGGACGAAGGTTTAACGGTAAAAAGATACCAGGAAATAGCCTTTGCTGTTCAAAATAGCCCTGAATTACAAGAAAAATTACAGCAATTTATGCAATTTTAATTTAATTTCTTATTTTTGTTAAATAAGATGGCTGCTAATTCAGCCGCGGATTGCAAATCCGATGGTGATGGTTAGCAGCCATTTTTTTATATTTTTTGAGAATCGGAATAAAATATATTTATATATTTATATCGAAATATAAAAATGAAACATCCATGAGAATAGAATTCACACACACAAGCATATTTATTATGGATGCTCCATCTGACCATAAAAAAACAAAATATAAACAGATAAAAAGATATGAACAGAATAATCATTTTAGTATCAGCAGTATTATTATCTTTTAGTTCTTGTAATTATAAAGAGAAGAAAGCTCAGAAAGAGCAAGAAAAAGATGTAAAAAAGTCAACATTAATTGAAAAAGGACAAACCGTGCCTGAATTTAATTATATAAATTTGCAAGGTGACACATTAAATATTAAAGAACATCAGGGAAAAGTAGTCTTTATGAATTTTTTTGCTGCCTCCTGCCCTATCTGTATTAAAGAGCTTCCTTATGTTGAAAAAGAAATTCAGGAGAAATATAAAAACAACGAAAATTTTGAATTGCTTATATTTGGAAGAGAACATAATGCAAATGAAATGGCTGCTTTCAAAGTCAAAAATGAGTATACAATGAATTTTATTCCCGATCCGGAAAGAAAAATTTATGCTTTGTTTGCAGAAAAATATATACCGCGAAATATTGTACTAAACAGAGAAGGAAAAATTATTTATGAAGCAACAGGTTTTAACGAAAAAGAATTTTCTACCTTAAAACAAGTGATTGAGCAGGAGCTAAATAATTAATAAAACCAAAAATATAAATTGTTATTAAAAAGCCATAGATTTGTTCTGTGGCTTTATTGTTAAATTAAATTTTATTAACAATGAATATTTCATTTCATTCTACTGTAATTTTTATTAAGGATATCGAAGTTTCAAAAAAGTTTTATTGCGATATTTTAAAACAAGAAGTAAAAGATGATTTTGGAGCTGTAATTACCCTAAAAAACGGATTATCATTGTGGCAAATTCCCAAGGGCCACAAATTGGAAAAAGAATTCTACTCCTCTAACAAAGGGAATCATTCAATGGAAATCTGCTTTGAATCTGAGAATTTCGATGAAATAACTAATTTATTTCAATCAAAGAAAATACAACAACTACACAATGTAATTGAAGAACCCTGGGGACAACGTACCATAAGGTTTTTTGACCCGGATAAAAACCTGATTGAAATTGGAGAAACGTTGTCAGTTTTTATAAAACGACTAAAGAATAAGGGTTTATCAATAAATGAAATCAATAAAAAAACAGGAGTACCCGTTGATAAAATAAAAAAACTAATTATATAGTTATAGAATGTTTGAAGCTTTTTACAAATCTCCCATCGGTTATTTAAGAATTATATCCAACGAAAAGGATATCATAAAAATTGAATTTAGTGAAGAATATTTTAAAATGGCAATGATTCCGGTGCAAATACAAAATTGCATAAATCAGTTAGATGAATATTTTAGTGGGCAACGCCAAAATTTTACCATAGGTATTAATCCGGCAGGGTCTGAATTCCAGGCAAAAGTATGGAACCTGTTACTAAAAATTCCTTATGGAGAAACCATTTCGTATTTAGGCCTTGCCCGAAATTTTGGTGATGAAAAAGCAATTCGTGCTATAGCTTCTGCCAATGGAAAAAACCCAATTCCTATTATTATACCATGCCACAGAGTTATTGGCAATGATGGCAGCCTGACAGGTTATGCCGGAGGTTTATTAAAAAAGCAATGGTTGCTGGAACATGAAGGAGCCATTCAACAAAAAAGCCTGTTTTGGTAATGTTTAAGCAGCTTTAATTTTATATTACTATAAGTAGAAAAGTTATAAATTTAGCTAATAACTATATGATTTAAAGATAATTATTCTTGTGTAGGAATAAATATCTCAGATCATCAGATGACAAAAAAAATCCTGCAAACGTTTGCAATTATTTCATCTTTTAACTCAATCTTTTATTATTAGGCATTTCCGATATTTTTTCTCAATTACTCTGGATGGTTATGAACATTTCTGTTCACCTTATGTTAACTTTTTTATACAGTAAAAAATTTGACTATGCTATAAATTTAATATATTTAATGCAGAAAATTATCTGATATTTAGGTGTATAAAAAAGGGGTCTTAACTAAAAAAATCAGTAACATATTGATAATTAAATAATTACATACAACCCATTTTCTATGCCTAAAAAATCAGGCATGTTGTATAACATATTGCAATTTAATCCTGATTCTATGGATATCAATGGAAAAACTTACAAAGATTTTTTAGCACGTATTGAACGGCAAAAGATTCAAAATGGTCTGGAAAAAGTAAAAAGCCAGCATAACAAAGGGAAATTGCATGCCCGTGAGCGAATTGCTTTATTATTTGATAAAAACTCGTTTGAAGAATTAGATGCCTTTGTTACCTCAGCAACACCTGACAGCGGATTGGGAAAAATTGATTCGGCTTTTGGCGACGGAGTGGTTATTGGATATGGTCGAATTAACGGAAGATTGGTTTATGCCTATTCGCAGGATTTTACGGTAATGGGTGGTTCTTTAGGCGCTGTACATGCAAGAAAGATCAATAAAGTGCAAGAGCTGGCCTTACGAGTTGGTGCCCCAATTATTGGTTTAATCGATTCGGGAGGTGCCAGAATACAAGAAGGAGTAGCTAGTTTATCGGGTTATGCAGGCATTTTTCATCATAATGTTAAAGCATCAGGTATAATACCACAAATTTCGGTAATACTTGGGCCTGCTGCCGGTGGTGCCGTATACTCCCCTGCATTGACAGATTTTATATTTATGACCAAAAATACAAGCTATATGTTTGTTACCGGGCCCGACGTTGTAAAAGAAGTATTAAACGAAGAAGTAAATTTTGAAGATTTAGGAGGTGCCGAAATTCATGCTAAAAAAAGCGGTGTTGCCAATTTCATATACGAAGACGAAGAAAATACAATTCTCGGAGTAAAAAAACTCCTCTCCTTTTTCCCTTCAAACAATATGGAAAATCCACCTTTTATAAATACCAATGACAAGATTGAAAGGAATGTAGAAAAGTTAAGGTCTCTGGTACCCGATGATCCAAATAAACCTTACGATGTAAAAAAAGTGATTGAGCTTATTGCCGATAAAGATTCATTTTTTGAAGTGTCGGAACATTTTGCACAAAACCTTGTTACCGGTTTTGCACGATTAAATGGAAAAGCCATCGGAATTGTTGCCAACCAGCCTAAAATACTGGCCGGAGTGCTGGATATTAATTCATCGGCTAAAGGAGCCAGATTTATTCGCTTTTGCGATGCCTTTAATATTCCGGTTTTAACCCTGGAAGATGTACCAGGCTTCCTGCCTGGATTAGATCAGGAACATAATGGAATTATAAAACATGGCGCTAAGTTATTATTCGCATATAGCGAAGCATCGGTACCAAAAATTACTGTAATCCTCAGAAAATCGTATGGAGGTGCTTTTTGTGTAATGAACAGTAAAAACCTGGGCGGAGATTATAATTTTGCATGGCCAACTGCAGAAATTGCTGTAATGGGGCCTGAAGGTGCTGTATCTATCCTTTACAAAAGAGAGTTACAAAAAGCAAAAGACCCAAAGCTGATGAAAAAAGAATTTGCAGCAAAATATCGTATGGAAATTGCAAACCCATATATCGCCGACGAAAAAGGATACATTGATGAAGTAATTGATCCGGCTGATACACGAAAAAAACTCATCATTGCCTTTGAATCGTTGGAAAATAAACATATTGAGGCTCCATCGCGAAAGCATGGAAATATGCCGCTATAGAAAAATGTTTTATGATCGAAAAGATAATGTTATGAAAAAGATCAAATCTTTATTAATTGCAAATCGTGGCGAAATTGTGATTCGCATTTCGGAAGCTGCCAAAAAAATGGGCATTAAAACCTATGGAATCAAAACATCTAAAGAACCGAATGCATTCTATTTGCAACATCTGGATGAGATTCTTGATTTTACTGAAATAATTAGTGAGATACCAGAGTTTTTAGATATTGACAGAATCATTTATTCCATTAAAGAAAATAATATTGATGCAGTTCATCCCGGTTATGGCTATTTGGCCGAAAACCCATATTTTGCTCAAAAATGTATCGATAATAAAATTATTTTTATTGGCCCTTCACCAGATGCTATTTATAAGTTGGGAAATAAAACCATTGCCAAACAACTGGCATCGAGCCATAAAGTTCCTCTTTTACAAGGAAGCAACGGAAATATTAGAAACCCAAAACATGCTAAACAAGTTGCACAAAAAATTGGTTATCCGGTAATATTAAAAGCTGCCTCTGGAGGCGGCGGCCGGGGAATGCGGATAGTAGAAGAAGAAAAAGATATTGAAAAAATGTTTCGCATGGCTCAAAATGAGGCTGATAAAGCTTTTGCCGACCCTTCGGTATTTATGGAAAAATATGTACGAAACCCACGGCATATCGAATTTCAGGTGCTGGCCGACCATCACGGAAATATTATCCACTTGGGCGAGCGCGAATGCTCAATTCAAAGAAAGCATCAAAAATTGATAGAAGAATCACCTTCGGTGGCTCTCACAAAAGGACTCCGTTCTGAAATGGGTAAAGCGGCTATCAATATTGCCAAAGCATCTAAATATCGAAATGCCGGTACTGTAGAGTTTCTGCTTGATGAGACAGGAAACTTCTATTTTATGGAAATGAATACACGAATTCAGGTAGAACATCCGGTAACGGAAATGGTAACAGGTATTGACCTGGTTGAATGGCAAATAAAAATTGCTCAGGGAGAAAAGCTAACCATTAAACAGCAAGATATCAAACTTAAAGGCTGGGCTATTGAATGCAGAATAAATGCCGAAGATGTACAATCAGGCTTTACACCTTACCTGGGCACCATTGAAAAAATACATTTTACAAAAAGTAAATATTGCCGGTTCGACACTGGTATAACAGAAGGATCAATGGTTACAGCAAATTATGACTCTATGCTAGCCAAACTGATTTGCTATGGTGATACCCGGGAAAAAGCGATCAACAATAGCTTAAATGCTCTTAACAGGCTACAAATTCTGGGCATTAAAACAACCATCCCTTTTTGTAAGGCTGTAATGAATCATCCCAAATTTAAAAAAGGCGAAATAACTACTTCTTTTATTACAAAAGATATGAAACAATTGTACTACCAGGAACCAGATGAAGAACTAATTGCTGCATTCTGGGCTGCTCTTAATCACAATGTTCAACTCGACTATGAAGATAAAACATATGTTGATTATGAAAAAGGGAAAAACATGACTCCCTGGCTATTAAACAAACGTTTAAAATCGCTGTAAATAAAACAATTAAAAAATGATGTTTTCAAGATCAAAATCAAAAAAACAAAAGTTTATTTCCTGTACCGAAAAGAACAAAAAATATGAGTTCATCAACCCAAAAGAACTTTACATCAAGCAGGGAAAAGAAAATATACCCATAGAAATTGTTTCCGACAAACAGGGATTTGTATATATCGTATGGAAAAAGCGTAAATATTTGGTAGATATAATTGAAAAAAATCAAAACCAGTACGAGATTTTAGTAAATGGTGTAAGCTACTCCATTTCGGTTGAGTCGCCTTTTTCATATAAGCGCCGTAAATTCCTGGCAAAAACCAAAGAAGCCTCGAAAGTAGAAAAAATTCAGGCCCCCATGCCCGGTAAAATTGTTGAATTTTTAGTGGAAGAAAACCAGGAAGTAAAAGAAGGAGAACCACTATTAATTCTTGAAGCCATGAAAATGCAAAACGAAATTATTTCTAACATTCACGGGAAAATTAAAAATATAAATTTCAATGCCGAAGATACGGTGATGAAAGATGATGTGCTGATAGAGGTAGAAAAGTAGTGGTTTAAAATTTGCATAATTCAATTACCTTAAGAATTATTTTAATATCAAATTTTTTTTTCAAACCTTTTTTGAGTACAAAATTAGTTAAAAATGCTATATTTGGTTTTGAAAAAAACCTTGTAAATTTTTAACCCATGACATCTCCTACAATTAAACCTGTTGAAAGTAAAGCAAGAATTCAAATCCTCGATATTTTAAGAGGATTTGCCATTTTAGGCATTTTAATGGTAAATATGCCTGTATTTAATTCGCCTTTTGTTGCCCGTTTAAGCAACTTTACCATTTGGGATTCAGTCCCTAACCAGGTAGCCGATATATTTATCCGCTTTTTTTTCGAAGGCAAATTTTACTCGCTGTTCTCCATCCTTTTTGGAATCGGTTTTTTTCTTTTTTTACAAAAGCAGAACGAATCGGGTAAAAGTATTATTCCAACTTTTAGGAGAAGGCTTTTCTATTTATTAATTTTTGGCATATTACACATTACTCTATTATGGTTTGGTGATATATTATTTTTCTATGCATTATTTGGCTTTATATTAATATTATTTAAAAAGAAATCAACGCGTGGATTAAAAAAATGGATTATAACCATGATATTAATTCCAGTTATTTTTACAGGGCTGGTAGTTTTATTGGTTTCATTAGGTAAGATGCATCCCGAAGGAGCAGAACAAATCGAAGCTTCTTTTGCACAGCAGGAACAACAAATGAGAGAGATATCTGAGAGGGCTCTGGAAATTTATCCTTCAGGCTCTTTTTCTGAAATTATTGATATCCGGTTAACCGAATGGAAAAATACCTTGGGTGGAATTCTGGTTTTTTATCCTAATGTTTTCGCTATGTTCTTACTTGGCTTTTATTTAGCCAAAAAAGGTTGGCTATTTAACATTAAAGAAAATATTGCTGTTTTTCGTAAAATGTTCTGGTATGGATTGATTCTTGGTATTATTGGCAATGCCATTTATACTTATGGGATGCATCATTCGAGCCAAATGGATATGAGTCCAACAACCTTTGTTGCAATGATTGGGTTTGGCTTTGGCGTACCTGCAATGACACTTTTTTATATTGCTTCATTCGCATTAGCACTAGAAAAAGGATTTTTTAACTGGTGTACTAAAATGCTTGCTCCAGTAGGCAGAATGGCACTTACAAACTACCTGTTACAATCTATAATTTGTACTACCCTGTATTATAGTTATGGAGGTGGATTATACGGGCAGGTTAATATTTGGCAGGGAATTATTTTAACATTCGTAATTTTTATTTTACAAATTTTCTTTAGCCGTTTTTGGCTAAACCGATATTATTACGGGCCGTTTGAATGGCTATGGCGTAGCCTTACGTATAATAAAATACAAAAATTTAAAATACATTAATAAACTTTATTTTAATCCTTCTGATGAATACAGCTACCATAATATCCTTTTCGATATATATTTTAGGGATGCTTGCTATAGGTTTTTATTTTTATTACCGGACAAAAAATATTTCCGACTATGTACTGGGCGGCAGAGGTTTAAATCCCGTTGTAGCTGCGCTATCTGCCGGAGCTTCTGATATGAGCGGATGGCTTTTGCTGGGACTTCCCGGATTAATGTTTACAACAGGTATAAGCGGAAGCTGGATTGCCATAGGATTAACCATTGGAGCATTTTTAAACTGGCATTATATTGCACGCCCATTGCGTACTTTTACGGAAAAATTAGATGATTCGATTACAATTCCGGGTTTTTTAGCCAACCGGTTTAATAACAGGAATTTACGAATTGTTTCAGCCATTGTGATTCTTGTTTTTTATACTTTATATGCTTCATCGGGCCTGGTTGGAGGAGCCAAACTATTCGAAGCTACTTTTAACCTCGATTATCAAACAGCATTAATTGTTGGAACCCTTGTGATTGTTTCCTACACATTTTTGGGTGGTTACAATGCTGTTTCATGGACTGACTTTTTCCAGGGAACGTTGATGATGCTTGCATTATTGGTTGTTCCTATAGTTGTTATAAAAGATATTGGCGGTGTATCAAAAACAATGCATGCCATAAAAGTTATTAATCCGGATTATCTGAATATTTGGACAGGAACAAGCTTTATTGGCGTTGTATCTTTATTAGCCTGGGGATTTGGATATTTTGGTCAACCGCATATTCTGGTTCGCTTTATGTCGATTAATAAAACTAAAAATGTAAAAACAGCTAAATACGTTGGTATGACCTGGATGATTATTTCGATAATAGGATCTTTAATGGTTGGTTTCTTTGGAATTGCTTATGTTTCTGCACATAATATCGATTTGCAGGATAGCGAAAAGATTTTTATCATTATGTCAGAGCATCTTTTAAATCCGTGGATTGCAGGCTTTGTTCTGGCAGCTATTCTGGCAGCAATCATGAGTACTATTGATTCTCAATTACTGGTTTCATCGTCGTGTTTAACGCGTGATATTTACGAAAAGGTGATTAAGCAGCATGCAAGCGATAAAGAACTCGTTTGGATTGGCAGGGCAACTGTAATTGCTATTGCCTTAATTGCTTATTTTATTTCTACCGATCAGGATTCTACGGTATTATCATTGGTAGCATATGCCTGGGCCGGTTTTGGAGCTGCATTTGGTCCAATAATAATTCTTTCTTTGTATAACAAAAATATTTCTGCTGCAGGAGCATTGGCCGGAATGATAACCGGTGCAGCAACTGTTTTAATCTGGAAACAATTGGAAGGTGGTATTTTTGACTTATATGAGATATTACCAGGATTTGTTTTTGCCCTAATCGCCATTGGAATTTTTAGTAAACTATTCCCTGTTAAGCAAGAACAAAAAGATCAATATTTAAATATTCGTGCAAATAAATAATTACAGGCAGAACTACGCTCTTGGGTGGAATTGTATAATTGCATCACGCAGATATTCACGATCCAGATGGGTATAAATCTCGGTAGTGATAATTGATTCATGCCCCAGCATTTCCTGTACGGCGCGTAAGTCTGCACCACCATCAATCAGATGTGTTGCAAATGAATGGCGAAAAGTATGCGGACTGATATTTTTCTTTATTCCGGCAATTTTTACAAGATTCTTTACAATGGTAAAAATCATTACACGGGTTAATGGTTTTCCACGACGATTAAGAAAAACAATATTTTCGCCCGATTTATCGATACTTGAAAGCAGGTTCCTTTCCTGAAAATAGAACTGAATTTCTTTCATGGCTTTTTGCCCGATAGGGACTAATCTTTCTTTACTTCCTTTACCGGTTACTTTAATAAAACCATCATTAAAAAAAAGATTGGTAATGCGTAAATTAATTAACTCCGAAACTCTTAATCCGCAACTGTACAATGTTTCAATTATAGCTTTATTGCGCTGCCCTTCGGGCTGACTTAAATCAATGGCACCAATAATTTGGTCAATTTCCTCAATAGATAATACTTCGGGTAATTTACGGCCTATTTTAGGCGTTTCTAAAAGCGTTGTCGGATCCTTTTCAATAAAATCTTCAATGATTAAATATTTATAAAAAGCTTTTAAACCGGAAATGATTCTTGCCTGAGATCGGGCATGCAGGCCTATTTCATTTATCCACTGCATGAACTCTTTCAGATGATGTAATGTAATCGTAACGGGAGTTTCATTCCATTCTTTTATCTCCAAAAACCTCACAAACTTATTGATATCTGCTTCGTAGGCTGATATTGTATTTTCAGAAAGCGATTTTTCCAGTTTAAGAAAATTTCTGAATTGTATAATAACTGATTCCCAGTTCATTAAATTTTCATTATCCAATTATTAATAAAAAATTAAAAGTAAAAAATTATTGGTTCAATAATCTATTTTTATACCCGAATATATTAAAATTGTCTTGGTTTACATTTTATATTAAAAAAAAACACCTTTTAAAGTTAATGTTATTGATTAAATTTGCATAAGTAAGTTAACCGAACAGTTATGAAAATCCAAATTATAAATGGCCCAAACCTGAATTTACTAGGAAAACGGGAGAAAGAAATATACGGAGATGTATCTTTCGAAAAATATTTAAAATTACTCAAAGATCATTTTAAAGATTATAGCATTGAATATTTCCAGTCGAATATCGAAGGCGAAATCATTGATAAAATTCATGAAACAGGATTTGATTACGATGGGATTATATTAAATGCCGGCGGTTACACGCATACATCGGTAGCTATTGCCGATGCCGTAGCATCAGTAAAAACTCCGGTCATTGAGGTACATATTTCTAATATTTTTGCTCGTGAAGAGTATCGTAAAAAATCGATGATTGCATCAAAATGTTTAGGAACAATATCCGGCTTTGGGCTGGATAGTTACAGGCTGGG
>JBKHIH010000060.1:0-23379 GCA_046538755.1 Thiohalospira sp.
TATTGCATGAAGGTTCGCCGGAGGGATTTGTGGAAAGCTTAAGCGGGAGACACCGACAACAAAAAAAGATTATTGAAATTTGAAGTTGTAAATCACAGAACTAAGCGCTAGCGTTCTCATGACCGAAGGAAATAAAAACAATTGTTTAACTAAAACGTGTTCAAATGAAATATTATTATTACCTAGCAAAAGGGTTGTTTTTGCTGTTTTTTTTGATATATTCCTGTGGAAAACAAACAGGCGATAATGAACCCAACAACACAATTGACCAGGCTTCTGATGCTGTATTTGGAGAAGAGTTTTCATTAACAATAGACCCTGTTGGTGATGTTGACTGGTTTAAAGTTAATGTTAAAAAACAAGGTTATATTAGGGTGCAGACTGCCAATAAAGTTGAAGATATTCAACTGGAAGTTAGTTTTGCTAAATACCAGGAGTGGGAAGATAAAAAAGAGGAAAAACTAAGAGGCTGGAAGCCGGTACCGGATGCTTTATTTGTTGAAGAACCAGGGGATTATTACCTGGTTTTAAAAGATGAGTGGGATGACGCTTCCTCAAAAGAAGAATTTTTGGTAAAAATTGATTTTTTGGATGAATTTGATCCTACAGAACCCAATAATTCAATTGAAGAAGCAAAATTAATTACATTAGGCGAACAATTTTCTGCAGGTATTTATCCTGTTGGCGATATCGATTGTTTTAAGGTAAAAGCTCCGGCACAAGGATATATTGAAGTTGCGGCTAAAAATGTACCAGATGAGATTCAGCCGGAAGTACGATTTGCTGTTTATGACGAATGGTCTGACCCGCAGTTAAAAGAAATTAGAGGTTGGGGTAAAATCCCACAAGCTTGTTTTGTGCCTGATTCTGGTGAATATTTCATCATAATGCATGATGCATGGGACGATGAAGCCATTGCAAAAGCTTTTGATTTAAAAATTAACTTTATCACTGAATTTGACCAGTTTGAGCCCAATAATTCAATCGAAAATGCAAAATTGATCGAATACGACTCGATTAACGATATAGCAATATTCCCTAAAGGAGATTTGGATTATTTCAAATTTATTGCTTCGAGCGATAAAATAAAAGTTTCTGCAAAAGGCTATGAAGGAATTCAACCCGAAATGGAATTATTAACAGCAGACCCCGCTAATGAAGGTAAATATATAACAGAACTAAAATGGACTAAATTACCGACCGAAATTGGTGTGGATAAAGAAAAAGAATATTTTTTAGTTATTCATGATGCCTGGGATGATAATGCATCCAAAAAATTATTCCAGCTAAAAATAGAATGAAAGACTTTAAATAAATAGAATTAGATAAAAACGGGCTGCTGATTGTAGCCCGTTTATTTTTGATTGTTTACATTTGTATTTTCGTTTTGTACTTTTAAAATCATTTATATAGGGTGGAGGGCAAAAAATACAATTTTACTAAAAGTTTATTTTCCTATAAACGGCGGTTTACGCACGAAGTTGCTGTTGGCAATCTAAAAATTGGAGGGAATAACCCTATTTGTATTCAGTCAATGACTAGTACGAATACACTTAAAACAGAGGAAACTGTTGCGCAGTCGCTTAGAATTATTGAGGCTGGAGGAGAATTAGTAAGAATTACAGCACAGGGAGTAAGCGAAGCCGAAAATCTTGAAAACATAAAAAAAGGAATACGGCAATCAGGATTTTATACTCCGCTTGCTGCTGATATTCATTTTAATCCCAATGCAGCATTTATTGCTGCTAAAATAGTGGAAAAGGTACGTATTAATCCTGGTAATTTTGTTGATAAGCGTGCTAATTTTACTAAAGTTGATTTTACCGAAGCAGAATATAAAGCAGAGATCAAGAAAATTGAGGATAAGCTTATTCCTTTATTGGATATCTGTAAACAAAATAAAACCGCCTTAAGAATAGGAGTAAACCATGGATCCTTATCAGGCCGTATTATGAACCGTTATGGTGATACGCCGGAAGGAATGGTTGAGTCGGCCATGGAATTTTTACGAATTTGTGTTCGTGAAGATTTTAAGAACATTGTAGTTTCGCTTAAATCGAGCAATACTAAGGTAATGGTGCATGCCAACCGGTTAATGATTGCTCAAATGGAAAAGGAAAGAATGAATTTTCCACTGCATTTAGGCGTAACCGAAGCAGGCGAAGGCGAAGATGGGCGAATCAAATCTGCCGTTGGAATTGGAACCCTCCTTGCCGACGGAATTGGTGATACTATCCGTGTTTCATTAACCGAACCTCCTGAGGATGAGATACCGGTAGTAATTAAATTAACTAAGTATTGCTCCGAAAGAGAAAATCACCCGCCGATTTCTACGGTTCAACCTGTGCCGGTTGATTTTTTTGATTATCAAAAATATGATTCCCTGGCGGTGTCGAATATTGGGGGAAATAACCCACCTGTTGTAATTTCTAATGGAAAAAACTCTAATGAACTAAAAGCGGAATATTTTTATATAGATAATCAGTGGGATGAAAAAATGCTGAAAGAAAATGAAAATTATATTGTTAATGAAGTTTTATGGCATAAGCAGTATTTTAATCACCAAAATGTGTTCCCGTTGTATCGTTCTATAGAATCTTTTTTGGGTGACAACAAGCAATCGGAAAAACTTAATTTTATTTACATTTCGAATCATAAGTTAGCAACGAATGACATAAAATCTTTAAATAATAAAAATAACATTGTTTTTGTTTTGGTTACCGGGCATATGAATGGTTTTGCAGACCAGCGGGCTGCATTTTTTAAGCTGATGAATGCAAGTTCCAAAATACCGGTTATTATTAAACGGAGTTATTCGGAAAGTGAATTAGAAGATTTACAAATAAAAGCCGCCAGCGATACGGGTAGTTTATTTCTCGATGGCATGGGAGATGGAATTTGGATTGAAAATGAAGGTACTGTTGCTGAGGAAAATATTGTAAATACTTCGTTTGGTATATTACAGGCAGCCAGGGTTCGTACTTCCAAAACAGAATATATTTCCTGTCCAGGTTGTGGGCGTACACTGTTCGATTTACAAAAAACAACCAAATTAATTCGTGAACGTACTTCCCATTTAAAAAACCTTAAAATCGGAATTATGGGATGTATTGTAAACGGGCCGGGCGAAATGGCTGATGCCGATTATGGATATGTTGGTGCTGGCCCGGGAAAAATTACGCTATACAAAAATAAAGAGATAATCAAAAAAAATATACCCGAAGACAAAGCTGTGGATGAATTGATCCAGCTGATTAAGGACTGCGGGGATTGGATATAGTTATTCAGTTCTGAGTTCTTAGTTCCAAATTTTAAGTTTCAGATTTAAGGTTTCAAATTCCAAATTACAAGCTTGCCTGCCGAAGGCATAGTTTCAAATTCCAAAACTGTGAACTCAGGACTCTGAACTAAAAAACTGATTATTTTATACTAGCTCCATTGCTTGTTTTTTCTTCGGGTACAGCAAAAACCAGTTTCCCACTGACATCTTCGGCCATTAAAATCATTCCCTGCGATTCAATACCACGAATTTTGCGGGGTTCTAAATTGACCAAAATGCTTACCTGTTTACCAATAATATCTTCGGGTTTATGATCCACAGCAATACCGGAAACTACAGTCCGTTGATCAATTCCGGTGTCAATTTTAAGTTTAAGTAATTTATCGGTTTTAGGTACACGTTCTGCTTCTAAAATCGTGCCTACCCGAATATCCATCTTTACAAAATCGTCGAATGTAATATTTTCTTTGGCAGGGTTAACTTGTTGTTTTTCTGCTTCGTTTGCTTTTTTCGAGTCCATCAGTTTTTGAATTTGTTTTTCAATTTCTTCGTCTTCGATCTTATCGAAAAGAAGTTTGGCTTTGTTAATTGAATGGTCGGCTTCTATAATGCTATCGTTGCTTGCCAAATCCCAGTTTAGTTTATCAATATTAAGGAATTTTCTTAGTTTTTCTGCAGTAAAGGGCAAAAATGGTTCGATAATAATAGATAAGGCAGCTGAAATTTGAATGGAAATATTCATAATGGTTTTTACGCGCTCTTCATCCGTTTTAATTGCTTTCCAGGGTTCGGTATCTGCTAAATATTTATTGCCTAACCGGGCTAAGTCCATAGCTATTTTAACCGCTTCGCGGAAACGGAAGCTTTCAATACTTTTTTCCAGGTTATTTTTAATCACTGCCATTTCTGCCAATGTTTCTTTATCGAAATCAGTTAAGTTTCCTCTTTCTGGAACTTTTCCATCATAATATTTATGCGTTAAAACCAGGGTTCTGTTCACAAAATTTCCTAAAATGGCAACCAGCTCATTGTTATTTCTGTTCTGAAAATCTTTCCATGTAAAATCGTTATCTTTCTGTTCAGGCGAATTAGCGCAAATGGTATACCTTAACACATCCTGTTTTCCGGGAAAATCCTGTAAATACTCGTGTATCCAAACTGCCCAGTTGCGTGAGGTAGAAAGTTTGTCGCCTTCTAAATTTAAAAACTCGTTGGCCGGCACATTATCTGGTAAAATATAATCGCCATGGGCTTTAAGCATTGCAGGGAAAATTAAGCAATGAAAAACGATATTATCTTTCCCAATAAAATGTATTAATCTGGAGTCTTCACTTTGCCAGTAATCTTTCCAGTATTTATTATTTTCCTGCGCCCATGCTTTGGTTGCAGAAATATATCCTATGGGTGCATCAAACCAAACATATAGCACTTTTCCTTCCGATCCTTCCACAGGAACAGGTACACCCCAATCCAAATCGCGGGTTACTGCACGTGGCTGTAAACCACCATTTAGCCAAGACTTACACTGTCCGTAAACATTCGACTTCCAGTCTGTTTTATGACTATCGATCCACTCTTCAAGCCATTCTTGCTGATATTTATCTAAGGGTAAATACCAGTGTTTGGTTTTTTTCAATATGGGCGAATTTCCGCTTAGGCGTGATTTTGGATTTTTTAATTCTTTTGGGCTTAAGCTTGATCCACATTTTTCGCATTGATCGCCATAAGCTTCTTCATATTCACATTTTGGACAGGTACCAATAATATAGCGGTCGGCTAAAAATTGTTGTTCTTTTTCGTCGTAGTATTGCTCTTCTTCTTTTTCTAAAAATTCGCCTTTTTCGTACATAGTTTTGAAAAAATCCGAAGCCGTTTCATGATGTAATTTTGATGATGTGCGGTGATAAATATCAAAATCAATTCCAAATTCTGAAAATGCTTTTTTGATCATTTCATGATACTTGTCAACAATATTTTGTGGTGAAACGCCTTCTTTACGTGCGCGTAAAGTAATAGGGACTCCATGCTCATCGGAGCCACAGATAAAAGCCACGTCTTTTCCTTTTAATTTAAGATAACGGACATAAATATCGGCAGGCAGGTATGCCCCTGCAATATGCCCTAAATGTAATGGGCCGTTTGCATAGGGTAAAGCTGATGTAATTAAGTAGCGTTTCGGATTTTTCATTAGTATCAAATTATATTAGACATTTATTTTTCAAATTGCTGTAATTGTCAGTAAATAGCATTGGCAATTCTAATGCCATGGAACCCACATATTTTATGCTTGTCCTTGTTGTGAAATTCTGTGAATGAGGGTTTCATATCAATATATAAGATTTATAGCGATTTTATAATACCGGACAAATATACAAAGGAATATTTTTTTTCATCATATAAATATTAGTTAGTTTTACATGTATTAAAATGGCAATATGATGATTACTCCACCAAAATTAAAACCAGGCGATACCATTGGAGTTGTTGCTCCTGCAAGAAAAATTAAAAAAA
This sequence comes from Thiohalospira sp., assembly GCA_046538755.1. Taxonomy (GTDB): domain Bacteria; phylum Bacteroidota; class Bacteroidia; order Bacteroidales; family UBA12077; genus UBA12077. Next base: position 5,792 of record JBKHIH010000060.1, read on the forward strand.
AGGAAATAGAATCAGCCCTACAGGTTTTTGAAAAGTGGGGATTGAAAATAGTTTTAGGCAAAAATATTTTCAATCAAAATGATCAATTTGCCGGTACCGATATGGAAAGGGCCCGTGATATGCAGGAAATGATGGATAATCCGGAAGTAAAAGCAATTATTTGTGCCAGAGGAGGTTATGGGGCCATCAAAATATTACCTTATATCGATTTTTCACAGTTTAAAAAAAATCCTAAATGGATTATTGGTTATAGCGATATTACCGTAATACATGCCCATTTGCACAATTTAGGAATACAAAGTATACATGGTATTATGCCGTTAAATTTCCCTGAGGGTGGCTTAGAAAATGAAGCAACAGATTCTTTGAAAAAAGTGTTATTTGGCGAAAAAAAAACGTATGAATTCAATGCTCACTCTTTTAATAAGCCAGGAGTGGCTAAGGGAGTGCTTATAGGAGGAAATTTATCGGTTTTATATAGCATTGCAGGGACAAAGTATGATATAAATACAAGCAATAAAATACTTTTTTTAGAAGATTTAGATGAGTATTTATATCATATTGACCGGATGATGATGAATTTAAAACTTAGTGGAAAATTAGATAAGCTAAAAGGCCTTATTGTAGGAGGAATGACAGATATGAACGATAATACCATTCCTTACGGTAAATCAGCCTACGAAATTATTCGACAAATTGTTGATGAATATGATTTTCCAGTTTGTTATGGCTTTCCTGCAGGGCATATTACCAACAATTTATCCATGGTTTTTGGAGCAATTTATGAATTGGAGTTAAATACACAAAAAGTAAAGTTTAAAATTGAGGGTTAGTTTTTATCTCTTCAAAACCAGAAGGTATTTCAAACATTGTATCGTTAATTTTTTGAGATTTTATTTCAATCACCTCAATACGCCTTTTTTCTTTTCTTAATAATGTCCTTTCTACTGTGAGCATTGGAAAAAAGCCTTGTGAATCAGGTATTATTTCAAAAAATTCAAAAGTTTTTTCTGTGTGGTTCAGTAATTTAATAAAATCATTAAAAAAGTAGTAATTATTTTCTGCCACCCAATAAGCTACCTCTTTATTCAATTCTTTATTTCTTACCCTCCACAGGTAGCATTCTTTTCCTTTTATCTGACGGGTGTTTTCAGTTTTAATAATAGTAAAGTTTTGGCCTTTTAAAATTAAATCAGACGAAGATTTAAGCCTTGTATAAAGTTTTTTTGAAGGGCTAAGAACAATTATTTCTTTTTTTTCTATATTAATAAGTTCGGTTTGAATAATTTTATGATTTTCATCAAATTTATCTACCCGGATATATTTATCTTTTATAAAATAGGTATAAAAGAAGGTATCGTACTGCGATTCCTCAACCAGGTCAATTCTCCCTTCAAAAAAGGATGAATCATTTACAGGTGCTGCAATAAATAAAATTAAGCCGAAAAGAAAATTTATCATTCGTTAAAAAAATTTATCTTTAAGGATTATAAATGATTAACTATCTTTTTGTAGTATAATCGGTTTTAATATTAAAAGGTTGCAAAAATAATTAAAATTATGGCAGATCATAACGAATTAGGAAAAAAAGGTGAAGAGATTGCTTTAAAACATTTAAAAACAAACCAATATAATATTAAAGCAACCAACTGGCGGTTTAGAAAAAATGAAGTTGATATAATTGCCGAAAAGGATAACCTTTTGGTGGTTGTGGAAGTAAAGACACGCACCAGCGAATATTTCGAAAATCCGAAAGAAGCGGTGACTAAAAAAAAACAAAAATTTATTATTCAAGCTGCTGATGCTTATATTCAGGAAAAAGACATTGCCCATGAGGTAAGATTCGATATTGTTGCTGTAACTTTAATAAACGGCAAAACGAAAATTGAGCATATTAAAGATGCATTTCAACCGAGTTTATTGTTATGAATATTGAAGATTTCAGGAATTATTGTTTAAGCAAAAAAGGTGTTACTGAAGAACTGCCTTTTGACGAAACAACCCTTGTTTATAAAGTAATGGGTAAAATGTTTGCCCTTACAGATACAGAAGATGATTTTAGCATTAATTTAAAATGTAATCCCGAAAAGGTCATTGAGCTAAGAGAACATTATCCCGACAGCGTTTTGCCGGGTTACCATATGAACAAAAAACACTGGAACACGATTTTAATTGATGGAAAAATTTCAGATAAAAAACTGTATCAGTGGATTGATGATTCCTATCAGTTGGTTGTAGAAAAACTCGCCAAAGCACAAAAACAACAGCTGGAGAACATGTAATTATTGTTTATCTTTGATAAAAATTAAAGATAAACATTATGAAACGATTACTCAGATATTTCTTTCAGGGTTTGCTATATATTGCACCTCTCGGACTGACAATTTTTATTTTATACAAATCATTTATTTTACTTGATGGTATTTTCAGCCCTTTTCTTAAACAGTATTTAAACATTGACTTCCCGGGGATAAGCCTGCTGATGGTTTTTCTTCTTGTGGCTTTATTGGGTTTTGCCGGACAAAGTATTATAGCAAGGCCATTTAAAAAACTTGTTAATCATTTTATGGAAAAAGCCCCTCTGGTAAAAGTCATTTATTCTTCAATAAAAGATTTATTATCGGCTTTTGTGGGTAAAGAAAAAAAGTTTAATCAGCCTGTACTGGTAAAAGTTAATTTAATTTCTGATTTAGAAAAACTTGGCTTTTTAACCCAGGAAGATCTTTCGAACCTGGGAGTAGAAGGGAAAAAAGTTGCTGTATATTTTCCTCACTCGTACAATTTTTCTGGGGAACTTTTTATTGTCCCTGCCGAACATGTAAAAAAAGTAAATGCTCCACCAACAGATATAATGAAATTTATCGTTTCTGGAGGTGTTGCAAGCTATGTAATTGAACCATCATTAAAAAAAGTTAAGTAAAATTAGGTTAAACTTTTATTAAATATCTATATCTAAAAGAAATATAAAAAACTTCAAAAATTTAAATTATGAGAAAACTGTTAATTACTTTCTTGATGTTGTGTTTTGGATTTTATTTACAAGCACAAGAATCAGGTTATGATTTTAAGCCAATTGTTGATTTAGATGTTACAAGTGTAAAAAGCCAGGGAAGAACTGGTACCTGTTGGTGTTTTGCAACCCTTTCTTTTTTAGAAAGCGAACTGTTAAGAATGGGTAAACCGGCATATGATTTATCTGAGATGTATATTGTAAAACACACTTATAATGAAAAAGCCCGAATGTATGTAGGAAATCACGGCATGGCAAACTTTAGCCAGGGAGGGCAGGCGCATGATGTTTTTAATGAAATTGTTGATCATGGGATTGTTCCGGAAAATACTTTTGCAGGAATCCAATATAATTCTGATGTACATAATCATCAGGAATTAAGTAAAGTATTAACAAATTTTATTGATGGTGTACTGGAAGCAAGGCAACCAACAACAGTTTGGCAGGAAGCTTTCGAAGCTATTTTAGATGTTTACCTTGGTGAAAGCCCCGAAACCTTTACGTATGAAGGTAAAGAATATACTCCTCACTCATTTTACAAAGAACTGGAGATTAATCCTGATGATTATGTAGAAATAATGTCGTATACCAATGTGCCTTATTATGAAAAAGCTCCGTTACTTGTTCCAGATAACTGGTCGCACGATGACTATTATAATGTTCCGTTAGATGATTTTATGGAGATTATGAATTATTCTTTAAAACAGGGATATACTTTTGTTTGGGACGGAGATGTTAGCGATAAAGGTTTTTCCAGAAAAGAAGGTATTGCCGTTGTTGATAATGAAAATGATGAAGAGAAAACCTTTCTTAACATGCCCGTTGAAGAAAAGTATATTGATGCAGATACAAGGCAATTGAAATTTGAGCGTTTTGATATTACCGATGATCATTTAATGCATATCACCGGATTAGCAGAAGACCAAAACGGAACGGTTTATTATAAAACCAAAAACTCTTGGGGTACAGGCCATAAATATGACGGCTACTGGTATATGTCGGAACAATTTTTGCGTTTGCATACTATTGCCATTATGGTACATAAAGATGCAATTCCTAAAAATATCAGGAGAAAAATGGATTTATAAATAAGTCATCCTTCTCAAGATAGCTCCTAAAATCTGTATGTTAAGTAATCTTTTTTTGTAACACAAAGTTTCACAAAGGATTACACAAGGTTTCACAAAGCAAAGTTTCACCAAACTTGGTGTGACTTTGTGCTTTAACCCAGACTGCCGTCAGATAGGTTTGAGAAACTTAGTGAAACACTTAAAAGACATGCGGATTTTAAGTGTTATTGATACTCAGCTCGGCGTTTATTCGATTCTCTCATGAAGATAGGCATTGTCAGGCCTACACTAAACATTCAAAATCAAAAAAATTTGAATAACGATTTTTAACAGGTGCGATGGAAAGTCCGAAATGAGAGCGGAATTGTTGATAATCGCCATGTGACCATGATTCATTATAAAAGAAACCATACCCTAAATCTTTTTTGAAATAGATAATACAATTGAAAAAAGGATAGATTATCAAAATTCGTTCATTTCGGTTGATTTTGGTTCTTTTATCAAGAAAAGAACAAAAAGCATAGCTTTATAAATTATAAGCAATAACTATAAATAGTAATATTTCTATTTTTAACGAGAACATATCCTAGTTAAACAATTGTTTTCTGCTACTTGCAACTTCAAATTTCAATAATCTTTTTTGTTGCCGGTGTCTCCCGCTTAAGCCTCCCAAAAATCTCTCCGGCGAAACTAAATGCAATAAATTTCTAACAAGTGATTATTTATTCAGCCACCAACAAATTACATCCACGAATATCGCTGTAATCAAATCGTCCTAGCACTTCAAAACTCCCATCTGAGTTGATTTTTCCCAGGTCTTTGGTTTCAATAAATGAGCAGGAATAGATATTTGCCATGTCTATGATATTAATTCCACCGCTCCGCCCTGTTTCTACAAAAGAAAAGGGGTCGTAAGTATCACGAATTAAAATTTTCATCCAGGGGGGAGTAAAAAATTTACCATCTTTTTTGGCATAAGCCTGAGATAATAATTCTGTCATTCCATATTCTGAATGTATATATTTTGCACCCAGCTTTTTTGTCAGAAATTGATGGAGTTCCTTTTTTGTGAGCTCTTTTCTTTGTCCTTTCATTCCACCCGTTTCCATAATAATTGTATTGGAAAGCTGCATGGGAAACTTTTCTGCTAAATCCATTAACGCGTATGAAACACCAATCAACATAATTTTTTGCCCGTTAGCATCTAACTCTTTTAATTTTGAAGCCAACGTTTCAATATTGTTTAAATAAAAACCACTTTCCGGGTGTCCGGATTTTTGAATCAGTTGATCGGCCATATAAACCAGCGATGAATTTTCGTTTTCGAGATAAGTAGGAAGAAGTGCTAATATGCAGTATTCATCAACATCACCATAAAACCGGTTAAAAGCTTTTAAAAAGCTGGTTTCATACAGAGCCAAATCTTTTATAAAGTGCTTACTTCGAATGCTGCTTGTAGTGCCGCTGCTATAAAAAACCATTTCGTAATCGGCAGCACCGGTTATAATTTTGTGCGATTTAAAAAACTCAATGGGTAAAAAAGGAATGTTTTGATATGATTCTACAGAAGAAACATTAACTCCCAAATGAAAAAGAAACTGCTTGTAAACCGGATTGTTTTCTGCCTGGTAATTAAATATTTTTAAAGCAAAATCATTGAATTGATTTTCATTTTCAATGTCAAATATTTCTTCGGGATTAAAACGCAGCATATTCTTTTTTAAATAATAACGATGCTACAAATTTAATTAATTGTTCATCAGAATAAAAGCGCCCCAGTAGAACGGTGCTGGATAATCTTGTTTAATCTCCATCTGTGCCTTATTAAAAGCAGCAATCTTATCGCCGGTTTCCAGAAAATATTGATAAAAACGGGTCATCAATTTTTGTGTTACCTCATCGCTCACCTGCCATAAGCTCATCATAATGGTTTTTGTTCCGGCAATCTGAAATGCCCGTTGTAATCCGTAAACCCCTTCGCCATTTACAATCTCTCCCAATCCGGTTTCGCAAGCACTCAGTACAATCAACTCTGTATTCTCCAGATTTAATAACATTGCCTCATAAGCATTTAAAATTCCATCGTCAGCGGATTGATTTTCGGGATTTTCAATCTGCTGAATCGTATTGTCGGCGCCGGCAAACATCAGCCCCGATCGTAATAATGGATTTTCTATCGCTTTTTCAAGCTCTATACCGAATATTTTTTCATCGGTTTTTTTAATATCCGGAAGGAAAAAACCATGGGTTGCAATGTGTAAAACAGGTGGCTGATTTACAGATTTTATGTTTCTTTCCGAAGCTTCATCGGAAAAATAGGTTTTGGTTTGCCAGTTATTTTTCTTTAAAATATGGTCTATTTTTTCAACTTCTTCCTTGGTGCCTGGCAACTCTGCTAAAGGCATTTCGGAGACTTTGTCCCAGTTTAAATCTTTAGCATAATTTGGATGTCCAAATAAAACGGCTTGTTTATTCATTAATTCCGCTTGAGAGGCCGAGTGAGTTTTTACTTTTTCGAGTACCTTTGTGTTAGGAATATAAATAATGTTGGTTTGGTCAATCAAAAATTCACCATTTTCAGCCTGTAGTGTATTAAGATTAATCTGATTGTATATTCCGTCAAGCGAAACATATAATTTTGAGGAGGATTGGGTGGTTCTATTAATTGGTTCCCAAAAAATGTTAAAAAACTGATTGGATTTAGATGCACTTTGCATGTTTCGCTGGTAATCTTTAATATACTTATTTTCGAGCATTTTTCCGTTTTTTAATACCACAAAATCAGGATTCTGTTGGTTTTTCCTAAGTACAAGTGCACCATAAAAAACGGAGGTATCTGGTTTTAGATAATTATAATCAGGAATACGTATAATTTCAACCGCCGCTTCATCATCATCTAATAAAGTTACAATTTCGTTATAACTTATTGGTTGAGTTATTAAACCTTCGGCAAATTCGGCCGATATTTTTGACAATTCTTTTTCTTTATTATTGGTTATTATCTCTACAGAATCAATATTTACTTTTTCATTTTTTAATTCATCTTCGGAAAGAGTATATAATAGCGCTAAGTATTTTTTGGAGTCAACCCATTCATTGTAAAGGTTTATTGTATTTTTATCGCCGCTGTTTAAAATTTGATGTTTTACTTTGTTGGTTGAGCTTAATAACAATGCTTTGGTGCTAATATGATAATTATAAATATCAGTAGTTAGCTCCGGCTTTTTATCTACTGCATCGGTAACAAATGCATAATACCTTAAAAATTTCGGATGAATTTTAGCCCAAAAAGAAGCCTTTTCTTTTTCGCTCATCGGGGAAAAATAATTATTAACCTGATACAAATATTCATCCATCACCTGTTTATAATATGTAGAGGCGTTTTGAATATCATCTTTCTGCCAGTAAAGAATAGACAGGTTTTCCAGAGTTAACGTATAATCTGGATGATGTTTATTTAATATCTTTTCTTGTATTTCCTTACTTTCAAACAAAAGCTGCTCTGCTTTTATCACATCATTTTTAAATTGATAAAAAGCCGCCAGCTCATAGGTTGCTTTGGCATACAATGCATTTTTGGTTCCGAACTTTCTTTTATAAATATCGCGTGCTTGTGATAAATAATCTTCAACTTTTTCGTATTCTTCTTTTTGCTGATAAAGTGAAGCCATATTTCTAAGTAACGAGGCATAATCGGGATGTTTGTACCCTAATCGTTTTTCTTGTAATTCAAGTGCTTGCAAATAAATTTTTTCAGCACTTTCAAGCTCACCCATTAGTTGATATAATAATGCAAGGTTTACATATAATCTGATGTAGTTTGGTGATTTTTCTTTCAAATTTTTACTTGCAATAGCTAAGGCATTATTCAGTAAATTTTCGGCCTGGTTGTACCTGCCGATAGTCTGAAAAAGCATGGCCTCGTTATTTAAAACAATAGCATACGGAATACTATTCACACCATTTACATTTTTTATCAATTCATGAGCTTTTCGAAATAGCTCTTCCGATTCGTTGTATTTTCCCATGTCCTTATAAAGAACCGCAAGATTATTAAGCGAAGCACCATAACCTGCATCATCTTTTAAATTATCCCTTCTTATTTCGAGTGCTTTTATGGTATGTTCTTCGGCTTTACTATACCTCCCTGTACTATGATAAACCAATCCCAGGTTACTAATGGTAAGAGCAGCGCTTTTTGTTTTGGTAAGGTGTTTATCTTCATAAATAGCCAGTGCAGCAACAAAAGCTAATTCGGCAGACCTGAACCGGTTTCCTGCATATAACATTTCACCTGCATCATTAAAATTTTCGGCTTGTTCTTTGGATGTTTTATCGGTAAAACTTTTCCCTTTTAAAACATCTAATAAAATTTTTTGGTAACGCATATAACGCTCTTCATTTTCATAAAGACCGGAGTTATCGCTAAACGAAACAGCATAATTATAATCTATTGCATCATACTCTTTTTTCGACTTTTCAAGAGATTTAATGAGCTCGTCTTTTAACAAATTTATAACCTCTTCTTCGTCAACAACTTTTTTTAGCTTATTGAGAATTTGAGCTTGAGCGGTAAAAATGTGTAATCCTAAAATAACAAGAAATATCCTTTTCATAACTATAAACATTTAATCATCAGGATACTAAATTACTATTTTTTATGGCATAAAAAAAACTGTATCACGAGACGACAGTTAAATTAAAGTTATTATAAAAATCTTTCATTATTCATATCGTAAAATATTGGCAGGATTTGTTTTTGCAGCTTTTTGTGTTTGGTAAAGTATAGTAAGCGAGGCTAAAATAGCCATTGATATTGTTACTAAAATAAACGATAGGATATTTATGTTAATCTTGTAAGCATACATTTGTAACCACTTATTAAGTAAATAATAGCAAGCAGGCCATGCAATTATTCCTGCTGTAATAATGATGGTAAGGAATTGTGTCATGTGTTAGGTAATTTGTAGAGTTTTGGCCCCAAAAGTTTTTCTGATAGCAATTTCGGGCAATTTCTGGTTAATGATATAGTTAATAAGCCCGATAAATCCCATAAGTGAAATAACGATAGCCATACTAAAAATTGTGAGAACAAAAATAACCCGTGATTCCAGTTTATAGTTTTTACTTAATGTTTCCTGATAAAATTCATAAGTAATTGCCGATGTCTGGAATGTTTCATCCCAAACCGTTTTTATTTTATTGATTAATGTTTCTTCTGTAGCTTCTTTATATTTAATTCCCAGTTGAAATAACCTGGAATCAGTATACTAAAAAACTTGATTAAAACTCCCATTCAAAACCATCTTTGGTATCTTTAATTTTAATTCCTTTTTGTGTAAGCATATCCCTGATTTTGTCTGCTGTGGCAAAGTCTTTATTTTTTTTGGCTTCTAAACGCAGATTTAAAATCATGTCAATAAGTTCAGCAGTAAGTTCCGAACTATTCGATTCTTCTTCTCTTAATCCTAAAATCTCATAAACAAAAGTTTGGTAAAGTTCGTTTAATTGGCCCAGATTATTTGAATCAATCTTTTCTTTTCCTTCTTTTATTAAATGGATTAAACGAACAGCTTCGAAAAGATGTGCGATTAAAATCGGGCTGTTTAAATCATCATTCATTGCCTGGTAGCAATTTTCCATTAATTCGGAAATATATACAGTTGATTCTTTATCCGTTTTTAATTGTTGTAGTACTTTTCCTGCTTTTAACAAGCGTTCCAGCCCCTTTTCTGCACCCTGCAATGCTTCGTTCGAAAAATCAACCGTACTGCGGTAATGGGCTTGCAGAATAAAAAATCTGACTGTCATTGGACTATATGCTTTGTCAAGCATATTGTGTTTTCCGGCAAAAAACTCTTCGAGCGTAATAAAATTACCCAGCGATTTTCCCATTTTTTGGCCGTTAATGGTAATCATATTATTGTGCATCCAGTATTTTACCGATTCTTTTCCATTGGCAGCAGTAGATTGGGCAATTTCACATTCGTGATGAGGAAAAAGCAAATCCATTCCACCGCCATGAATATCGAACTGTTCACCTAAATATTTTGTACTCATCGCCGAGCATTCCAGATGCCACCCGGGAAATCCATCGCTCCATTTCGAAGGCCATCGCATAATATGCTCGGGTGCTGCTTTTTTCCAAAGGGCAAAATCGTAAGGATTCTTTTTTTCACCCTGTCCTTCCAATTGTCTTGTGTTGGTTTGTAAATCTTCTAGTTTACGTCCAGAAAGTTTTCCATAATCATGGGTTTGGTTATATTTTTCAACATCAAAATATACCGAACCATTTACTTCATATGCAAATCCGCTTTTTAAAATATTATGAACCATTTCTTGCTGTTCAATAATATGTCCCGACGCTTTTGGTTCGATGTTAGGGCGTAGCACATTTAGCGCTTCCATATTTTGATGGTATCGATGCGTGTAATTTTCAACAACCTCCATAGGTTCAAGCTGTTCTAACCTGGCTTTTTTGGCAATTTTATCTTCGCCTTCGTCAGCATCATTTTCCAAATGTCCCACATCGGTTATATTTCTTACATACCTTACTTTATAATCCAGATGCTTAAGATAACGGTATAATAAATCAAAAGTAATAGCCGGACGTGCATGGCCTAAATGGGCATCGCCATAAACGGTAGGCCCGCAAACATAAAGGCCAACATATGGTGGATTTATGGGAACAAACGTTTCCTTCTTACGCGTTAGCGTATTGTAAATCATCAAATTACTTTCCATCTTTCATTAAGTTATTCTGTTTCAAAAGGCAAAAATAAGAATAATATTTAGTGTGTATTTTATTATTGAGTTTCTAATTAACCTTAAAATATCATAAATATTATGAAATATTGTGGTTAAAATGGGTTATTCATTTCCAGGATTTTTTTCGTTACTTCATAGCCGGTATCAAATATTTCGCGCCCTTTTTCCAGGCTAAATATTCCATAATTACAAAGTCCATCGGCTTCGATAAAAAGATCACAAAGGTCTCTCTTTTCTTTTGATATGGTATCTACCGTTAAATGAAAAGCTCGTTCGCCAATACGGAAAATACTGTCAAGGTTTTTTTCTTTTCCTGTAGGATTTACATGCGAACCAATTAATTTTTTACACTGATTCCTAATAGGATCTATAGGTAAATTATCAAAAACACCTCCGTCGACAAAAGTTTTACCATTTATTATCTGCGGTTTAAAAAGCACAGGTATACTTGCCGAAGCAATAACTTTATCTATAATACTCCCTTGATGAAAATATTCAATCACACCATCGTTAAGATTAGCAGCAGCTACATATAAAGGTTTTTTTAACTCTTCGAAAGTTTTGGCCCTGATTGTTTTTTTTAATATTTTCGACACTTTTCCCATTGACAATAATCCCTTATTAGGAATAGATAATTGTGTAAAATGGAAAAGGCTGTTATGATAAAATATTTCAAAACTTTCTTCTGGGTTATAACCATCAGCATAAAAAATTCCTGCAAGAGCTCCTGCACTGGTTCCAGATATAATTTCCGGATCTATCCCATTTTCGTTAAGTGCTTTTAGCACACCTAAATGTGCAAAGCCACGAACTCCCCCACCGCTAAGGGCAATCCCGATGTCATACTTTTGATCTTTTGATTTTTGGAAAACATTAGAAATCAGATCCATAGTTTCATCCTATATTTATTATTTTTAGCAAAGATACAATATACACAACATTTTGGCCATTAAATACAGATTTTTTGAAAGGAAATATAATAGTGTAATATTAAAAAAATTGTGCTATAATTAAAAAGAGACTAAGCGCCTTAGTGTCCTGGCGGTGAAAAAAAATAAGAAAAATATAATTGTGTTATAATTAAAAAGAGCTGTTCTCTTTCAGTATTTTTTGCGTTATTTTATATCCTGCTTCAAAAATTTCGCGTCCTTTATCAAGGCCTAGTATTCCATACTCGCGAAGTTCATCAGCCTCGATAAAAAGGTTGCAAATTTTTTTCTTTTCTTCTAATTTAGCACCTACTGATAAATGAAAAGCCCGCTCTGCAATTTTTAATATGCTATCAAGATTTTCTTCTTTTCCAAGTGGATTAACGTGTGAACCAATCAATTTTTTACATTGATTCTTAATTGGCTCTATCGGTAAATTGTCAAAAACACCTCCGTCGACAAAAGTTTTGCCATTTATTATCTGTGGTTTAAAAACCACAGGTATACTTGCCGAAGCAATAACTTTATCTATTATTTTACCTTGATGAAAATATTCAACCTTTCCATCGTTTAGGTTAGAGGCGGCTACATATAAAGGTATTTTTAACTCTTCGAAAGTGTTGGCCTTAATTGTTTTTTTTAATATTTTCGTAACTTTTTCCATTGAAAGGAATCCTTTATCAGGTATGGAGATCTCGGTAAAATGAAAAAGACTATTATCGTAAAATATTTCGAAACTTTCTTCTGGACTGAACCCATCTGCATAAAAAATTCCTGCAAGTGCACCTGCACTGGTTCCAGATATAATTTCCGGATAAATATCTTTCTCATTTAAAGCCTTTAATACACCCAAATGAGCAAAGCCGCGAACACCTCCACCACTTAAAGCAATGCCCGTATTATATTTTTTATTATTCGGTTTTTGAAACATATTTGAAATAAAGCCCATAGTTTTAAAATTATTAAAATTGTCAATCAACCAATATACTCATTTTTTTGATCATAAAAAAACAGATAATTTAAAAGGAATCATAAATATTCATCAAACTTCATTAATTTTGAGCAGTTATACTATATAAATTTACGGATATGAGTTCAACAAGGCAACAAAAAATAGAGCGGTTATTACAAAAAGATTTGGGTGAAATTTTTCAAAAAGGTACCAATACCTTGTTTAAGGGAAAAATGATTACTGTAACCACCGTAAGGGTATCGTCCGATTTGTCAATAGCAAAGGTGTATTTAAGCCTTTTTCCGGTAAATGATAAAGATGAGTTTATTCATTATATTAATGATATAGAAAATCAAATACGATTTGAATTGGGAAAACGTGTAAGACATCAATTAAGGAAAATCCCGGAGTTAAAATTTTTTGTTGACGACTCGCTGGATTATATCGAAAATATTGATAAGCTTTTAAAATAATTTTGTAAAAGAATGAACCTTGGACCTGCTTGCATGACATACGACACGTAAACCAACCAAGGCTGGTGAACCGGCAGGCAGGGACGCAAAGACTCGAAGGATTATAAAAGATAATATTGTATAAAAATTAAAAACCTTGGCGGCTTAGCGTCCTGGCGATGAAAAAAAATATAAAAAAAATGAAATACGATCCAATAAAAAAAAGCCTGGGAACATTATTTAATAAACGTCCGTTTTTACGAAAAATATTTTATCGATTACTCGATTTACTATTGTTACGTACATGGCATATACAAAAAGCCATCCGGAAATGGAAGAAAAAACGTCAAGGAGAAACTTTCATTTTAGATGCAGGCTCGGGATTCGGACAATATACTTATTATCTTTCCAAACAATCAAAATACTGGAGAATTTTAGGTGTAGATGTTAAGCAGGAACAAATTGATGATTGTAACAGATTCTTTAAACAAATCAATAAATACCCAAGGATACAATTTGAATATGCTGACTTAACTCAATTCAAAAAGGAATCTGCCTTCGATTTAATTTTAAGTGTTGATGTAATGGAACATATTGAAGAGGATGTTATTGTATTTAAAAATTTTAATACTTCTTTAAAACCAGACGGCATGTTGTTAATATCTACACCATCCGACCAGGGAGGGTCTGATGTACATGACGATGAAGGCCATTCATTTATTGATGAACATGTTAGAGACGGATATAATATAAATGAGATACAAGAAAAATTAAAAAATGCAGGTTTTTCTAAAGTCGAATGCAGTTATTCCTATGGTAAGCCTGGTAAAGTATCCTGGAAATTATCAATGAAATATCCCATTTTACTTTTAAATACAAGCAAATTATTTTTTATAATATTGCCTGTTTATTATATCTTAGCTTTTCCTGTATCATATATTTTAAACTTTTGGGATGTGAGTTTAAAACATAAAACAGGAACCGGACTAATTGTTAAAGCCTATAAATAAAAAAATAAAAATTAAGTATTTTGAATTTTCCATTATTTATATCAAAGCGTTATTTAATTGCAAAAAAATCACGAAATGCCATTAACATTATTTCGATGATTTCTGTGATTGGCGTTACAGTTGGCGTAGCTTCTTTAATTGTTGTTTTATCTGTTTTTAATGGTTTTGATGGTGTAATTAAATCCATGTATAATGCCTTTGATCCGGATATTAAAATAACACCTGCTCAGGGTAAAGTTTTTACACTAGATGATAGTTTAAAAAATAAAATTATCAACCATCCATATGTTTATGATGTTGCCGAGGTTTTCGAAGAAAATGCCCTTTTAAAATATAGTGGACAGCAATATATTGCTACCATTAAAGGTGTTAGTGATAATTTTAAAAATATTTCCGGAGTGGATACTATGTTAGTTGCCGGAGAATTTATTTTAAAGCAAAAAAAACAAAATTTTGCTGTTGTAGGCCAGGGCGTTGCCTATTATTTGTCACTCGGATTAAATTATATTGATCCCATTGTTATATATGTTCCAAGACGCGATGCCAACATTACTACAAATCCTGCCAGGGCTTTTAACCGGGATTATATTTTTCCTTCGGGAGTTTTTGGCATTCAACAGGAATTTGATACTAAGTATATTATCGTTCCGCTGGATTATGCCAGGGCTTTATTTGATTATAACAATGAAATTAGTGCTGTTGAAGTTAAGCTAAACGATCATGCACAATTAGAGAAAGTAGAAAATGATCTTAAAAATATTTTAGGTAAAGATTTTGTGATAAAAAATAGACATGAACAGCACGAATCGTTCTATAAAATCATGAAATCTGAAAAAATATTCATTTTTATCATCCTTACATTTATTCTTATTATTGCTTCGTTTAATATTATAGGTTCACTTACCATGTTAATTATCGATAAAAAAGATGATATAGCAACATTTCGAAGCCTGGGGGCAAACATGCAAACTATTCGGCAAATTTTTCTAACCGAAGGTTGGTTGATAACCATTGTGGGAGCATTTTTTGGATTAATACTCGGAGGTTTAATTTGTTGGGTTCAAATTGAATTTGAACTGGTTCGCCTGCAAGGTTCGGCTTCGTTTATTATCGATGCCTATCCGGTAAAATTAAACTGGCTTGATTTTATTGCTGTATTTGTAACTATAAGCCTGATTGGATTCTTAGCTGCCTGGTATCCAGTAAGATATATAACCAAAAGATATGTCATTGAAGAGTTGGAAAGGGTTTAATATTTGAATATTTGATACTTATAAAAGTAAAGTTATTAACATAAATTAAATTTTTAACTGCCAATCATTTCTTAAATGTTGATAAAATTTGATCAATAAATGCCCTATTATTAATAATTTTGAAACAAAACATTCTATCAAAACGTAAAATTTTATTAACATTGCATTTATTTTATTAACAATTGGCCAAAATTTATCGCTCATGTTTAGAAATATGAGAATTTTTATTTTTCTATCCCTGACTGTTTTTCTTGCTCTGGCAATTTCAAAAACAGCTTTCTCAGATAACCGCTATTGGGTTAACGGGTCGGGTAACTGGAACGATCCACAGCAGTGGTCAGAAACATCAGGAGGTACTCCTGGTGCATCAGTACCTACGAAAAACGATCATGTTATTTTTGATAATAACTCCTTTACTTCCAGTAATCAAACCATCACTATTAAAGATGTTGTTTATTGTAACGATTTTCGATGGGAGGTGGACAATTACCAACCTACATTAAAAAGTTCAGCTTTTCTGTTTAAGAAATTGACCAAAGCTGAAATTCATGTTTATGGTTCATTAATAATTAACAAAAATGTTAATCATGCCTTTTTTGGTGATATTGTTTTAAAAAGTGATAATGAAAGTACGATTGAGGTTGATTCAAAATTAACAGCCGATTTAATTATTGATGCTGAAAATGGAAAATGGACACAGGAAAGTGATTTAAGTACGAAAGGTAATGTAATTTTAAGGGGAGGAAATTTTTCGACACAAAGTAAAACGATAGAATGTAATTCTTTTATCACATTTGGCGAAGCGGCGCGACACATAGATTTTGGGGACTCAAGAATTTTAGTAAACAGTGCCGATTTAAGAGAATCAAAAAATTTAACAATATATTCCAATAATCTCGTATTTGAATTGAAAGAGAGTGCAGGTAAGGGAGATCTTGAATTAGGCTCAATTAATGCTAGCTATACTAAATTAGGGAATAAAGCTTCTTTTAGTGTTACAGTTACACCATCTGAACCTTTATGTTATGATGGTGAAGACGGGAGTATCCAGGTAGACGTATCTGGTGGTGTTGCTCCTTATACTTATACTTTAAGAGTTTTTAAATCTGGTTCCTGGCAGGATACACTTACCGATTCAACAAGTGATTCTACCTATACATTTAATAATTTAAAAGCGAAGGAATATCAGGTATCCGTTACTGATAGTGATGGTAGTGGGTCTTTTATAAAAACTGAAGTTACACAACCTGATGAGCTTAAAAACCTGAAACCAACTGTTACTAATCCTCTATCATGTTTTGACGGATCGGATGGAGAAATTACAGCTAATCCTGATGGAGGTACATCGCCCTATACATATCAATGGTTAGAATACGTTGGCCCCGGGTCAGAAGATTATGATACTCTTTATGGAGAAACAAATGTTTCTTTAAGCAACATTCCTCAGGGAATTTATCGTTTGCTTCTAAACGATGCCAATGGCTGTGGAGGTACTGATGGAGTGCCTGTTGACTTTGCTTTTCAAAGACCTCCTATTAGTGATGATAATATTATCCCCCCAGAATTAATCATTGATGATATAACACATACAAATACATGTACAGGAAATAATACTGGTTCAATTAACATTACTGCCAGTGGAGGGATTGCTCCCTACACCTATGCAATTGTCCGGACAAGCGATTCTGACTCCACAACAAATGGAACAGGAGTATTTGAAAATTTAACAGCAGATACCTATAAAATATATGTTATTGATGATAATGGATGTGTTAAACAAGATAGTGATGTAACTATTTCAACGCTTGCTAATCCTACTGCTAATATCCAACCTGATCCTGCAAATGCATGCCCCGGCATACCTTTTGCTTTGGATGGGAATCCTTCACACGGAGATGGAACATCATTTGTTTCGCATGCCTGGACAGGAACCGATGCTGATTCCTTAGATGACAAAACAATACAAACACCAAATTTTACAAGCTACGTTATTGGTAGTTATAATCTCACTTATACTGTTACTGACAATAACGGGTGTTCGGGAAGCGATGATATTACTGTTGTTGTTGATGATACAGTGGACCCAACTATAACCTGTATCGCTCCACCCACCCGAAATACTGATCCCGGCGAATGTTATTATA
>JBKHIH010000119.1:0-5637 GCA_046538755.1 Thiohalospira sp.
TACACAGTAAAAATATTTTACCTGTATCGTTGATTACTTTTTTAAAGGAAAAGTGAGGGCTTCGATTTGAGCGAAACCCTCATTCATAGAACATGATTTTCGCGCGAAAATGAAATAACTGCCTGCAAATCTTGCTCAAAAATAACATGAATAGTATCTCTTAAGCGAATACAAAATTGATCGGGAGCTTCTTTGTAATAAGAATAATATCTATACTTTAGATAATCAATAAAGAACGGGATATTTTTTAAATCACTGCTTATTGTTTTAGCTATATCCTAATGATTATTAATTATTTAAAATAAAGAGATAATCGTTATATATTTTTATCTGTCCAGTTTATATATTCCTGAAAAGATAATCCGGGCAGATTATAACTACATTTCCTAAGGCTTAAATCTCCATGAACTTTAAACAAAAACCATTTATCAATGATTTGTTATTAATCATCAATAAATATAACAATGGACATAGTAATTAAATTTTTTTAGATTATTTTGTGCCACGGGTAAGTAACATTTTTCAGATAAAAAAGTATTATTGATTATAATATTTGTATTACCGATAAATATAACTCATAATCAATCTAAAATAATTCTGTATGTTGATTAAAAAACAAACTACCGCTTTTCATGAAATTAAAAATTATCTTCAAACGGGTGATATTATTTTAATGCACGGACTGCATTTAAGCAGCCGGTTTATTGAATCGCTCGAAGGGAGTCCCTGGTCGCATGTTGCCATGATTGTTTTAGCCCAAGATATTGGTATCGATGCGGGAAAAGATACAATTCTACTTTGGGAGTCGGATACTGAATCGCCTGTTCAAGATGTTATTTTAAATAAGGCTAAATCCGGGCCTATGTTGGTAAAATTATCCGAACGTTTGAAATACAACTTTACACATAAAGAAGACAACCAGCTTTCTATAAGACACTTATATACTGAAAGGACACAAAAAATGTTCGATGGATTCAAAAAGATAATTCCTGAAGTACATCAGGCGACCTTTCCTGATGTTTATCATGAAATGATTAATCCAACCAAAGGACGTATATTTCATGAAAAAACAAGCCTCGACACGTTTTTTTGTAGTGAACTGGCTGCTTATACTTATAAAAATATGGGCTTATTAACATCTATACACCCGGTAAACAGCTATATTCCTATGGATTTTTCAGATAAACTTTCTGTTGGATTGCTGAATAGGGCCTGGCTGGGAAATGAAATCAATATTGAAATAAATCTCAATAAGTTATGAAATACCAGGATTTTATTTTAAATAAGAAATTTAAAGAATATATTATTGATACTACGCTTAAAAACGTTCCGATAATCATTGTGTTAAGTTTTTTATTTATAGGCTATTACATGTACTCGGATTTAATTATCAGGGAAAGTGTAGAAGCTTTTTATTTCCGCTGTATTCCTTTTTTTATAGGTATTCCACTGCTTATTTTTCATCTATTAACCAGAGATAATTATAAATATTTAAAATTTATTTTATATCATTTATTTTTGGTAAGTGGCGTTGTAATGATGTTTGGTATTTGTTTGGTCCATTTACAAACTAATGCACTGGCACCATCAGTTACCGGAACAATTCTGATATTTTTTGTTTTCTCGCTCGAAGTAAAGACAAATACTAAAATAGCAGTATTATTATATTTTCTGCCTACGCTTATTTTTATAACAGCCCTCCTTTTTTACTTTAAACCAACAGAAGAGCAATTCACTGTAATGGCAGATATCTTCCCTATCATTGTGATCGGGTTTATTATCAACAGGGTACAATATAAGCTAAGGTTTAAGCTTTTTAAATCGAACCATATGCTTGATTTAGAAAAACAAAAAACCGAAGAGCTATATCAGGAAACCCTGGCTATTAATGACGATTTAAAGCAAAAAGCCGAAGAAATTACGGCTCATAAAGAGGAGATTGAAGAAAAGAATACCATTTTAGAAGAGAATAATGCTGCAAAAGATAAGTTTCTGGCTATCATTTCGCACGATTTAATCAATCCCTTTAATATATTATTAGGTTTTTCTAACTTGTTAGTAGAGAGTTTTGACAATGGAGAAGATATTGATGAGCAAAAGAGCTATGCCCGGAATATCCATCAAAATATAAATAAAACTTTCAGACTACTAGAAAACTTATTGCTTTGGGCCCGATCACAGAAAGATGCACTTGACTTTAACCTGATAGACGAAAACCTTTTTTTACTTACCGAAGAAGTTATTGATGTTTTAAAACCGGCGGCTGATAAAAAATCAATAAACATAATTAACCTTATAAATAAAAGGACTTCTGTAAGGGCAGACCGGAATATGCTTTTAACCATATTAAGAAATTTAATTTCCAATGCCATTAAATTTACTCCTAAAGAGGGTAAAGTAACTATAAATGCCCATACAATAACAGAAAATACCCAAAAAGGGTATGTAAAAATATCGGTAAAAGATTCTGGCCGCGGCATGTCACCAGAAATGAAAGCCAAGCTTTTTAATATTTCTAAAAGTATTTCGACCAAAGGAACAGAGAACGAAGAGGGTACTGGTTTGGGCTTAATTCTGACTAAAGAATTTATTGATAAGCACAAAGGAACCATTTCTATTGATAGTGAACCGGGAAAAGGGAGCACCTTTGTTGTTGCGCTACCTGTGTAAGATTACTTTATGGAATGTTGGATGCGTTATTCAGGATTCAGGTTACAAGATACAAGTTTAAAGAAACAAGAAACAAGTTTAAAGAAACAAGTAAAAAGAAACAAGAAACAAGTTTAAAGAAACAAGTTTAAAGAAACAAGAAACAAGTAAAAAGAAACAAGTAACAAGTAACAAGTAATAGGTAGAAATCTTAAAAACTAAGGCAAATTTACTAATTTACAATATTAACAATTTACAACACTTTACAAAAATTTAACTTATAACAAATTACTTTCGAACACCCATGAATTAAAATTTTTATGTTACTTTGTATATCAGTTTTAACAAGGCTTTTAATTTTTATACTATGCTTAAATATAAACGAATATTATTAAAACTCAGTGGTGAATCGCTCATGGGTAATTCAGGATATGGAATTGATTCGAACCGTTTAAATGAATATGCCGAACAGATAAAAGAGCTTACAGAAGCCGGCGCCCAGGTAGCCATTGTTATTGGCGGAGGAAATATTTTCCGCGGATTAGCAGGTGCAGCCAATGGATTCGACCGGGTAAAAGGCGACCAGATGGGCATGTTGGCCACCGTAATCAATAGTTTAGCCCTACAATCTTCGTTAACTAATATTGGCGTAAAATCAATCGTTTATACAGCAATCCGGATGGAACCGGTAGGAGATTTTTACCATAGGGATAAAGTGGTTGAAAACCTTGAAAGTGGTAATGTAGCTATTCTTTCGGGCGGAACAGGAAATCCGTTTTTTACCACCGATACTGCCTCAGCGCTAAGGGCTGTAGAAATTGGTGCCGACATCATCTTAAAAGGAACCCGTGTAGATGGAGTATATACTGCCGATCCGGAGAAAGACAAATCAGCTACAAAATTTGAAGAAATATCTTTTAACGAAGTTATTCAACGCGAACTAAGTGTTATGGACCTTACTGCTTTTACCATGTGTAAAGAAAATAGTTTACCCATTTATGTGTTTGACATGAATACACGGGGCAATTTACTTAAAGTAGTAAAAGGTGAAAAAATTGGAACGCTTGTAAGCAACTGAGTAGATTAGAATTAGGGATAAATAACACACCATTAAACCAACTTGCCTGCCGGAGTTTTAGCAAAGGCATGGCTTGCCTGCCGAAGCTTCAGCGTAGGTATGGCTTGCCTGCCGAAGCTTCAGCAAAGGCATGGCTTGCCTGCCAAAAGCAGATTTACCATTTTACAAAAAACTTGGCGCTTTAGCACCCTGACGGTGAAAAAAGAAAAGTTAGCAGCGGTAATCCTCGGAAAACCTCATGAGTAATTTTTTCTTTCGCCTGTCTCAACTGACTAACAGCCTCTCAAAATTATAAAAACAAAGACTTTAGCCTGTTTTTAACTCTGCCAGAGTATTAAATAATTGGCAGGATTGTTTATTATTAATTCAACATGCATTTTTCAATATCTTTTTTTTTTATAAATTTGTTGATGTTGATGATGAACATACCCTAAACTTAAATTTTTTTATTATGACCGAAGAAGTTCAATTTGTAATTGATGAAGCCAAAGAAAGAATGGACAAAGCCATTGGCCACTTAGAAAATGAGTTGGCCACGCTACGCGCCGGCAAAGCCAGTCCGCGAATGCTCGATTCCGTTATCGTTGAGTATTATGGAAACCCTACTCCACTAAACCAGATAGCAAATATTGGTACTCCAGACCCAAAAACCATTGCCATACAACCCTGGGAAAAAAATATGGTAGAACCTATTGAAAGAGCTATTTTAAATGCTAACCTGGGTTTTACGCCAATGAATAACGGCGAGATGATCAGAATTAACATCCCTGCTTTGACTGAAGAGCGAAGAAAGTCTTTAGTAAAACAGGTGAATAACGAAGCCGAAAGTGCACGCGTAAGTCTACGAACAGCACGCAGGGATGCCAACGAAGAAATTAAAAAACTGGGAAAAGACGGGCTTTCAGAAGATGAAGCCAAAAAAGCCGAAGATGAGATTCAAAAACTTACTGATTCATATGGCGAAAAAGTAGAAATAATTATCAAGGCTAAAGAAGAAGAGATCATGACCATTTAATCTTACGGTTCATCAATTTTTTAAGCATATATTTTAAGCAGCCACGATGGCTGCTTTTTTAATAAAAAAGCCTGTCAGAAATAATTAACTGACAGGCTTTTTAACTTAAATACCTTATTAATATTAGTATCTGTAATGGTCTGATTTATAAGGGCCATATTTAGGGACACCTAAATATTCGGCTTGTTCTTCAGTTAATTTAGTAAGTTTAACACCAATTTGCTCAAGGTGTAATCGTGCAACTTCTTCATCTAAATGCTTAGGTAACCGGTAAACATCGGTTTTGTAATTGTTTCTCCAAAGTTCAATTTGAGCCAGTGTTTGATTTGTAAATGAATTACTCATAACAAATGATGGATGTCCGGTAGCACAGCCTAAGTTAACCAAACGCCCTTCGGCTAACATAAAGATTGCATGCCCGTCAGGGAAAACATACTTATCAACCTGCGGTTTGATATTTATCTTTTCTACACCCGGGTAGTTATCCAACTGATCAACCTGAATTTCATTATCGAAATGTCCAATATTACAAACAATGGCCTGGTCTCTCATTTTCGACATATGTTCGGCAGTAATTACATCTTTATTACCGGTTGCTGTAACAAAAATATTTCCTTCGTCCAGCGCTTCCTCAACAGTTTTTACTTCAAACCCTTCCATAGCGGCTTGTAAGGCACAAATCGGATCAATTTCAGTTACAATCACACGTGCTCCATACGACCGCATCGATTTTGCTGATCCCTTACCTACATCGCCATAACCACAAACTACAACTACTTTACCTGCCAACATCACATCTGTTGCACGTTTAATACCATCGGCCAGCGATTCGCGGCAACCATATAAATTGTCAAATTTAGATTTGGTTACCGAATCGTTAACGTTAATCGCAGGA
>JBKHIH010000061.1:0-23280 GCA_046538755.1 Thiohalospira sp.
GATAATCGGTTAGTATATTAGTTGTTGCTTCTACTGCATTCATGTAACAATATATACATCCTTGAAAACATCTATCTCCTACTTCCAGCTGAAGAGAATAAAAATCATCATTTTCATATGCATTATATAGCTGTTTTAAATCTATCATTTATATTGCCTCTTTTTATTCTTACTAACGTAAAAATTAGTTATTGATTTTTCAAATGTTTATATTTTATTTAATTTTTCGCTCCAAGCTGGCTGTCCCATTAACGAACCACTTGCAGTACCCATTAATATTTTCATGAATAAGTCCTGATATTTCAATTCCAACATTAACATCAATTCTTTTTTAATAATTTTTAAATTCATTGATGCGATATGATACTATTTTTATGCGATAGCGATTCGATAAAAAGCATTGTACTATTTTATATTAAAACTTTTATCATCATAAGACATTATCATTTGTTCTTACGGAGAAAAGGCGCATTCAATAAAATACTAATTTAGTAAAAACTTTTAAATATTAGTTTATTAGGGTTTTGAAAGCCGGAATGGATTTTTGAAAAATTGATTTTCAATTTAACGATGGTGATTTCTCGCCTGAAAAAAACGACTCATGGCACATTTTCTCTGTAATCGGTTCGAACAAGGTTTCTCACCGGCATCACCCTGATAAAAAAGAAAAAGGAGCACAGGATTACAAATGTGATCCTGATTGTGGGTGATTCAAAAGAAAAGCCTTCATTCGTTCCTTTTCCGCAGGAGGAGAAGCTTCGCTTATTAAGTCTTTTTAATTGAAGTAATTCTATTAATAGTATGGCCAACCCAAAGGATTATTCGCTCACGTTGTTCGCTCATGAACTCCTCCCGTTGGTCGTCGGTTCGAACAAGGTTTCTCACCGGCATCACCCTGATAAAAAGAAAAAGGAGCACAAAAATGTGCCCCTTTTTCTTTTTCGTCGGGGTGGCAGGATTCGAACCTGCGACCTCCTGCTCCCAAAGCAGGCGCGCTAACCGGGCTACGCTACACCCCGAAATATTGTATTTTACGTTTTTTTAGAACTTATTGTAACTGTTGCCCAAATTGCGGATGCAAATAAAGAAATACTTTTTCAATTTTCAAAATAAAAAATAACCTTTTTATTTCTTAAAGTGAAAAAAATATCTTCGAAAAAAATTTGTTAAAACGATTAATCATTGCTCTTGTATTCTTATCGAATTTAATTTATTTTAGCTCAGTGTTTTAATCAATCCTAAAATTTATATAACTATGAAGAAGTTTTTCTTATTTTTAATCATTGTTCCTTTTATTTTGTTATCCTGCCAGGAACAACAAATAGAACAATACTCGATTGAGCAGTTCATGAATAATGTAAATGTATCGGGTAGCAGCTTTTCGCCGGATGAAAGCAAAATTTTTTACAGCAGTAACGAATCCGGCATTTACAATGTTTACGAAATTGGCATTGAAGGAGGAACTCCAAAACAACTAACTGACCGTGATGAATCTACTTTTATTGTTAGTTGTTTCCCCAATGATGAACGATTAATCATTACCTCTGACCAGGGCGGAAACGAAATTTATCATCTTTACATCAGGGAAACCGATGGTACCATAACCGATATTACACCCTGGGAAAAGGCAAGAGCATCGTTTGCCGGCTGGAGCCGCGACCAAAAAAGTTTCTTTATCCAAAGCAATAAACGCGATCCTCGGTTTATGGATTTATATGAAATGGATATCGAATCGATGGAACCTCAGTTAATTTTTGAAAATACCGAAGGGTACAATATTGGTGCGATATCGGATGATAAAAACCTTATTGCACTTACAAAAACAGTAACAAATCATTACAATAAAATGTATTTGTACAATCGTGAAAAAGACGAATTGATAAAGCTTAAAGATATTGAGGAAACTTTGAATCGTCCGGTTGAGTTTAGCCTCGACGGGAAAAATCTTTTTTATTTAACTGATGAGGATGATGAGTTTACCTATGCCATAAAGATGAACCTCGAAAATAAGGATGTGGAACCTGTTTATAAATCAGACTGGGATGTGATGTATGCTTATCATTCGTATAACGAAAAATACAGGGTAATTGGTATCAATCAGGATGCACAAACCGTTATTAAAGTTTTTGACATGAGCACAGGCGAAGAGTTGGACTTTCCTGATTTTAAAGGACAAAATATTAGTTCGGTAAATATCTCGCGAAGCGAGAAAGTGATGAGTTTTTATGTAACAAGCTCAAGAAATCCACGAAACCTTTATGTTTATCAATTTGATAATGGTAATTATACTCAGTTAACCAATACATTAAATCCGGAAATTAATCCTGAATATTTGGTTGATGCAGAGGTTGTGCGATATAAATCATTCGATGGATTGGAAATACCAGCTATTCTTTATAAACCGCATCAGGCATCGGAAAAAAACAAAGTTCCTGCATTGGTTTGGGTACATGGAGGCCCGGGCGGACAATCACGCGTTGGTTATTCAGCCACAATTCAATATCTGGTAAATCATGGCTATGCAATTATTGCCGTTAATAACAGAGGCAGCAGTGGCTATGGAAAAACTTTTTTTGCTTTAGACGACCGCAAGCATGGCGACCATGATTTAAAAGATTGTATTTATGCCAAAGATTACCTGGCACAAACAGGATGGGTTGATACGAATAAAATAGGTATTATTGGTGGTTCTTATGGTGGCTATATGGTTGCTGCAGCATTAACTTTTACACCCGAAGAATTTGATGTGGGTGTGAATATTTTTGGAGTAACCAATTGGCTAAGAACGCTGAAAAGTATCCCAAGCTGGTGGGAAGCTCAGCGCGAAGCGCTTTATAAAGAACTGGGAGACCCGGCAGTAGATTCGGCTTACCTTTATAAAATTTCGCCACTTTTCCATGCGGAGAATATCCAACGGCCATTAATGGTTCTTCAGGGAGCCAATGATCCACGCGTTTTAAAAGTTGAATCGGATGAAATTGTCGAAGCAGCCAAAACAAATAATGTTCCCGTAGAATATGTGGTTTTTGACGACGAAGGACATGGATTTAGGAAAAAAGAAAATGAAATTGAAGCATACGGAAAAATCCTTGAGTTTCTTGACCGCTATTTGAAAGAAGAAGAAATGTAATGATAAAATAGAATCTTTTCATTAACGTGGCATGGTTTGTTTTAATCATGCCACGTTTTATTTCTGAAAAGAAAGCTAATAAATATCTTCCAATAATTTTAACAATTATTTTGATGAATAAATTTTATAATTAAATAATAAATAGTAAATTCGGTATCCATTTTAAATTAATTTTAAAAAAAGTAAGGATAGTTTTACAGTGAATCGGTATAAGTATTTTACCCATCAGTTATTTATAGGATTTTTATTAAGTGGCATTGCAATTTTTGCTTTTGCAAAGCTATTTCCCTATCATAAGTTTGAGATTGTTGACAAATCTCAGCTAAGCCATAATGGGGAGGTATATTATTGTGATTTAGATAATGACGGCAATAGTGAAAACCTTAATTTTTACCAATACAATAAGATATTTAATCCCACAATTTATATTTATAACTCCGATAGCACTCTTCAATCATTGTGGAATATTTTTGAAACACCTGCGGAAAACAGCAAATTGTTTTTTGGTGATTATAATCAAAACGGAGTAAAAGAAATTTTTTTATTTACGGAACATAAAGATTCGCTTTTTTTGTATATCATTAATCCTAAAAATAAAATTGAGTATCATGTAAAGCGTAGGTTTGTTATGGCTTTGGAGAATGAAAGCCATGAATATCATCTGTTTTCAGTTGGATTATTGAATTTTAACGAAGACTCATTTAAAGATTTTTATTTTGCCTTTACAACTGATCATCCATCTGTTAAGGGAAAAATATTTGCTTATGATATTGCTAACGATAGTTTATATAAATCAGAAGGGATATCTGCAAAAGTCATCGATCATATAGTAGTTAATGATTTAAATGGCGACGGGAAAAGTGAATTGGTGGTTTCTACCGAGGCAAAAGAGAATAATATCAACGGATCATCAGCTCAACTTTTAGTGCTTAACCATAAACTTGAATATTTTTTTCAACCCTATAAGATACAGGGAACACCTTCAAGGTTGTTTGCAGATGTTGTTGTAAATGATGATGATAAGTATATTATTGCTTTAAATAGCGGAGTTGAAAAAAATAATGTTTTTAATTCATTAATGTTATTTGATTTAAGCGGAAACAGAGTAGATGAAAAGATTTTGGATTTTAAAACAAATCTTTTTGCATTAAATAGTAATCTCTCAGAAAATTGTTTAACTTTATTTACCGGATATCAGGTTTTGAAGATAGGCATTTCTTTAGAGGTTAAGAAAGAATATCGATTAACCCGTAAAAATAAACTGGAATATGTTGGCAGTGAAAGTCTGGATAATGACACAATAGAAGAACTTTTTTTTGTTGGAGATGATTTATTATATTTTTTTAATTCAAATTACAAAAAAATTGGAAAACTAAAAATTAGTAATGGACAAGTTAATTATTCTATAAAACGTTATGATAATAAATCGGATCAAATTTTTGTTCAGGCGGGTAGTGATTGTTACTTAATAAGTTATAAAAAAAACATGGTGTTCTTTTACAGATATTTGGCTTATCTTATCATTTTTGTCTTTATTACATTTATTGTGTATTTAATTGCAAATTTGTTAAATAATTGGAGATACAAACAGCAAACCAGCATTAAAAGTGCTGAAAAAAATAATTTTCAGGACGAATTTGGAGAAATAGCCACAGATAATCCTCATAAAATAGAAAATGTAATAGGACAATTTAATGATCCTTTTTTACAGGTTAAGGAAAAATTAGATTTCAGGAAAGGAAAATCAAAGCAGCCGTTTGATTTTAAAAATGAGATTGAAAAAATCACTAAAAAATTTGACTTAAAAATTGAAACTTCCTTTTATCCTTCTGGCGACTGGCTTGTTATTAATCAGCCAATATCAGATACTGTTACACAGTTGTTAAAATATATTTTAGATTCCCTGCCTGATTCTGCCAAATCAATAAATATTCAGATAGTACATCATAAAGAGTATATAAATATTTTGTTTGAGTTTCCGGATATTGATTATAGAGACTTTTTTACTGTAAATGAAGTTAAGGTTTTAAAAATTCTTAAAAAAGTTAATGGTGACGCCTCGTTTGATTTTTCCAATGGAATAGGTACCATTGCTAATATTTATATTCCATTGTATGCCCCTTCAAAATCAAAATCAATAAAAAGTAATAAAATTAGAATTATTATTGCCGAAGACCATGATGTTTCACTTTTTGGCTTAGTTACTCTTTTTAAAAATAAATCGGATATTGAGATTGTAGGAACTGCAAAAAATGGGATGGAGGTATTAAAAATTCTTGAATCAAAAAAAGCCGATATCGTAATTACAGACATTTCAATGCCCGGGATGGACGGCATAGAACTTGCCGAAAAATTGAATCTTGATTATCATCAAATTAAAGTTATTGTGTTTACCATGTATATGGAAAACTGGTTTGTTGAGCAATTAATAAAGCATGAAACAAAAGGTTTTGTAGCTAAAAATTCAAAAATTGATGAACTAATAAAAGCGGTATATTTTGTTTATGAAGGTAACAATTATTATTGCCCTCAGTTTAAATCTAAATATGGATTTAATAACATAGACAAAAAAGAAAGTTCCCTTGAAAACCAATTCGATTCGCTGAATAGCTACGAAAAAAAAATAATGAATTTTTTTGCCGATAATGTATCCAGAATAAAAATATCTGAAAAACTAAATGTTAATACCAAAACGCTTGAAACGTTTATTGCAAACATAATGTTAAAACTTAATGCAGGTGATGAAAGAGAAATTATTCAATTAGCTAAAAAGCAAAAATATATTTCCGGTTAATCTTTTTACTTTTCTTTTGTTTTCGACTATTTTTGTTTTTTTTATAATTTGAATGGTTATTATGGAGAATCTTTTTAAATTAGTTGAAAAATTGGTAAAAGAGGATGATTACCTCAGAGCCATAGATGAGTTGAATAATCTTTATAAATTATACCCTGGAAATGCAGAGATACTGATTAAAAGAGGTGATTTAAATTACAAATTACAAAATTATTCAAGTGCATTAAACGATTATAATAAAGCATTAAAAATTAAAGGGAAAAAAACGAAAGATATTGAAGCTAAAATTGAAATCATAACTAATATTATAAAATATAGAGGATCAGATATTTATGCAGCAACCAATTTAAATAATGATCCCTGGCTAGACGATTAACATTATGCAATTAAATTATTTTTCAAAACATCCAGACAGTGATTATTTAGGCAGAGTGTTTTTATTTATGAAAAGAAATTTTTATTTATACCTGCCAGATTTAATCATTATAATTTATTTAGTTTTACCTCCTTATTCATTAAAAGAGGCAATTTTTTTAATTCTTCTACTGTTAATTTTATCAATTCGGGATATTTTTCTGTTAAAGCTTAGCCGTTATCATTTAGCAGAATTTGTAGCCATAAATAACGATGTATATATAAAAATTTTTAAAAAGAATAAAATTCACCAAAAGTATGAAGAATATATTTCCGATATGGATGTAGAAATCAATTATCATTTTGGATTTCCTGTATTATACATTCTCCGGCAGGATGAATTATTGTTTAAACAATACGCCACTGGTGTATGGTCTGGTAAAAGAATGAAAGAATTTAAAGAATCGTTTTACGATTTTAAAAAAGAACAAGCCATGTGGAAGATGTTTAAAGGCCCTTCTGATAATTAAACTTTCTTTGGATTATTTTTTTCAAATAAAAATACAATAATAAGTGAAATCCAATTCGGTGTTTTTAGAATCTTTAGGTAAAATAGATAAGTCATGGATTGACTTTTTAACACCACAAACAATTAAACTATTAAAAACGATTGAAAAGAATATTTTTAAGTCAAGCAATAATTATACGCCCGAGGCAGGCCGTGTTCTTCATTTTTTAACACTTCCCATTGATAAAGCCAAAGTAATTATTCTTGGGCAAGACCCATATCCACAAAAAGGTGTTGCTACCGGCAGGGCTTTTGAGGTTGGAACCTTACAATCCTGGACTGATACTTTTAAAAATATTTCTTTAAAGAACATAATTCGTTCGATCTATTACGCTTATCATAATCAATACCTTAAATTTAATGAAGTAAAGGAAATACTGGGCGATTCTTTTAATATTCTGCCTCCAGGCAAATTGTTTAAACACTGGGAAAAGCAGGGTGTTATATTATTAAATACATCATTTACCTGTGAAACAGGGAAACCCAACAGCCATGAAAATATTTGGTATCCATTTACCCAAAAATTATTAGATTATATTCATCAAAAAAACGGGAGTATTATTTGGTTTATTTGGGGAAATAATGCCAAAAGCATAACCAGCGAACTTAAAATAAAACATAAAATTGAATCGATGCATCCAATGATGTGCTATAATAAACCCGGAAGGGAAAATGATTTTTTATTTGGAAAAGTTAACCCGTTTGTTGAAACAAAAAATATGATTAATTGGTTAGGGTAGATTGTTTTCTTCAAGATATTTTTCAATTAACTGATTATATAGCAACATTAATTTTTGAAGAATTTGGTTGGATGGATTAAACGAAATATTTTCGATATTTTTAATGGGTAACACTTTTAGCGATGTGCCCGATAAAAAAGCAGCATCGAAGTTTTCAATCTCCGATAACTGAATATCTCGCTCCATTAATGAGATTTTGTTTTGATTGCAGATGTGAAAAATATTTTTTCGGGTTATGCCTTGCAAAACTTTTCCTGAAAGGGGCGTATAGATTTGAGTATCTTTAATAAAAAAAACATTCGACCGGCTGCCTTCTGTTATAAAGCCATTGTTATCCAAAAGGATTACTTCAAAAACTTTGGCTTCGGCAATTACATTGTTAGCTCTTCTTCTGGCTTGAATATTAAGAATTTTTGCATTTGGGTTTGTTCGTATTGCTTTGCACAAACCCACCGGAACGCCTGTATTATATTCTTCTTCTGATGGAAAATAAAAGGAAGTAAAATAGATTAATAAATCTCGTTCTGTATTGTTATCATTACTATTAAAATGAATTACCAATTTTATTTTGCCGGTATTAACCCTGTTTTTATCAATTAATATTTTGATATAATTTTCAATTTCACTTTTTGTTCTTGATAATTTCAGATTTAAGATTCTGATTGATGTAAAAAGCCGGTTTAAATGATCGGTTATAAAAAGAGGGATACCTTGTTCAACCCGTATCATTTCGTATACCGATAATCCGGTGTCCATTACCGATTCGTTAAACGAGGCACAGGGTTTTAATTTTTGGTTATGAAAAAAGTATTGTTGGATACATTCCATAGGTTCAAAGATATGATTTATAGGTTTAAAAAAAGGTAGTTTTTTTCCAATTTATATTTATAATTTAAAATTATTCTTAATTAAACCTTCTTTATACCTAAAAATCCAATATTTGTTTATTCATGTTATTTTGAACATTTGTAAATATTATTACATTTGTTAACATTTCAATCTAAAATTGATATTTAACCGAAACAGAACGCTATGCAACAATTAAACAAATTTTTTGAAAACCTTCACAGTTACCTTGGCGGGCATGAATGGTTTGTTTTCTTATTAGTAGGTACAGGTTTGTTTTTTACCCTTTATTTAAAATTTCCACAGTTAAGATATTTTAAGCATGCCATAAAAATTGTAAAAGGAAAGTTTGACCGGAAAGGAGATGAAGGCGATACTTCGCATTTTCAGGCATTAACAACTGCTCTTTCGGGTACGGTAGGTACCGGAAATATAGCAGGAGTAGCTTTAGCTATTCACCTTGGAGGCCCTGCGGCATTATTTTGGATGTTGGTTACTGCATTTTTTGGTATGTGTACTAAGTTTGTTGAAGTTACAATCTCTCACAAATACCGTGAATTTGACGAAAAAGGAATGGTTGCTGGCGGGCCGATGTATTACATGAAGAAACGATTAAACATTAATCTTAAAAACGGAAAGATTATTAAAACCGGTAAGTGGCTGGGCGTTTTTTTTGCTGTTGCAACAATCCTATCATCTTTTGGATCGGGTAGCTTGCCTCAAATAAACAGTATTTCGAATTCAGTTTTTGCCACTTTTGGAATTAAACACGTTATTACTGGTGCCGTAATGTCTGTGCTTTTGGCGCTTGTTATTATAGGCGGGATAAAACGTATTGCAAAAGTAACAGAAAAACTTGTTCCCGGAATGGCACTTATTTATATAATTGGTGCTTTGGCAGTTATTTTTTATAATTATGATAATATTATTCCTTCATTTTTTGCAATTTTTAAAGATATTTTTACAGGCACTTCTGCTATTGGAGGCTTTTTGGGTGCCGGATTTGCTTATGTTTTTAATCAAGGCGTAAATCGTGGACTGTTTTCAAACGAAGCAGGGCAGGGGTCTGCTCCAATTGCTCACTCTGCCGCAAGGGCGCATGAACCAGTTTCAGAAGGGGTGGTTGCCATTCTCGAACCTTTTATCGATACCATTATTATCTGTACCATCACTGGTTTGGTATTGTTATCTTCGGGAGTTTGGAATGAAAAAGTACCTAACCAGTTTCAAAATACCGATATTGAAATTTTAGCTAATACTTATACCGAAAACAATCCCGAACAGGTAAAAATGCTTCGTAATCATTTAAACAGCAAAGATAAGGTAGAGGCTTTTAGTGGTGAATTAGAAGTTGTTAATGGTAAAATTACCAATGATAATATTACGATTCTCCATGCCCGGTCTATTGCTGAAAATATAATTGTTTTTGAAAAAGAAAATGTTCTTACCAAAACTGTTTTTAATGGTGAACTTCCGGTTTTAAACGGCAAAATTAAGGAACAAGCAGTTCCGGTTATTTTCTTAGGAGAATCCCTTATCCACAGTGCTCCTCTAACAGCTGTGGCATTTACACGTAGCTTTTTCGGAAACTGGGGACAGTATATTGTAGCTATTGGATTAATGTTGTTCGCTTTTTCTACAGCAATTTCGTGGTCATATTATGGCGACCGTTCCGTAACTTTTCTTTTTGGTTCAAGATATGTAATTGTTTACCGTTTGTTTTTTGTAGTTGCCTTTTTTATTGCATCGTTTACAGATACAACCATTATCTGGAGTTTATCACTATTAACCGTAGTATTTATGGCTATTCCAAATTTAACAGGGATACTATTGCTTCATAAAGAAATAAAATCGACCATAAAACAATACTGGGTTGATTTTAAAACTGATCATCCTGAAGAGAAAATTCCTGAAAAATTATAATAATTGATTTACACATTAGAATAAATAAGCACCCGGTATTTTATCAGGTGCTTATTTTTATGGTTTAAAACCAAGTATCATGATATCATCTAACTGTTCGTATTTATTTTGCACCCAGCTTTTAAGATTTTCAGCAATTATCTTTTCTTGTTCTTCCAATGGTTTATCATGAATTTTAAGTAAAAGGTGTTTGAATCTTCGCGAACGATATTTTTTTCCATTATCACCACCAAACTGGTCAATAAAACCATCAGAAAATAAATAAAAAATATCATTTTCTTTTAATTCAATCTCATGATTTTGAAATGGAATTTCTATGGGTGTAATCCCTATTGGATTTCGGGTAGCTTTAATTTCAAACAACTTATCGTTTCTGACATAATAAAGCGGAGTGTTGGCACCAGAATAATGTAGTATTTTATTTTCGGTATCAATCATACACAGGGCAATATCCATCCCATTATTAAGTAAGTAACCTTCGTCGGTTTCATTTAAAGTATTTTTTAACTCGTGCCTTAAATTCTCTAATGCAAGGTTGGCTTTTTTTATTTCTTTCCTTCTGATAATTTCGTTTAACAAAGAAATTCCCAATACACTCATAAATGCACCGGGTACTCCATGTCCAGTACAATCGGCTGCGGCAATAACAATTTTTTGATTTATTTTTTTTACCCAGTAAAAATCACCACTAACAATATCTTTAGGTACATAAAAAATAAAATGATTAGGTAAGATTTTTTTTATTGTTTTTTTATTGGTTAATAATGCCGATTGCAAGTTTTTTGCATAATGAATACTATCTGTGATTTGTTTTTTTTGAAAAAGGAGTTCTTCGTGTTGTTTTGATGATATATCTTTTTCGTCACGATAACTTTTTACCAGGATAGCAACAACTAAGTAAATCAGTATAAATGAAAATAAAAATGTAATGGCAACATCGTAAAATTTAATATAATCGCTTTCGTAGGGTGTAATCAGTTCAGGAAGCATTCGTTCTAAAGTAAAAAGAAAAATCAAATTGATGATAAATAACGAAATCACAAAAATCCGATTTCTGCCTTTGGTGATAATTACAAAAAAGATTAAGCCTATTAAATAAACAAATACTACCGGCCCCTCAGAACCAGCATTTAAGAACCATACAAATGAAAGAATAATGAGTGAATAAATAATAAATGGAGTAACCAAAGGTTTGAAGATGTTCTTTTTGCGCGATAAATAATAGAAAAGAAATAGGACAATACTGGATATTAAGGTGAATAGTGTTAGCTGCTTATTTAAGTCTAATGCAATATTTGTGATGGTGGCAAAACTGGCAGCTAAAGCTGAGAAAAGACAAACAGAATTAAAAAAACGATGTTCGAGGCTAAATGCATTTCTTGATCCAAATAAAAAGTCAATATAATGATATTGAAAATTTTTATCCGGAGTAAGATTATCTCTTTTCATTCGAATATATTGTAGTTAAACAATTGTTTTATGCGATTTACAAGTTCAAATTTCAATAATCTTTTTTGTTGCCGGTGTCTCCCGCTTTAGCCTTCCACAAATCTCTCTGGCGAACCTTCATGCAATAGCTTTCTTATAGGTAATTTTTTATCCTTAAACATGAAAGTTTCATTCGTTTGATTTGCTGTTTCTTACCTTGTTGTTCTGATGAAAACTAATAATATTCTTCAAAAGCTAAAATAAGTTTTTTTAATTAATAATCAAATCTAAGCCCGGTGATTAAATGATTAATAACGGTTTGTAAGGTATAAATGAATAAAAATTTTTGTTGAATGATTTTTGATATTTTTATAAAAGATATAACCCTGAAATTTTTGTAAGCTGCATATTGTGGATGGATAAGGCTATTTTGGGTGTTTAAAAATGTCCAGAATACCAACGACAGGAATGTCCGTTTTACTTAAAACCCCTGTAAGGGCGAAAGATTGGAAACTCAGGGTTGCAGGCAACTAATTAACACCGCAGCAAGCAGGGGTGGTATCTACTTGTAATAAATCAGCATGCTGCGAAAAAGTAAAAAGAGGAAATAATTTGATTATTTTTTTTAACGGATAGCACGGTTAATGGAAGCCTCACTGTCTTTTTTGACAGATAAATTAGGCAGGCAATTTAAAAATGCTTGTTTCACAAAAACTGCTTTGTATCTGTTTTTAAAATAAAGGACTGCTTGATGATAAAATGTCTCCAACTATAAAT
Organism: Thiohalospira sp.; assembly: GCA_046538755.1. GTDB lineage: Bacteria > Bacteroidota > Bacteroidia > Bacteroidales > UBA12077 > UBA12077. The sequence continues at coordinate 12,561 of JBKHIH010000061.1, forward strand.
AATATCATTGCTATAGGTATTAATGATAGGTAAATAATTAAAATGATACCTACAAACTTCCAGTATTTTTTTTGCATTTTAAAAGCGGTCTCAAAAGCGTCATTATCATTTAGTTTGTAAACTTTATTTAGCGCATTAGCATAAAAGAATAAAAATCTGTTTATGAAAAAAAAGATTACAGCACCGACAAGATATACAAGTCCTACTCCTACACCTGCGTTTGATCCACTATAGGTGTTTCCTGAATTCAACATAATTACAAATGCAGCTACAACTATAATCCCACACATAATAAATCCAACAATGCTAACAAATTTTATCCAGGGAGCAGTTTTTTTTAAATAATCATTTGATGTTTCTGATAATGATACACCAAAAGTTTTGGCTTCTTCTGTGTTTTTACTTTCGATTTCCATGTTGAATGTTTTTTTATAATGAATATTCTTTGTAAATAATTATTTCTTCATGATTTCATTAATTTTATTCAAATTTAGCATTTTTTTTTAAACTTTTGTTAATGAGTTTTATATTTTTGATTGCCAATCAGTCAATTAAACATAAAACAAGCAACCTTGGTATTTACCTTCATAGCCAACGGACAGGAATGTCCGTTTTACTTATAAGCCCTGTAGTGGCGAAAGATTGGAAACTCCGGGTGCAACCCGGGCAGGTAACCATCTAAACCCGTAGCAAGCAGTTTACCTGCCGGATGGCAGATAGTGGTTTTTACTTGTAATAAACCAGTATGTTGCGGAAAATAAGAAGACAAGATTTGATTTGAATTTAATATAGTTAAACGTACAGTATTGTTTCAAGTAGTAATAAATGTTCGTTTTATCTTATCTAATCATACCTGCATCGTCATAGTTAACAGACAAGAATATTTGTTGTTCAAGAATGTTGTACTAAATGCGTTCCAGCAATACGATATTTTCAACATGATACGTATGCGGGAACATATCCACTGGCTGCACTTTTGCTACGTTATACTTTTCTGCCAGAAGGTTAATATCCCGGGATTGTGTTGCAGGATTACAACTCACATACACTATTTTTTTGGGCTTTACTTGCATAATCGTTTCTACCACATCTTTGTGCATCCCAGCCCGTGGCGGATCGGTGATGATAACATCCGGATTGCCATTTTTAACGATAAATTCAGGAGTTAAGATATCTTTCATATCGCCCGCATAAAACGCTGTATTTTTAATTTGATTTAATTCAGCATTTATTTTAGCATCTTCAATGGCTTCGGGTACATATTCAATCCCAATTACTTTTTTTGCTTTGGCAGCTACAAAATTGGCGATGGTTCCGGTACCGGTGTAAAGGTCGTAAACGATTTCGTTTCCTGTTAAACCGGCAAAGTCACGTGCTTTTGTGTAAAGGTTGTAAGCCTGCTCCGAGTTGGTCTGGAAAAACGATTTAGGGCCGATTTTAAATTGTAGGTTTTCCATTTTTTCAATGATGTGATCTTTACCACTGAAAAGTATAACATCCTGGTCGGTAATCGAATCGTTGGATTTGGCATTTACAATATACATGAGCGATGTAATCTGCGGAAACTTATGAGAAATATATTGTAAAAGGTTTTTTATTTTATCCTGATCTTCATAATAAAACACAGGAATCACCATTACATCGCCTGTAGTGGATGTACGTATAATCAGGTTTCTTAAAAATCCTTCCTGCTTACGCAGGTCAAAAAAGGGAAGGTTGTTTTTTTCTGCATACTCTTTAAATGTAAGCCTTATCTCGTTCGAAGGTTCTTCTTGCAAATAGCAGTGGTTAATATCTACGATTTTATCCCATAATCGTGGAATATGAAATCCGAGGGCGTTGTTATTCTCTATTTTTTTATCGGTATCGATCTCGTCCCTGCTAAGCCAACGATTATTTGAGAAGGTAAATTCCAGCTTGTTCCGGTAATATTTTGTTTTTTCCGAGCCTAAAATGTAATCTATCTTTGGTAGTTTAACTTTTGCTATTCGTTCCAAATTATCGATTACCTGTTGGTGTTTAAATTTTAATTGCTCGTGGTAGGGTAGCATTTGCCATTTGCAACCGCCACATACACCAAAATGTTCGCAAAATGGTTCGGTGCGTATTTCCGAATATTTATGAAATTTTACCGGATTGGCTTCCATAAAACTTTTTCGGGATTTGGTGGGTTGGATATCCACAATATCACCCGGAACAGTCTGATTTACAAAAACTACTTTTTGATCTATCCTGGCAATTGATTTTCCTTCGGCTGCAAAGTCTGTAATTTCTACTTTTTCAATAACTGGTAATCTTTTCTTTCTTCGTCCCACGGTGTAACTCCTTTTATTTTTTGCAAAGATATAATTTTAAATGAGTGTAATGGAAGATTTGTAAAATAGTCAAGTAGTGAATTAGTAAATTCGTAAAATGGTGAAATAGTAAATTTGTTGATTGGGAAAAAGTTCTTGAAATCTTGAATAATGCATCCTTAAACTTGTATCTTGTATCTTGTATCTTGTATCTTGTATCCTGCTACCACCTGCCTCCGGCAGGTAAATTGCTTCCTGCCGCTCCCGAAAGCTATAGTGAATGCCGCTTTCTATTTCACCTCAAAGCCACAAAGGCGCAATTTTTTTTCTTAACAATAAATTCAAAAAAAAATCTGTGTTAATCTGTTTAATCGGTCTATTCAATGGATTGAATTTGTGTTCTATTACTTCAAATTTCAAATTACAAACCTTAACTTCTTACAGATTATTTTATCTTTGCGGAAATAAAAAAGTTATATGATTTCTGTTGATCAGCTTACTGTAGAATTTTCTGGTTTTAAATTGTTCGATCAAATTTCTTTCCTTATTAACCCAAAAGACAGGATAGGTTTGGTGGGTAAAAACGGAGCCGGAAAATCTACATTGCTCAAAGTGTTTATGCGAATTCTGCAGCCTACAAAAGGTGCCGTTATTGTTCCAGACGATATCCGGCTGGGTTATCTACCCCAAAATATGATTTGCAGGGATGAACGAAATGTTTTTGAAGAAGCACGTGAAGCTTTTTCCGATGTTTTGGCTTTAGACAAAAAAATAAAAAAAATAAATCACCAGTTGGCTGACCGAACAGATTACGAATCAAAAGAATATTTGGATTTGATTCATGATTTAACAGAAGCAACCGATCGGTATCAAATGCTTGGTGGTGATTCCATTGAAGCTTCTATTGAACAAACCTTAACAGGATTAGGTTTTAACCGGAGCGATTTTAAACGTCCTACTGCTGAATTTAGTGGTGGCTGGCGAATGCGAATTGAGTTGGCAAAAATATTGCTTAAAAAGCCGGATGTTTTATTACTCGATGAGCCTACTAATCACTTGGATATTGAAGCCATTCAGTGGTTCGAAGATTTTTTGAAAGAGTATCCGGGAGCGGTATTATTAATTTCGCACGACAGGGCATTTTTGGATAACATCACCAATCGTACCATCGAAATTTCTTTAGGTAAAATTTACGATTATAATGTTTCCTATTCGAAATTTGAAACATTAAGAAAAGAACAGCGTGAACAGCAGTTAGCGGCTTATCGAAATCAGCAAAAAATGATTGAAGAAACCGAAGCATTTATTGAGCGGTTTCGATATAAAGCTACCAAAGCTGTACAGGTACAATCACGAATAAAACAACTGGAAAAGCTCGACCGGATTGAGATTGACGAAATTGATTTTTCCAAATTAAATATAAAATTCCCAGAAGCACCTCGTTCAGGTGATGTGGTAATTAATGCACGAAATCTGAGCAAAAGCTATGGCGATTTGCAGGTTTTAGATGATCTTGAATTTACCATTCAGCGTGGCGAACGGGTTGCCTTTGTAGGGAGAAATGGTGAAGGAAAAACAACATTATCAAGAATGATTGTGGGTGAACTTCATTATACGGGTGAATTAAAAATCGGGCATAACGTATCGATTGGATATTTTGCTCAAAATCAGGATGAACTGCTTGATGAAAATAAAACAGCACTGCAGGTAATAGATGATGTTGCTGTGGGCGATGTAAGAACAAAAATTCGTGATATTCTGGGAGCATTTTTATTTAGTGGCGAAGAAGTTGAAAAAAAGGTAAAGGTGCTTTCGGGTGGTGAAAGGTCAAGGCTGGCGATGGCAAAATTACTTTTAGAGCCTTATAACCTGCTGGTATTAGATGAGCCAACCAATCATCTGGATATGCACTCAAAAGATATTCTAAAAAATGCATTGAAAGATTTTAAAGGAACCATTATTTTGGTATCACACGACCGTGAGTTTTTAGATGGATTGGTTGATAAAGTTTTCGAGTTTAGGGATAAAAAAATCAAAGAACACATTGGTGGTATATATGATTTTTTGCATAAAAGAAAACTGGAAAACCTAAAACAATTAGAACAAAAAACTAAAATTAAAACAGTAAAAAAGGAAATATCTAATACAGAAAATAAAGAGGCATATTTAGAACGCAAAGAACTAGATAAAAAAATAAGGAAAGCGGAGAAAGATGTAAATAACAGCGAACAGAAAATTGAAATGCTGGAAAAGGAAATGGCAGAAATCAATAAAAAACTATCTGACCCTGCCCAAATGAATCATGATACATCACTATTTTCGAGGTATGAAGAGCTTAAAAAATTACTTGAAAAAGAAATGGAGCACTGGGAAAACTTCACAGAAAAACTGGAAAACTTGAAAGCTGACAGATTTTAACTATTTTTATATCTGTTACACAAAAAATATGTTTAAATACGGAAAATATCTTATTTATATCACTTTATTAATTTTTGTTGCTTGTTCGGGCATCAGAAAAGCTAATATTCCCAGAAATCTTCAAATGATTTATCATCCGGGTGGTTCGTCCTTACATCCAGAGGTGAAAGTATACAACAATTCTGATACATCATCATTGCTTTTGGTGAAAATATTTACCCGCGAGCTTTTATATAATCTGGCAAATGAAGAAAATGAGTTACTATCCAAAGTGGGTGTGTCTTATTCTTTATATCATTTTAATAATAATAAAGATAAAGAGCTTGTTGATAGTGCAACCACAACTTTTAAATTTGAAAAAAAATCGAATATCCAATATCATTTATTAAAACTCGAAGTGCCAACAAAAGAAGGTAAAGAATATATGCTTGAGGTCCTTACTACCGACCTTAACAGGCAAAATAATCAGTATTCTTTTCTGAAAATAGATCGTAAAGATGAATTATCCATTCAGGATTTTTTGATTTATAATAAGCGTAATAATGAACTTGTTACCGAATCATTTATCAAAGAGTCTTTTGCATTTGATATAAATCATTATCAATATGATTTTGATTCATTAAATGTTTTTTATTTCCAATCCGCTGAAGAAGTTCCACCTATCCCTGATGTAAAAGATACAATGCTTACTTATTATTCAGGGTATGATACCACGTTTGTTTGTTATCTCGATTCCATTTGTTATGATAATTTTTTGAGAAAAGGGATGTATTTCTTTACTTCTGAACCCGAGCCGCAAAATGGGTTTGCTTTATTTAATTTTGGAGAAAATTTTCCTGTTATTCGAGAACCCGCTGATTTATTGGCTCCTTTAGCCTATTTGCATAAAATAGATTCTATTCCTGAATCAGACACAACGGGTAAATACACCAAATTGTATGTTGATAGCTTTTGGCTAAAGCGTGCAAATAATATGGAGCGAAGCAGGGAGTTAATCAAACTTTTTTACAACCGGGTATTTTTTGCCAATGTTTATTTTACATCGCATGTTGAAGGCTGGCGTACCGACCGTGGAATGATTTACATTATTTATGGTTTACCCGATTATATTTACAAATCAGGGGAAGAAGAGCGGTGGATTTATCATCACGACCCTATGGGCCCTGGTATAACATTTTATTTTTCATATCAACAAAATCCCTATAGTTTAAATCATTACATTCTTAATAGAGATAAAATCAAGTTTTCTGAATGGGAAACATTTATTGAACTATGGAATAGCGGGGAAATATATTATAAAACAAACGAAATTTACAGGTAAATAATTAAAAATCATTTAATCAACCAAATACTGTGAAACAAGATAAGGATTTTATTTTTGGAATACGTCCGGTAATTGAAGCCATTAATTCAGGGAAAACAATTGAAAAACTGATGATTCGAAAAGGACTACAAGGAGAATTATATTACGAGCTTATGACGCTGGTAAAGCAATTTGAAATTCCCATTCAGATTGTTCCTAACGAACGCATTAACAGGGTAACACAAAAAAATCATCAGGGGGTTTTAGCTTTTATTTCACCGATAGAATTTCAAAATATCGAACAGATTCTTCCATCGATTTATGAGAGAGGAAAAGTACCTCTTTTTGTTATTTTGGATAAAGTTACAGATGTACGAAACTTTGGAGCTATTACAAGAACAGCAGAATGTGCTTCAGTTGATGCTGTAATTATTCCCGACAAGGGATCGGCAAGGATTTCTGCCGATGCTGTAAAAACTTCTGCCGGAGCATTGCATAAAGTGCCGGTTTGCAGGGTAAAAAGCCTTACAAAAACTATTCGTTTTTTGCAGGATAGCGGAGTTCAAATCATTGCTGCAACCGAAAAAGCTTCAGATTTTTATTATCAGGTAGATTTTACTTTGCCAACAGCCATTCTAATGGGAGCCGAAGACCGTGGTGTAGCCATCGAGTTTCTGAAAGTTTGTGATAAAATGGTTAAAATTCCTGTTTTGGGCGAGATTGAGTCGCTTAATGTTTCGGTAGCTGCATCTATTATGATTTACGAAGCGGTAAAACAGCGTTTACACTAAATCAAACGGAGCAAGTTTTAAAGTAAATTTAAACAGGGAACCTTTGCCAAACTCACTTTCAACCCAAATAGAGCCTTCGTTTTTTTCGATAAATTCTTTGCAAAGAATAAGTCCCAATCCCGAGCCCTTTTCTCTGTTTGTCCCAGGATTTGAAAAGCTTTGATCTATTTTAAAAAGCTTTTGTTGGTCTTTTTCTGATATGCCAATACCTTCATCAGCAACTTCTATTTCGGCAAAGTCGTTAACTCTTTTCGCCGATATGGAAAATTTACCATTAGCATGTGAAAATTTGATTGCATTCATGATTAAATTCCTTAAAACGGTACTTACCATATTAAGGTCGGCAAAAACTTCTATGGTATGGTCGATATAAATTTTTGAATCAATACTTTTTTCTTGCATAGGTGTTTTAAAAAGTGAAACTACACTTTCTGTTAATCTTCTTAAATTAAACTTTTCGGGTTGAAACCGGATACTGCCGGTTTGTGTCCTCGACCACTCTAGCAAATTTTCAAGCAACGAATATAATTGCTCCGAAGAATAATTCATCTTTTTAATTAAATCGTGAGAATCTTTTTTATCCAAAGAATCAAAATCTTCGGCTAGAAATTCGGTTTGGCTCAAAAAACCACCAATAGCACCTTTCAGGTCGTGAGAAATGATGGAAAAAAATTTGTCTTTTGTGCTGTTTAGTTTATCAAGCTTTTCGCTTTGTTCTGTAATTTGCTTATGTTGTGTGGACAATAGATGTAATGCCTTATTTTTGGCTCGCACCTGTCGGATAAGCAGATATGCTAATATTGCAAAGATGATAAAAGCAAAAAGAAAAGTAATGATAATAAAACGGCTGGATTGATTTTGTTTGTTAAGTAACTCTATTTCCTTTTGTTTCTTTTTTGTTTCGTACTGGATTTCAAGTTCGGCAATTTCTTTTTTTGCTTCCTGGCTTAGCCTTTGGTTTCTTAAATCATTATAAAGTTCAAAATAATACAGTGCATTTTCAAATTTCCCAATTTGTTTGTTTAAATCGTATAAACATTTGTAATTGATTTCAAGTGTATGCATATCTTCAATTACTTCGGCAATTTCAATGCTTCTGTGAAAGTAATCAGTAGCTAAATTGGGTTTGTTTTGTTTGCTGTATACTTCGCCAATATTTAATAACGAGGTGGCTATTCCGTTTTTATTGTTAATATTTTTTTCAATTTCGAGTGATTTTTGATAATTATCCAACGCTTTATCGTAATTGTGCATGTGAAAATACAATACTCCAATATTATTTAGTGTATTGCTAATGCCTGTTGAATCTTTTAGCGATTCTTTTATTTTTAAACTTTCAAGATAATATTTAATGGCAGTTTCATATTTTTCAATGTATCGGTATACAATGCCCAGGTTGTTATAAGCTGTTCCAATACCGTCAATATCATTTTGTTTTTGATTAATATCCAGGAATTTTTCAAAAAATTCTATTGATTTATCAATATCATCCATATAAAAATAGGCTTCGCCTAAAAAGGATGTGGATAAATCCATATATTTTAAATTTCCTTCTTTTTCTGCAATAACTAATAGCTCACTGGCATATTTTATAGCCTCTTCAACAGAACTGTTTAAATATTCCTTTGATAGCTGCCGTAAAATATCCATTTTTTTTTCACCAGATGATTTTTCTAAGATATTCAACAAACTGTCTGTTTTGGTAGAGGGGTTGCCAAATGTGGTAAAATAGAGTGAAAGTAGGAATAATATGATGGTAATTTTTTTTAGCATCTGCAAAAAACGAATTATTATGAATTATTTTGTAGATAAAGATATAAATAAATCAAATAACAGTTACTTTTTGCCAAAATAACTTTGATTGATATGTGAATGTGCTTAATGAATTTGTAATTTTTTTTATAAATGATTTACCGGAAGAGTAAATTTAAATGCCGAACCTTTATTTATTTCACTTTCAACCCAGATTTCTCCGCCATTTTTTTCTATAAATTCTTTGCAAAGGATAAGGCCAAGCCCTGTGCCTGATTCGTTTGATGTTCCAGGTGTTGTTATATGTGAATCAATTTTAAACAGTTTTTTCTGATCTTCTTTTTTTATTCCAACTCCCTGATCGATTACAGAAACTTCAGCTATTTTATTAGATATTTTGGCTCTTATAGTGATCGAATCTTCAGGATGTGAAAACTTAATGGCATTACTAATTAAATTTCTAACTACAGTAGTTACCATGTTTTCATCTGCATAAACTTTTAATTGTCCATCGATCTTAACAATTATTTTTATTTTTTTATCTTCGATATTCATCATCAAAAGATCAATGGTATTGTCTGTTATTTCTTTTAATGATATGATTTTTGGGTTGTAATCCATTCTTCCGGTTTGTGCTCTCGACCACTGAAGCAAGTTTTCTAATAAATTATAAAGTTGTTTCGAAGCTTGGTTCATAATATCGATAAACTCTTTGCTTTCAGCTCCTGAATAGGTGTCAAAATTTTGGGTTAACACTTCGGTAAGATTTAAAAATCCAGCAATAGGATTGCGTAAATCGTGTGCAATAATTGAAAAGAATTTGTCTTTGCTGGCATTTAGTTCATCAAGTTTTTTTCTTTGTACTTCAATTTCTTCTTTTTGTTTGCTGATGGTCTTTTTTGCTTTTTTTAAGTCAATCATTTTCCCAAAAAGCTCAATAGTCCGTTCTCTGAATTTTTGGCTCGAGTGTTCAAGTTGTTTTTGCTGAATATCTATTTCTACTTGTTGTTGCTCCAGTTTTTCGTTTTGCTGGCTGATGGTTTTTTTTGCTTTTTTCAGGTCAATCATTTTCCCAAAAAGCTCTATGGTGCGGCTTCTAAACTTTTCGCTGGTTTCTTCGAGTTTCTTCTGTTGTAATTCAAGTTCTTTTCTTTGTAGTTCTAATTCTCTGAATTGTTCGAAAATAATATCCTGTGCATTTTCAAGGCTGGCTATTTTTTTACTCAACATACTTTTTTCTTTCTCCGAAGCCTTGAAGTTTTTTTCCAACACTGTTTTTTCGGAATTAATCTTGTTACGTTGGGAAATAAGACGAACATTTTCGTTACTTAAACTTTTATTGCTTTTTAAAAAGTTTAGTAAATTTTTTAAAAATGTTATTAACTTCCCTTTAGGCATATATCTATTATTTCCTTAATATGTTGAATATGTTGAATATAGAATTGATCTCCGGCTATTGAGTTCTGTACTTTCTATTACGTGCTAAAATAGTAAATGTTTCTTTTCATTATTCCTCCATTTGGCCTGATATTTATATTCTACAAAATAAATTTTTAAATCCGCCTGGTAATCATAATCGGTAAAGAAGATTTTTTTATCGGCCTGGAAGGAATGCGTTGTAAAAAACCATAACCCTTTATTTTCATTTGCCTGATAATCATATTTAACCTTAAAAACTAATAAATCAGCCTGGTATTCATATTTTGTTACAAAAACCTTAATATCTGCCTGATAATCGTAATCTGTAATGAATATTTTCTGCCCAGAAGATATTTTTGTAATTAAAATAATACATAAAATAGTTAATAAAAGATTTTTCATTGTGCAGGATTATTAGTTAATATATCTCCAATAACTCTTAAATCATCGCCGGAAGGATTTTGGAAAATTCTAAGTTCAAATTCAGGCACAACGGCTAAAATATGATCAAAAATATCTGCCTGTACCTGCTCGTAAACTTCCCACGATTGCTCCTTGCTAAAACAGTAAATTTGTATGGGTAATCCTTTTTCTGTAGGTTGAAAATGACGAACCAGTGTAATGTAAGGTGGTTTATTTGGATGAATTTTGGGATGTTTATCGAGGTATATTTCAACATATTTTCTAAAAACACCCACATTGGTTAAATTTCTTCGGCTAACACGATCGTTTTCAATCCCTAG
>JBKHIH010000062.1:0-23250 GCA_046538755.1 Thiohalospira sp.
AAGAGTACGTTTTGTACTCTCCAATAAAACCATACCACTCATTCACAAAACCATACGCTTTGCAAAGTTGATTAACACTTGCTTGCATATTTAAAACGTTATTATAAATTTTGTTTTGGTAATTTTAATTGATAATTTTTTATTATGAGAAGAAAGTATAAAATGACAGGCTATTTATTTTTTATTGTTGGTTTAATATCATCAATATTACTTTTATTGGCAAAAGGATTTCATTTTTATAAAATTGACAATGAATACGTATTTGCAGTAATAGTTTTTATTGCAATTTTATTTCCAACTATTGGATTTAAGTTTATTAAAAAAGTAAAACATAATTTTTTATTTGAAATCTTATTTAAAACGCTTGTTATTTAGAGTTTTAATTTTTGTTAGCAAAAAAAGTAGTCTGATAAAATTTATTGTTCCACATATTATATTGATCAATGGAAAAACAACAAGTAATCATGCATTGTCCATTTTGTTAGAAAAAGATAATCCTCCCAATGCTGCTTTTGGATTAAAGGTTATTACCTATGCAAACAAAAAATGAATATTTAATTCTTGCTTTTAGTCACAAGAAAACACGAAAAAACCACAATTTTTTCTTTTTTTCTGTTGTTATGTGAAAAAAAATAAATATTTTTGCAGGTCTTAAAATGTATATAATAGAATAATAAAATAAATTGTAAAAAGTATGAGCTATTTAACAGCAGAGAAAAAGCAGGAACTATTTAAGGAATTTGGAAAGTCTGAAACAAACACTGGTTCAACCGAAGGACAGATTGCTCTTTTTACGCATCGTATTACTCATTTAACCAATCATTTAAAAACAAACAAAAAAGATTATAGCACACAACGTGCATTGGTCCGATTGGTAGGAAAAAGAAGACGTTTGCTTGATTACCTTAAAGGTAAAGATATTGAAAGATATCGAGAGCTGATTAAAGAACTTAACCTCCGTAAATAATAAGATGAAGGCAATTTTTAATTGCCTTTTTTCTTATTACCTTACAATAAGAAAATAGAATTAATTTTTAATTGAAGATATATGTATAATTTGATTTCAAAAACAATTGATTTGGGTGGTGATAGAACCATTACCCTCGAAACGGGTAAACTGGCCAAGCAGGCAGACGGATCGGTTGTTGTAAAAATGGGGCGTACCATGCTTCTGGCAACCGTTGTGTCGGCTAAAGAAGCAAAAGAAGATGTTGACTTTATGCCCCTTTCAGTAGAATACAGAGAAAAATTTGCTTCATTTGGACGCTTCCCCGGCGGATTTCTAAAAAGAGAATCCAGGCCTTCCGATTATGAAATATTGGTTTCGCGTTTAATTGACCGTGCTTTGCGCCCACTTTTCCCGGAAGATTATCATGCCGAAACTTTTGTTACCGTAAACCTTATTTCGGCCGATAAGGATGTTATGCCCGATGCTTTAGCAGGACTAGCAGCTTCAGCAGCATTAAGTATTTCTGATATCCCTTTTCACGGGCCTATTTCAGAAGTGCGTGTTGCAAGAGTTGATGGCCACTATATGATAAACCCGACATTTTCTGAATTGGAAAGAGCAGATATCGATATCATCGTTGCTGCTACCCTCGAAAATGTAATGATGGTTGAAGGGGAAATGAACGAGGTTTCTGAAGCAGAAATGTTAGAAGCCATCAAATTTGCTCACGAAGCAATCAAGATGCAATGCATGGCACAAATTGAGCTGGCAAAAGAAATTAACAAAGAAAAGCGGGTTTACGAGCACGAAACCAACGACGAAGCACTTCGTGAACGAATGAAAAAAGAACTTTACGACGAAGTTTATAAAACTGCTAAAAATAATAAAGGTAAGCATGAAAGAACGGAAGCTTTTGAACAAATAAAGACAAAATTTGCCGAAAAGCTGCAAGATGAGAATGAAGAGCAAGAGGTTAATGAAACACACATTTCCAGGTATTTTCATGATGTACAAAAAGAAGCTGTTCGGAATCTTATTTTAGACGAGGGCATTCGATTAGACGGAAGAAAAACCGATGAGATTAGGCCTATTTGGTGCGAGGTAGATTATTTGCCTGCGGCACATGGTTCAGCAGTATTTACCCGTGGTGAAACTCAATCATTAACTACCGTTACACTTGGAACAAAACTCGACGAACAGGTTATCGACCAGGTATTAGTGCAAGGAACTGAAAAATTTGTATTACATTATAACTTTCCACCATTTTCTACCGGCGATGCAAGGCCTGTAAGAGGCGTTAGCCGGCGAGAAGTAGGACATGGAAATTTAGCGCATAGAGCCTTAAAACGAATGATCCCCACTGGAGAAGAAAATCCATATGCAATTCGCATAGTTTCTGATATCTTAGAGTCTAATGGCTCATCATCAATGGCTACCGTGTGTGCAGGAACATTGTCATTAATGGATGCAGGGATTAAAATCAAAAAACCGGTTTCCGGAATTGCAATGGGATTAATTACTGATAAAGAATCCGGAAAATATGCTGTGCTTTCTGATATCCTTGGAGATGAAGACCATCTTGGCGATATGGACTTTAAAGTTACCGGTACTGCCAATGGAATAACTGCTTGTCAGATGGATATTAAAATTGAAGGGCTGTCATATGAAATCCTTACCAAAGCTCTGGAACAAGCAAAAGAAGGAAGAATGCATATTTTAAACAAAATGCTTGAAACAATAGCTGAACCCAGAGCCGAGTTGAAACCTCATACGCCAAGAATAGTACAAATATCTATTCCTAAAGATATGATTGGTGCTGTGATTGGGCCGGGTGGAAAAGTAATACAGGATATTCAGGAAAAAACAAATTCTACCATTACCATTTCTGAAGAAAATGGCTTAGGTGTGGTGGATATTTTCTCTGAAAACCAGGAGGATATAGAAGCGGCTCTAAATAAAATTAAAGGAATCATAGAAGTGCCCGAAGCAGGAAAAGAGTACGTTGGAAAAGTAAAATCTGTGATGCCTTATGGTGCTTTTGTTGAAATCCTGCCAGGAAAAGAAGGGCTACTCCATATCTCGGAAATTGAGTGGAGAAGGCTTGAAAAAGTTGAAGAAGTACTTAAGGAAGGTGATGAAGTTAAAGTTAAACTTTTAGGTATTGATCCGAAAAACGGAAAATTAAAACTTTCAAGAAAAGTTCTTCTGCCTAAGCCTGAAGGTAAAAAAGATTAATATGAAACTGTTTGTATAATAATTAATTAGGCAGAGCGTTTACTCTGCCTTTTTTATTGCCCTTTTTGTTTAATGAGTAAATTATATTTAGTGGTAATATAAAATTTTGAAAACTTTTAATTCTTTTTTAAATTTACCAGATTGATATTGCCTAATTTATGCTCAAATTAATGTAAGTTTGTTAAAGAAAAAAATATAAAAAATATGAAACGAATAAGACTTCTTTATTTACTAATTATTTTAATAGCATTTACCCAATGTAATCAATCGCCTGTAAAATATCCCGAAACAAAAAAGGTTGATCAGGTTGATAATTATTTTGGGACACAGGTTGAAGACCCATACCGTTGGCTCGAAGACGACCATTCACCAGAAACTGAAGAATGGGTAAAAGCACAAAATAAAGTAACTTTCGATTATCTGGAAAAAATACCATTTAGAGATAAAATAAAAGAAAGGCTTACAACTTTGTGGGATTATGAAACTATGGGTACTCCTTTTAAAAAGGGAGATCGGTATTTCTTTTTCAAAAATGATGGTTTGCAAAACCAATCAGTTTTATATACACAGAAATCTTTAGATGATGAGCCCGAGGTATTAATCGATCCCAATAAGTTTTCTGATGATGGAACCATTGCATTAGGAGGTTTTTCAATAACTAATGATGCCAAATATATTGCTTATCAACTATCGGAAGGTGGTTCAGACTGGAACGAAATTCATGTAAGAAATATTGAAACAGGAGAAGACCTTAAAGATAAAATTTCATGGATTAAGTTTTCAAACATTGCATGGTATAAAGACGGTTTCTTTTACAGTAGATATGATGCTCCGGGAGAAGGAGAAAAGCTCTCTGGTGTTAATAAATATCATAAAGTTTATTATCATAAACTGGGCACACCAACAGAAACCGACAAAGTGATTTTTGAAAATAAAGAATTCCCCTTACGGAATTTTAGCGCAGATGTGTCGAGTGATGAAAAATACCTTTTTATTTATGAAACCGAATCTACCAGCGGTAATAACCTATACGTTAAAAATCTTCAAAAAGATGATGAATTTGTTAAATTAACTACAGGTTTTAATTATGATTACCATGTACTTGACCATGTTGATGACAACCTGATAGTTATGACGAACTTTAATGCCCCAAAATATAAGTTGGTGAGAATAAATGTTAATTCGTTGGATGTAGGCAACTGGGTAGATGTTATTCCTGAAAAGAGTGATGTTTTAAGAAGTTGTTATTTAGCTGGCAATAAAATAATTGCCTCGTATATTCAAGATGTCCATGCTCAACTCGAAGTATATGATTTAAAAGGAGGGTATTTGCACGATATTAAACTACCTACGCTAGGTTCTGTTTATGACATCAATAGCTCAATTGATGATAATGAAGTTTTTTATAGTTTTAGGTCTTTTACATTTCCTCCTACCATTTATAAGTACGATATTAATGAAAATCAATCCGAAACCTGGTTTGAACCCAATCTGGATTTTGATCCTACAGCTTATGAAACTAATCAGGTTTTCTTTACCAGCAAAGATGGCGTTAAAGTACCTATGTTTATTGTACATAAAAAAGGATTGAAATTAAATGGTAAAAATCCCACTTTATTATATGCATATGGAGGGTTTAATGCAAGTGTTTTACCATCTTTTAGTGTTGCCAATTTAATCTGGCTAGAAAATAATGGAGTATTTGCTTTGGCAAATATACGTGGTGGTGGCGAATACGGCGAAAACTGGCATAAAGCAGGAATGAAACTAAATAAACAAAATGTATTTGATGATTTTATTGTTGCATCAGAATATTTAATTGAGAATAATTATACTTCACCCAAGAAACTAGCCATTAGAGGTGGTTCCAATGGAGGATTGCTTGTTGGAGCTGTAATTAATCAGCGTCCTGATTTATATTCAGTAGCATTCCCCGAAGTTGGTGTTATGGATATGTTGCGTTATCATAAATTCACCATAGGATGGGCATGGGCAGAAGAATATGGATCCAGCGAAGATTCTATACATTTTGAAAATCTCTATAATTATTCTCCTTTGCATAATATAAGTAGTAGCAATGATTATCCTGCTGTTATGGTAATTACTGCTGATCATGACGATAGAGTTGTTCCGGCACATTCTTTTAAATACATTGCAACTTTGCAAGAAAAATACAAAGGGAAAAACCCCGTACTTATTAGAATACAAACCAAAGCGGGGCACGGAGCTGGTAAACCTAAAACCCTGACAATTGAAGAAACTGCCGATAAGTGGTCGTTCGCATTCTACAATATGGATGTAAAACCTATTTATTAAAAATTGTTTATAAAAAAAGTGTCTAATTTTATATTAAAGCTGCTTCAAAAATTATCTTTGAGGCAGCTTTTTTAATTTTTAAATAATTGCTGTGGATTTAAATTATCTTGTAATTGAAGGAAATATTGGGGCAGGTAAAACTACACTTGCTAAAATGATTGCCGAAGAATATAATGCTAAACTAATTTTAGAACAGTTTGCAGATAATCCATTTCTGCCTAAATTTTATAATGATCCCGACCGATACTCTTTCCCTTTAGAATTGTCCTTTCTGGCCGAAAGATATCAGCAATTAAATCGCGAATTAACATCAAGAGACCTATTTAAGCCATTTAATGTGGCAGATTATTATTTTATGAAATCGTTAATATTTGCAAAAGCAACTTTAAAACAAGATGAATATAACTTATACCGGCAAATATTCAATATTATTTACCAGTCAACACCAAAACCCGATCTTTATGTGTATTTACATGTAGATGTTAAGAAATTGCTACTTAATATATCAAGAAGAGGAAGAGATTATGAAAAAGGGATTACTGAGGAATATTTATTAAATTTACAAAAAGGATATTTCGACTTCTTTAGGCAACAAAACGATATTTCTTTTTTAATAATTGATACCAATGATATTGATTTTGTTGATAATCAGGGAGATTATGAAAGGGTTAAATCACTAATATTAAATCAAAAATATGAGAAGGGAATACATAGAATTGTTATTTAAAGCCTTATATCATATATATTTTGCAGCTTTTTATTTTTTTTTTATGTAAAACATTATTAAGTTTGTATTTTAATGTGAGAAAATAGTAGTAATTTTTAAAAACAAATAATTAATCAGACTATGAAAAGAATCAACTATTTAGCATCTTTCTTATTCGCTGCAATTATTTTAAGCAGTTGTGGTGGATTAGATAAAATGAAAGAAGAAGCTTCTAATCTTCAGTACAACGTTACTCCAAAAGTACTTGAAATGCATGCAAACAAAGTAGAGTACGAAATCACAGGAGATATTCCTGCTGAATGGTTCAACAAAAAAGCAATTGTTGAATTTACACCTGTTTATAAATATGATGGTGGCGAAGAAGTTTTAGAATCTAAAACATTTCAAGGCGAAAGTGTAGAAGCCAACAATAAAGTTATTGCATACGAAACAGGTGGCTCTATCGATTTTGCCGGTGAGTTTGAATATACCGAAGCAATGCGTAAAGGTGAGCTAGAAATGAGATCTGTTGCAACAATCAAGGATAACAACCTTGAATTACCAGCTTTCAAATTAGCTGATGGTATCATTTCCACTCCATTATTGGTTATGGTTGACCCTATGCCAATTGCAGCCTCTGACAAATTCGAACGTGTTGTTACTAAAGAAGAAATGGCTGATATCCATTATGTAATTCAGAGATCAAATATCAGAAGATCTGAATTAACTGCCGAAGATATTAAAGAACTGGAAAAATTTATTGAAGAAGTAAACAAATCAGAAAATAAAGATTATAAAGAAATCGAAATATCAGCTTATGCTTCTCCAGATGGCCCAGAAAAGTTAAACGAAAGATTATCTGTTGAAAGAAAAAAATCTGCTGATAACTTCTTATCTAAAGTTATTGACAAAACAAAAGTAAAAGATAAGGATGCTGAGTCTCTTTATAACATGAAATCTACAGCAGAAGACTGGGAAGGATTTAAAAAATTAGTTGAAGCATCTGATATCGAAGATAAAGAATTAATTCTTCGTGTTCTTTCAATGTATTCTGACCCTGAAGTTCGTGAAAAAGAAATCAAAAACATGTCTGCAACTTTTGAAGTATTAGCTGATGATATCTTACCAAAACTTAGAAGATCTGAAATTAAAGTTAAAGTTGACAAAATAGGATTCTCTGATGAAGAAATTCTTGATTTTGCAGTTAACAACCCAGATACCTTAAATGTTGAAGAACTTTTATATGCTGCTAAATTAACTGAAGGCCTTGATGGTAAAGCTGAAATATATAAAACTACCATCGAAAAATTCGAAGGTTGCCAAAGAGCACATAACAATTTAGCTTATGTTTATATTAAGCAGGAAAATTTGGCTGATGCCAAAGCTGCTTTAGAAAAAGCAAATGAAATTAAAGAAGGAAATCCAATTGTTAATAATAACTTAGGTGTAATAGCTCTTAAAGAAGGAGATAAAGAATCTGCTGAAAAATATTTCTTAAATTCAACTGATGCAGGAACTGCTGTTGATTATAACTTAGGCATTATTAAGATTATGGATGGTGAATACGAAGCTGCAATTAACTATTTCCAAAACCATAAAACATTCAATACTGCTTTAGCAATGTTATTGGCTGGTAAAAACGACTCTGCAGCTAAAACAATTGAAGTAGTTGAAGATGATCATCCAATGAATGATTACTTAAATGCTGTAATTAATGCAAGAATTGGAGAAGAAGGTAAAACAATGGATAGCTTAAAATCTGCTATCGAAAAAGATCCTGAATTAAAAGAATTGGCTAAAACTGATTTAGAATTCAGAAACTATTTCGAAAACGAAACATTCAAATCAATTGTTGAATAATTAGTTTTTATAAAAGAATAAAAAGAGCTGTCTTCAAAAAGACAGCTCTTTTTTATTTAAGATTTAGCTTTTTGTAAAATTCCCATAGCACAATTCCAGCACTTACTGAAATATTAAAAGAATGCTTGGTCCCAAACTGAGGTATTTCAATACTGTAGTCGCTTTTATTAACAACTTTTTGTTGAACGCCCTTAACTTCATTACCAAAAATTAGAGCATATTTTTCTGTTTTTTCTATGTTAAAATCTTGTAATGTAACTGCTTTTTCTGTTTGTTCTATTGATATGATAATATATCCGGATTTTTTTAATAGATCAATAACATCATTTGTATCTTTTATATATTCCCATTCAACAGATTCGGTAGCTCCCAGGGCGGTTTTGTGAATATCCTTATGCGGAGGTTTGGCTGTAATGCCACAAAGAAAAATTTTTTCGATTAAAAATGCATCGGAGGTTCTGAATACACTGCCAATATTATTTAAACTCCTGATATTATCAAGTATTATAACAACCGGTGTTTTTTGAGCATTTTTAAAATCTTTAATGCTTAGGCGTTGTAGTTCACTGTTTTTTAATTTTCTCATGCTATTAATGAAAATATTTTATTTCATAAAAATTGGTTAAATGTATAAAAAATCAATAATTTCGTAATCAATATAATGTAAAAGAAATTTATAAACTATGAATATCCACGAATTTCAAGCTAAAAGCATATTAAAACAATTTGGTGTATCAGTTCCTGAAGGAATAGTTGTTGATCGGCCAGAAAAAGCTATTGATGCTGCACGTACTATTAAAGAAAAAACGGGAATGGAAACTTGGGCGGTAAAAGCCCAAATTCATGCTGGTGGCCGCGGAAAGGGCGGCGGTGTTAAAATAGCAAAAACTTTTGATGAGGTTAAAAAATTTGCCGGAGAAATTATTGGAATGAATCTGGTAACCCACCAAACAGGCCCACAAGGTAAAAAAGTGCATAAAATTCTTATTGAGCAGGGTATTTATTATCCGGGCGAGAGCGAGATTAAAGAATTTTATATGAGTGTTTTATTAAATCGTGTTACAGGGCGCAATATTATTATGTATTCTACCGAAGGCGGAATGGATATTGAAACAGTTGCCGAAAAAACACCTGAATTAATTTTTAAAGAAGAGATAGACCCTAAAGTGGGCATTCAGGCATACCAGGCTCGTAAAATTGCTTTTAATTTGGGTTTAAGCGGGAAAGCATTTAAAGAGATGGTAAAGTTTGTTATATCGCTTTATACTGCTTTTGAAAAAAGTGATTCATCTCTTTTTGAAATAAATCCGGTATTTAAAACATCGGATGACCTTATATTTGCTGCCGACGCCAAAGTGAATTTAGACGATAATGCTTTATTTCGACATAAGGATTACCAGGAAATGCGCGATACCTCTGAGGAAGATCCTGCCGAACTTGAAGCCGGAAAATACAACCTTAATTTTATTAAACTTGATGGTAATGTGGGGTGTATGGTAAACGGTGCCGGATTAGCAATGGCTACAATGGATATTATAAAACTTGCCGGAGGCGATCCTGCTAACTTTTTGGATGTTGGAGGCTCGGCCAATGCCGAAACAGTCGAAGCCGGTTTTAGAATTATTCTCAAAGATCCCAATGTAAAAGCCATTTTGATCAATATTTTTGGAGGCATTGTCCGGTGCGACAGGGTAGCACAAGGTGTTGTTGATGCTTATAAAGCTATTGGATCAATTAAAGTGCCGGTAATTGTACGTTTGCAAGGTACAAATGCCCAAGAAGGGAAAAAACTAATCGACGATTCGGGATTAAAAGTATATTCTGCAATAACTTTACAAGAAGCTGCCGATAAAGTAAAAGAACTGGTGTAGGATATAACAAAATGAGAGTAGTAAAAAAGTGTTTTTAGTTGTTCATATTTCGACAGGCTTAACGTGACAATAAGATAATAATTAGCATATAGCACTGAGCCTGTCGAAATGTATACATTGAATATTTTTTTATTTGGACAGCTCCCTTTTTATAAAGCTTACCATTTTACAGCTTTACGTCTAACAGGCATTGTCATACATCTTGCTCCACCACCACCACGGGGCAGCTCTGAACCTTCAAGTGTAATTACATATTTTTTATAATTTTTCGGATCAATTTTTCCTTTAATAATATCATTGGCTTTTAAAATTTCAAAACCATTGTTATTCATTTCTTCCATAGTATAGACATTCCGTTCGTATCCAATAACTTTTCCGGGGCCTACTGCAAAAAAATTGGCTCCGCTATGCCACTGTTCACGTTCCTGAATCCATGGATCTTTTTTCCCTCCGCAAAATACTGGTTTTAAATCCATACCTAAGTCTTTTAATAATTTAAGCATATTTTCTTCTTCTTTAATAGAAGTTACTTTTCCATTCTCAATTTTTATATGGATGGTCTGGAAACGATTGGTTTGTAAAATAAGTGGTTCGTAAACCATACAGGTATCAACATCAAGAAGAGTGAAAACCATATCGAGGTGGATAAAAGACTCCGGTTTATACGGTAATTCCTGTACAATGATATGCCTGTTTTTTTCTTTTTGTGCCAAAAGCCGTTCAAGAATAAAGTCAATTCCTTGTGAGGTGGTTCTTGTTCCTGTGCCAATACATAAAATATCGTCACGTGCCACTAAAACATCTCCACCTTCAATAGAGGTTTGATTAGAAAAATGTTTGCTCTCGGCAGGGTTAACGGTCTTGGTTAAAAACTGTTCGTGATAATCGAATATCGCTTCCATTATTAACGATTCTCTTACGCGAACCTGGTTAGCCATACGTCCAATCAAAACATCATCAAGAACTGACATGGCTGCATCCCTTGTAAAAAAGAAGTTGTGCAGTGGACGTAACGAATATCTTTCTTTACTTAAATATCTTGTTAAGGTGTTTTTTTCTTCAATTACACCTTCAATAAGTTGGGTAGAAAGCTCTTCGGCTGATTTAGACTGTAATTGTTTTATGATAGAACATTTTTCTTCGTTTGCACAAATCTTTTGAAGAAGATTTTCTTTTACCTTTTCGTTTTTTAGAATATCTGTTAATAGGTCTTTTACCTGGAAAGTTTTTGTAAGTTTATTTAAAACTCCACTTAGTTGTGCATATTCTTTTTGAGCTACCGAAAGATTAAGAATGTCGCTATATAAAGCTCTTTCGGCATTTTTAGGAGTCATGTTTTCTACTTCCTTCCCTGGTGTATGAATTATTACACCTTCTAATTCGCCTATTTCCGAACGAACATTGATATTAATTTTACCAGCCATCATTATAATATTTTGTTATTTAGATAATTCCTGAAAAGAGCGTGTAAAATTATAAATACTTATTCAATTTTAAGGTATATGTATAGGAATTATTTATTAATTGTAACTAGCTATAAAATAATAGCAATTAAAAAAGGAACAAGAATGGTTAAAACTATACCGCTAAATACCGAAATAATGGCATAATCGGAGCCAATATATTTAGTAATTACAGGCAATGTTGTATCCATGGCGGTAGCGCCGCCCGAAGATATAGGAGCTAACTTGCCAAAATAACGTGCAAATAACGGGGTAAAAAGTAAAGTAATAATTTCGCGGGTTATATTTGATAACAAAGCAATTACCCCTAAAGTGTCGGTGGCAACTTCTGAAATTAATACACTCGATAAGCTATAATATCCAAAACCAGAGCCAATGGCTAATGACTCAACCAAATTTAGTTGATCTTGAAGTAAAGCAAAAATTGATACGCCAATAAAAGTGCCGGTAATCACCGATAAGGGAACCAATAAAATTTTAAAATTTACTTTTTTAATTAATTGCAATGATTTTTTATTACTTCCAATTCCTATTCCGACAAGGAACATTAAAAGATACAAGGCATAAAGGCTATAATCATTTTCAAGTAAATGGCCGGGTAGCAGTTGGTATATACCTGCTAACAGTCCAAAGATGAAAAAAAATAAGATAATCAAACTACCTTTCATTATTCCCTCCTTTGTTTTTAAAAAACAAACGATAAGTTATCCATGAAGTTATGATACTTCCGGCAACCGCTAATAGAGTAATTGCGATAGATAAGTAGCCAATTTTATCGAAGCTGGATAAAATTTTATCGTTTGTACCTACTGCTAATCCTAGTAAAAATAGTAAAAGATAAATAGCCCAGTTTGTTAATTCCGATATCCATTTTAAGAAAGTGGTTTTGTGATGAAAAATCCAACCAACGATTATTCCTACTGTCATTAATATTAATACTGGAATCATATATTATTTTGTTTTAAATGAAAGAATATGATAAGTTACAGCTCCCGCTATGGCAATGAGTAGTATTCTTACCCACATAAGAGAAATTACAAGTATTGATGTGGCTAATATGGTTGCCCATAATAATGATAAGGCATAAATTTTTGTTTTTAGTGGTATTGTTTTATGATGTAAATAATTTTGTAAGTGTTCTCCCAGGTATTTATGATTCATCAACCAAAGATACATCCTTTTTGAACTGCGTAAAAATAAAGCAGCCGATAACAGTAGGAAAGGAGTCGTGGGTAAAAGAGGTAAAAATATACCTAAAATACCAAGGCCTAAGGATATAATACCTGAAATAATGAAAACAAATTTTAAAATTTTATTTTCTGTTTGTTTTATTTTTTTAGCCACAACATTATTTTGATTCATTTTTTTGTTGATTTTTAAATGATAAAAATATAATTCTAACCCGATTAATGCATAAATTTTCGAATTAATCTTATGAATACGATTAAAAAAACCTTTATTGTTCTAAAAATTTTTATTGTAGGTTTGTATTTTTTATAAGTATTGCTTCACAACAATTATTAAATCAAATCGTATTATGAATAGAAATTAAAATCAAATATGAGATTATTAAAGTATATAATAATAGTAATTATTTTATTTTGTATTTCTGATTTTGGGATGGCGCAAAATCAAAAAGATTCTGATACAATTATTGTCACCAAAACTGTAATTGATAATGGTGATACCATTCCTAATGTAACCATAGGTGAAGTAATTATATTTCCGGAGAAAAAGTTTAAGAACCGTTATCAGGCCTGGAGGTACAGAAAACTGGTACGAGACTTGAAAAGAGTATATCCTTATGCTAAACTCGCAAAAGAAAAACTTGATAAGATGGAAAAAGAGTTTTTAGAACTTGAAACTGAAAAAGAACGGAAACAGTATATTAAAACCATTGAAAAGCAGTTAATGGATGAGTTTGGCAGTGAGCTCAAAAAATTAACCATTACACAGGGACGACTGCTTTTAAAGCTTATCGACCGTGAAACAGGAAGTACATCATATGTTCTGCTAAAGGAGCTCCGTGGAAATTTTTCTGCTGTGTTTTGGCAGGCTATAGCCCGTCTATTTGGTTCTGATTTAAAATCAGAGTACGACCCACAAGGTGAGGATCGAATGATAGAACGAATTGTTTTGTTGATTGAACACAAGCAGATTTAAAAAATACTTTACTTCTTAATTTCATTTTTTTCTTGTAAAAATTGCTATAATCAAGGTTGTTATTATTCCCATTACCGGAGTACTAATTAATACCAGAATAGTATAATTTTTTAAATTAAAGTAATTTTCTGCTTCTGTTTGTGACATTTTTCCCTTCTCAACAACATAGTCAATCATATTTGGAAAATATTCGGGTGTAATTAAATTTGAAGTAATATACTGTGTTAATGGGCTGAAAATAGTTATTATGGCAGTAATTACCAATCCGGAAATAACACCTTGTTTATAAGTCATTTTTCCGTGGTAAAAATTCTTACGTTTGTCAAGTAATGCAAATGTATAGATTAATATTGCGGGAATAGCAACTAAATTTGTTACAATTGCATGTTTTTCAATGTGTTCTTCATGAAGCCCTGATAACTTTTCAAGGATCATCCAAAATAAAAGCATTAACACAAAAATTATGGCCCATTTAATTTCAATTTTGTAGTTATTCATTCGAATATATTTTAGTTAATTAATTGGTCTCGTGTAACATCCATGCTATATTCATTCCATTTTTGTAACCTTTTGTGTATGGATGTTTCATGCGAGTAAGATTTTTAATTAAGTATTTAAACGGCTCTATATAAACAAAAAACCAACTTATTCTGTTCAATAGAAATTTTTATTAAGAATAAGTTGATTTTCGATAATTAAAAAATGGACAATATAAAAAGTCATTAAACCATTTCTAAAATTTTCTTAACAACATTATTCGCCCCATCTCCAATTTGCCCAATATTAGCATCGAGCATATAACAGGGTGTGGTTACAATTTTATTTTTTTCATCTATAATAATTTCGCCATGAGTTGTGTCTTTGTGTTTGGCGCCCATATCTTTTATCGCTTTGGCAGTATCTTTATCCTGTCCAATGGTAACTTCAATATCGCCTAATATTTTGGCAATTAAAACCGGAGCAATGCATAAAGCACCTATTGGTTTTTTTCTTTCATTCATCGACCGGATCGCTTTCTCAACATCGAGGTTTACTTTACAATCTGAACCGTCGAAAGCAAATGTGCAAAGATTTTTGGCTACTCCAAATCCGCCAGGAAAGATTATAGCATCAAAATCGTTGGCTTTAAAATTTGCCAGATCGTGAATTTTTCCGCGGGCAATTCGTGCAGCTTCGGTAAGTACATTCCTTTTTTCGTTCATTTCATCACCTGTTAAGTGATTTACTACATGATGTTGTTCAATGTTAGGAGCAAATAGTTCGTAAGTGGCTCCATTTTTTACAATTGAGTATAATGTAAGCGTTGCCTCATGAATTTCCGATCCATCGAAAACACCATTTCCTGACAATACAACTGCTATTTTTTTCATAACGTTAATTTTTTTTAAATTTAAAATTTGATTTTACCACATTACAGAACAACTGTAAATATAATGTTATTTTAAAAGGATTTCAAGTTTTTAATAATTATGAAAAGAACATTTATTGCTGTAAAAATACCTGTTTCGAAACAAACAGCAGAAAAAATTCAGGATATAAAGTCTGAACTCCAGCATGAGAAATTAAAATGGGTAGAAATTTTTAATATGCATATTACGCTTTTTTTTGCTGGAGATACTGATGAAGATATGATTCAAAAAATATCAACAGGCCTTGAAGATGTATTAAAATCTAAAAAATCATTAACACTAAAAGGAAAAGGAATAGGTGTGTTTAAAAATTTGAATAATCCGCGTGTATTGTGGTTGGGTATTGAAAAATCAGATTCTTTGCAAAATTTAAAATCAGAAATCGACAGGATGATGGAAAAATTAGGATTTGAAATTGAAAACAGGCCTTTTAAACCTCACCTAACATTGGGAAGAATCAAATCAATAAACGATAAAAGAAAACTAAAGCAGGTGTTAGATGATTATGAAGATATTGAATTCCAATATTTTAAAATTGATAAAGTATTCTTTTATGAAAGTAAGCTAACTCCGGAAGGGCCGGTTTATAAGGTGATTAAACAAGTTGAATTAAACTAAACTAAACTAAACTAAACTAAACTAAACTAAACATTACCTCCTCTTATGATAGTAATAATCGTGTAAATCATAATTTTAAAATCCACATAAAGCGACATGTTTTCGATATAAAGGATATCGTATTTTAATCGTCTAATCATCTGATCAACGTTTTCTGCATATCCATATTTTACTTGCCCCCACGATGTAATTCCCGGCTTAACTTTTTGCAGATGTAAATAATGGGGGGCTATCTTTACAATTTTATCAATATAATATTTTCTTTCGGGCCTGGGGCCAACAATAGACATATCACCTTTTAAAACATTCCAGAAATTAGGAAGTTCGTCTAGTTTTGATTTTCTCATAAATCTGCCAAAAGGAGTAATTCGGTCGTCATTTTTTGATGATAATTCGGGGCCATTTTTTTCAGCATCAACATACATTGACCTAAATTTGTAAAGGGTAAAAGGTTTGCCAAACCGTCCTATGCGTTCGTGGCTATATATTATTGGCCCTTTAGATGTGGCCTTTATACCAACAGCCAGAAATAAAAATAACGGTGAAAAAATAATCAATGCCATTAACGAAAAAATGAGATCAATTGCTTGTTTTGCATGTTCTTGCCATGTAGGCATTAAGCTGTGCGAAATTTGGATGATGGGAGTGCCAAAAATATGTGACATTTTTACTTTTCCTATTAAAATATCGTACATACTTGGAATGGCTTTAATAACTACTTTTTTGTGATCTAAATGATTAATGATCTTTTCAATTTCTTTATGCTCCTTGGTTTCAAGGGCAATAATTACTTCTTCAATACTATATTCATCAATTATATTTTCAGTATCTTTTAAATTACCAAGTTTAGGCAAATATTTTTCTATAAGATAACTTTCTTTTTCTTCAAGGCTAACGAATCCAATAAATTTATTGCCAACCGATTGCTTTTGGTTTTCAATTTTTTGATAAATAGTAACTGCTTTTTTATTTCCTCCAATTATGATGGTGTTGAATCCGATTTTGCGGGAATGAATTTTATGGTTTGTAATAGATGTTATAATTAATCTTGGAATATAGGTAAGTGAAAAATGAATGGCCGTAAGTGTTACAAATAGGTTGTAATAATGCTTGTAATTTTCTACCTGGTCATCGAGAAGGAAAACAAAAAAGATGATAACCGACCCTGTTATTGTTGTTGCAAATGTTTGCCAAAGCTCTTTTAGCCTGGATTTGCGGTAAATATCTTTATAATATCCGCTAAGGTAATATAAAAATATCCACAATATGGGGATTGTTACTATGCCTAAAAAATAGCGGTTAGTAAACTCTAGAGGTAAATCAAAACCAAATCTTTGCGATTCAATAAATAATTTCCTGTAAATATAAAAGATGGTCCAGCTTAAACCCGCTGAAAGAAAATCTGAAACAAGGTACTTAATCGTTTGTAAGTGTTTATTCATTGAATGTAAATGAGGCTAAAAACAAGTATTTTAAACAACGTAAAAAAAACAATTTTGTTGTAATTAAAAAAATTACATAGTAATAAAAGCGTACAGAATAGATGTTTGTTTTGTTAAAAAGAGTTTTAATTATAAATTTTATTGATGATTGATTGGGTAGCTTGTACATCCTGGATGATCTCGGGCGATTCTGAAATGTTTAATGATTTTATATTTTCTGATTGATTAATAAAGTTTGATAGTTCGGATTCAAATGGGTTAGAATGAAACAGGCCAAGTTCCCTTCTTTCAGTATGTCCTTTAGAAAAGGTATGTTTATAGACAAAATGTTTGTTTAAATTAATTTCATAAAAATCATGAACCTCATATATTCTGATTTGTTTTTCATTTTCTTGTGAAAGATTATTTAATTTTATTTTGGCAATTGATCCATTATCAAATTCCATGAATATAATTACAAAACTAAAAATTGTTTCGTCAATTTTTACGGGAGTAGTATTAATTTTTTTAATCCCAGAATTAATACAAGCAGATACAAACCTAATTGCTTCAAATATTTCAAAGAAATAGTCTTTTTTTCTTAAAATTTGGTTGAACAAGTAGCTCAACTCGACATATTTTGTTTGTTGAAGTTCCTTTTTTATTAATTTAAATTCAGGAGTATACAATATGGTTTGTTTAATAGCTATTTGTACTTCGGCTTCGAATGCCAATTTAAATAATTGTTTTACTTCTTCGTACGAAAGATCAAATATATTTTCAATAAACAGGTGGCAAGAGTTTTTTAATGCATGTATAGCAAAATCAACATTTGGTTTTAAAGAGTTTGCAAAATATACCGCATCAACTTCCTGAAATAGGGTGGTAGCTGATGGATACATTTTAATATCATACTTTTGGGCAAAAGCATGCATTTCTTCAGTATTGGGAGAGAAAATCCCTGATATATTACTTTTTAAGCTTTGCTGTAAAGTTTCAAAACTTTTCTCTTCTTTGGGTGAATTAATTCCTATTAAACCTATTTTCATGGATTTGTGTTATTGTTTATACAAACTTAATGGTTTTAAAAAAAGAGAAGTTAAAACTCCTAATCAATTTATCAACGTATGTTTGTTAATAACATTGGATTATCAGTAGTTATAAATTTGCCTGGTTTCAAAATACCTATAAATCAGAGTTTTATCACGTGCATTTTAAGTTTGATATATTTACATTTCATTTTGATAATTGTAATTTGTTCTGTTATATTTGCTAGTTAATTGCACAACCAATAAATTTTTTAACATGACTGATTCATACCGTCATAAAGGTTTACGTAAAAAGCTGGTAGAAACCATCCGTGAAAAAGGCATAAAAGATCAGAAAATTCTTGAAGTAATAGGAAAAGTACCACGACACTTGTTTATGG
This sequence comes from Thiohalospira sp., assembly GCA_046538755.1. Taxonomy (GTDB): domain Bacteria; phylum Bacteroidota; class Bacteroidia; order Bacteroidales; family UBA12077; genus UBA12077. Next base: position 18,441 of record JBKHIH010000062.1, read on the forward strand.
ATAGTGGATTTGTTGAATTTGCTTATCGTGATCAGGCATTTCCAATAGGATCAGGACAAACAATATCTCAACCCTATACCGTTGCTTTTCAAACCGAGCTTTTACAAGTAGAAAAACATGACAAAGTGCTGGAAGTAGGAACTGGTTCTGGTTATCAATGTGCTATTTTACTTGAATTGGGCGCTAAAGTCTATACCATTGAGCGTCAACGTGAGTTGTATCTAAAAACAAGAGCACTGTTGAACAAATTAGGCTATAAACCGTATTTTTTTTATGGCGATGGTTATTTAGGACTACCTCGTTTTGCTCCATTCGATAAAATTTTGATTACTGCTGGTGCTCCCGAAATCCCGCAGGATTTGCTAAAACAATTAAAAGTGGGTGGTCGCATGGTTGTTCCGGTAGGTGGTGGCGGAGGCCAGGTTATGATGGCTATTGACCGGATAAGTGAAGATGAGTTTAAAGAATCGCAACATGGGTATTTTGCTTTTGTGCCCATGATAAAGGGACGTGAATAAAAAACTATAAATATGATAAAATTAAAAATTTTTGTATTTAACCCTTTTCAGGAAAATACTTTTTTGCTTTACGACGAAACAAAAGAATGTGTTATTATCGATGCCGGATGTAACAATTTAAACGAAAATAATGAGTTGTTTTCATTTATTAGCGAAAATGAACTGGTGCCTAAATACCTAATCAATACACATTGTCATATCGACCATATTATGGGCAATTCGGCTGTTCTTGATAAATATAAGATTCCATCAATAGCTCATAAAGACGATTTGCCTTTGATTGAACGTGCAAACGATATGGCTTTAGCCTTTGGCTTTAATGTAAAAGAACCTCCCAAACCAACAATGTTTGTTAATCATAGCGATGAAATAAAGTTTGGAAATTCGGTCCTCGAAGTCAGGTATGTACCCGGCCATTCGCCCGGCAGCATTGCATTAATTGCTCAAAATGATAAATTTGCTATAGTAGGAGATGTGCTTTTTAAAGGAAGTATTGGTAGAACTGATCTTCCCGGAGGAGATTATCATACCTTAATTGATAGTATCAAACAACAGATTTTTACCTTAGATGAGGATTTTGTTATTTATCCCGGGCACGGCGATTCAACAACTGTTCAGCACGAAAAATCAACAAATCCTTTTTTAGTAGATCATTGATAGCAATGCTTGAACAATGATATATTAAACTTGTTTTAAAACATATAGTCAAAAATCAACAACATGATTTTTTTAATGTTTATTCATTATACTTATGCTTAAATTAGCCCGTAATTATTAAAATATTATTTATAAATATTAAACTATTATAAAAATGGCTCTAGATAATTTTGTTCAACGTCATAATGGCCCCAGAGGCCATGAAATTGATACTATGTTAAAAAAAATAGGTGTATCAAGCCTGGATGAATTAATTAACAAAGCAGTTCCTTCATCAATTATGCTTGATAAACCCATGCAACTTGGAAAAGGTATTAGCGAATACGAATACCTGAAAAAACTTAAAAGAATTGCTGCAAAAAATAAGTTGTATAAATCATTTATTGGTTTAGGATATTACGATACCATCACACCATCTGTTATTCATAGAAATATATTGGAAAACCCTGGATGGTATACTTCTTATACGCCCTATCAGGCAGAAATTTCGCAGGGGCGATTGGAAGCTTTACTTAATTTCCAGACCGTAGTAATGGATTTAACAGGCATGGAATTAGCCAACGCATCATTACTTGACGAAGCTACTGCTGCAGCTGAGGCAATGATTATGTTGCACAATGCCCGTCTGCGAAAGCAAGCTAAAGCTGGTGCTGATACTTTTTTTGTTGATGAAAATATTTTCCCTCAAACATTGGATGTGCTGGAAACCCGTGCCGAACCTTTAGGTATTGAAATTAAAACAGGCAAATTCAGTGAAGCAAATCTGGATGATAAAGTTTTTGGGGCAATGGTTCAATACCCCGCTGCTGATGGTAAAATTGAAGATTATAAAGATTTTGTAAGCAAAGCTCATGAAAATGAAACTGCAGTTACTGTTGTTGCAGATATTATGAGTCTTGCATTATTAACACCTCCGGGCGAATGGGGAGCCGATGTTGTGGTTGGCTCAACACAGCGTTTTGGTATTCCAATGGGATATGGAGGGCCACATGCCGGATATTTTGCAACACTTGAAAAATATAAACGAAATGTTCCAGGCCGTATTATTGGCGTTTCTAAAGATGCCCAAAATAAACCAGCCTTGCGAATGGCACTGCAAACGCGCGAACAGCATATTAAACGAGAAAGAGCAACTTCAAACATTTGTACAGCTCAGGCATTGCTGGCAACCATGGCAGGAATGTACGCTGTTTATCATGGCGCTGAGGGGCTTAAAAGAATTGCACTGCATATTCATCATATGGCTGTTACCCTTAACGAAAAATTAAAAGAATTAGGGTTTGCACAAGAAAACAAAAACTTCTTTGATACTTTAAAAATCAATCTTGGTAATGTTAAGGCTGATCAAATAAGAAAATTAGCTCTAGCCAAAGAGATTAACTTTAATTATATTGATGAAAATACAATTGGCATCAGTACCGACGAAACTACCTTGCTTCAGGATATTAATAATATTGTTGATATTTTTTCCGAAGCTGCCGGTAAAAAGGTTGATGCTGTTTGTCAAATCACAGAAAAATTTGCTTTTGATGATCAATTTAAACGAACCAGTGAGTTTTTAACGCTCGATATTTTTAAGCGTTATCGTAGCGAAACTGAAATGATGCGATATATTAAAAAATTGGAACGACGCGATTTCTCATTAACACACTCAATGATTTCGCTTGGTTCGTGTACCATGAAGTTAAATGCAGCAACCGAACTGTTCGCATTAAGCTGGCCCGAATTTGGTGGTTTACATCCGTTTGTTCCTACTGACCAGGCCGAAGGTTACCATCAGTTATTTACCGAACTTGAAGAAGACCTGAAAGAGATTACTGGTTTTGATGCAATATCATTCCAGCCAAACTCTGGCGCTTCAGGTGAATATAGCGGATTAATGGTAATTCGTCAATATCATATTGAACACGGAGAAGGCCACAGGAATGTAACATTAATTCCTTCATCGGCACATGGAACCAACCCTGCAAGTGCTGTAATGGCAGGAATGAAAGTTGTTGTAGTTGAATGTGATAAAAATGGAAATATTGATATTGAAGATTTAAGAAAGAAAGCCGAAGAACACAAAGACAACCTTGCAGCCTGGATGGTTACTTATCCTTCTACTCATGGTGTTTTTGAAAGCAAGATAAAAGAAATGAATAAAATCATCCACGACAATGGGGGTTTGGTTTATATGGATGGTGCAAATATGAACGCTCAGTTAGGATTAACAAATCCTGCTATTCAGGGAGCCGATGTTTGTCACCTGAATTTACATAAAACATTTGCCATACCTCATGGAGGTGGCGGGCCAGGTGTTGGGCCAATTGGTGTTAACAAAAAGTTGAAGCCATACCTTCCTTCACATCCGATAGTGAAAACTGGTGGAGAAAAAGCCATTCATGCCGTTGCTGCTGCTCCATGGGGAAGTGCAAGTATTTTAACAATTTCTCACGCTTTTATTAAGTTGATGGGTGGTGATGGTTTAACAATGGCCGGTAAAATTGCCATTTTGAATGCTAACTATATTGCAGCTTCTTTAAAAGGGTATTATGATATTCTTTATTCAGGCGAAACAGGTTTTGTAGCTCACGAAATGATAGTTGAGTGCCGAAACTTTAAGCCTATGGCCAATATTACCGAAGCCGATATTGCCAAGCGTTTAATGGATTATGGTTTCCATGCTCCAACCCTTTCATTCCCTGTTCATGGCACATTGATGGTTGAACCTACTGAGAGTGAGTCTTTGCAGGAGTTAGACCGGTTTATTGAGTCGATGATTGCTATCCATAAAGAAATTATGGAAATTAAAGATGGTAAGACAGATGCTGATAATAATGTGTTGAGAAACGCTCCGCATACTCAGGATGTAACCGTAGCTGATAAGTGGGAGAGGCCTTATGCAAGAGAAAAAGCAGCATTTCCGTTGGAGTGGGTGCGCGAAAATAAATTGTGGCCCAGTGTTAGCCGTGTTGACGATGGTTTTGGCGATAGAAACCTAATGTGTACATGTGCTCCGATTGAAGAATATAAAGAAGGTGAATTTAGTTTCGAACCTCTGAAATAGAAATAAATAATTAAAGAGAAAAGCCGGTTGAATATTAGCCGGCTTTTTAATTTTGTTAAATGTTATTATTAATCGGGCTTTGTAAACGACCAGTGTGTCTTAATTATCTTCCATTCTTCATTATTATCTTTTCTAAAAACTTCGGTGCAGTTCCAGCGAACGAGATCAATTTTAATATACGAAATAAGATTATAGGTTAAAACAGCCATCTCATCGGTGTGTTGAACTTTAGGATTAATCATTTCGTACTCGTCAACCTTTATTTGTCCGCTAATGGTTTCGTATACCTCAGAGAGTTTTTCTAATCCATCAATTCTTTGCTCTGTAAACGGATCAAAGTAAACTACATCATTTGCAGATATTTCTAAAAATCCCGAAGGATCACCTTGGTTCCATCTTTCCAGTGCTTTTTTTTCCGCGAAATGATCTTGTTTTTGATTGTTTCTCTCACGAGAATATATTTTAGTTAAACAATTGTTTTTCTGCAACTTACAACTTCAAATTGCAATAATCTTTTTTGTTGCCGGTGTCTCCCGCTTAAGCTTCCCACAAATCCCACCGGCGAACCTTCATGCAATAGCTTTCT
>JBKHIH010000063.1:0-23229 GCA_046538755.1 Thiohalospira sp.
CATAATGTTCGATTTGGGTTGTAGGGAATGACCGGTTGAGTTCTAGAATATCGTTCACAAAATGATTGCCAAAGCTATTCCAGTCAACCTCAGGATAAGCCACATGATGAGCATTAAAATTGCCTGTTGCTCCGCCAAATTTAGCCGAGTAGGGAATATTTCTTAATTGTTCCAACTGTTTTTCTAAACGTACCACAAATACAGCTATTTCCTTGCCTAATCGTGTAGGAGAAGCCGGTTGCCCATGGGTACGTGCAAGCATAGGAATTTTTTCCCAATCTTTACTTAATTGTTTGAGTTTATTAATTAACTCGAAAAAAACAGGATAAAAAACATCTTTCATGGCATCACGCAAAGAATATGGTGTTGCCGTATTATTAACATCCTGCGATGTTAAACCAAAATGGATAAATTCTTTGTATTGTTCGAGTTGTAAATCTTCAAACTTTTCTTTAATAAAATATTCAACCGCTTTTACATCGTGATTGGTTACTTTCTCAATATTTTTAACCTGTTGAGCATCTTCAATCTTAAAATCATAATAAACTTTTCTCAATAATTCATACTTACTTTTATCAAAACCGGAAAGCTGTTGTAAAGGAATTTCACATAAAGCAATAAAATACTCAATCTCAACAAGTACACGATATTTTATCAATGCAAATTCTGAAAAGTAGTTACCCAATTCGCTGGTTTTATTTCTATAGCGGCCGTCAATGGGCGATATGGCTATAAGTGTATCAATATTCATGACTTTATTGTTTATCCATTTTAAAATCTCATGCAAATTAAACAAAAACAATTTATTTTCTATTATAATAATCAGGGCAATTGTATCTTTGTTAGGATAAAATAAAAGTTCAATGAATAAAATTAAAATATCAGCAGTATCTTATACCAATACTTTTCCTTTTATTTTCGGAATTGAAAATAATAATATAATCAAAAAAATAACATTAAGTAAAGATATCCCTTCGGTTTGTGCACAAAAATTGCAAACTAACCAGGTTGATATTGGACTTGTTCCTGTAGCTATTTTACCTGGTTTATCTAATGCTGAAATTATTGCCGATTATTGTATTGGTGCGTCAGGAAAAGTAAGGTCTGTAATTTTAGGCTCTAATCAACCACTGAAAAAAATTCAAAAAATATATCTTGATTTTCATTCCCGGTCATCGGTTATGCTTAGCCGGATTTTAGCAAAAAAATTTTGGAAGATTAATGTTGAATGGGCAAATACAACCGAGGGCTTTATTGAAAAAATAAAAGATACTGAAGCGGCAGTAATTATTGGCGACAAGGCGCTTGAGGCAGAAACACAATTTCCTTATGTTTATGATTTAGCCGAAGAATGGATAAAATTTACCAACCTTCCTTTTATTTTTGCGGCATGGGTATCAAACAAACCAATTGACAGCACTTTTAAAAAAGAATTTAACAACGCATTAAAGTTTGGGTTGCAACATATTGAAGATATGCTTAAAGTATATGATGTTTCGTATCTTCCAAAACATATTGACGCAAAAGAGTATCTGGTAAAAAATATTGATTTTAATTTGGATGATAAAAAACGAAAAGGGATGCAACTATTTTTACAATTGGCAAAAGATTTTAAATAAAATTTCGGAAATTAGCCTTGACTAAATTCAATAAAAATGAGAAAAACAATTTTAACCGTTATTATTTCAGTTTTTGCCCTTTTTAATGTTGTGGCAAATTCAGACACAACAAGTGTTGCAGACACTTCAAAAAACATCGTTTATGTTTTTAATATTAATGAAGATATTGCACCACCCATGTGGAGGCTAACACAAAAAAGTTTTGAAGAAGCTTATGCGTTAAAAGCGAATTACATAATTATCAAACTGAATACTTACGGGGGAATGGTTAACATGGCTGATTCTATCCGAACCAAAATCCTCGAAAGCCCTGTTCCGGTATATGCTTTTATCACCAATAATGCAGCATCAGCCGGTGCATTAATAGCCATAGCTGCTGATAGTATATATATGAAAAAAGGAGCAAAAATAGGTTCTGCCTCGGTTGTTGACCAAACCGGAAAAGTGATGCCTGAAAAATATCAATCGTACATGCGGTCAACCATGCGTTCTACTGCAGAATCGCATGGAAAAGACACAATAATTACAGACACCGACACAATAGTTCAATGGCATCGTGACCCTTTTATTGCAGAAGCAATGGTTGATCCTTCCATCTACATCGAAAATGTTACAGATACTGGAAAAATTATTGCCTTTACAGCAAGCGAAGCCATAGAAAATGGCTATTGCGAAGCTATTTTAGAAAGTGTTCAGGAAATAATAAATCATGCAGGAATAGAAAATTATGAAATACATGAGTATAAACCAACAAGCCTTGAGAAATTTATTAGTTTTTTAATAAGCCCTGCCATTCAGGGTATATTAATTATGCTCATTGTTGGAGGTATTTATTTTGAATTACAATCGCCCGGCATTGGTTTCCCTCTGGCTGCTGCAGTATTTGCAGCTATTTTATATTTTGCACCTCTTTACCTGGAAGGATTGGCAGAAAACTGGGAAATGGTAATTTTTGTTGTTGGACTAATACTAATAATCCTGGAAATTTTTGTGATACCCGGTTTTGGGATAGCCGGAATTAGCGGCATTATTCTTGCTTTTACCGGCTTAGTTCTTAGCATGGTGGATAATATTATCTTCGAATTTGAATATCATGCAATGGAGGCCTTAGGAATCGTTCTAAAATCATTTATGATAGTCGCTATTTCAATTTTTTTAGCTTTTATTTTATCACTTTACTTAAGTCAAAAAGTGCTTACTTCTAATACTTTTTCATGGATTGTACTAAATTCAACACAGAAAAAAGATGAGGGTTATATAGGTGTTGACAGCAAACAAAAAGATGTGATTGGGCAAACAGGCATTGCACTTACCAATTTAAGGCCCAGTGGAAAAGTAGAAATAGATGATGAGATGTATGATGCTAAATCAGAAATTGGTTTTATTGAAAAAGGCCAAAAAGTAAAAGTAATAAATTATAGCTCAGGACAAATTTATGTTATAAAAGTTGAAGCGTAAATTATGGATAAAAAATTTATTATAAGAGATTATCAAAAAAGCGATTATCAAAAATTAAATGAATTGTGGAAAGAAACCGGTTTAGGCGGCAGTCACCGTGGCGATGATGAAAAAATTATTGACCATAGCCTGGAAATTGGAGGTAGGTTAATTGTAATTGAAAATACCGAAACAGAAGAAGTCATTGGTTCATCCTGGATGACTTTCGACGGACGTAGAATTCATTTGCATCATATTGGCGTGAAACACAAATATCAAAACCAGGGTTTTGGGAAATTGCTTACCAAAGAATCGTTGAAGCATGCCAAAGAAAAAGGATACCAAATAAAACTGGAAGTACATCAAACGAATAAAAAAGCCATAGAGATTTACAAAAAATTCGGTTTTACTTTTTTGGGAGATTATGATGTTTATATTGTCAGAGACTTAAATTCCCTATCTTTTTAATGTTAAATTTTCTTAAAATCAAACTTAAATTTTTTTCTCCGAAATTAATTAAGTAATTTTATAGTCTGTGTCTAACTAAAAAACAATCACGTTATGACAATCACATTCAATGAGTTACGAAAGATTAAAGACCGTTTACCACATGGTGCAATTCGAAAAATTGCCAATGATTTAAATCTGAATGAGGAAACAGTAAGGAATTACTTCGGCGGCACAAATTATCGCGAAGGAGAAAGTGCCGGAATCCATTTTTCACAGGGACCCGATGGCGGACTCGTAAAAATTGATGACACGACTATATTAGATATGGCTATTAAAATGACCGAAGAAACGCAATCTAAAAACTAAGTTTTTAAAAAAATTCCTTCGAAAAAGCAGAAAAATGAACTTTTCTGCTTTTTTGTTTTTTATAGGGTATGTATTTTTGCCTGAAATAAAATTTGATGGATGAACGGCCTAAATCACTTGATAGATATTGCAGAAGAAAAATGGTTAAATAAGCTATATAATTTCTGTAAAACTATTTTCTTCGAATCTAAAATTCCTTCACACGATCATAACCATCACTACCGTGTTTGGGAATATTGTAAAGAAATCCTTTTTGCTCTATATCAAAACAACAACATAAATTATGACTTGGTTGAAGGGTGCATAATCGCTTCTTTTTTTCATGATACAGGGTTAAGCAAAACCCTGGATGAATTTCACGGAAATGAAAGTAAAAAAATATGTAAGGCCTTTTTCAATATTCAAAATCTTGAAACACCAAAAAATTTTAATGATATTTTGAGAGCCATAGAAAAACATGATGATAAAAACTACCAGCCGGAACAACAAAAACCTGAGACGCTTTTATCCATTATTTGTAATGCCGATGATTTAGATGCTTTTGGTAGAATTGGGGCTATTAGATACACAGAAATATATTTAATGCGCGGGCTATCCCTAAATGAACTTCCTACAGTAGTTGTCAAAAATCTAGAAAAACGATTTACCAATTTCAAAAATACCTATAAAGATTACCATGAATTAATTAAACAACATGAATCGCGCTATTTTATTACTAAAAATTTTTTCGAAGAACTGCAAAAAGAATTTATTTAATTATAAAATCTAACATTTTTTCATTTTCGATAAAAGCAGTCAGCTTGTCGCCAATTTTTACGGGGCCAACACCTGCCGGAGTTCCTGTAAATAATAAATCGCCAATTTTAATAGTAGTATATTTTGAAACATAAGCAATCAACTGGCCTACATCAAAAATCATATCTTTAGTATTTCCTTTTTGCACGATATTTCCATTCAACTCAAGCCGGAAATTAATATTATTAATATCGCCAAATTTTTCCAGCGGTAAAAAATTACTTATGGGAGCAGCACTATCGAATGATTTAGCCATTTCCCAGGGCAAGCCCTTTTCTTTACATTTTTTTTGCAAATCACGTGCAGTAAAATCTATACCTATTCCAATTTCATTGTAATATCGGTAGGCAAATTCGGGAGCTATGTTTTTTCCCAGGCGGTTAATTTTAACCACTAATTCTACTTCATAATGAATATCGGATGAGAAATCGGGATAAAAAAAGGGTTGATTATTCCTAAGCAATGCAGTTTCAGGCATCATAAAAAATATAGGCTCTTTAGGAACAGGGTTTTTTAATTCCTTAGCGTGATCAACATAATTACGCCCAATGGCTATAATTTTCACGAGAATATATTTTAGTTAAATAATTATTTTTTGCGATTTACAACTTCAAATTACAATAATCCCTTTTGCTGCCGGTGTCTCCCGCTTAAGCTTCCCACAAATCCCTCCGGCGAACCTTCATGCAATAGCTTTCTAACAAGTTATTTTTTATTGCCTTCGGCGAGCTCGTAAACTCGGTTCATGTCCTTTTGAGTTTGTGCCAGTTTAATTTTTTATCCTTAAGCATGAAGGTTTCAATTTTTAATTGATTTTATCAGGTATTAAATTTGCGTAATTTAATGGCAGTTAAAACTTTTTTGGTATATAAAGGGAAATCATTATTTATAATCCACCCAAAATATCCAGGATCTTTTTCAAGTACCGACTCCACCGTTTTTCCCTTATATTTTCCAAAATTAAAAACTTCGTGTCCTTTATCATTAAAAACAATTCGTCCTGCAAAATCGGCATTGGTATTATGCGTAGAAAATTTTGACAATTTTTCAACGTCATTCTCAAGTTCATTATACCGTTCAAGCTGAGCTTTTAAAATTTCAAATGTTGCTTTTGTATCAGCTTCAGCACTATGCGCTTCATCTAATATTTTATTACAATAAAATTTATAGGCAGCACTTAAGGTTCGTTGTTCCATTTTGTGAAAAATCACCTGTACATCTATTGACCGTAATTTTTTTAAATCGAAATCGATTTCGGCACGAATAAATTCTTCGGCAAGTAAAGGAATATCAAACTTGGCTGAGTTATATCCGGCTATATCACATCCCTCAATAAATTGAGCGATATTTTTCCCTACTTCGTTAAAGGTAGGTTTATCTTTAACATCTTCATCGCTAATACCATGAATCTCAGTTGTTGATGGGGGAATTGGAATACCCGGGTTAATTAACATAGTTTTCAATTCTTCTGTCCCATCGGGAAAAACTTTTAGCATTGAAATTTCCACAATTCTGTCGTTGGCAATATCAACGCCAGTAGTTTCCAAATCAAAAAATACAATTGGCTTTTTTAAATTTAAATCCATTATTCGGTTTTTTGCTCTTTTAAAAAAAAAGAGTTTCAATCCGAAACTCTTTTTCAAGGTATTTATATTTTTTTTTATCCTTTAATCATCATTGGCATTAACAACATCAATACATCTTCGTCTTCATTTTCTTTTTCGGCAGGGAAAAAGATTCCTGCTCTTGATGGATCAGAAAATTCTGCCAAAACATCAGTCGATGCTAAATTAGAAAGAATTTCAATAAGAAATGATGATTTGAAACCAATTTCCATTTCGTCGCCATCATACTGACAATTTAATCGTTCATTAGCAGAAATTGAAAAATCAATATCCTGTGCAGAAACATTCATCTGGTTATTTTTCATTTCAAGCTTTACCAGGTTGCTTGCTTGATTTGAGAATAGTGCAACTCTTTTTAAAGCGTTATACAATTCTAAACGGTCAATGGTTAGTTTATTAGGATTATTGGTTGGAATTACAGAATTGTAACTTGGATAATTACCTTCAACCAATCTTGAAACCAGTTTATAATTCGATAATGTAAAAAATGCATTTTTATCATCAAACTCAACCATTACATCATTTTCTTCTTTTGGCAAAATAGCTTTTAATAACGATGCCGGTTTTTTTGGCAAAATAAATGATGATTCTTGTTCTGCTTTAGCATCCATTCTTCGGTACCTTACCAGTTTATGAGCATCGGAAGCAACAAATGTCAAGTTATCGGTAAATAGTTCAATAAAGATACCATTCATTACAGGCCGTAACTCATCGTCAGCAGTTGCAAAAAGTGTTTTCGAAATACCACTTAAAAGCAATTCAGAAGGTAGCTGGATGGAAGTTTTTTGTTCATCCTTAATTACAGGCATTTGAGGAAAATCCTCACCATTCTGGCCTACCACATTATATTTCCCGTTTTCGGTTGTAATAATCACACTAAATGTTTCGGTATTGATATCGAATGTTAATGGCTGATCAGGAAATTCTTTAAGGGTATCAGTCAGTATTCTGGCAGGGACAGCAATGCTTCCTTCATCGGTTACGTTTTCTAACTTGATGTTCGTAATCAGGGTAGTTTCCAAATCCGATGCTGTAATTTTTAACTCATTATCATTTAACTGAAATAAAAAATTATCAAGTATAGGCAACGTATTTTTTGTACTAATTACCCTGCTAATAGCCTGCAAATGACTTAGTAGCTCTGTACTGGAAATAACAAACTTCATTTGTACTTATTTTAAATTTTTAATGTTTCTTAATTATAGAAATAGAAATCAATAATACGAAAAAAATATCAAGTAGCCAATAAGGCTATTGGATTTTTATGCTAGCGAAAATAATCAATTTCTTTTAATAAAGGATCAAAAATATAATATTGAATAATAATTAATTCATTATTTTGATTAAAAAATGCATATGCCCTGTCATAATCATATTTTATTTTATTTCCAAATTCGTCATATTCCTGTTCAGCAGGTTTTCTAAAAATGGTTATGCTATTTTCATAGTTTTCCATATCGGTAACAGTAATTCTGCAATAAGGTTCTGAATTTAAAAGCGAATCTGATCTTTGCTGTGACATTTCATTTTCTATACGCTCAAATTTAATTCCTTGAAAATAAGTAAAATAACGAATACTTTTTTCCAAATTAAAATCTTCAACAAATGAGTTTTCATTCGGGTTTTTTAATGCAAAAGTACCATCACCAAAATTTATCAATTCAAATGATTTAGATGGCTGGCCTGGATATTCGATGCTTATAGTTTTAATATTTTGCGGTTTGTAATCAAAAATTGTTTTGTCACGCCATAACTCTTCGTTTGTAGAAAACAATTCCGCCACCAATCCTTTAAAAGCAGGAATTCGAATAGCAAAAGGCTCTCCTCTTTTTACCATCATCATATAAGTTTTATCATTAGTCATTGCTGGCGTACTTACATAATAATTACGCAGGCGGCGGTTCTTTTTAAAAATTTCAACCTGAATACCTTCTCTTTCGAGCATTTTAGCAACTTCTTCCTTTTCATTATTTGACAATGGCGATGAAACCTGTAACATATTTAAGGCCATCAAAAAATTATCAACAACACTTTGCCTTGCGATATATTTATTATTAATTTTCCATTGTTCATTTTCTTTAATAAGTAGAAGTTTTTCATCACTTGCTGAAATTATAATTTTTTTAATTTGGTTAGTTGATTCAACTGCAAAATGTGTGTTACGCCTGTTTAATGTTCCTTTAGAGTTTGAAAAAAAATATATAGCAGCAATAACTAATAAAGAAAATAAAATAAGGATTGTTTTTTTGGTATGGCCCACTTTAAGTATTTTCATGATTAAGCGGTATATTTTCGTTTTCTTAAATAAATAATGATTGCTCCAAAAATAATGATAAATATTACTGGAAAAACAGTATTAACAATCTGCCATTTAACTCTTTCATCAATAATTTTTGCTTTATCTAAAATACGGAGTTTAAATTCACGGGAGCGTAAATCGAGTAAACTTTTTTGGTCTACCAAGTAATGCATAGCATTCATAACAAAATCTTTATTCCCGTATGTTTGCTTAGTATACCTGTCGTACCCTAAGGGAGTAATAAAAATGCCATCGGCCCGTTCACGTACATCATTACGAATAATGTCGGCATCAGAAACTACAATCATTTGGGTAGGCTTGCCATGCTCTTGAAATGTAAAGTCCTCATTACCAATAATATTACTAAGATATCTGTTTTTAAATACCGATTCAAAACTCCCATTAAGTAAAACGGCTATGGGCAAATGAGATTGATTAAAGGCTATTGGGTTAACTTGCTCACTGACTTGTGCCAAACTTACCAGTAAAGGAGCATCTAAAACCCTTGCATTCGCCGATGATGATAAAAGTACCTTTTTAATAATACTATTCCCAGTGCCCACAGTATCAATAACACTTGGAAATTCTGATTTAATCATATTTAAACTTTTTGTAACGGGGTGATTATTGTGCGAAACAAGTAATGGAAAATATAACCATGGAGCGGGCACAAATTTAGGTTGTCTGTTGCTCACGGCAGTATTAACAGGGATTACTGCACATTGCACATCCTGAATAACATTAGGATTGATACGTACACCATATTTGAAAAGCTGGTCGTTAAGATTTACATCATTAATTAATGCAAAAGTAGAACTTCCGGTTGATAAACTGTCCATATTTACAGTTACTGCATCGATAAACCAAAGCACCTTTCCGCCATTCATGATATACTGGTCGATTATAAACTTGCTTTTTTCAGTATATTCTTTTTTAGGGCCTGCTATTATAATAGCATCGTACGGATCGAGAATATTTAAATAATCTTTAATGGTTACTCTGTCAATTTCATAATATTCAGCCAGTTCTCGGGTAATATCACCAGTTTCATATTCATCCAACTCATTTTGCCCTTCGATAAAAGCTATTTTCTTACGGTTTTTGGTTGTAATTTTCCGTATAGCGTCAACAAGTTCATATTCGAGGTCTTGAATTGAATTGTTAAGATTTTCTTCGGCAGAAAAGGCGGGATTATTTTTTAAAAAATTTACCGGTGTTTCTTTATCTCCATAAGAAATAATTGCACCCGGAAATAATATCTTTTCAGCCACTCCTCCTTCCCTGTCTTTATCTTTTACATTAGATGGGTCTATTCCTCTTTCATAAAGATCCTGATACATTGCTTCTCTTTTAGATTGGCTGCTATATTCTGATGGGTTAATAAAATTATATTGAATATTTTTACCAGCAATCACTTTAAATTCATCTAATAATTCTTTGATTGATTTTTGCATTCGCTGAAAACCAATAGGCATTTCTCCATCTAAATAAACTTCGATATAAACAACATCATCAAGTGAATCGAGCATTTCATAGGTGACATCAGACAATGTATATCTTTTATCGGTTGTTAAATCTAAACGAAAAAAAGTTTGTGATGAAATATAATTGATGAGTAAAATAATTACAAGCGCAAGCATCAATTGTATAATATTTTGTTTTTTTTGATTTTTCATTTCAGAAACATTTTAATTTTACCACTTTCTACTTTGTAAAATGGTTTTTGTAATTAAAAGGAAGAATGCTATTACACTAACAAAATAAATAATATCGCGGCTATCAATCACTCCACGGCTCATTGATTTATAATGCTCATTAATTCCCAAATTAATAATCACTGTATCAAACGATTTAAATAAAGAAAGTTCGCTTATAAAATCGAATCCGATATAAGTAACAAAACATATTAACATTCCAACGATAAAAGCTATAATCTGATTATCGGAAAATGAAGATGACAAAACTCCTATTGCTACATAAATGGCTGCCAGAAAAAATAATCCTATATATGAGCCCCACGTTCCTCCCGTATCAATACTTCCTACAGGGTTTCCCAATTGATAAACAGAATAAAAGTATATTAATGTTGGTAATAACGAGAAGATCACTAAAATTAAACCAGCCAGGTATTTGGCCAGGATAATCTGAAAATCAGATAATGGCCTGGTTAAGAGTAACTCAATCGTCCCTAACCTTTTTTCGTCGGCAAAAAGGCGCATGGTAATAGCCGGTGCTAAAAATAAAAAAATCCAGGGAGCAATGGTAAACAAAGAATCGAGGGTTGCATACCCGCCGTCGAGAACATTATTGTTTCCAGGAAAAACCCACATAAACAGGCCATTTACTATCAAAAAAACAATAATGACAATATATCCTGTTAAAGAACTAAAAAAACTGTTAATTTCTTTTTTTAAAAGTGTATACATTGGCTATTTATTTATTAGAACACAAATTTAATTTTAAAATCTTTTATTCAAAATCATACCAATTAAAATTATCAATTGCTATTTTTGTATTGCAACTTACAAAACCTGTTAAATGCATTTTAAACGTTTTATAATCCTAATCATTATATTTTTTTACGGATTTTCGAATTATGCTCAAATTTTTCAAAAAGAAATATCAGGTTTAGGAACTGAAATTGATTATGGATACGGTTTTATTACGCCTCATCATAAGTCGATTGAATATTTTGTAGAAGACCATATTCAAACTTTCGACATCAAGTTAAATTATGCTTCTTATGGTACCAAATATTGGAATCAACTTTTTAGGTATCCAAATTACGGTTTTGGATTTTACCGTGCTAATTTAGGAAATAGAGAAGTTTACGGATATGTAAATGCTCTTTATTCCTATGTTAAAGTTCCTGTTATTGGCCAATGGGAAACTATAAACTTAAGTTGGCAAATAGGATTTGGTGCATCATATCTGACACAACATTTTGATATTAAAGAAAATCCTCAAAATCTGGCAATTGGTACTAATTTAAATATTTATGTTGATTTTAGCTTACAATCACAAATTCGTTTATCGAAACTAATGAATTTAACCAATAATGTAAGATTTACCCATTTTTCCAATGGCAAAGTAAAATCGCCTAATAAAGGCTTAAATGTTTTAAGTGGTTCGGTTGGAGTTTTATATCATTTTAACGAGCCCACTGAAAAATATCAGCTTAAATTACCCGAAATAAAAAATAAAAATGAATATACGGTAATATATGCCGGAGGCATAAAAACAAAATCGAGATATGAGTCAGGATATTACTATGCTTCATCATTAATTATGGATTACTATCGCAACTATTCGCTAAAAAGACGCTGGGGATTTGGAACTGACCTTTTTTACGATGAAACAAAAAGACAATTTTCAGATAAAAATCAAAAATCAAATGTTATAAATTCCGATTTATATCAAGTAGGTTTACATGTGGGCCATGAAATGGTAATGGGAAATATGGCATTAACTATAAACGTGGGTGGATATTTATATGCCCCAGTTGAAGAAGAAGCTCCAATTTATAGCCGTATAGGAATACGTTACCGATTTGCTGAGAAATATATTGCCAACTTAACACTAAAATCACATTGGGCTATTGCAAGTTATATTGAATGGGGAGTTGGATATGCATTTAAGTAATTATTGATTATTTATTATTTAATTATTTCATAATTTTTTATATAATTAACTGTTTTTAAGATTATTAATAATGAATAAGATTGTTTTTTTAATTCCGTTTTTGATATTACTTAGTTGCAATGATTCCTTATTTAACAAAGGTGAAATCATTACACAAGAGATAAAAACCAACAAATTTAACAGAATAGAAATCAACGATATTTTTAATGTTTATTTTTATCAGGATACTACTCAAAAAATAGTTGCTAAATGTGGAAGCAACCTTGTTTCAGACTTAACTTTTGATGTAAATGATGAAGGTACATTAGCTATAAATAATTTAAATAGTGCAAGGTGGTCAAGAGATTATGAAAAAATTGAACTTTACATCACCGTTGATTCTTTACGTTTCATTACTCTAAATGCACCATCAAATATTGTTTGTATCGATACACTGAAAACACCTGAGCTTAAAATATTTTCCATTTCGGATTATGCCGATATTTCTATTTTGATTGATACAGATCATTTTTATTTGGTTAACTCCGGAACATCAGGAGGACAAGTAACAATAAAAGGGCATACTTACAGTTTTGGTGTTTGGGCAAGAGCATCGTTACAACTTTTTGCCGATGAATTTATAGCCAATAAAGTTACCATTAAAAACGAAAGTATCGGCGATTGTTATATTCATGCCACCGAATATATTTCTGCAGAAATTTTAAACACAGGGCTGGTATATTATAAAGGAAATCCGGAAATTATTGATTATGTTAACGAAGAAGCAAAAGATAAACTAATCAAAATCGACTAATCATTTTTTAGATAATCATAAAGCAATTGAGCTACTCTTTCTGAAGCACCTGTTCCTCCCAGTTTTTTACGCAATAATTCATAATTATCAAGCATCTTTTGTCGATAATCATTATCAAACAGAATTTTATTTAATTCAAATTTTAATGTCTGCGGATTCATTTCAAATTGTATTAACTCTTTAACAATTTCAGTATCCATTATCAAGTTTACCAGAGAAATAAATTTAATTTTAACAAACTGTTTTGCTATAAAATATGAAATATTGCCCGCACGATAACAAACCACCTGTGGAACACCGAATAAAGCTGTTTCGAGCGTTGCTGTACCGGAGGTTACCAAAGCGGCATGTGCATATTTTAATACATCATATGTTTGATTAAATACAACTTTTACATTGTTTCCCTTAACAAATGTATTGTAGTAATCAGGCTCAATAGAAGGAGCAGCTGCAATTACAAACTGGTAATTTTTATATTCGGAAATTATTTTCAGCATTACACCCAGGTTTCTGTCAATTTCCTGTTTTCTGCTTCCGGCTAAAATAGCAATTACGGGTTTGTTTTCTAATCCGTTTTGATTAATAAATTCATCAAAACTACCCATTTCGTCGATTTTTTCCTGCACAGCATCAAGCAATGGATTTCCTGTATAATCAACATCATAATTATGATTTTTAAAATAATCAACTTCAAAAGGAAAAATAACAAACATGCGGTCGACAAAAGCTTTTATCTTCTTAATCCTCGACTCTTTCCATGCCCATACTTTTGGTGATATATAGTAATAAACTTTTAAACCCTGTTTTTTGGCAAACTCAGCAATTCGTAAATTAAATCCCGGGTAATCAATTAAAATCAGAACATCAGGATGAAAATCAAGAATATCTTTTTTACAAGTCTTAAAAAACTTTTTGATTTTTGGGAGATTTAAAATTACCTCCAAAAAACCCATAATTGCAGTTTCTTTGTAATGCTTTACTAATTTTCCACCTTGTTCCTGCATTAAATCACCACCCCAAAAACGAAATTCATAATCGGGATCAACCTTTTTAAGCCCTTTCATTAGGTTAGAACCATGTAAATCTCCTGAAGCTTCGCCTGCTATTAAATAATATTTCATTTTTTGTGGAATAATTAAAAAGCGAACTTAGTTATAAACACAAAAATGGCAAACAATATGGTAGCCAATAATACTCCTCGTGCAGAGTACAGATAATTAAACCGAATAAAAATAAAAAAGAATACCAAGTTCGGGATTACACATAAACTTACGATCTTGGTAAATATCTGAGTGTTTAACAAAAACTCTATCAACTCATTAAAAACATAATCACTAAACCTGGCATAATAAACAATTACCATGGTTAAAACGGGAGCAATAATTCCAAGGATTAATCCCAAAGGAAGGTTATTGAATCTAGATTTCATAATTCCACTGTTTAAAAAAGTCTATTTTATCGTAGGCTGTAAAATCTATTTCAATAGGAACAATGGATACAAAGTTATTTCCCAATGCCCATTCGTCGGTATCGGTTGACCCATTTTCAGAATTTTCGAAATAACCTGTTAACCAAAAATATTCGCCATTCCGGGGATCAAGGCGCTTATCAAATTCCTCTTTCCATATACCTCTGGCTTGTCTGCATATTTTTACACCTTTAATATCTTCTTTAGGGACTGCCGGAAAGTTTACATTAAGGCATGTTCCTTCTGGTAAACCATTAATCAAAGTATTTTCAACAATTTTTTTCCCGTAAGCGATAGCTCCTGAAAAATCGGCATTACTGGAGTAATCTAAAAGCGAAAAACCAATTGCTGGTATTCCATAAATACAACCTTCGATTACTGCTGCCATTGTTCCAGAATAAACAATACTTACCGAAGCATTTGATCCATGATTAATACCCGAAACCAGCAAATCGGGCTTACGGTGTACAATCTCACTCATTGCTAATTTTACAGAATCGACAGGCGTTCCGTTACAACCATAAATAGTAACGTTATCTTCTTCTTTTAACTTTTTATAACGTAGTGGGACTTTCACAGTAATAGCGTGGGACATTCCCGAATTTCCATGCAAAGGAGCTACAACAATTACTTCACCATAAGGTTTAACCATTTCAATAAGTGAGCTAATTCCTTTTGCATGCACTCCATCGTCGTTTGTAACGAGTATTAAAGGTTTATTCTTTTCCAATTTTCTCCTGTTTTATAGTTATTGTTGCAAAGATATTCAATTCGCCCGAAGTTTCCATACATTCATTTTTTAATTTATTACTAACATTACGTATGCATAAATTTAATGAAAAATGCATGCTAAATAACTCGATAATCACTTACATTCAATACTTTTATATTAGCCAATGCTATTTTTAACTAAAGGAATTTATCAGATTCATCGCCCAATACTTACTCTTTTTTTATATTTTTGCTTCTTTATTCCAAACAGTAAATTTAATGAACTTATGAAGATATCATACAACTGGCTTAGAAACTATATTGATACAGAGTTATCGCCCAACGAGGTAGCAAAAATTTTAACCAATACAGGGTTAGAAGTTGAGGGAATAGAACATTTTGAGTCAGTCAGAGGCGGATTAGAAGGCTTAGTAATTGGTAAAGTTACATCGTGCAAAAAACATCCAAATGCTGATAAATTAAGCGTTACAACTGTAGATATTGGAGAAGATAAACATTTTCCTATTGTTTGTGGTGCTCCCAATGTTGCCGAAGGACAAAAAGTAGTTGTGGCAAAAGTTGGGTCAACTTTATATTTTGGTGATGATGAATTAAAAATAAAAAAAGCAAAGATACGTGGAGAAGTTTCTGAAGGAATGATTTGTGCCGAAGACGAAATCGGAATAGGAACATCACACGACGGAATTATGGTTTTGGACGATTCGGCAAAAGTAGGAACCCCTGCTAACCAATATTTTGAGACTGAAACCGATACGGTTTTCGAAATCGGGCTTACACCCAACAGAATAGATGGAGCATCGCACATAGGAACTGCAAGAGATTTAGCTGCTTTTTTAAATCTTAAAAAGAAAACCAATATAAATAAACCATCGGTAGATCATTTTAAGGTGGATAACAACAATTTACCCATTGAAATTGAAATAGAAAACACTGAAGCATGCCCACGATATTCTGGAATTACAGTTTCTAATATAAAAGTAGGGCAATCGCCACAATGGCTACAAAACAAACTTAAAGCAATTGGGCTAAACCCTATCAACAACCTGGTAGATATTTCGAACTTTGTATTACACGAAACCGGACAACCTTTACACTTTTTTGATGCTGATAAAATTGAAGGGCAAAAAGTGATTATAAAAACACTTAAAGAAGGTTCTGTTTTCACAACCCTTGATGAAAAAGAAAGAAAATTATCGGCTGATGATTTGATGATTTGTAATGCTAAAGATGGAATGTGTATTGCCGGTGTATTTGGCGGTATACAATCCGGAGTAACCGAAAAAACAAAAAATGTTTTTATCGAAAGTGCTTATTTCAATCCGGTATATATCAGAAGAACGGCCAAAAGGCACGGATTACATACCGACGCTTCGTTCCGTTTTGAGCGCGGTGCAGACCCTAACAACACCATTTTTCCATTAAAAAGAGCGGCTCTTTTGATCAAAGAAATTGCTGGAGGCGAAATATCTTCCGATATTGTAGATATTTATCCCAAACCGGTTTTAAATAATGAAGTAGAATTAACATTTAAAAACTTAATACGGTTAACAGGAAAATCAATTGACAGGGAAATTGTCAAAAAAATTCTTGAATCGCTGGATATTAAGATCATTAATGAAAATGATGAACGCCTGATACTTGAAGTTCCGACTTATAGAGTAGATGTAACCCGCGAAGCGGATGTTATTGAAGAGATATTACGTATTTACGGTTATAATAATATTGAAATTACCGAGCATGTTAATTCAAGTATTTCATATTCGGAAAAACCCGATAAAGAAAAAATCCAAAACTTAATTTCTGAAATTTTAACAGCCAATGGGTTTCATGAAATCATGTGCAACTCTTTAACAAAAGCTGATTATTACCATGATTTAAAATCATATAAGCCCGAAAATCTGGTTGAAATATTCAACCCGTTAAGCAATGATTTAAATGTAATGCGTCAGACTCTGTTGTTTGGCGGGCTTGAATCAATCGTTCATAATATTAACCGGAGAAATCCTGATTTAAAATTATACGAATTTGGGAATTGTTATCACAAAAAGAAAACAGATAACGAAAATCCACTTAAAAAATTCGACGAAACCCGGCAAATGGCATTATTAATTACCGGAAATAAAACCGTCGAAAGTTGGGTAAACAAAACAGAACCAACCAGTTTCTTTCAATTAAAATCATTTGTCGAAAATATTTTAGAAAAACTGGGTGTTGATATCATCCAAACAGAACAGAACGAAATTAACAATGACATCTTTTCAGAAGGCCTAAATTACTCGCTTAATAAAAATATTTTGGTTGATTTTGGAATCATCAATAAAAAAATCTTAAAAGCTTTTGATATAGATGTGCCGGTATATTATGCTGAGTTTAATTGGGATCAAATGCTAAAAACTATTACCAAACATAAAATCCGGTTTACCGAAATTCCAAAATACCCTGAAGTTAGGCGCGACCTGGCACTATTACTGGATAAAAGCATTCGATTTAACCAGGTAAAAGAACTGGCTTATAAAACAGAGAAAAAACTTTTAAAACAAATTTCTTTGTTTGATGTTTTTGAAGGTGAGAAACTAGGCAAAAATAAAAAATCATATGCCGTAAGTTTTATTTTACAAGACGAAAACAAAACCCTTACTGATAAACAAATTGATAAAATAATGAATAATTTTATCAGAGTTTTTGAAAAAGAACTGGGTGCTAAGATTAGATAATTTATTAAACTTTCAAAATGAAAAAAATTACAAAAAGAGAAATTGTTGCATTTATCCTGGGCATTCTTTTTATTTTTTTACTTGATGTATTGTTTAATTGGAATGCCCATGTAAAAGCCTTTAAAGAAGGAATTAAAAATGCACAAAAAAGCTCATCAACCGAACATCTAAATTTTTAAAGTTATGTCAAGAATTGAACTTATTCAGGACGACATCACCAAATTAGAAGTTGATGCTATTGTAAACGCAGCCAATAAATCTTTACTTGGTGGTGGAGGTGTAGATGGCGCTATTCACAGGGCTGCCGGAAGCGAACTCCTGGAAGAATGTAAAACATTAAACGGATGCGAAACCGGCGAGGCCAAAATAACCAAAGGCTACCATTTACCGGCAAAATTTGTTATACATACCGTAGGCCCGGTTTGGCATGGAGGGACTAACAACGAACCCGAATTACTTGCTAATTGTTATAAAAACAGCTTAAAACTAGCTGTTGAACATAATATTAAAACCATAGCATTTCCAAAT
The DNA here is from genome assembly GCA_046538755.1 of Thiohalospira sp. Taxonomy (GTDB): domain Bacteria; phylum Bacteroidota; class Bacteroidia; order Bacteroidales; family UBA12077; genus UBA12077. The sequence continues at coordinate 18,469 of JBKHIH010000063.1, forward strand.
ATAAGTACCGGGATATATGGTTTTCCTAAAGATAAAGCTGCACAAACAGCTATAAATACAGTTTCCGGTTTTTTAAAAAATAATAAAATGATTAAAAAAGTTTTCTTTGTCTGCTTTGACAATGAAAATTACAATCTCTATAAAAATATTCTATAAAAAAATTTCACAAAATAGCATTTGCTTAATTTCTAATTTTAACAATGCTATTATTTATAACAATTTATGATTAAAGAAACACAAACCAAGGTTAAAAATTTTCTTTCGCTGGTTAAATTCAGCCATACCGTTTTCGCCATGCCATTTGCATTTATTGGTTACTTTTTAGCATTACATCAAACCAACGCTAATTTTGAATGGAAGCTTTTAGGGCTTGTAGTATTATGTATGATTTTTGCCCGTAATGCAGCTATGGCTTTTAACCGTTTTATCGACCGCGAGATTGACAATAAAAATCCACGCACTGCTTTACGCGAAATACCATCAGGAATAATAAAAGCAAAATCAGCATTGATTTTTGTAATTATTAATTCGCTTTTTTTTGTTGCAACAACATACTTTATTAATAAAATTACCTTCTTTTTATCGCCCATAGCGCTATTAATAATTTTAGGATATAGTATTACCAAAAAATTTACTGCACTTTGCCATTTAATCCTCGGATTAGGGTTATCACTCGCTCCCATTGGAGCATACTTAGCAGTAACAGGAGAATTCGATTTACTGCCCGTCCTTTATTCTTTTGTAGTATTATTTTGGGTAAGCGGATTTGATATCATTTATGCATTACAAGATTTAGACTTTGATAAAGAAGAACAATTAAAATCATTCCCTGTATTTTTCGGGCGAAGAGGAGCATTAAAAATATCTGTTATACTACATTTTCTATCGGCAACAATTGTAATATTTGCTGGTATATTAGCCAATTTTGGCCTAATGTATTGGCTGGGCAGCATCATTTTTACTATTCTACTCATTTATCAACATACATTGGTAAAACCCAATGACCTAAGTAAGGTAAACCTGGCTTTTTTTACAACCAACGGAATTGCAAGCATTATTTTTGCTGTGTTTACCATTACAGAATTAATTTTTGATATTTGGTTATTATAAAAGACAAAATGTCATAACACACTTTACTGCAACATGTTGGCATAAAATTTGATTTATTTGTTTAAAAATATCTATTAGTAGACTTAAAATTGTAATTACCATGGCTACTAAAGAGTTATTTTTTAAACCTGCACATTCAATACTTGGTGGTTACTACATTCCGGTTAGGAATGACTGGAATTTTCATATAAAAAAAAGGCATCTGACCGAAGAAGAAAAAAAAATTTTTGAGAAAGATTTTGGAGAAGAAATAATTACTGATAATCAATATTTTGAGTGGTGGAAAAAAAAAACATTCAATTCATTAAAAGAAAGGAGGTAGTTATGAAAAACAAAAAAATCTTATGGATTACAGCATCTTTATTAATAATAATCATAGGAACGGTTGTAGGATTTTCTGAGAATTTAAACAAAACTGCACCTTATCTGGAAACACCAGAAGAAGACACTTTAAAAACAAATCCAAAAATTGACATAAAAGTAAACAAAGAATTTGATGATGATGGAAACATCATCCGGTACGATTCAACTTATTCTTACATTTATACATATCCAAATGGCAAACAGGAAAGTATTAATATTGACAGCTTATTCCAAAGTTTTCAACCTTACTTTTTTAACCGTAGTTTTGATTTAATGCAAGATCCCTTTAAACACTTTTTCGAAAGAGATTCTTTTTATGAAAGACACTTTTTTGACCATGATTATTTTATGCAACAATTTGAACAAGAGAGATTTAAGTTTGAAGAAATGATGAAAAGAATGGACTCTTTAAGAAATGAATTTTTAAAAGATAATTTTCCTGAAATACAGCAAAATAAAACTAAACCAACAAAAAAGAAATCTTCAAAAACATATGAAATTTAATTAAAGCAGGGCTTAATAAATCAAAATGCCCTGTTTTTTTAAATAAACTTATTTGATAATTCGTAAATGAAAGTATATTTGTAAGATTTTTAATTTATTAAATAATTGATTTAAAGTACAATTATCAACCATTAATCATAAATATTATCAAGAGCGTTAATATTTTAAAAAAGAAATTTTAACTTTGATAAACTTTTTTTAAACGATTTGTATTAGCTTTGATTAAAAAGCATTATTGCGTTCGAAAAAATATGTAAAAATGAAAAAACTGTTATTAATTACATTTTGTTTGTTATTATTCAAAGCTTCTTTTTCTCTCGAACCATTATCAGTAAAAGATAAAACAGGTAGTTTATCTCAGGTTGATGCGAATACTGAGCTAATTCTCAATACCAATTACCAACAATTTAGAACACAAATCTTAAGCCTTGAAACTAAACAACCTCACGATTTTTCCAATATAAGAAGGCGCGGCAAAGACGATTACTTAATGCTATATGTAGCCGGAGGCATTGCTGTTGCAACTGCAGCTCTTATACTAACAAACAATCCCGACAATTTTGTTACCAATAATGCTTCCGATGTGAATACAGGTATTGCACTTGGCGGAACCTTTGCCTGCGGACTAATTGTGACAAAATTTATTATTGACCGAAACAGGTAATTTTATCAGTTATAAAACTTTATATGCATTTTTACAAAACACGCATAATTGGTTTAATTGTAATCTTAACAATTACCACAAAGTATACTTCTGCACAAAAGGATAAACATATATTTGCTACTCTTAAAAATCATACTGATGAAGTTCATTCCATTAGCTTCTCGCCTGATGGTAAATCTTTCATTTCAGGATCGGCCGATAAATCAATAATTATTTGGGAATTTGAAACATTAAAACCTCTCAAAATTTTAGAAAAACATCACGGGCCGGTTTATGCTTTAGCTTATACAAATGACGGGATGCATTTTCTAAGTGGTGGTGATAATTCCATTAAAATCTGGAAAAATAACGGGAATTTTATAAAATCATTAACAGGACATTCTACAGCAGTATGGTCTATCGACATATCCGAAGATGATAAGTATATTGTTAGCGGCTCATTTGATAACAATTTTAGGTTATGGGATATTTATACAGGTGAAACATTACATATTTTTGATATTGATAAAAAAAGTATACTGGCAACATCTATAAATCCTGCTAATAATTTTATTGCATGCGGAACTCAGGATGGTACTATTATATTATTTACTTTCGACAACTACGAGGTAATTCATACTTTTAGCGCACATGGTGGTAATGTTTATGCACTGGATTTTAGCCATGATGGAAAATTATTAGCCAGCGCCGGACGCGACGGTAATATTAAAATTTGGGATGCAACCCGCATGGAAATTATTCATCTACTCGACAATCACGAAAGAAGTGTCATGGATGTTAAATTCAGTTCCAGCGGCCGTTTTCTAATTTCCGGTTCGTTTGATGCCACTGTAAGAATATGGGATGTTGAAACAGGTGAGCAGATACATCAATTTATTGGCCATAAATTGCCTGTAAATGCAGTAGATATTAGTTTTGATAATCAGTTTATAATTAGCGGTGCCAGCGATAAATCAATAATTGTTTGGGAATTACACCCTGAAATTTTAATCGAACACTATTTTGCTGATGAATTTGCAAAAGAGTTAGAAAAATCTGGATTATTTAAACCCAAACAAAAGAATGAATCACGTTCAGATTATAAGGAAAGACAAGAAAAAGCTGAAAAGTATAAATCCGAACTCTACAAAAAATACCTGGAGCGTTTAAATAAGTAATAAAACACAAAAATCTTAATATTATCTTTCCACCAATGCAATATCTTATTTATATTATTTTTTTGATATCAATATATTTTATAGCAATTATCCCATTTTGGTTTCTATATCAGTTTTCTAATCTTTTAGCCTTTCTTTTTTATTATCTTTTTCAATACAGAAAAAAAGTAATTTTAACCAATCTTCGAAATTCATTTCCTGAAAAATCTGAAAAAGAGATTAAAAAAATAGCCAGAAAAACCTATCGAAACCTAACCGATATTATTATTGAAAGCATCAAGGGATTTACCATATCAGAGAAACAAATAAAAAAGCGTTTTAAAATTGTTAATCCAGAAATTTTAAATGAATATTTCTACAATGGGCAAAGTGTAATTGGTGTAACCGGGCATTATGGAAACTGGGAATGGGGAGCCATTGCCGGCAGTTTACAGATAAAACATAAAGCAATTGCCATATACAAACCATTAACAAATAAATATATCGACCGGTTTTTAAAAAGAATTAGAGCTGAAAACGGAACTTTATTAAAATCAATTTATAAAACCTCCGAAACATTTAAAAAATATAAAAATCAAGTTTGTATTTTTATTCTGGTGGCCGACCAAAGCCCATCAACTATAAAAAAAGCCTATTGGGTTGATTTTCTTAACCAGGATACTGCATGTTTACACGGGCCAGAAAAGCATGCAAGAAACAACAATTATCCTCTAATATTTTTAAAGATACAACGCATTAAAAGAGGATATTATGAACTAACTGCTGAAAAATTAATTGAAAAACCTGATGATACCAACGAAGGTGAAATTACGCAAACCTACATGCATAAGCTGGAAGAAATTATTAAAGAAAAACCCGAAAACTGGCTTTGGTCGCACAAAAGATGGAAAAGAAAACGCAAAACCCATAATTAGGTAATGTACTGAAAAATAGTTGGTAGTTATTTGAAAAATATTTTGTAAT
>JBKHIH010000011.1:0-66077 GCA_046538755.1 Thiohalospira sp.
ATATGTTTGTTTAACTATCTATAAAAAAGTCCGATTAATAGGGGGCTAAACCACAGCTCTGTGTCCTCTGTGGTTAACAAATAATGTATTTCACCATAGATACTTCTGTTAGATAAGATTATGTCTACTCTGGTTATTTAGATTTAACCACGGAGTATCACCGAGTTTTTACACAGAGTAACACAGAGAAATGAAAATATACATTTATTGCATCTGTTATTTAACTCCGTGTATCATCCTGCCTGCAGGCAGCTCTGTGTCCTCTGTGGTTTATAAAAATAAAAATACTTACTCAAAGACAGGATTGTGTCCACTGTGGTTAATATAAATATTTTAATAGAGTTAGATTAGCACAGATGACAATCAATTTTAAAAAAAGATTTATTTACTTTGTTTATCAAAAATCTTAAATCAAAAAAATCAATTATGTTAAAAAATCCTTTTAGCAAATATAAATTCCATGTAAAATCATACGATTCGGATCAAAATGGCAGGTTAACGCTGCAATCACTTTTTCATTTTTTGCAAGAATGTGCCTGGGAAAATGCACGAGCTAACGATTTTGGGTATGAATTCTTAGAAAAGAATAATGCGTACTGGGTATTGTCGAGAGTACTGGTGCAGATGGATGAATACCCCCTTTGGCGGGATGAGATTGAGATAAAAACCTGGCCCAAAGGCGTTGACCGGTTTTTCGCTATTCGTGATTTTCAGATTTATAAAAATGGGAAAACCATAGGAAATGTAACCAGTTACTGGTTAATTGTCGATAAAGAAAGAAAACGCCCCCGGCGTCCGGATGATTTTAATTTTGTGCATGAAAATTTTTTGCAAGAATCGGCCATTGAACGTAATCCTGAGAGAATTGAATTAGGTATTAGTCTTATAAAAAAAGAACAGCGCAAAGTTTTTTACAGCGATATGGATGTAAATCAGCATGTAAACAATGCCACTTATGTTCGTTGGATACTTGATTCGTGGTTTTCAGAAAAAGGAGAGGATATTGCTGAATTTGAGATCAATTTTCTTTCTGAATTAATGCTTAATGATGAGTTTGTTGTTTTTACAGGCAAACAACAGAATGATTATTTATATTCGTTACAAGATATCAAATCCAGAGATATCTGTAGGGCCAGATTTAAAACAAAAAATGCCTAAAAAATTGATTCTAGGCATTTATAAGTATCTAAAATTTAAGCATTTTAAAAGGGTAAATCATCCGGTTCATTAGCATCGGGCATATCTTCTAATGATGGGGGAGGAGGCATATCATCAGGTGTATTATCCTGGCTTTGTGATGTTACTTTTTCAATTCGCCAGGCATCTAAATTGGTAAAATAGCTTACTTTTCCATCCTTCTCCCACTTGTTGCCTCTGATATTAAAGCTGACTTTTATTTCTTCGTTCAAATTGATTGAATCAATCAGATTGCATCGATCTTGGCTAAGCTGGAATTTTATGTGGTCGGTAAATTCCATGCCTCCGTTCGATTCGGTTTTTTCAATTACAAACTCACGCTTTTTAAATCGGTCGCTAATCTGAACTGTATTGTACTTTTCAATTAATTTTCCTGATATTTCAAAACTCATATCGTTGATTATTTTTCTTCGTGGATGATTATTTTTTCAATTACATCGCCATGTTTTATTTCATCAATTATATCAAGCCCTTCGTATACTTTCCCAAAAACAGTATGGTGCCGGTCAAGGTGTTGTGTATTTTCCCTGTTATGGCAGATAAAAAATTGCGACCCGCCGGTATCTCTTCCTGCATGGGCCATTGATAGAACTCCTTTGTCGTGGTATTGATTTTCGCCATCTAACTCACATTTTATGCTATATCCGGGGCCGCCCATACCGGTTCCGTCGGGACAACCACCTTGGATTACAAAGTTTGGGATAACACGATGAAATGTTAATCCGTCATAAAATCCATCTTTTGATAATTTGATAAAATTCTCTACGGTACCGGGAGCATCTTTTTCAAAGAATTTTACTTTTAAAGTACCTTTTTCTGTTATTATTTCTGCTGTCTTCATCTTTCTGTTTTAAATAAAACAAGCACGCTCAATTACGTGCTTGCAATTTATTGGTAATATTTTGTTATTATTCTTCTGCAGATTCCGGCCCTTTTACAACTTCAATTAATTCCACTTCAAAAATTAGTGCCATATTGGGTTCAATAGGCCCTCCGGGACGAACTTGCATTCCATACCCTAATTCAGTAGGAATATAGAATTTGTAATTTGCTCCTTCTTTCATTAATTGCAGGCCTTCTGTCCAGCCAGGGATAACTTTGTTTAAGGCAAATCTTGCAGGTTCTCCTCTTTCGTGCGAACTGTCAAATTCAGTACCATCAATTAATGTACCACGATAATGAACCACAACTGTATCTGTTTCGGATGGAGAAACACCTTCACCTTCTTCTATTACTTCATATTGCAAACCGCTTTCTGTAACTGAAATCTCTTTTTTCTCTTTATTATCTTCTAAAAACTTTCTTCCTTCAAGCAAGTTTTTTTGATTTTTTTCGTCTCTAATTTTTTTGAAAAAATTCTGGATTATCATTTTTATTTCTTCATCTTCAATATCGATGTCTTTTTCATCAAAAACATCTTCCATTCCCTTTAAAAACGCATTATAGTTTATTTCATCAACAGAACCTCTTTGTAAGCTATTTGCCACATCTATGCCAAGGGCATAACTAACACTGTCTAATTCTGTTTTTAATTTAACATTCGGACTAACACCTTGTCCGCAAGATGAAAGAATAAATGCAAATAATGTTGAGATCAATAATAAATTTCTAATTTTCATAGTTGTTATTTTTTTGATTAATGAATACTTTTTAATCATGCAAAGGTGATTAAATTATTTGGAAAAGTCAAAAGTAAGGTTTTAAAAAAAGTTAAAATAAAACAATCATGCGATATTATTTTTTGATAGCCCTTAGCATGTGCCTTTTTCCTTCGGGCCCGGGCAGCCTTTGTAAATGAAACCCTGCGTTTCGTATATTTCTTTTAACCAATCCTTTACTGCTGTAAGTTGTTAAAATACCGTTGTGTTCCAATGCATTATAAATTTTTGTGAAATTTTGAAGGCTCCACAAGTCAGGTTGTTTTTCCGGTGCAAATGCATCAAAAAAAAGCAGGTTGTATTTTTCTTTAAATATATAATCATTAAAATTATTTTTAACTTTTGTGAGATGAAAATAATTTGAGATTTTGTTTTTTTTATTCCAACTTACTTTATGTATTTTTTCAAATATTTCTTTTGCCTCTTTAGATAAAAATTGAGTATAATTTAGTTGTTGAATGATATCTTGTGTTAACGGATAAAGTTCAATAGCTGTATAATCAACCATTATATTTTTTTTAGTGCTTTCAAGGAATGTTAATAATGCATTTAAACCGGTACCAAAGCCCACTTCAAAAATTTTTATCGATTGTGTATTTAAAAAGTTAAATCCTGCCTCGATAAAAACATGTTTGGATTCATTAATGGCTCCGAAAACCGAATGATAATGGTCGTTAAATTCAGTGGAATATATTGTTGACGAACCGTCTTTAGTATAAATAATTTTTTGATTCAATGATTTTACATTTAGTATTTAAAGAAATAATATATTTATTTGCCTGGTAAAGTTAGTAAATTGTTTTACGAATTGTAATTGTATTTAATTGATACGAAAGATTATCCATATCGATATGGATGCATTTTATGCATCGATTGAGCAGCGAGATAACCCGGAACTAAGAGGTAAGCCTGTTGCCGTTGGTGGCTCAAGCGAGCGTGGCGTTGTAGCCGCTGCCAGCTACGAAGCCCGAAAATTTGGTGTTCGTTCGGCTATGTCATCAAAAAAAGCCAAACAAAAATGCCCTGATTTAATTTTTGTTAAAACCAACATAAAACGTTACAAAGAGGTATCGAATCAAATTATGGAGATTTTTTATGATTATACCGGTTTGGTAGAGCCTTTGTCTATTGATGAAGCCTTTTTGGATGTAACACATAATAAAAAAAATATTCCTTCGGCAACACTTATTGCTAAAGAGATAAAAAGCCGTATTTATAATAAGACAAATTTAACGGCATCGGCAGGTGTATCTATAAATAAATTCTTGGCCAAAATAGCATCGGACTTTAAAAAACCCGATGGTTTGTTTGTAATAAAACCTGATGAAGCAGAAAAGTTTGTTGAAGAATTAGCTGTTGAAAAAATTCACGGAGTTGGAAAAGTTACTGCAGAGAAAATGCATCGGCTTGGAATTTTTAAGGGGATTGACCTGAAAAGTAAAACAGAAAAATGGCTGGTAAATCATTTTGGTAAAGCTGGCTCTCATTTTTATAATATCGCCAGGGCAATAGACCATCGGGAAGTTAATCCTAACAGGATTAGAAAATCGGTTGGCGCTGAGCGCACTTTTGAGAAAGACCTGGAATCAGATTTTGAAATGATAACTCACCTCTACCATATTGAAAAGGAGTTGTTTAAAAGAATTAAACGTCATGGTAAATATGGGAAAACATTAACATTAAAAATTAAATATGCTGATTTTAAGCAAATAACCCGTAGCAAAACGGTGGCATATCCCATCAATACTTTTCATAAACTTCACCAGTTGGCTAAAGAAATTTTCCGGCAGGTTGATTTAGAAAAAAACATCCGCCTGTTAGGTTTGTCTGTATCACATTTCCCTGATGAAAAACCCTCAGGAAACCTTCAGTTGACCATTAATTTTTGATTAAATTGTTTACTGCATTTACTAATTCAGGATAAGAAAATGTAAAACCATTTTCTTGTAAACGAGATGGTATAACTTTTTGACTGGTAAGAAATATTTCTTTTCCCATATTCCCGGGTAATAGTTTTATCATAAATGCCGGAATTTTTAACCATACAGGGCGGTTTAAAGCTTTTGCCACTGTTTTATTAAACGTTTTTGATTGTACCGGATTGGGAGCAGTAAGATTAAAAATGCCTGATAATTGTTTCTTTTGTATAAAAAATTCAATAGCACGAATCTCATCGGTTAAATGAATCCACGAAAACCATTGTTTTCCGCTACCAATGTTTGCTCCAACATAATATTTAATAGGTTTAATTAATTTTGGAATTATGCCACCAGCAATTCCCAATACTACTCCTGTCCTGATTATTACTCTTCTTACGCCAAAATATTCCATCTTTTCGGTCGATTTTTCCCATTCATCAATAACATATGCAAGAAAGCCTTCTCCTTTAGGTGATTTTTCGTTACAACTTTTTATTGTATCAATACCATAATAGCCAATAGCTGAACCCTGAATTAATAATCCGGGTTTTTGTTTTGTTTTATCAATGGCTTCAGTAATTTTTTCTCCTATATTAATCCGGCTGTTTAAGATTTTTTGTTTTTGCTTTTGAGTCCATAATTTAGATGCAATATTTTCTCCGGCCAAATTAATAACTACATCCGTTTGTTCAAAAACATCAGCTAATATAGAGGCATCCTTATAATCCCATTGAAAAACCCTTACTTTTGCTCCGAGTAATTTTTCTGCTTTGTTTTTATTTCTTGAAATAGCTGTTACTTCGTAGCTTTTTTCTATAAGGTGATGGGTAAGTGCTGTTCCGATAAATCCGGTTGCTCCAATAATGGTTATTCGTGTCATAATTTATTCGTTTAATGCCTGTTTATAAGTTTTTAATGCACGCTCTCTTGCATATTTATGTTCAATAATGGGTTTTGGATATTTTGAAGTACCATAATCCGGAACCCATTTTTTGATGTATTTCAACTGAGGGTCGAATTTTTTAGTTTGCAGTTCGGGATTAAATATCCTGAAGTAAGGTGTAGCATCACAACCTGTTCCTGCAGCCCATTGCCATCCCCCATTGTTCGATGCCAATTCGTAATCGAGCAACTTTTCAGCAAAATAGGCCTCTCCCCAGCGCCAGTCTATAAGTAAATGTTTGGTTAAAAAGCTGGCTGTAATCATTCTAAGCCGGTTATGCATATAGCCTGTTTTATTTAATTCATGCATTCCGGCATCAACAATCGGATAACCCGTTTTGCCGTTGCACCAGGCTTCAAATTCCTGTTCATTGTTTTGCCAGGCTATACAATCATATTTTTTTTTAAAAGATTGATCTTTAACATGTGGGAAATGCCACAAAATCATCATATAAAATTCGCGCCAGATGAGTTCATTTAAAAAAACCTGATTTAGTTTTATGGCTGTTGTTGCTAGTTCTCTTATACTTATAATGCCAAAACGCAGATGAACACTTAATTTTGATGTTCCGTTAATAGAAGGAATATCCCGTGTTTTATCATAATTTTCAATTTTTTCTTTTTGTATTTCCTTTGATGGGAAATCAAAATTAACACGGCTAAAACCTATATCGTTGATTGATGGAGAATTTAACGGTTTTGTTTTGTAAAGGTTGGATAAAAGGTTTTCCGAATGGTAGCCAGGTACTTGTTGTTGATAAAATTTCTCTTTCCATTTTTTTGAATAAGGTGTAAATACGGTGTATGGTTTTCCATCTTTTTTTACAATCTCATTTTTTTCAAAAATTACCTGGTCCTTATAAGAAAAAACCTGGATTTTTTGGGTGGAAAGATATTCAATAATCTTATGATCACGGCCTGTAGCATAGGGCTCGTAATCATGATTAAAATAAACAGCTTGAATTTTATATTGTTGGTTAATTTTTTTAAAAGCATCTAAGGGATTATCGTAAATAACAAGCAATGAGCTTTTATAAGCTTCGAGCTTTTGTTTTAAATTTTCCAATTCCTGATAAATAAATGATATTCGTAAATCATTTTTATTTTCCAGTTTATTCAGTATGTGTTTATCAAAAATAAAAACCGGTAAAACATTTCCATTTTGTAATGCCTGATATAAACCATGGTTATCATTTAGTCGTAAATCGCGCCTGAACCAGAAAATATTTATTTTTTCCATTATTTGCTTTTTTTATTAAACCATGGTATGAAAGCACTGGTTGATTGAATGTAATTTTTATAATCAGGTTTCTTTTCAATTAACGATTTTTCGAGCATTGCCACACCCGAAATTTTAATAATTAAAAAGGTCATTAATACAGAGCCAAGTACAGGAATATAATACCCAGAAGCTATACTGAATAATCCGTAAGCCCACCAAACGGCAGCATCGCCAAAATAGTTTGGGTGGCGTGTATATTTCCAGAATCCTTTGGTTAATAGCTTCCCTTTATTTTCGGATTTTGATTTGAAACGCATCAATTGAATATCTCCACCAGCCTCGAATGTAAAACCGATAATCCATATCATTATTCCAAGGAAATGAATGAAATTTAGCGATTCTTTCCCTGCATAAAAAGTAGCCAGTAAGGGAACTGATATCAACCAAAGCAAGATACCCTGGAGTAAAAATACCTGGAAAAAACTTATCCACCAGTACCTTTTTGGCCCATAATTTTGCCTGAAGTTTTGATAGCGGTAATCTTCGCCTTTACCCCAATTCCTTATGGTTATATGAATCGACAATCTTAATCCCCATAAAGAAACCAGAACTAAAAGAATAATATTTATTAGAGAAGATTGGTTTGTTTGAAGAAAGTAGAAAATGCTTAAAACAACAAATCCCGTCCCCCATACACTGTCAACAATACTTGCATTAGAAATTATAATGCTTATCAGCCAGGTAAAAAACATTACAAATAAAATAATTGCAAGTGCTTGAATGTAAATATCAAAAAACACCATGGTTATATTTTTTTAAAAAAGTTTTGCATAATAAACAAAACTCTGTTTTATTTGTTCAGGATTTGAAAGGTTTACTTATACAATCATAAAATTATTGATTTTTTTGAACCTTTGAATACAAATCTTGTTTTAAAAGTCAGAATAATTAAGTAATAAACATCTTATGGCAAGTTATTCAATTAAAGAATTAGAAAATTTATCAGGAATTAAAGCTCATACCATTCGAATATGGGAGAAGCGTTATAATATAATTGTACCCTCGAGAACCGAAACAAATATAAGGTACTATTGTGATAAAGATTTAAAGCGGCTGCTTAATATTGCTATTTTAAACCGTCAGGGGATTAAAATTTCGGAGATAGCAAAACTGTCCGATTCGGAAATGAGTGAGAAGGTTATGAGTATGTCAACCGAATCTGGAAATGCAGAACGAAATATTGAGCAACTTGTAATAGCTATGGTAGATATGGATGAAGTAAAATTCGACCGGATTTTATCTCGATATATTATGCACGAAGGATTTGAGAATGCTGTTATAAAAGTTATTTTTCCTTTTTTTGAAAGAATTGGTATTCTTTGGCAAACAGGGACAATAAATCCTGCACACGAGCATTTTGTTTCCAACTTATTTAGGCAAAAATTAATGGTAGCTATTGACAACATAATGGTAACCGATAATCAAAAGGCTAAAAAGTTTATTTTATTTCTTCCAGAGGGAGAATATCACGAGTTAGGGCTGTTATTTTATAATTATCTGATTAGGAAATCGGGCAAGATAGTTTACTATTTAGGCAGTTCGGTTCCATTTAATGATGTTGTTGAAACAAGTAAAATGGTAAATCCCGATTACTTATTTACAACCATTACAGCATTACTTACAAAAGAAGATACAGTGAAATATTTAAAAAACTTATCGAAAACATTTCCATTTCAAAAAATATTTATCACAGGTCAACAAATGGATCAAATTCTTAAGCAACCTCCATCAAATGTAGTAAAGATTGCTTCTCCGCATGATTTTAGTGAAACTCTGAAAAACATGATTTAATTCTTAGAATGAATCTAAATAGTACATCCTGCTTAGGTTTTAGCAGGATTTTTTGTTTAATTATTGATAATTAATGTTAATAAAATGTTAAACAGAAAAATTCATTTAAAATGTAATTTAGAATAAATAACATAAAAGGATGTTTTTGTCTTTAATAGCAGTACTTTCCGCTAATATTCTTATTTAGAAACAACCTTGTTTTTGGGTCTATAAACATATAAATATTTGGATGTATGGTGTTATTTGTTGTATATTTGTTTAAGAAAATTTTAAAAACGTACAACTATGACAGCAATGGAATTTAATCATCAGTTAATAAGTTTAGAGAATAAACTTTCAAGATTCGCAATGAGTTTAACATCAAATAGAGAAGAAGCTCAGGATCTTTTACAGGAAACCTATTTAAAAGCTCTATCGCACAGAGATAAATTTGTGGGCTATTCGAATTTAAAAGCATGGACTTTTACGATAATGAAAAACACATTTATTAATAATTATCGAAAACAACAAAAAGAGAATACGCATAATGATACCACAAAAAATCAGTATTTTTTAAATTTAACTAAAGAGCAATCGCCAACAAGGCCCGATAATGAGTATTCTACTTATGAAATTACAAAACAAATAGAAAAATTACCAGTGGAGTTTAAAGAACCCTTTAATATGTTTTTATCGGGTTATAAATATAAAGAGATTGCCAAAAATCTTGATTTAAAAATCGGAACTGTAAAAAGTAGAATATTTTTTACACGTAAAAAATTAATGGAAAATTTAAAAGATTTTCAGTAGTAGATTTAGTTACATGAATAGATAACATTAAGAGCTTTTTGGGAACTTATATTGTACCAAAAAGCTCTTTTATTTTTTGCTCCCTGAAATTAAAAATTTCATGTACTTTTTGTCTTATAAAAATACGGTTTACAAACCTTCCCAAAATTCCCAATGGTAAATCATAATAAAGTATATTCTCCATTTCAATGCCACGATTTAGTGGTTTAAAACGGTGTTCGTGGTGCCATATTTTATAGGGGCCTTTGATTTGATTATCAATAAAATATTCCTTTTCTTTTACTTGTGTAATTTCTGTGGCCCATTTAACCTGCATTTTAAACAAAGGATTAAGCCGGTAACTTATAATCATTCCAGGGTACATATCTCCTGCATCCGATCTGGAAAGGATTCTAAAGTTCATATAAGCTGGTGTTATCAATCCCAGGTTTTCCGGATTGGAGAAGAATTTCCAGGCTTTATCAATAGAAATTGGTATTTTTTGTTTTCGTCTTAACTGGTACATTTTTTAATATTATAAAAGCAAACAATTGATTTAAACAATTGTTTATAAATTTAAAAAATAAGTTTTAAAATTTATTTAATATCCAGATAAGATGGAATTGTTTTTTTTGAATAACTTTTGTGCGTTTTTGATTTTTAAGATAATTTAATATCCATGCTCAAGAGTTCACAAAAACGAACGTGATTATTATGGTGTTCACCGGAGGGATTTGTGGGAAGCTTATGCGGGAGACATCGGCAACAAAAAAGATTATTGAAATTTAAAGTTGTAAATCACAGAACTAAGCGCTAGCGTTCTCATGACCGAAGGAAATAAAGATAACTGTTTAACTAAAAATTATATTCTTGTGAAAGATAAGATTGCTATTTATTTACAAAATAAACTAATAAAACCTCTGGTTAATTTTTTAAAAGAAGGATTAAGCCCTGAAAAATTGGCTTTATCTGTGGCTTTGGGGTTTACAATCGGGATACTTCCTGTTTTGGGCATCACTACTATAATGTGTGCTTTAGTGGCAGTAATTTTTAGAATCAATATGCCTGCTATTCAGCTTATAAATTATTTTGTATATCCTTTACAATTAGTCTTATTTATTCCATTTTTAAAATTTGGTGCATTTATTTTTCATTCCGAAGGGTTAATCTTTTCAATATCTTTTATAAAAGAATTACTACAACAGGATTTTTGGTTAGCTGCAAAATTATTCTGGAAAGCAAACCTGGGGGCAATTATTATGTGGTTCGCTCTATCGCCGTTTATAATAACAATTATTTATTACGCTGTTTTACCTGCGTTTAAAAAGTTTGTTCCTGCAAAGCTTAAAAAATAATTATTTATTCGTTTATTTCTTATTAAATCCTTATTTTACAAAAAAATAGTTTTATAATGGTTGATTATCATATTCATACTTTATTATCCGATGGGAAAAGTACCCATGAAGAATGTTTACAATATGCTTTAAAGACAGGATTAAAAGAAATTGGCTTTTCCGATCATGTTTGTTTAAAATTTCCGGAGTGGGCAACACAAAAAGCACATTTTGAGAAAATGAAAAACATTTTACAGGAGATAAAACAGCGTAAAGATTTTCCATTTTCTGTTAAATTTGGAATTGAAGCCGATTATTTTCGCGGGCAGGAAACGGAGATTAAAAAATCAATTTTATTTTTTCCGGTTGATTATGTTATTGGTTCAATTCATTATATTGGCGACTGGAATTTTGATACCAACCCAAAAGATTATATTCATTTGGATATTGATCAGTTTTATGAAGATTATTTTCAATTATTACAAGAAAGTGCAGCATCAAAACTTTTCAATATATTAGGGCATATTGATATACCCAAAAAGTTTGGCTATTATCCTTCTTTTAATTTAAAAACTATTTATGAAAAAACAGCTAAGGTTTTTGCCCAATCTGATGCTGTTTATGAATTAAATACCAGTGGTTTAGCCCGCGCATGCAAAGAATTTTATCCTTCAGATGAGTTTATACAAATATGTTTTAAAAACAATGTACCAGTAACACTTGGCTCTGATGCACACAGGGCGAATAATATTGGTAAATATTTTCCTGAGGCGATTGAAAAATTAAAATCTATAGGTTACCGTAAAATTGCAGTTTTTTCTAATAGAAAAAGAGATTTTATTTTACTTTAAAGATTGTTATTCTTTTTCTTGAGATTTTATGAATTCTTTAAGAATTTTTTGTGCTTTCTCATAATCTTTTTCTGCAACATAAACTTTGGCAGCGAATCCTGAAAGAGACCCGCCAAATCCGGCAGCTAAACCTGATTTCATATCATTTCTTATGAGCGCTGGAATTTGATTTTCTTCGAGTATAACTTTAAGTACGTCAGCATTTATTTCTGTTCCTGAATAGAGGAATTTTAAATCTTCGTGTTTATCCATAGTATCTTTTACTTTAATGCGTTGATATCACAATATACTCTTTTCTGTATTAATTTCCCAATTATTGTTGATTTGTAAAAGTTATTTTTCCTGTTTTAGTTGAGCGTGTCTTCGTTTTATATATTGGTAATATGCAATTTGAGCCCTTATTTTTGGTTTGTTATTTTTAACATAATTATTTACCTGTTTTTCATCAACAATTCTGGCTTTAACATTATCTTTCAACTGTATTTTTAGCATTTGCTTTAGTTCTTTTTTAATTTCTTCGTCATAAACAGGGCAGGTTAATTCTATCCGGTTGTCAAGATTCCGAACCATCCAGTCGGCAGAAGAAATATACATTAGTTCTTTTCCATCCTGGTAAAAATAGAAAATACGTGAATGCTCAAGAAAACGGTCTACAATGCTTATTACCTCAATGTTTTCGCTAAAACCTTCAATTCCTGCTTTAATAGAACAGGCACTACGAACAATGAGTTTAATTTTAACACCGTTTTGGCTTGCTTCATATAATTTATTAATCATCTCTTCATCAACCAAACTGTTTAATTTTATGATCATGAAAGCTTTTTTGCCTGCCTTTGCACTTTTAATTTCATTTTCGATTAGCCCAATAAAATGTATTCTTGTACTAAATGGAGAGAGGATTATATGTTCGAAAATATGCTGTTTGTAATTTTTATCAAAAAATTCGAAAACCTTTTCCACTTCTGAGGTTATTCTTTTATCATATGTAAATAATCCTTCATCGCAATATAATTTTGAGGTAACTTCCTGAAAATTTCCTGTACCGATGTATGCAAAGTTTTCTAATTGATGATTGTTTTTTCGTGTAATAAGGCAAATTTTTCCGTGTACTTTAAGCCCTGGAATTCCATGAATAACCTTTATTCCTAATTCCTGGAGCTTATTCGACCAGTAAATGTTTGCTTCTTCATCGAAACGGGCTTGTAGCTCAATGACTACAACAACTTTTTTGCCATTTCGGGCTGCATTCATTAATGTATTGATAACCATCGATTTTCTGGCAACACGGTATAGCGAAATTTGTATAGAAACAACCTTTGGGTCAATGGCTGCTTCTCTTATCATATCAATAAAATAACTAAAAGATTGATACGGGTAATGTAAAATATGATCACGATTTTTGATTTCGTTAAGAATACTTTTATGATGTTTGAAATAGGGATGTGGTACTGGTGGCATTTCTTTGTTTTCCAGTTTTTTAGACCCAATATTTGGGAAGTTTATAAAATCTTTAAAGTTGTGGTATTTACCTCCTGCTATGATGTTATCATCATCGTCAAGTTTCATTTTTTTTATAAAAAACTGAAGTAGGTCTTTAGGCATATTTTCATCGTAAACAAAACGTACTGGTTCTCCCTTTTTACGTTTTTCAAGGCTTAACGATATTTTTTCCATAAAGCTTTTTGAAATATCATCGTCAATATCAAGCTCTGCATCTCGGGTAATTTTAATATTGTATGCTTCAATTTTGTCGAACTCGAATATTGAAAAAACATCATTAATACAAAATCTGATAATATCATCTAAAATAATAATATATTTTTTCTTTCCCGATGAAGGCAAAATAACAAACCGTGGAAGTATATCGGTTGATAAATCGAGTAGTGCATAATTTATTCTTTCCGGATTGTTTTTATCCGACAATTTTACAGCAAAATATATTGGTTTATCCTTTAATTCAGGAAAAGGCATATTTTTTTGTAACATGATTGGAACAAGCACGGGGCGAATATTTTCAGTATAAAATTTTTTAACATAATCGCTTTGTTCTTTTGTAAGTTGAGTTTCGTTTATTACAAAAACGTTATGCTGTTCTAACTCTGTTATTAATTCATGATAAATTGTTTCGAATTTTTTTTGTTGTTGTTGTGTTGTTTTTTGGATTTCGCTTAAAACAGTTTTAGCTTTTTTGTTGCCTGTAAATACTTTTTCTTTGGTACCAATGGCTGCAATTCTTTTCATGGTAGCAACCCTAACCCTGAAAAATTCGTCCATATTATTGGAAAAAATACCTAAAAATCGAATCCGTTGTAAAATAGGATTAGATTTGTCTTGAGCTTCCTGTAAAACCCTGTCGTTAAATGATAACCAACTTATTTCCCGATTTACAAATTTTTTATGCATAATTATCTTAGTATAATTTAGATATCAAATATTTTAAAAACAGCGAATATTAAAAAATAGTTGGTGTTAATTTAACAAAAATTTAATCTTTGTGTGCTTATAAGTCAACATTCTTTATGTTAATAAGTTCAAGGGTATCCATATTTAGTGCAGTTAATGTACCTAAATCATTAAATTTAATATATACACAGCCTGAATCGATATTGTAAATATTTTTTGCTGAGTTTTTTACATCCATTTTGATTTGTTGATAAGAGATAGGAGTATGTCCATGAATTATTTTTTTGTTTTTTGTAAATTTAGGATTATTTTCTTCTTTTCTGGTCCATAGCATTGCATCGGTATCTTCAAAAGGGTTTTTGGCAGAAAAATTAAACCCTGCATGAACAATAAAATAGTCTTCAATTTCAATATGGTAAGGAAACGAAGTGATGAAATTTATATATTTTTTGGGGATAATATTTTTCAATTTCGTTCCATCCATTTTTAAATTGTTTTTAAAACTACGTAAAGTATTATCAGCGCCGTTAAAGAACCAATTATCTGAACCTTTAAAAAGGGTATCTAGCATCATTTCTTCATGGTTACCGCGTACGATTTGAACAGGATAGCTATTTTTCAAATCCAATAAAAAATCTATAACAGCTTTAGAATCCGGGCCACGGTCTATTAAATCCCCAACAGAATAAAACGATGGGTTATTATCGTTGTTAACAATAATATTTATAAGTTTCTCGAGTGTTTTAATACATCCATGTATGTCGCCAATAGCATATCGCATAATCTGTTTTTTCAGAATATAGTTATTCTATTGGATATTGTCAAGTATATTTAAATAGTATTACCTAAATTTCCAAGTGATTTTAGTGCATTACTTTTAAAATTTCTTCCAATGGGAATTTTATTATTTCTAATTTCAACTGAGGTGGCGGTAAACAGGTCTACTTTGTTAATGGCGATAATATATGATTTGTGAATTCGAATAAAATGATTCACAGGTAAATTTTCTTCAATTTTACTTAAAGCGCATTTAACCATTATAGTGTTATTTAAGGTATGAATTTTAATGTATTCTCTTAAACTTTCGATGTATAAGATATTATCATGTTTAATATTATGAGTTTTTTTATTATCTTTTATACTGATAATCGTATTTTGATTAAAATGATTGATACTGCTATGATTTTCTGGCTGTTGAGTGATTGATTTATACTTATTAATGGCTTTAAGAAAACGATCGAATGAGATTGGTTTTAGCAAATAGTCAACTACATCAAGCTCAAAACCTTCGACAGCATATTCTTTATGAGCAGAGATAATAATAACTTTGGGAGGATTTTGTAAAGATTTAAGTAATTCAATACCCGTAATTTTGGGCATATTAATATCTAAAAAAAATAGATCTATCTGATTTTTTTCAAGTATTTTCAATGCTTCTATAGCATTTCTGGCTTCTCCAACTATATTAAAATCATCCAAGTTGTTTAAATGATTTTTAATTAATTTAATAGCTAAAGGTTCGTCGTCTACAATTAGGCAGTTAATTTTCATTTTTGTAATTTATCTTTAATTCAATTTTAAATGAATCTTGATTTTTTAAAATATCTAGTTTGTATTTATTATGGAAATACAAGTCTAAGGTAGTTTTTGCATTTTTTAACCCCAGTCCATTTTGATTATTTCGATGATTAGATTCTATCTCTTCTTTATTGTTTTCTACCTTAAAAATTAATTCGCCATAAATATATTTTATATCTATTTTTATCCATGAGTTGTTTATTGATTTTCCAGGGCCGTGTTTAAATGCATTTTCAACAAAAGTAAATAATACAAGAGGGGGGCCTTTAATAATAGATTGATATATTTCTTTAACTTCATTATTAATTTCAATATTTAATTGCTCACCATATCTCAACTTTTCTAATTCAATATAAGTAAAGATAATATCCAATTCCTCACTTAAGCTAACCACTTTTTTATTATATTCTTTTAACATATACCTTAAAATATTGGATATTTTGATAATAATTTCCGGCACTTTTTTAGATTGGTCTACAGCTAAGGAATATAAATTATTTAAAGTATTGAATAAGAAATGAGGATGAATCTGACTTCTTAATAATTCCATTCTATGTTCAAGATTCTTTTTTTCAAGTTCTTTATTCATAACAATGGTATTATGCCAATATTTCAGCACTTTTGTTAAAACAGGGGGGGTAGAAATAACAATGAATTTGGAATATGAAATGGCTGAGTAAACGGAATATTCTTTGAGTTTTATTAAATCCCAGTCAAAATTTAAAATATTATTAGGAAAATCTTTATGAAAAAAAATAGAGCAGAGATTTGAATAATAAAAGCTTCTAATAATTTCATCATTAATAAACATCAGGATAAAATAAAACAGAAAAAATGTAGTATATTTTTTTTTAATAAGAAAACGCGGTAAAATAAAATATATTAAAAAATAAATAAATGGAATGGTTGCAAAAAGATATTTTAGGTTAGCAATTAGAAAATCTTTGACATTTAAATCACCTATTGTTGCCGTAAAAAATAGATATGCATAGACAAAAGACCAGAAAATTAAATGTCTGAATATTCTTAACTTAAGATTATCATTAGAGAATAATTTTTCCAGCATTCTTTTATTATTAATTTTTAATTGCATAAAAATAATCAACATATTGGAACATAGAAAGAAATATCAATAAAATGATGGTTTTTGAGCATGAAATGCATGTAAGTATTTATAAAAGTTAAAGTTTGTTTAATATATTATTTGTTAAATGTGTTGATAATCATCAATTATCCCTGACAATTTTACATAAAGCAATGATGTATGGTTGATAACTGTCTATAATGTGTTATTTTGCCAGTTAATCGCTAAAAATTGTTGTTTAATTGCATCATGTAGATAATTTTTTTTATTCACAATCTTCTCTAATATTTTAGCCCAAGTGAAAAAGAAAAGGTAAGGTTTGTAATTAATAATCTCTGGATAAATTTAAAGTTAATTATTAGCACAGAATTATTCATCGATTGTTTTACTGCCTTTTTGTTAAATCCTAAATTTTTAATCTAAAAAATTTTATTTATGAAAAAAATGACAATCTTTCTTGCATTTCTGCTGTTTGTTGGATTCCAAGCTGCAGCACAGATGCAAATTACGGGTACGGTTACTGATGCCGAAAACGGCTCAACAATACCCGGAGTATCGGTTGTGGTAAAAGGAAACACTTCAATTGGTACAACAACTGATTTGGATGGGAATTATTCATTATCTGTACCAGAAAATTCTGAAGCATTAATTTTCAGTTTTGTAGGTATGCAAACAATTGAGGAGCAAATTGCCGGCCGATCTATAATTAATGTAGAAATGGTATCAGATGTTCTGGAAATGGATGAAGTAATAGTAGTTGCTTATGGTACTACAAAAAAATCTTCTTTTACAGGTTCTGCTGCAACTGTAAAAACTGATAAACTGGAAAAATTATCTACGACATCTGTATCTAGTGCATTACAAGGCAATGCTCCTGGCGTTCAGGTTGTTTCAACTACTGGTCAGCCTGGTGAAAATGCAACAATTCGAATTCGTGGTATTGGCTCAATTAATGCATCAAGTGATCCCTTATATGTTGTAGATGGAGTTCCTTATCAGGGAAATATTAACTCAATAAATCCCTCTGATATCGAAAGCATGAGTGTATTAAAAGACGCTAATGCTACTGCTCTATATGGATCAAGAGGAGCTAATGGTGTTATAATGATTACTACCAAAACAGGAACAATAGGTGATGCTAAAGTTAACTTTAAGGCTTCTTATGGTATCAGTTCAAAAGCTGTTGAAGATTATGAAACTGTAGGTGCAGAAGATTATTATAAAATGACTTGGACTGCTATTAGAAATAAAGCAGAAGCAGACGGAAGAGATAACCCAGAGTTATGGGCTACGGAAAATATTGTTCCTACATTAGTTTATAATCCGTTTAATGTAGACCAACCTATCGGAACCGATGGTGAAATAATTGACGGTGCTGAGCTATTATGGGATACTGACTGGATGGATGAAGTTTTGAGTACTGGAGACAGACAAGAATATTTATTTGATATTGGCGGTGGAGATGAAACTACTAACTATTATATGTCATTAGGTTATCTTTTAAACGAAGGTATTGTTCCTGTATCTGATTTTGAAAGGTTTAATGCTCGTGTTAATCTTGATAAACAAGTTACTGATTGGTTTAAGGCTGGTATTAATTTTTCTGGTTCTACTTCAGATCAGAATTATCCAACAACTGAAGGAACAAGCTATTCAAACATGATTCAATTTGGTCGTAACATGGCATCTATTTATCCTGTTTATTTAAGAAATGATGATGGCACTTTTATTACTGATGGAAATGGAGATAAAATTTATGATTACGGGATGAATGATGACGAGGATGGACGTCCTGCCAGGCCAACTGATGCTTATCCTAACACAAATGTTTTAGGTGGTGCTGAACTTGATAACCAATTATACGAAAGAGATAATGTTTCGTTAAGAACTTATGGAGAATTTGATATTGTTGAAGGATTGAAGTTTAAAACAAACTTTAGTTACGATTATTATATTTATAGTCAACATGAATATGCTAACCCATATTATGGTTATGCTCGTTCGTATGGTGGAATAAGCTATAAATCAAGAAACAGAACAGAAGCTTTTACACTAAACAATATTTTAACTTACGAAAAGTCTTTTGGAGATCATAACTTTAATGCATTAGCAGGGCATGAGGCTTATCAGTACAATTATCATTTCTTGTATACTTCTAGATCAGCATTCCCATTTGGTGGATTAGAAGAGCTTGATGCAGCTGCAGCAACTCAATCATCTCGTTCGTATAAGTTAGACCATAGAGTAGAAGGTTATTTAGCTCGATTAGAATACAATTATGCTGGTAGATATTATATTTCAGGTAGTTATAGACGCGATGGTTCTTCAAGATTTCATCCAGATTACCGTTGGGGAAACTTCTGGTCAGTGGGTGGATCATGGAGAATTTCTGAAGAAGAATTTATAAACCTTGACTGGATGACTAATTTAAAGCTTAAAGCTAGTTATGGTACGCTTGGTAATGATCAATTGTTAACTCCTGGCGGAGCTGCTAATTATTATGCATACCAGGGATTATACGAAACAGGATATGACAACTTAACTGATGCTGGTTTATTAGTATATAAGTTAGCTAATGAACAAATTTCATGGGAGGTTAGTAAAATAGCAAATATTGGTATAGAAATAGGTTTGTTGAATCGATTTAATTTTGAGTTTGATTTCTTTAACCGAAGTGTTGAAGATATGCTTTTTGCTCGTCCATTACCAAATTCTACAGGAGTTTCTTCTATTGACGAAAATGTTGCTAATATGAAGAATGTTGGTTTTGATGGAACATTAAATGCAGCACTTATTACCAACAAAGATTTTAGCTGGTTATTAGATTTAAATTTCACACATTATAAAAATGAAATCACTAAAATGCCAGAAAAATCTAAAGATATCATAACAGGTTCTAAAAAATTATCTGAGGGACATTCTGTGTATGATTTTTATATTCAAGAATTTGCCGGAGTTGATGAAGCAACAGGTAACTCACTTTGGTATAAAGATGTATATGAAACAGATGGTTCAGGAGATATTGTATATGACGATAATGGCGACCCTGTTGTTATTGATCGTGAAACTACAGATATTTATTCTGAAGCCAATAGATATTATGTAGGTTCATCTATACCTGATTTTTATGGTGGTATTACTAATACTTTTTCATATAAAGGATTTGATCTTTCTGTTTTTGTATTTTATAGTGTAGGAGGTAAGATTATTGATTATGATTATCAAGGACTTACTCATGCAGGTTTGCGTTATGGTGGAAACATGTCAGTTGATTTATTAGATGCCTGGACTCCTGAAAATTCATCATCTGATATCCCAAGGTTAGATGCTAATGCTTCAAATGCAAACGCAAGATCATCAAGATATTTAGTTGATGCATCATATTTAAGATTAAGAAATGTAACGATTGGGTATACACTACCATCTGACTTAGCAAGCAGGATTAAAATGGAAAATGTAAGACTGTATGTTAGCGGCGATAACTTATATACTTTATTTGGAACACAGGGATTAGATCCAGAGGTTAATATTCAAGGAACAACTGATAATAGGTATCCTCAATTAAAAACTTTTTCATTTGGTGTTAACTTATCATTCTAAACAAAACAATTATGACACATAAAATTAAAAAAATATTAAATATAGCTTTAGTCGCTCTTTTAATTACCGGAGTGACAAGCTGCGAGAAAGATTTTCTCGAGACTACGCCAACAACTGAAATCTCTGACCAGGATGTGTTTAAAACCACTGATGGTGCACAAACTGTGCTAAATGGACTATATCGCTGGTTACGTGAGTATAACTCTGGAGGTACTGACCGGCATGAAGACATGGGGCAAAAATCTGTTGATATTACATTGGATGTATTAGATGGTAGAGATGTAATTATAAATGCTCCTGGATGGTATTACTTTGATCATGATTTAGCATTTGATTTTACTCAGGCTAATTATACCAAAACAGAAGGCCTCTGGGAGTTTTATTATAAAATTATCAATAACTGTAATAATATTATTGTAAATATTGATGAGTCTGAAGGTGATTCTGAAGAGAAAAATAGAATTAAGGGTGAAGCTTTAGCATTACGTGCTCATTCTTATTTCTATCTTGTAAATATTTTCCAACATGCTTATATTGAAGGGCCCGACCAACCAGGAGTACCAATTTATCTAGAACCTGCTACTCCAGAATCGGAAGGTAACCCAAGAGGTACTGTTCAGGATGTATATGATCAAATTTTATCTGATCTGGATGATGCTTTAGAATTATTACCTGAAAGTGGAACAAGAGGTAATAAATCTCATATCAATATAAATGTTGCACAAGGTATTTTAGCTCGAACTCATTTATTTATGGGGAATTGGGCTGAAGCTGCAACTGCTGCAGCTGCTGCAAGAGAGGGATTCCCTCTTGACGATGCAGCAACCTATACATCAGGATTTAATGATATAGATGCAAATGGCGAATGGATTTGGGGACTTCCTTTCCAACAAGACCAGCAACATTTTTATTATTCATTCTTTTCTATGTATGACTTAGAAAGATCTGCAGGATATCAACATATGAGAATGAATTCAGGTTTCCTTGCTGAATTTACAGATACAGATATTAGAGCTAAATTGGCTGTAAATGATTATCCTTTAGTAGTTGATAAAATGGATGAACCTTTTAATGCAAGTGGTTATGTAACTGAAGCGGATCAGTATGTTATTAGGAAATTTAGAGATAAAGCTGACCAAACAGGGCATTATGTATTAATGCGTTCAGCAGAAATGATCTTAATTGAAGCAGAGGCAGAAGCAGAATTGGATAATTTTGAACGTGCTCAAGACCTTCTATTTGAAGTTCAGTCAAGAGCTGATGTAAATGCTGTTAAATCAACAAATACAGGACAAGCATTAATTGATGAAATCTTATTAGAAAGAAGAAAAGAACTGTATGGTGAAGGATTAGCTTCAACCTTAGATCTTAAGAGAAGATTACTTCCATTGGAAAGAGTTGGAAATCATTATTTCACTGGTTCTTTACCAGCGGGTAGCAATATGCTAACCTGGCAAATACCACAGTCTGAGATCGATGCAAATGAAAATATTGGAGTTGGAGATCAAAATCCATTATAGGATTAAATTATAAAAAGAGGCCATCCAAAAAGGATGGTCTTTTTTTATTCAATATCATCCAAAATTTTCTGTACCTGATCTTCGGTTTCGGTAAGTTTCTTTTTACATCTTTTTATTAGCATTGAAACCCGTTTTACTTTCGACGACAAGTCGTCAATATCCAATTCTTCATTTTCGATTTTTGATAAAATATCTTCTATTTCGCTGATAGCTTCGTTATATGAAATTTCTTTTTTTGCCATAAATATATAATTACTGTTCTTTTGGAATGGTAAATTTAAAGGTACTTCCTTTATTTTCCTCACTTTCGACCCAAATTTTTCCGCCATGTTTTTCTACAAATTCGCGGCATAAAATTAAACCTAGGCCGCTGCCTTGCTCTTCTGATGTTCCGGTTGTTGAATAATGAATATCTATCCTGAAAAGTTTTTTGATATTTTCGCTGGTGATTCCAATGCCTTGATCAATGACTGAAATAACTTTTTCGTTGTTACTATCTTCGGACTTTATGTAAACTTTACTGTTTTTATAAGAAAATTTGATAGCATTCGAAATCAGGTTTCTGAAAATTGCCATAAGCATATCGTAATCGGCAATTATTTCTTCTTTTGGTTTAATCTCAGAGATTATCTCAATGGCTTTTTTCTCGGCATTTATTTTAAGCAGGTTGATATTTTTATTTACAATATCATGTAAATTAACCTCGCGTGGTACAAATTCCAGTTTGCCCCTTTGGGCTCTCGACCAGTGCAACAAGTTGTCTAAAAGTTCTAATAAATCATCAGCCGATTGATGGATTAATTCGATGGGCGTTTTTAATTCATCTTTAGAAAATTGATCAAAATTTTTAGCCAGATGTTCGGTTAATCCATATACGGCATTAAATGGATTTCTAATATCATGAGCTATGATAGAGAAAAATTTATCTTTTGTTGCATTTAAAATTTTTAAGTTTTCTTCCGATTCTTTTAATCGTTGATTTGATTGGTCAACTTCTTTAATTTTTTCCTGAAGCAGGATGTTTGTTTTTCTTTTAAGTAAAAACTGAATCAGTATAATTAAACCTGAAATTAAGGTTATCAGAGTAATAAGGATTGATAAATTTCTTGCATATTTTTGTCTTTTTAGCTCAAGTTCACGAATTGTTTTTTCAGCGGTAAGCTCTGAAATTTCTTCTTCGATGCGTAATATTTCCGATTGGCTTTTTCCCAGTTCATAGTTCATCTGAATTTCTAAAATTTTTTGTGAATTGTTTCTAGCAATAATCGAATCTTTAATTACCGAATAGTTGATAAAATAATCTAGTGCTCTGGTTTTATCGCCTCTCTTATCATAGTAATAATACAAAGAATAGTAAGCATTTTTTATTAATTCAAAATTATCGATTAGCTGTCCAATGGTAAGTGATTTTTCAATTAATTCAAAACCTTCGATATCATAGCCCTGGCTGAGGTATATTTCACCCAGCTTGCGGCTACAAAGTGCATTTAAATATTGATCGCCTGTTTTTTCAGTTATGTCAATTGTTTGTTTAAAATAATCTGCTGCTTTTAGATAATTGTTTGTTGTAAAATAATAGTTTCCTAAATCGTTTAATACATCACTTACACCCTTCATATCTCCAATTTCTTCGCGTATTTTAAGTGCTTCGTTGAGATATATTAACGATTTTTCCAGATCGTTTAATTTTAAATAAACATTTCCTAAACTTTTTAACGAGGTTGCAATACCAATTTTATCATCAATTTTTTCTCTTAATTCAAGCGCCCTGATATAGTTTTCCAACGCTTTAGTATACTGATTTAAATTAAGGTATGTATTTCCAATGATATGATGAGCATATGCAATGTCTTTGTTATCGCCCAACTCGTTTTTAAGTTCTAAACTTTGTGTATAAAAATCCAGGGCTTTTTTATAATTGTTAATCTCGTCGTATATAATTCCAATGTTATTTAATGATGCCGCAATTTGGCTATTGTTGCCAACTTCCTGCCTTATCTTAAGGGCATTCAAATACGTTTCAAGTGCCTGGTCAAGGACATTTATTTTTCGATAAACATTGCCCATTTGATTTAGACAGTTGGCTATAAGTGTTTTATTGCCAACTTTTTGATAATTAGACAACGATTTTTTCATAAAATCGAGAGCTAATTGATTATCATTATTATTTTGATATACCAGTGCTATATTTTTTTGCGATTGGGCTATGCCTGCAATATCATCGATTGACTCTCTTAAATCGAGTGATAAGTTGTAAAATTTTAGTGCATTATCAATATTGTTAATTTGTAAATAAACATTTCCGATATTGTTATAAGTATTTGCGATTTCTTTTTTAATGTTTATTTTGATGTTTATTGTCAAAGCTTGTTGATGATATTCAAGAGCCTTTTGAAATATTCCTCTGTCTTTAAAAACAATACCAATATTATTTAAAATAACAGCCTGCCCTTTTTCATCGTTAATATTTTCTTTTATATCCAGTGCTTTTTCGTAAAAAAATAAGGAGCTGTCGTATTGGCTAATATTCCAGTATAAACTACCCATGTAGTTTAGTGTATTAGAAATTTCTGATTGGTCGAATGAAAGATTGGATTCTGATAATGCACGTTGATGATAGGTAAGTGCTTGCTGGTAATTACCCATTAATCTATATACTGCTCCGATATAGTTGTATGCTTTTGAAATTTTTTGGTCTTTTTCGAGCAAATAAAGGTTTAAAGGTTTTTGATAATAAAATAATGCATTGTTATAGTTGCTTAGGTTTTTTTCTGAATGTCCGAGCCTGTTGTATATAAATATTTTAGTATCAGGTGATTTTTGTTCGTAAAAAAATTCCAGTGCTTTTTCATAGTATTCGATAGCAGGTTGGTATCTGCTCATTTCATAATATGCATTGGCAATATTTAAGTGGGCATTTGCAGATGCTTCCTCATCATCATATTTTTCAGATAATTCAAGGGCTTTCCCACCATAAATTAAGCTTTTGTTGATATCTGTACTTAAATAAGCTTCTGATAACTGATTAATGATTTGTATTGATTTTTCTTCAGAAATATTTTCGAGCAAAGTTTCTAAGCTGTCTGCTTTAGATTTATTTTGGCCGTAAGTATTTAAAATTCCGGATAAAATTAAAAATAATATAATAAGCTTTTTAATGTACATATATGCATAGATATATCTAGTCTAATGTAAGAAAATAACTTAAAAAAGAATAATAAATTTTAGAGAATTTTTAGATTCTTTAGATTAATTATTCGTTTAGATTTGGTTTTGGAAGTGTAAATATAAATTCACTTCCTTCATCTAATGTGCTATTTACAAATATTTCACCTCCACTTTGGTTTATAAGTTCTTTACAAAGAATTAATCCCAATCCTGTTCCTGTTTCATTTTCTGTACCCTTAGTTGAGTAGCTATGGTCTATTCGGAATAATTTTTTCAGATTTTCTGTACTAATTCCTTTTCCATTGTCGGATATTGAAACGGTAACTTTGTTTTCATTATCTGTTGTTTCTATCTTAATTTCACCGTTTTTATCTGTAAATTTTATTGAGTTACTTATTAAATTTCTTAATACGGTTGACAGTACATTTTTGTCAACATATACCAGTGTATTCTCATCAATTTTAGTTTCAATATGAATATTTTTTTTCTGTGCCGAAAGATTTAATAAAGACAAAGCATCGTCAAGCGATTCTGAAAGGTTCACACTTTCTGGTGATAGCTTCATACTACCCAATTGGGATTTAGACCATTCAAGTAAATTACCCAGCAGGTTAAATAAGTTTTGTGACGATTCGTAAATAAGTTTAGAATATTCTTTTATTTCATCTTTCGAGAGCTGATCTAAATTGTTATATAAAGTTTCTGAAAAACCAAGTAATGATTGAAATGGATTTTTTAGATCGTGTGCAATGATGGAGAAAAATTTGTCTTTAGTAGCATTTAGATCTTTAAGATTTTGTTCAGACTTGCGTAATTTTTGGTTCGTTTGTCTTAACTGGTCGTTTTTTGTTTCTAATAAGTTGCTGGTTTTTTTCTTAAGCCTAAACCGGCTAAAACTCAAAATAGCTAATGCTACAATCAATATCAAAAAAGCGATTAGGTATTTTTTTTGGTTTTTTTGTCGATAAAGCTCAAGCGATTGAATTTCGTTGTCTTTTTTTAAGATTTCGTTTTCTATTTCAAGGTTTTCTGTATCATGCTTTATTTTTAATTCGGCAATTTTGTTGCTGCTTTGTAAAGTGAAAATGCTATCGTTCATATCGGAATATAACTTGAAATATTCCAGTGCTTTTTTATAATTATTTTGTTTGTTGTATAGATTATACATAAACTCATAAGCTTCAACCAGTACTTCTTTAGCATCAATAGGTTTAGCCAGTTCAATAGAGTTTAATAGGTATTCTTTTGTTGTATTATAATCTTTTTTTTGTAAATTTAATTTAGCCAGATTGTTATAGTTATTAGCAATATCATAAATATTGTTTCTTTTTTTGTTTATTTCTAGCGCCTGGTTTAAAAAATCATCCGCACTTTTGTAATCACCCAAATCAACCTGAATTAATCCAATATTATTTAAAGCAATGGCTATACCTCTTTCATCGTTTAATTTTTTGTTAAGTTCAAGTGCTTTTCTGTAATATTCGAGAGCTTTGTGCTTGTCGCCTTTTTTATCATAGGCTGTTCCAATATTATTGTATGCCGATGCCTGTCCTCTTTCAAAATTATTTTCCAAATCAATTTCTAATGATTTTAAATAATAATCGAGTGCTTTCTCATTTTCATCAAGATCTTGATATACAATGCCCAAATTATTATATATCATTGAAATACCACGTTGATTTTTTTCTTTTTGATAAATTTCCAATGCATCTAAAAAATATTTTAAAGCAATGTCGTAGCTTGAAATTTCCTGATAAATATTACCAATGGCATTATATATTTTTGCTGTGTATAATTCATTATCCAGATTTCTAGCTACATCCAGAGATTTTAAATAGTATTCAATAGATTTTCTGTAATCATTTAACCGGATATAAATATCGCCAATAGAGCTGAGATAGGAAGCAATGTCAAAATTATCGTTTCTTTGTTTGCTATTCTCAAGAGCTTTGAGATAAAACTCAAGGCTAATTTCAGGTTTGTTTTTTAAATCATATAATATGGCTAAATTATTATACAGGCTTGAAATACCTTTTAAATCATTAATTTCTTTTTTTACTTTTAATGATTTTTGGTAAAACTCTTCGGCTGTTTCATATTCGCCCTGAAAATAATAAACATTGCCAATTCTGTTATATGCGTCAGATAACCCTTTTTTATCTTTTAAAATATGGGCAAGATTTAAAGCTTCATTGGCAAAGTATAAACTGCTATCTAACGAAAAGTCCCAATAATTTCTTGAAATATTGTTTAAAATTTCAATTTTATCTTTTTCTTCAGCCTTTTGTAGTGTATTAAATAAGCTATCAATTACTTTTCTGTTGTTTTGAGAAAATGTAGAGATGCTTAGTACTATAAGTATGATTGAAAATAAGAGTTTTGGTTTAGGCATAATCTTATTGCTCCGTAAATTAATTGCGTTTTAAAAATAAAAATAAATGTTAAAAATAAAAATTTACAGGCCTAAATTATTTTTAGCCTGCATTTTACCATTTTTTCGATTTGATTTGTTCTTTATTTCTATTCTTTATTATTAACTGTACTACGGAATTCACCATCGAAAAGTTTGGTTATAACCTCATCATTTCTATTAATTTGATGAATATTTTTTATAATCTCTCGATTATTAGAAAAAGTAATTGAGTAGCCTCTTTTAAGAATTTTGGCAGGATCAAGCAATTCGGTTTTGTTTTTATAATACCCTAACAAACTATGATTATCTTTTATAAGCTGTATCGTGCCGATAGAAAATTTCTGATTTAGATTATTGATATTTTGTTTAGCTGAAAGTAAAGATTTTGTTGTTTTATAATGCAGCGAATTAATATAGTTTTCAAGGGTATTTTTATTTTTATCAATTAGCTTAAAAGCTGAATTTTTATATTTCTCATAGATAATTGAGAGTTTGTTATTTTGTTTTTCTAAGATATTTTTTGTTAATGGCATAAAAACAGAACCCGATCGAATAAGTTTTGTTTTCTGATGATTGATAAAATCAATGGCAATATCATAAATTTTTTCTTTATAAAAATTTACGGTTTGCTCAAATTCGAGTGTTTTTTCAATGATATATTCTGCAACCGCTGTAGGTGTTTTCAATTTTTTGTAAGCAACAAGGTCTACAATTGATTCATCTTTATCGTGTCCTATGCCTGTTAATATTGGAATTGGAAACTGAGCTACATTGGCTGCCAAAAGATAGTTATTAAAACTATTCAGATCGGCTTGAGAACCACCACCTCTGATAATAACGACAATATCGAAGAAATGGTCATGTTGAAAAATTTTCTCAAGTGAATTAATAATTGATTCTTCGGCCTGCAGGCCTTGCATTATCGCTGGAAAAAGCCTTAAGTAATATCTGAAGCCATATTTGTTATTTGTTAACTGATGTAAAAAGTCTTGATAACCTGCTGCCGTTTCTGATGAAATTATAGCAATTTTTTGGGGTACTAATGGAAATTCCTGCTCTTTATTCATATTAATAATCCCATCATCTTCAAGCTTTCTAATTGTTTCAGCTTTTTTTTGTGCTAAATCGCCCAACGTATAATTGGGGTCAATATCTATTATGTTAAGGCTGAAACCATATAACTCATGAAACTCAACAATTACCTGTACCAGGATTTTAAGCCCTGAAGTTAATTCATGTCCTGTAGCGCTTTCGAAATATGGTTTCAACATCCTGAAAGTAAACGCCCAAATAGTTGCTCTGCTTTTTGCAATAATATTTTCGTTTATAGCGTCTTTTTCAATAAGCTCAAGATAGCAATGCCCGTTCCGGTTAATTTTTAACTCGCTAATTTCAGCTATTACCCATATCGATTCGGGAAAATTTAGTTTTATTTTTTCCTGGATTGATTTATTTAGCTCCAGTAAACTGATTTTTTGTATCATAATTTAAATTTTACTTATCTGCTTACTGATACTTTGGTTTCCAATATTAATTTTTAGTAGATAAATCCCGGAAGGTAGATTATTAATCTCGTCAATCGTTATTGTTGAATTTCTAATTATTTGTTCTTTTGGTTGTATCTTTTTTATTTTTTGCCCTTTAATGTTGAAGACTTCAATGATTACATCACTTTCATCTTTAGTATTTAGTTTAATATTTAATTTATATTGAAAAGGATTTGGATATATTGTTACTGTTTCACAGTTATTGCTTAATGAAAGGATGTTTGTATTTATAAGGTTTGCAGCTTTACCAAAGTCGGGTATTCCGTATCCTGTATAATTATCGGGCGATGAGTATTTATGGGCACTTTCTTCAATTTTCCTAAGGATTTCAATATTATTCAGTTCTGGATAGTATTGCCAAAGGCAGGCTGCTAATCCTGAAATTAATGGTGCCGAAAAAGAAGTTCCATTTGAAGCAGTAATAGAACCATCAATTCCCTGAATTGCCGTTTGATATCCCATTGCAGCTACATTAGGTTTTATCCTGCCATCTACAGTAGGGCCAATACTGCTAAAATAGGTGTATTCGGCGTATTGATTTACTGATCCAACTGTTAATACACTATCACCATCTGCCGGAGCAGTAATATATTTCCATGGGTCATCGCCCTGGTTGCCTGCACTTACAACTACTAACATTCCTTTAGATGCTGCAATATCGGCAGCTTTTGTAATAAATGCAGTGTTCCCGTCCATATCGTTATACGTGTAGTTTAATAACGGATCATCAAACTCAAAATATCCCAGCGATGAGTTAATAATATCGGCTCCAACACTGTCTGCAAACTCAGCTGCAGCAATCCAATTATCTTCTTCAATACTATATTCGGATGCAGTTTGTTCTGACCTTAATAGCCAGTAGCCGGCTTTTGGAGCAGTTCCAATTAACTTGCCGGGAATATTTGCTCCCATAACAGATAATACTTTCATTCCGTGTGATGATGCGTCAAAAACTTCTTTGTCTCCATCAACAAAATCGTAGGTTCCTAAAATTTGATGATTGCTCCATAAACTATCGAATGCGGGAAAAATATCAACATTGTAAAAACCGGCATCCAGCACTGCTATAACCATATCCTGGCCTAAATTTCCATTACGGTGAAGCACATGCCCGTTAAGCATGGAAATTTGAGTTGTTCCATAGCCATAATCAAATGTACTATCACCTTGTTGTTGAAAAGCTTTGGCAGGGCAGTCTGAATTTTTCGATTTCTTTTTTTTAGGAGAACATCCGGTTTTTTGGCTTTTTTTAACAAAATTTAGATTATTAATTGTATCCATCAATGCGGTATCATCAGTATATACAACTGCTGTGTTAAGCCATTTAGAAGTATTTATAATTTTTAGCCCCAGTTTATTCAAACTATCGAGATATATTTTGTTAACCGGCAGGTCGGATTCGGTAATGTCTATATTTTGTTTTAAACGCCTTGTAATTGCCCTGGGTGATAAGTATTCCTCAGGCTGGCTGACAGAATATTCGCTGTTCTTTTTATCAGTAAAAAAAATTCGATAATTATCGGGTGCTACTTGAGAAAATAGCAAAGAAGACAAAAAAAAGAAAAGACAAGTTAAGATTAGTTTATGCATTATTAAATCTGTTGATCTTGACAAATTTAACAAAAATGTTTAAATAATTTTAAACGATTATTCCTCCTCCCAAAACTATTTCGTCTTTATAAAAAACAGCTGATTGCCCGGGAGTTATTGCAAATACTTCCTTATCGAAATAAATTTTAATTACAGTATCTTCTTTTATAATGGTGCTTTTTATTCCTTCGCTTTTATATCTAACTTTGGTGGTTACTTTAATTTCAGATTTTAAAGGGATATCTTCGATTAGATTATAATTTTTTACACGCAGTTCTTTTTTATAAAGCTCGTTTCTTTTTCCTAAAACAATTTCGTTGGTTTTTGCAATGATTTTTACAACGTACATAGGTTCTCCCAGTGCTATTTTTAATCCTTTTCGCTGCCCTATGGTATAAAATGGGTATCCTTCGTGTTTTCCCAAATATTCTCCATTGGTTGATATAAAATTACCCTGTCCGATTTTTTGATCTAGTTCGGGGATATTATTCTTCAAATATTTTCGATAATCATTATCAGGAATAAAGCAAATTTCCTGGCTCTCCTTTTTTTGGGCAAGTTTTACAAACCCTCTCTCCTCTGCCATTTTTTTAATTTCATCTTTAGTAAATTTACCTAAGGGTAGAAGCGATTTTTTCAAAATATCGTGGGTTAGTCCCCATAAAAAATAACTTTGGTCTTTTTTCTTATCTTTTGCCCGTTTTAGAATATACTTTGAATTTATTTTTTCAATTTGTGCATAATGTCCTGTTGCAATATAATCGCAATTTAACTCTTTAGCCTTTCGTAGTAATACATTCCATTTTATTTTCGTATTACATAAAACACAAGGGTTTGGTGTTTTTCCGCCCAGATATTCGTCAATAAAATTACAAACTACGGTTTGATTAAATTCATGTACAATATTTTCGGTAAAATGCGGAATATTTAATTTATCAGCTACAGCTTTAGCTTCATGTATAGAATCAATTGTTGCTGACCCGTCGTATTTGTGGCGAGGGTCATTTTCAATATTGTCCCACATTTGCAGGGTTAAACCAACTACATTATAACCTTGTTCGAGGAGCAATAAAGCAGCCAGCGAGCTATCGATGCCGCCACTCATTCCAAGTAGTACCCTTTGTTTTGTCATTTAAAACATTGAATTTTTATTACTGTGGTGGTTTTTGGTTAAATAAATCTTCAATAGAAGGTTCTTTAATTTTTCCTTTATTTTTTTCCAGCCTTTCCAATTGTTCCTGTTCTAAACGTTCTAATTCTTCCTGGTTTTCAGCGATGCCGTTTATGTAGTTTAGTTCTTGTTTTACCGTTCCATCTTCATTGTAGTATTTCCATTTTCCTTCTCTTTTATTGTTCTCGTACGAACCGGTAATTAGAATTGTTCCATCTTCGTTAAATACCGTATATTCACCATCTAGCCGGCCATTCATATAAGAAATATGCATCATAATTTCACCATTTTCGTAATATCTTATGGTCATTCCGTCCTGGATATCATTTCTCCACCTGGTTTCTTCAGATACTTGGCCGTTTTCGTAGTATTTTTTTTCTATCCCGTGTTTATTATCCATTTTGTAGGTAACAGTATTGATTAAGAACCCATCTTCCGAATAAAAATTCCATATACTGTCTTTATTCTGGCCTATATACATCCCCTCTGCCTGTTTTGTATTGTTAGGATAATAAAAATGTGTATAAACTTTATTTGGGTTATCGTCGAAAAACATTTTGGCTTTTAATCTTCCTGATTTATCGTATCTTTTTAAGGTTCCGGTTGGTTTCCCGTTTTCAAAATATCCAATATATTGTATGTTGCCATTATTATAGTATTTTTCCCAATACCCGGTTTTTTGGCCGCTTTCATTATATTGGTTAATCGTATCGTTTAAAGCATTATTTTGCGAAAAGCTAAAACTTGCAAAGACGAATAGTATCAATAAAGTTAAAAGGTTTTTTTTAGTATTCATATTTTTTTACTTTTTTAGATTTTACAAAAATAACAAGAATATATGATTTTTATTGCCTGACTTATAATATAATAAAAAAGAGCCCTGAAAACAGGACTCTTTTAATATTGAATTTTTTGGAGTTATGTTATTTTACTTCCTCAAAATCTACATCGGTAACTTCTCCATCATCTTTTTTATCATCCGAAGAACTTTGCTGTTCGCCTCCAGGTTGTCCTTGTTGAGCATTTTGTTGTTGTTCCTGGGTAGCTTTGTACATTTCTTCCGAAGCTTCTTTCCATGCATTGTTTAATGCTTCGGTTTTAGCATCTATTTGATCTAAATCTTCGTTTTTATGTACTTCTTTTAATTCGGATAAAGCTTTTTCGATATTTGCTTTTTTGTCAGATGATAATTTGTCTCCAAATTCTTTTAATTGTTTTTCGGTAGAGAATATTAAACTGTCAGCTGTGTTTAGCTTATCTACTTTTTCACGAACTTTTTTATCAGCTTCTTCATTTGCTTTAGCTTCGTCGCGCATACGTTTTATTTCTTCTTCGGTTAATCCGGATGAAGATTCGATACGGATGCTTTGTTCTTTATTAGTTGCTTTATCTTTAGCTGTAACGTGAATAATACCGTTAGCATCGATGTCAAAAGATACTTCAATTTGTGGTACTCCGCGTGGTGCAGGTGGTATTCCGTCTAAGTGGAATCGGCCAATTGTTTTATTGTCTTTAGCCATAGGCCTTTCACCTTGCAATACGTGAATTTCCACTGATGGTTGATTATCTGCTGCAGTTGTAAATGTTTCTGCTTTTTTTGTTGGAATGGTTGTGTTAGCTTCAATTAATTTTGTGAAAACACCGCCCATTGTTTCAATTCCTAACGATAACGGAGTAACATCCAATAAAAGAACATCTTTTACATCGCCTGTTAATACTCCACCCTGAATTCCTGCGCCAATGGCTACAACCTCGTCGGGATTTACTCCTTTGGAAGGTTTTTTTCCAAAGAAATCCTCTACTACCTTTTGTATGGCAGGAATACGGGTTGAACCACCTACAAGAATTACTTCGTCAACATCTGAAGCTTGCATTCCAGCATCGCTTAATGCTTTTTTACAAGGCCCTAATGTAGCATTAATAAGCTTATCTGCTAATTGTTCAAATTTAGATCGTGATAAAGTTTTTACAAGGTGTTTTGGAACTCCGTCAACAGGCATAATATATGGCAGGTTGATTTCAGTGCTTGTTGAACTTGATAATTCAACTTTGGCCTTTTCGGCAGCTTCTTTTAATCGTTGAAGTGCCATTGGGTCTTTTCTAAGATCTATCCCTTCATCCTTCTTGAACTCTTCGGCTAGCCAGTCAATAATAACTTCGTCAAAATCATCACCGCCAAGGTGAGTATCTCCATTGGTTGATTTTACTTCGAAAACGCCATCGCCAAGTTCAAGGATAGAAATATCGAAAGTACCACCACCAAGGTCGAAAACAGCTACTTTAATGTCTCGGTCTTTTTTATCCAGGCCATAAGCTAATGAAGCAGCTGTTGGTTCGTTAATAATCCGTTTTACGGTTAATCCGGCAATTTCTCCGGCTTCTTTTGTTGCTTGTCGTTGCGAGTCACTAAAGTAAGCAGGTACTGTAATAACAGCTTCCGTTACTTCTTGTCCCAGATAATCTTCAGCTGTCTTTTTCATTTTCTGAAGAACCATTGCTGAAATTTCCTGTGGCGAATATTTTCTGTCATCAATTTGTACCCGGGGAGTATTGTTCTCTCCTTTTACCACTTTAAATGAAACTCTGTTTATCTCTTTCTGAACTTTATCATATGTTTCTCCCATGAATCGCTTTATAGAAGAGATTGTTTTTGTGGAGTTTGTAATCGCCTGTCGTTTTGCAGGGTCACCAACTTTACGTTCACCATTTTCCACAAAAGCAACAATAGAAGGAGTTGTTCTTTTACCTTCGCTGTTTGGTATAACAACAGGCTCATTTCCTTCCATTACTGCTACACATGAATTCGTTGTTCCTAAGTCTATTCCAATTATTTTACCCATTTCGTTATAAAGTTTTATGTTATTATTTAAATTTTTTAATTTTTCTTTTTATAATTCGTTTTCATATTATTCAATGATTGTGCCAGTTTGTATTCAAGTTTTTTTTATGTAAATATGGCACTCATATACTTTAATTTAGCTTATTTATGCAGGCGTTATGACAAAACGACAGTATGTCATTCTTTTTAAATTTCATTTGTAGTAAATAGGTTTTTATTTGGTTTAATTTGTAGCTTTGCCATTACAAACTAAATAATATTGTTATGTCAGTTCATCAAAAAGTAAAAAGAGTAACCACACATGTATTACATGAGATGAAACTACGTGGTGAAAAGATTGCCATGTTAACCGGTTACGATTATTCGTTGGCCAGAATCCTTGATAAAGCAGAAATTGATATTGTATTAGTGGGCGACTCGGCCTCAAATGTTATGGCGGGAAACGAAACAACCTTGCCCATTACGATGGATGAGATGATATATCATGCCAAATCGGTAGTTAGAGCTGTTAACAGGGCTTTGGTAGTAATTGATATGCCTTTTGGTTCGTATCAGGGGAACTCAAAAGAAGCATTGATTAATGCTATTAGAATAATGAAAGAAACTGGCGGGCATGCAGTAAAAATGGAAGGTGGACAGGAAATTCTCGAATCGATACAACGAATTTTATCAGCTGGAATTCCGGTTATGGGACATTTAGGGTTAACACCTCAATCTATTCATAAATTTGGCACTTATGTGGTACGTGCCCGCGAGGATGCTGAAGCTGAAAAATTAATCGAAGATGCACATAAATTAGAGGAAATTGGATGTTTTGGGCTGGTGCTTGAAAAAATTCCTGCTAAATTAGCTGCAAAAGTTGCCAGCGAATTAACAATTCCCGTTATAGGTATTGGTGCCGGGCGAGATGTTGATGGGCAGGTTCTTGTTTTGCATGATATGTTAGGAATAACACAAGAGTTTTCTCCAAGGTTCTTACGTCGTTATCATAATTTATTTGAGGAAATAAAAGGTTCGGTAAAAGCATATATAAATGATGTTAAAACGCTTGATTTCCCTAACGATAAAGAACAATACTAACCGGCTCAAGATTTAATGAATGGAAGTTCTTTACGAAGACAATCATATAATTGCGGTAAACAAAAGAGTATCTGATATTGTACAGGGAGACAAAACAGGTGACGAGCCTTTATCCGAAAAGGTTAAATCTTATATCAGGAATAAATACCATAAACCCGGAAATGTTTTTTTAGGTGTTACACACCGGCTTGACCGTCCCGTAAGCGGAGCATTATTGTTTGCTAAAACCAGTAAGGCCTTGGGGCGATTAAACGAAATGTTTAAAGGTAAAGAAATAAAAAAAATATATTGGGCTATCGTAAAATCCAAGCCGCCAGTTTTAGAAGAAACGCTAAATCATTATTTAATTAAAGATCAAAAGAAAAATAAATCTTTTGCTTATGATAAAGAGGTAAAAGATGCAAAATTGGCCAGCCTCACTTATAAAATAATTGCAGAAGCCGACAATTATTATTTATTAGAGGTTGAACTGCATACCGGGCGTCATCATCAAATTCGTTGCCAATTGGCCAAAATTGGTTGCCCGATAAAAGGAGACCTGAAATACGGGTTTCCCCGGTCGAATCCTGATGGAGGAATTAGTTTACATGCACGTAAAATTGAATTTATTCATCCGGTAAAGAAAGAGCCAATAACTATTATTGCACCAACTCCAGATGAGAAACTATGGCAATATTTTATTGAGGTGGCAAAATAATTAATGGCTTTTGACAATGCTGATTATTAGTAGATTTAAGATTATATTTTAATTGTCTCTTTCTTTAATTGAAATTAACCACAATAAATCATCATAAATAGTATAATTTTGCGAAAAATAATTATTTGAAATGTTTGATTTTTTAAATAAACCTTATCCTTTTAACGATGATTTAAAATATAACAGTAAGCTGATATTTTTTATAAGCATTGGTGTACTGGGTTTTTTATACCTTTTTCAACCACTAGATGTGAGTTTAATGGATGATAAAGAAAAACTTTATGTAGTATCAGGCCTTGCAGCTATTACATTTCTTTCGTTAAGTTTGAATTTACTGATTTTACCCAGTTTATTTCCAGGTATATTTATTAAACGTGTTTGGAATATTAAAAAGGAAATTTTATGGAATCTTTGGATATTAACAACCATTTCAGTTGGTTATTATCTTTATTATAAGTTGTTAGGAATTTTTGCTGTTGATTATAGAATGGTTTTGGGCCTAATTGTAATTGCCATTATTCCAATCACAGGATTAATTATTGTAAACCGAAACAGAATGCTACGTTCAAATCTTAAATTAGCCGAACGTATTAATAAAAAGCTTGAGGAAAATAAATCAATTGATAATAAGCTGGTACATTTTCAGTCAGAATATGCAAAAGATAACTTATCCATTAAAGTAAATTTATTAGTTTTAATAAGAGCCGCCAACAATTATATTGAAGTTTTCTGGAAAGAGGGTGATAGATTAAAAAACCAAATGATTCGTACAAGTTTAAAAAAAGCCGAAGAGTTATTAAAAGATTATAGTTTTATTTTTAAATGTCATCGTTCTTTTTTGATTAATACTCATCATATAGATAAAATAGAAGGAAACGTACAAGGATATAAAATTTATTTTGAAAAGATTGATTTCACTGTACCTGTTTCCAAAAAATTTGCTCACAAACTTAAACAGCTTGTTTAACCTCTACAAAATGTTTTATTCATCCCTGTATTTTGTTTTTTCGTCCCTAAACTAATACATTCAACCCTTTTTTTATAATGTCGACCCTTTTATTTTTTGCAGGTAAATTTTCATACTAGATTTGCTCAGGTTTTTTTTAAATACACTTAATTAATATTATTATGAATCCATTGCAAATAGGAAATTTAAGAGCAAAACTGCCCATTATTCAGGGTGGGATGGGTGTTGCTATATCATTATCAGGATTAGCATCCGCTGTAGCAAATGCTGGGGGAATAGGAGTTATTTCTGCTGTAGCTATTGGAATGACAGAACCCGATTATATGAAAAATTATCGCGAAGCTAATAAACGTGCATTAAAAAAAGAAATAAGAAAAGCCAGAGGAATGACCAATGGTATTTTAGGTGTTAATTTAATGGTTGCAGTTACCGATTATGAGGATTTGCTTACCGTTTCTCTTGAGGAAGGTATTGATGTAATGATACTGGGAGCAGGATTGCCATTAAAAATGCCAAAATATGTTTTAGATAAAGGATTTGAAAATATCAAAACTAAATTTATACCTAAAGTATCATCAGCAAAAGCTGCCAGGCTGATTTTTTCATCATGGGCAAAGAATTTTAATCATGTTCCGGATGCGGTTATTGTTGAAGGCCCTTTAGCCGGGGGACATTTAGGTTTTAAAAAGAACGATTTATTAAATAATTCTGATTCGTTAGAATCTATTGTTGAAGATACAGTTCAGGAATTAAAAACTTTTGAAAAGTCTTTTAATAAAGAGATTCCGGTAATAGCTGGTGGTGGAATTTATGATGGAAAAGATATATACAAAATAATGCAAAAAGGTGCTAAAGGTGTAAAAATGGGTAGCCGTTTTGTTACCACACATGAGTGTGATGCCTCTGTTAAGTTTAAAGAAATGTATATCTATAGCGAAGAAAAAGATATTACTTTAATTGACAGCCCTGTTGGGCTTCCCGGGCGGGCAATACGCAACAAATTTGTTGACCAGGTTAATTCAGGTAAAACAAAACCTTTTAAATGTTATTGGAAGTGCCTTAAATCATGTGACTCTAAAAATGTTCCTTATTGTATCGCCCAGGCATTGCATAATGCTGCAAAAGGTAATATGGATGAAGGTTTCGCCTTTGCAGGGACAAAAGCTTATTTAGCAACTAAAATACAGAGTGTTTCAGAGGTTATTTTTGATTTAAAAATTGATTATTATAAAATGAAATATACAGAATACTTAAGAAACTTTGCTGGTACCAGGGTAATTCCT
Source organism: Thiohalospira sp. (assembly GCA_046538755.1). Classification (GTDB taxonomy): domain Bacteria; phylum Bacteroidota; class Bacteroidia; order Bacteroidales; family UBA12077; genus UBA12077. The sequence continues at coordinate 38,683 of JBKHIH010000011.1, forward strand.
GAGCAAATAAACATTCCGGCAATATTTCCTAAAATTCAACTGGCTTAGTTTAAATTTCCAGTTGTACTTTTTTTAATTCTTTTTGTAAATTCTTAACTCCGGTGGTTCCTCCTTCAGCAAGAGATATATCAACCGGAGTATTATTTTTCCACGCACCGTTTGTAAAGTCAGGGACATCAATACTATTTGATCGATTTGCAACAGACCATTCACTAAGTGGGGCAATAGCACTCCATAGCGCTGCATCATAAACATCCTGATCGATGGGGAGGCCGTTACGCAAACAATCGATTAACCGCCAGTCCATCATAAAATCCATGCCGCCATGCCCACCAATTTTTTTAGCCATTTCTCCAACTACTTTAACAATTTTGGGTGTATATTCTTTTTCTAATTCTTCTATTTCTTTTTCTTTGAGCCATTGATGGCCCCTTGCAATTTTGGGTAGATAAGGCCATTTTCTGGCCATTGACTGAGTACCACTGATCAAATGAATTCGGGAGTAGGGGCGGGGCGAGGTTACATCATGCTGTATCATGATAGTTCGGCCTTTATGGGTTCTTATAGTAGTTGTATTCATATTTCCGCGATAATTCTTGCCTGCAAATTGTTCAAAAAATGAATCCTCAAGCGCAAGTTCATTGGCTGTTTTTTGCATCTGAAAATCATTGCTTGACATTGAAGTTAAGTATTCCATTTTATCACCACGGTTAATATCCATGATTTGACATATTGGACCTAATCCGTGCGTTGGATAAAGATTCCCGTTGCGGGTATTTTCTTTTAAACGCCACATATCGGCATAACCGTCTTTATCAAAATTTAAAAATCGTAAATCGTGTATATAAGCACCTTCTCCATGCACAATTTCTCCAAAAAATCCATTACGTGCCATATTCAGTGTAAGTAGCTCAAAAAAATCGTAGCAGCAATTTTCGAGCATCATGCAGTGTTTTTTTGTTTTTTCTGATGTTTCAACCAATTGCCAGCACTCATCAATTGTTTTAGCTGCCGGTACTTCTACACCCACATGTTTATCATTCTCCATAGCATAAATAGCCATAGGAGTGTGTGTATCCCAGGGAGTACATATATACACCAGGTCAATATCAGGGTCGTCGCAAAGCTTTTTCCATGCTTCTTCCGTTCCACTGTATGATTTAGCCTTTGGCAATCCTCTATCTGTTAGAATTTTTTGGGTTGATTCTACACGGCCGGAATATTTATCGCAAAGTGCTGCAATTTCAACACCCTCGATGTGGGACATCCGGACAACAGCACCTGGTCCACGCATGCCTAGCCCAATGAAACCAATTCTTACCTTTTCCAGTTTTGGAGCACGGTAGCCACACATATTGAATTTTTGGAGATAATTTTTATTTTTTGAAATGCTATTTTCTTTGTCTGAAATGTTGCAGGCTGCTGATAATCCGGTAGCAATTAATCCGCTACCAAGTGTTAGTTTCTTTAAAAAATCGCGGCGGTTATTACTCATCTCTTTATTTGTTAGTTAATTATATGTTGCTTAAATTAAATAAAAAAATGAGAGGTTATCAATGATTTAAATTATATTTTAAAGTTTTAATATTAAAATTTCCGAAATATCTTTATTTTTACATCACTTCACTTAAACTATCTTTATCGATTATTGTCGAATTTAAGTGATTGAATTAACAGAAATATTAACCATTAAATCAGAATATTGTGAAAAAACTTTTTTTAAATATTTTAGTAATTGGGATATTTATGGTATCCTGTAGTAAAAAGGAAACAAATCCTTTATTAAGTGAATGGGATACTCCTTATGGCGTACCTCCGTTCGAACAAGTTAAAATTGAACATTTTGCTCCGGCTTTTGATGTTGCTATGAAAGAGCATAAAGACGAAATGGAAGCAATTTTTACCAATCCTGAAGAACCAACATATGAGAATACTGTTGAAGCTTCTTACTATGCAGGAGAATTGTTAAGTAGAGTAAGTACTGTATTTGGTACATTTAATAGTGTAAACATTTCAGATGAAATACAACAACTTGCAAAGGAGATTTATCCTAAAATGTCTGCACATTATGATGAGATCAGGCTTGACCCAAGAAATTTTGAGAGATATGAAGCGGTATATGATAATAAAGATAAATTTGATCTGAATGAAGAACAACTCTTTTTATTAGAAAGTGGATATAAAAGTTTTGTTCAGAGTGGTGCTGCTTTGCCCGAAGATGAAAAGGAAGAGCTAAAGAAAATTAATCAGGAGTTATCAAGTTTAACATTACAATACAGCCAAAATGTTTTAGCTGAAGTAAACAACTTTAAACTTATAGTTGATAATGAGGACGATCTTTCCGGCCTTCCAAAGGCATCTATTGATGCTGCTGCTGAAACGGCTGCACAAGAAGGAATGGAAGGAAAATGGGTGTTTACAATTCAAAAGCCAAGTATGATCCCATTCTTACAATATGCTGATAACCGTGAATTGAGAAAAGAAATTTACGATGCTTATGTTAATCAGGGCAATCATGATGATGAAAAGGATAATAAAGAAAATTTAGCAAAGATTCTTAACTTAAGGGTAAAACGTGCAAAACTATTAGGATACGAAAATCATGCTTCTTTACGAACAGAAAACCGGATGGCACAAAACCCTGAAAATGTTTTCAACCTTTTAAATCAGCTATGGGAAGGTATTTTGCCAAAAGTTAAGGAAGAGAGAGCTGCATTGCAAGCAATGATTGATAAAGAAGGCGGCAACTTTAAATTAGAACCGCACGACTGGTTTTATTATACAGAAAAGTTAAGAAAAGAAAAATATGATTTGGACGAAAGCGAAGTAAGGCCTTATTTTGAATTGGAAAATGTACGCCAGGGAATTTTTGATGTAGCTAATAAATTATACGGAATTACATTTACTCAATTAGATGGAATACCAGTACCACATCCCGAAACAACAGTTTATGAGGTAAAAGAAGCTGATGGATCACACATCGGGTTATTTTTTATGGATATGCACCCACGTGCAAGCAAGCGTGGTGGAGCATGGTGTGGTGGATTCCGTGATCATTATTTCACAAAAGATGGTGAAGAAGTTACACCACTGGTAACAAATGTATGTAATTTTACCCGCCCAAGCGGGGATTCTCCTGCGCTATTAAGTGCTGATGAAGTTTCGACCATGTTCCACGAATTTGGACACGGTTTGGATGGATTATTTTCAGAAACTTCTTATACTGCTTCCAATATTGCCTGGGATTTTGTTGAATTACCATCGCAAATTATGGAGCACTGGGCTTTTGAAAAAGATGTACTAAAAATGTATGCTAAACATTATAAAACAGGAGAAGTAATTCCCGACGAATTAATAGAAAAATTACACGCCAGTGCCAATTTTAACCAGGGATTTGCATTGACTGAAGTTTTAGCAGCTTCGTTGCTTGATATGAAATTTCACATGATGGACGAAGAAGACCCTGATTTAAATGTGATGGAATTTGAAAAAGAATACTTGAACAGCATTGGATTAATTCCTGAAATTTATTCACGCTATAGAAGTACATATTTTAACCATATTATGGGAGGATATGATGCAGGATATTACTCATACACCTGGGCAAGTGTTTTAGATAATGATGCTTTTGAAGCTTTTAAAGAAACAAGTATATTTGATCAGGAAACTGCGCAATCGTTCAGAGAAAATGTATTAGCTAAAAATGGTATAAAAGATGCCATGGAAATGTATGTAGCTTTCCGTGGGCGTGAGCCTAAAATTGATGCATTACTAAATAATCTGGGAATTAAATAATATTATTGAATTAATTGTTTTTTGCAGGCCGGGCCATTCATGGTTTTGGCCTGCTTTATTTTTGTGTAATTAGCTGATAATTATTGTATTGAAAAAAGATATGTTGTGTAATAGGAATTTTTTCCTGTTATAAATTTCAATTTTTGGTATCTTTGAAATGCAATTTTTTATTCATTAAAAACAAATTGTTATGTTAAATTTAGAATGGAGTAAATTACCTTTTGGTTATCGTAAAACCGATTATAATATTAGATGTTATTACCGCGATGGTAAATGGGGCGAACTGGAAATTTCATCTTCTGAGTATTTGAATCTTCATATTTCAGCAACCGCCTTACATTACGGACAACAAGCTTTTGAAGGGATGAAAGCTTATCGTGGTAAAGATGGGAAAATAAGATTATTCAGATGGGAGGAAAATTTCAAACGCATGGAACGTTCGGCACATGGTATTTATATGCAACCTGTTCCAAAAGAGATTTTTAAAGAAGCGATTACGAAAGCGGTATTAATGAATGAACAATATGTTCCACCGCATGGAACAGGAGCAGCTTTATACATTCGTCCGTTATTGATTGGTTCCGGTGCAGAAATTGGAGTTAAACCTGCCGGCGAATATTTATTTGCTGTTTTTGTAACGCCAGTAGGCCCTTATTTTAAAGAGGGATTTAACCCTGTAAAAATTGCTGTTGTTCGTGATTCTGACCGTGCAGCACCTTTAGGAACCGGCGATATTAAAGTTGGAGGCAATTATGCATCTAGTATGCGTGGAGTTATTAAAGCCAAAGAAGCAGGGTACGGCTCGCCAATGTACCTCGATTCTATAGAAAAGAAATTTATCGACGAGATTGGAGCTGCCAACTTTTTTGGAATAAAAGATAATACATATATTACTCCAAAATCTTCGTCAATTTTACCCTCTATTACCAATATGAGTATTATGCAATTAGCCGAAGATATGGGGTTAAAGGTTGAGCGACGCCCGGTTGCTATTGATGAATTGGAAACTTTCGATGAAGTGGGTGCTTGTGGTACTGCAGCTATTATTTCTCCTATTGGCGAAATTTATGATATTGATAAAGATAAGCGATACACTTTTTGTAAAGATGGTAAGCCAGGGCCGGTATCTACAAAAATTTATAATAAATTGGTTGATATTCAATATGGTGATGAACCAGACCCACATGGCTGGGTTACAATTATTAAATAAAAATGGGTTAGTTTTTTATTATACAAAAAAAGCAGGGAATTTTTGTTTCTCTGCTTTTTTGTTTCTCTAATAATAAACAATTAATCAAATTTGCGTAATTCAATTTTTATTCCTGATTCTACCTCAAAATCCTCAACTTCATATATCATATCAGGATCATCATTATCGTAATACCATATAACCTTAACATCGCCACCTTTATCCTGATAATCTTTTAAAATTTCCAGCATATCTAATATGCATTTAGTAGAACTTGTATTAAGATAAATTAATTTAATAATTAGTTCAATCTTATTATTTTTAGTTTTAATGTATTCTTTAATCCATGTAATAAGAGGGAGATAAAACTTATAAGTCTCTTCCATATATGATTCGCCTGAAATTTCACATATACCTGTTTCTGCATCAAAATTTATTTCGGGAAAATAGGGCGTATCAGGTGAGCTTTTTAAGGTAATATTTTCCATAATTTAAAATCTTTAATTTTTATCAACTTTTACTGTAATCGAAAAAAACGAATATTGATTATCAATTTTTTCAACTTTATATTTTAATTTATTTTTTGATAGCATAACAGCTTGTATCAGGCCAATTCTTGCACCAAATTTTTCGCCGGGAGAATTCATTCTTTGTTCTCGCTTTAATTGACGAAGTTCGTATGGATCCGATTGGTTTACCATCTTACATCGATCTGAAAGTATTTGAGCATCAGTATTTTTTACTTTGTTGGTAGTTGTAAATGTGTAAAAAGTTTCATATTCTTTTAAATCTAACTCGCCTAAACCAATTCGTTGTACACTATTTACCATATGAAAACTTTCTGAATAATATGATACATTTTGAGATAGTTCAATAAAAATTTTAAAAAGTTTTCTGCGGGCATTATCGTAATTTTTCGAAAAATTTTTAATGTTTGAGCCGAAAACCGAAATTAATTCAATATAAAATGGCCCACGGTACGACAAAAGCGTTCTTTTAAACAAATTCTGATTTATTGTAGCCTGGTCAGTCATTATGAAATAAATTTTAAACCGATTAAAGTAATGTCGTCTCTTTGTTCTGCATTGCCCTGAAAATTATCTAACTCTTCTTCAATAATTTGCTGTTGTTTTGCAAGCGGTTCAGAAATATTTTTTTCAATTATCTCTTTTAATTTTTTACTTCCGAATCGTTTTCTGTTTTCATTATTTTGGTCAATTAATCCATCCGTCGAAAGATAAATAATATCATTTTTTTCAATGATTAAATCGTGGGCTGTAAAAACTTTGGTTTCTTCATCTTTTTTAAAACCGCCAATTGAATGCCTGTCGCCTTTTATTTCTATAAATTCTGATGTATTATCTTTATATACCAGTAAAGGCCTTTTAGCACCACTAAAGGTTGCTATTTTCTGATCATTTTTATTGTTTATAGAAATAAAACAAACATCCATACCATCACTATTATCACTTTCTTCTTGCTTTAAGGCTTCGATAATTTTAACATTTAAAATAGTTAAAATTTTGGCCGGATCGTTAATCTTATTAACCAATACAATTTCATTAAACAACCGGTTTCCAATCATTGACATGAATGCTCCCGGTACTCCGTGGCCTGTACAATCTATTACAGCAATATAAATGGTCGAATTAATTTCTGTATACCAGTAAAAATCTCCTGAAACAACATCTTTCGGACGATATATAATAAAATACTCGAAAAATCTTTTCAATTCTTTATCTACTGGTAAAATAGCTCTTTGGATATTTTTTGCATACTGAATACTTGAATTTATTTTTTTGTTCTGCAGATCTAGAGTATCTCTTTGTTGTAAGATATGATTTCTTTGTAATCTTATTTTTCGGTAAAAAGCAATAAGAACGAGTAAAAAAATAAAAATTATTATAAAACCCCAAATGAAAATATTTTTAACCAGCCTTTCAAATTTTAGCTGGGCTTCTTGTTCGCTTATTTTCAGCTCTTTAAGTTCGAGCAACATTTTTTGTTCACGGGTAATAGCTTCAATCTCAGCTAGCGAATCTTCTGTTTCTTTTAATCTTCCACTTTGTTTTATAAGTTCTTGTTCTGTTCTGCTTTTTTCGGCTTGTGCCTTGCTTACTTCTTCGCTCGATTGTTGTTTGATACTGGTGATCTCCTGATTTTTTAAATATTTATCAATCGATGCAAAAAGGTCGAAATATTCGATACTTTTAGCCGAATTGCCCAATTCCTTATAATTCTCGGCAATAATTCCGTAAAAAGTACGGACATATTTCAATTCGTTTATTTCTTTGGCTATTTCAACTCCCGAAAGTGCAGTATTGTTTGATTCGGTATAATTGTTTAATAACTGTTGGGTTTGGGCTATATTGATCAATGATGATGTTATACTTGATTTATTTTTTAGCAGTTTACTTATTTCTAAACTTTGTTCATAATGTTCGAGAGCTTTTTGATGCTGTCCTGTTTCGCCGTATAGCATCCCCAGGTAGTTATGCCCTAAAAGTATACCATTTTTATTATCCAACTCTTGATTAATCTTTAAAGATTGTTCAAAGAAATTTATTGATTTTGTTAATAATTGATTATTCCAGCATAAAAATGCTACTTTATTTAAATATTCAAGTTCAAGTTGTATATTATTTTCATCCTGGTATTTACGAATAAGCTCTTCATACCTTGAAATCTCTTCTTTAATATTTTCAGGGATTTCCTGGGCATATGAAAAGGATATAATGGATAATAATAATATGTGAATGATAATCCGTTTGATATGATACACTATTTAAAAATTTATTAAAGGTAAAATTAATTTATTTTTAATCCAAAAATACAATTTTAGTATTTTTATAAACATTTTAACAACATAAACAATTTATTCTGTATAAAGAAATAATTTTTCTATTTGATAAACGTATTTTTTTTGGGTTTAAAAAGAGGTGTAATTTCTAGGTTTTTTAGATTTAATTTTTTTTTTTTAGATTTAAAATTATTTTTTTAGATTTTTATTTAACTATAACTACTTATTAGCGTATAAATATACATGGAATATAAAATTTTGATTGCCGACGATGATAAAGAAACTGTTATAAAAGTAGAAGAAATAATAGATGAAGAAAACGGGCGGTTTCGTTTAATGAAGGTATCGAAAGATGAAATTTACAATAAAGCGCTGGAAATTAAACCTAATATCATCCTAATAAGCCAAAAAACTCTTGTAAAAGAAGGTATTGAGGGAATTATGTCGCTCAAACAAAATAAACTTTCACAAGATATTCCTGTTTTATTAATTACTGATTATACCCCCCGCACCAATTTTGATCGTGTTTTTGAGTACGGAATTGTTGATTTTATCCGTAAGCCTTTTGAAAAAGATGATTTAATGATGCGCATCGAAGCTGCAGAAAGCAGACGAGAATTTCAACATCTAATTTATAAAGAACACGAGTTGTTAAGAGAGTTATCTATTGTAGCCAAAAAAACTGCCACTGGAGTTGTTATAATTAATGCTGATGGTTGGATTGAATGGGTTAACGAAGGTTTTGAAAAAATGTACGGTTATACTTTTGATGAGTTTAAAGAGAAATTTGAAAAAACTCTTTTCGATAAAAATACAAATCCGAAACTTATTAACGCTATCCAAACCTGTAAAGAAAATAAACTCGATAGTGTATCTTATGAAAGTAAATGGGAAACAAAACTGGAAGGCAATAAATGGATACAAACCACATTAACACCGGTTTTTAATGAACAAGACGAGATTATAAAATACATTGCAATTGAATCTGATATTACCGATTTAAAAGCAGCAGAAGAACGATTAGAAGCTAAAAATGAAAATCTGCTAAGTGTTACCGAGCATCTTGAATCAACTAATGTGATATTGGAAAAACAAAGTAAAGAAATTGAAAAGCAGAAGAAATTTATTGAAGAGCAGAAAAAGAAATCGGACGAATTGTTACTAAATATTTTGCCTTTTGAAACCGCCGAGCAACTTAAGAAAAAAGGGTTTGCAAGGTCAAAACAATATAAACTTGTTTCCATATTGTTTACTGATTTTAAAGATTTTTCGCATCTTACTAATACAATGGATAGCCAGGAGCTGATTAAAGAACTTAATTATTATATTCAAAAGTTTGACGAAATTATTGAAGATCACTTTATTGAAAAAATAAAAACCATTGGTGATGCATATATGTGTGCCGGCGGATTGCCCTTGCGTAATAAAAGTAATCCAATTGATGTAACCCTTGCAGGTTTAAAAATCCAAAAATTTATGAATGATAACAGGGTGAAAAAATTGGAGAAGAATGAAAAACCCTGGGAATTAAGACTTGGAATACATACCGGAGAGGTTATTGCCGGTGTAATTGGAATGAAAAAATTTGCTTATGATATTTGGGGCGATGCAGTTAATAAAGCAAGCCGTATGGAACAATCGGGCGAGGTTGGAAAAGTAAATGTTTCAGGCGATACGTACCAATATATAAAAGATTATTTTGATTGTACCTACCGTGGAAAAATTGAAGTTAAAAATAATGTCGACCTGGAAATGTATTTTGTAAACAGGTTAAAACCAGAGTACTCAGAAGATAAAGATGGCGTTATTCCAAATGCCGAGTTTAGAAAAATATTATCAAAATATTAACTCTTATTTTAACATATCTTTATTAAAATTTACCGGTAAAAATTGTTTTATACTGTCGGCCAATGTAATTTTTTCTTGTCCGTAAAGTATTACTTCTATCGATTTATTAGCTCTTTTTTCACTTTCAAGCATTACCTGTAAGCACGAACCACATGGAGGTATTGGTAATTTAATAAAACCTGATTTTGTATATGCTGTAATAGCTATTGCAGAAATAGGGATGTTCGGAAATTTTGAGCTGGCATAAAATATAGCCACACGTTCGGCACATAAACCGGAAGGGTATGCAGCATTTTCCTGGTTATTGCCCTGAATTATTTCTCCATTGTCGAGTAAAACTGCTGCACCAACTTTAAAATTGGAGTAAGGCGCATAGGCCTTTTGGGCAGCTTCTTTAGCTTCCTTGATTAATTTTTGATGTTTTTCGGGTAGTTCGGCAGGAGAATTGTATTCTAATAATTCAGATTGTATAATTAGTTTTTTCATCTTGCGTTAAGTTATTTAACAATCATATATGTAAAGAAAAATAATTACTTTTTTTACATTTGTTCAAATTAACAAAAAAAATATGACAAAAAAGATATTATTGCTTATAATCCCTATCTTCATAGTATCTTGTAAGGTTCAACAAGTATCCGATTCTTCGGTAAAGTATACTTCGTTGAGCAGGCAAAATTATATTGAAAATTATAAAGATTTAGCTATTAATGAGATGAAAAGAACAGGCATCCCTGCCAGTATTAAACTTGCACAGGCTATGCTCGAATCGGACAACGGAAATAGCACTTTGGCACGAAAAGCGAATAATCACTTTGGGATTAAATGCCATAATGGTTGGATTGGAGGTACAATTTATCATGATGACGACGAAAGAGGAGAATGTTTTAGGCGTTACAAAACTGTTTACGAATCGTATATTGATCATTCGGATTTTATTGTTCATGGCATGCGATATGCTTTTTTATTTGAGCATGATCCGACAGATTACAAAGCCTGGGCAAGGGGGCTTCAAAAAGCAGGATATGCAACGAGCAGAACATATGCCAATTTGTTGATAAAAATTATTGAAGATAATCAACTTTATGTTTTTGACAGGGGCGGAACTCTAAATTTTACTTCTAATCAGGAAAATGAACCTGATTCTGATCAGCTAAATTTAGCCGATGTGGATAATTTTACCGTTCAAATCAATAAACATCGGGTTTATAACAAAAATCGCATCGATTATATTATTGTTAAAAATGGAGATACTTTTAAAAAACTGACAGAAGAATTTGAACTTTTGTCGTGGGAATTATATAAATATAACGAACTGGAAGAAGGTGCATCGCTTGAGGAAGGCCAGATACTTTATCTACAACCCAAAAGGAACAGGGCCGAACACGGTTTTGATTTTCATACTGTTTCTGAAGGTGAAACAATGTACAAGATTTCGCAGATGTATGGGATAAAACTAAAAAAGCTGTATGAAAAAAACCGGATGGAAGTTGGCACTGAACCGGAACCAGGTCAAAAGTTATGGCTCCGAAAACGTAAACCCGAATCGGAAGTTGTTGAAGAAGAATCTGAAATAATAGAATTTGAAGAGTTTTAATTTATTGTTTTTTGCACTTAAATAAAGTGTGGCTTATGCCCAAATCATCAATAATTTCAGAAATTTCTAACCCTGCTTTTTCAACCAGTTTTTTCATATCCTCAGAATGATACATCCGGCTATTGCCATTGGCCAATGCAGTAAAATATAACGATGTATTATTTAAACAATAAGTAGAAATATCGAACTTTTGCCTGTCCCAGTAGGTTTCTAATATAAATAATTCTGCATTCTGATTCATTGCACTGGCGGCTCTCTGTAAAATCTGAACAATATCATTTTCAGAAAAGCAATCCAGAAACTGGCTCATCCAAATAAGATCAAATCCTTTTGGAAACGGCTGATCGTGATTCAAAATATCTGTAGCGAATCCTTTTATGCGTTTCTCTAAGCCTTTGTTTTTGGCATTTTCTTTAGCCACTTCTAACTGTCCAGGTAAATCCATAATGGTAATTTCAACCTCTGGGTTAAATTGTGCACATTGCATTGAGAATTTTCCTGTATTCCCACCAATATCTAATATTTTCTTCGGATTATTTTTAAAGATTTCGGGCATTAACGAAGAAAATACATGATCGGAATAAAAATGGTCGAATGCAAACCAGCTTTCTTTAACTTTTTTAGGTAGTTTCGACAATCCGTGATAGATGGTTGGCCATTTGCCGAAAACTTTTAATCCTTCGGGTTTTTGATTAAGTATTGACTCCTGTAAATAATACATACCCTGGTAACAAACATCATTCACAAAATCAAGGTTTATTGTAGTCATCGGGTCGTCGATAAAGTAGAAACCGGTTTTGGTTAAATGGTATTTATTATCCTTTAGCATAACCACTTCAGCACTTAATCCGGCATCCAGCAAAACTTTAACTCCGTAAATGGAGATATCTGTTTTTTTACTAATTTCCTGAGGTGTCAATCCGTCATCATGATGATGTAATAGATTTAGAATTTTAAAATCACGAAGTGCTTTCACCGCCTGGAACATCATGGGGCCAAAAGCTAGTTTTTGCGCATCTATTTTTGCTTCTAATGCCGATTTATTATCCGAACCGTAATTTTTCATATTTAAAATGTTTTTTTATCAAACAGATTTATGAGTTATTTGTTGAGCAGTGCCATTCATTTATATTTTGGAAACCACGTAAAAACTCAGCAATATATAATCTTTTTTTACCCGATTGCTGTAACTGCAGAATGTTTATCAGCCCATCATCACAGGCAATTTTTAGAAAAGTTTTAGTGTCGGATATTATTTTCCCGGGAGGATATTCATGTTTTTTTAACTCCTTTTCTGTTTTATAAATTTTTAACTGAATGGATTGGTTATTGTTTGAAATTTCTGTCCATGCAGCAGGATATGGGCTTAAACCGCGAATAAAATTGTTGATATTTGCTGCCGAATCGTTCCAGTTAATTTTACAATCGTTTTTAAAAATTTTGGGTGCTTTTTTTAATGTCTGTTTTGGGCTAATTAGCTCATCCTGTTTAATTAGCCGGTAGTTTTTTGATAATATAGTATCAACCGTTTTAACAACAAGCTCAGCACCTGCATTCATTAAGCGATTGTGTAAATCTTCGGCATTATCGTTTTCGTATATAGGGATTTCTTCTTGTAAAATAATGTTTCCTGTATCAATATCATGGGTTAGAAAAAAAGTAGTTAGCCCTGTTTTATTTTCTCCGTTAATAATGGCGTGATTTATTGGAGCAGCTCCCCTGTATTGTGGCAATAATGATGCATGTAGGTTGAATGTGCCTTTGGGTGGCATTGACCATACAACTTCGGGCAACATTTTAAATGCAACTACGATTTGCAAATCGGCTTTTAGATTTTTTAAATCTTGAAGGAATTTTTCATTTTTAAATTTTTCTGGCTGTAAAATGGGCAGGTTATTTTCACGGGCGAAAATTTTCACCGGCGATTCTTTAATTTTTTGGCCACGCCCTGAAGGTTTATCCGGGTTGGTAACTACTCCCACAATGTTATAACCATCTTTTACCAGCTTTTTTAACGGGGCAACCGCAAAATCTGGAGTTCCCATATAAACAATGCGCAGTTGGCTTTTTTCCATTTTTTGCTTATTTAATTATCTTTGGACAAATTTATCACATTCTTTTAAACTTATAGGTACAATCGGTATCTTACTTATTAAGGAATATTAACTTAATGACATTATGAACAATAAATTTAACTGGCAAAGCTTTATAAGCATCGCTTTATTATTTTCTTTTTTGATAATGATGTTTTCGGGAATTGTTTTGTATATTACTCCAGAAGGCAGTTTATCTCGTTGGATAGGTTGGGAAGTTTTAGGATTAACTAAAAGTCAGTGGGAACAACAACACACCATATTTTCATACCTTTTTGTTATTTTTACAGCACTTCATATTTTTAAAATAAACTGGGCGCTACTTTGGTCATATTTTTCTGTAGAAAAGTTTAAGTTTATTTTTTTAAAAGAAATATTGGTAGCTTTTGCCATAACTCTTATTATTTTTACCGGAACACTTACCAACATTAACCCTTTCAGGTTTGTTGTTGATGGAGGTGAAACAATTTCTAAAAGTTTTGGTAAAGATATTGATCGCCCAAATGTTCCTGATCCTGAAAAATTAACCATTGAACAGTTTGTAAATGAGGTTTTTAAAAATCCATATGATGATTTTGTTGATGTAGCGAAAAAACACCAAATGGATATTGAGAGTAAAAACCAAACCATTCAGGATTTTTGTTTACAGAATAATTTAACTCCCAATAAGTTATTTGAACTGTTAAAAGAAGAAAATTTTGAGCGTTAAAAACCGGGATTAATAATTATTTTTTATTTTCGGGTTTAATTTTTACCAGCTCAAGTGTATGTCCCATTTTTTTTTGTTTGGTTTCGAGATAGAACTTATTGTGTTCGTTTGGCTCAATTTCGAGCGGAATGTTTTCTACAATTTCCAGTCCGTAAGCTTCGAGGCCTTTTCGTTTAATGGGATTGTTTGTTAAGAGTTTAATTTTCCCTAGCTGCAAATCTCTTAAAATACTAGCACCCACACCATAATCTCTTTCATCTTCTTCAAATCCGAGCTCGATATTTGCGTCAACAGTATCCATGCCTTCTTCCTGCAATTTGTATGCTTTAATTTTATTAAATAGTCCTATGCCGCGACCTTCCTGGTTCATATAAACCACAACACCTTTTCCTGCTTTATCAATTTTTCGCATGGCTTCATGGAGTTGTTGGCCACAATCGCATTTTTTTGAGCCAAAAATATCGCCGGTAACACAAGATGAATGAACTCTAACGCATACAGGTTCGTCTTTTGTCCACGATCCCTTGATAAGTGCAACATGTTCGAGCCCGTTGGAAATTTGCCGGTATGGAATTAAATCAAAATCTCCATATTCAGTAGGTAATTTAACACGAACGCCTCTTTCAACCAAACTATCTTTTTCGAGTTGGTATTTAATAAGGTCTTCGATGGTAATGATTTTCAGGTTAAATTTCTCGGCAATTTCAAGTAGCTGTGGCATTCGGGCCATTGTACCATCTTCGTTCATTATTTCAACCAATGCTCCTCCTGGCTTAAGTCCGGCAAGCTTGGTAAGATCTACAACAGCTTCGGTATGCCCGGCTCTTCGAATTACACCTTTTTGTTTGGCTTTTAGCGGGAAAATATGTCCCGGGCGGCCTAAATCTTCTGGTTTTGTTTCGGGATTTACTAATGCTTTTATTGTTTTAGCCCTGTCTGATGCTGATATTCCTGTTGTACAGCCGTGTCCTATTAAGTCAACCGATACAGTAAACGGAGTTGCATGCAAAGCGGTATTATTGCCAACCATCAATTCTAAACCAAGTTCTTCGCAGCGGTCTTCAGGCAATGGAGTGCAGATTAACCCTCTGCCATGGGTAGCCATAAAGTTTACTATCTCGGGAGTAATTTTTTCGGCAGCAACAACAAAATCACCCTCATTTTCACGGTCTTCATCATCAACAACAATAATTACTTTCCCATCTTTAATATCCTGAACTGCTTCGTCGATTGTGTTGAGCTTACTGCGAATATCATTATTATCAGACATTTTTTTCTGTTTATAATCATCAATAAATATTTTGCAAAAGTATAATAAGTGAACAAATATCCCTAAAAAATAATTGGCTAAAATTTAAAAAAATGATGAGAAACTTGTTATATCTATCAAATTAGGGTTGATTATTTTCTTTTTGCTCTTTCCCAGTTTACCGTCTGATTTTTCTTTAAAAAACGTATAAAGCCCATTATAACTGAGAAGTTCATTATAACGAGGTAATACGGAGCAAATATCCATCTGATTTTTAATTTTTGGTTCTGTAGTATTGCACCTAATAACGCAATTGAATAAAATATAAGTTGCATCAAGAAAAAAATGGAATAAATAGAGTAAGTTTGTGTTTTAAATAGTATAACCAGATTAATAATAATCAGGGCAAAAAGCGAAAAGGGTATAATTAACCATCGTAATACTTTATGGGATAAATACTGAAATGTTAAAACCGGATGTTTAAAAAAATTTAAAAGGCTGGTTTGCCTGAATAAGCTTTGGAAACCTCCGTATGCAATTCTTATTTTTCGTTTAAACTCCTCTTTAATATTTATTGAAGCCTCTTCAATTGCATAAGCATTGGGTAGATAAACAATCCGGTAACCTTTTTCGGCAATTTGCATCGAAATGGTAAAATCGTCTAAAATGGTATCTTTTTTTATGGGTTGAAAGAGGTTTGTACGTATAGCAAATAGTTCACCAGCAGCACCCATTGCTGAGTTTATATTTGATTCGCATGTTTTTATAATCGATTCGTATTTCCAGTAAATGCCTTCACCAGCATTTATTGCACTGTTTTTATCTTTGGTTTCAATTCTTTTTTCACCGGCTACACAGCCAATTTTTGGATTGGAAAATTCAGCTACGATATTTTTTACAGCTTCTTTATTTAACATGGAGTTGGCATCTGAAAAAATAACAATGGGGGTATTTATAAACTGCATCCCACGGTTGATGGCTCCTGTTTTTCCTTGTCTTTTAGGTTGATGATAAATGGTTATCTTTGGAACATATTTTTTTAATTTTTTAACCGTATCATCATCAGAACCATCAGTAACCCAAACTTGATTTAGCTTTTCTTTCGGATAATCGAGCAAAAAAGTATTGTTGACTTTTTGATCTACAAAGTCGGATTCGTTATAAGCTGCAATAAACATTGTAACCTCGGGTAACTGAGATTGGCTTTTGGGTTGTGATTTAGATTTTAATAAATGAATTAAACTGTTAACCAGGATTAAGAGTATAGGGTAACCCAGGTAAGCATAAATAATAACTATTAATAATATCCAAAAAACAGTTTCCACAAAAAGCTATTTAATAAAATCTAATACATTTTTAGCAATTTTCTTTAAATCAAAATTTTCAGTTGTAAGACGATAAGCATTTTTTCCAATCTCATCCTGGTAATTTTTATTTTGAACTAATTTTGTTACAGCATCAATAAATTCATTTGATGTATTGGCAATTAGAATATCTTTCTCGTTAGTATAAGGAATTCCTTCAGCGCCTGTTGTTGTAGAAATTATTGCTTTTTTTAAAGCCATTGCTTCAATAATTTTTATTCTTAATCCACTTCCCGAGAATAAAGGTACAATTAATGGCCCGTTGTTTTGTATAAAATCAGTAGAAGATTTTATTTCGCCCAAAAATTTTACTCCATTTTGTTTTTCTAAAAATTTAATCAACCAGTTAGGGGCATTCCGTCCGGCAACCAATAGCTTTATATCCAACCCGTTTTTTATAATTTTTTGCCAGCAATTATTAATAACCCATTTTAAGGCATTTTGATTAGGAATCCAATCCAGGGCACCAATAAAGATAATATTTTGATGTTGATTGGTTTGCCCGTTTTTGGGTATTTTTTCAAAATCAATCCCGAAAGGAGTAATAATTAATGGTTTGTAATTTCCTAAACTGGTATATTTTTTTGCATCAGGAATCGAGATTGGAAGGATAAAATCATAGCTATTTAATAGGGATTTTTCTAATTTTTTTAATCGATTTGCTAATGAATGGTAGTAAATCTTTTTAAAGATTGATTTTGTCTCTTTTGCATTTCTTTCCCAAATTTCGTGTTCCAGATTATGCGGTCTGTAGATAATTTGTCCTTTAAAATATTTTCGTATAAAAGGAATATATTGAAGCATAAACAAACTTTCGAGTTGGATTATATCAAAAGATTTGGATTGAACTAGTTCTATTGTTCTTTTTTGAAATATTTTGTTAACAAATCTTTTTGAAATATATGGTTTTTTGGAAAAAAAGTAATTAAGAAATAAAGCAAAAACTGATATACGGGTGTTAATTTGAATTCCTTGGATCGTGATTTTATTTTGGTATTCAGGTTCAATCATATCACTTTTGTTATAGTGTTTATGAGTAACCATATTTAGCAAATAAACCTGATGTCCGTTTTTAATATAACCTTTGGCCAGGCTAAGAATAGCCAATACACCTCCATCGGGAGGGTATGTTGCTTTATTTGCTATAATTAAAACATTCACCTGTTTATGATTTTGATTTTAGCGGCCATTGCCTGTCCCTATGCAATAGGGATGCAGCTTGCCATGACACATCAATTGTTGGCCAAAACTTACTATTAGTTTCATTATAATCATGCAGATGTTTGTCAAATTTAATGTCATGGCTCGGTATATTTATGAATTTTTCTTAGAAAATCGTGAAAATATTTTTTTAAAGAATGTAGTGTATGCTTCTGAGCTTAAAATTACAGAATCGGTAGTTGCTTTGTAAGTTAAAAATATACCTAATGGGCCCAGTATAAAAGAAGAAAGCCACATTCCTATATAAGCAGGTAATACATCTTGTCTCACAAATTTTTCACCAGAAATTGAAATCATATAATATAATATAAACAATAAGATAGAGGCTACTACAGGTGTTCCGAATCCTCCTTTGCGTATTATAGCTCCAAAAGGTGCTCCTATAAAAAAGAAAACCAAACAGGCAAAAGATAATGTAAATTTCCTATGCCACTCAATTTGATGCCTTCTTATAAGTTCCGCTTTATAGTCAAATTGTTTTCTGGAATTTGTAATATGATTTTGTGTAGCCCGGGCAAAAGATAGTGCATTTGAAATGGCTTTTGTTTTTTCCTCAAGTGTTAATGTATTATATACAGAATCAGTATTAAACTTTGATTTTTGTATGGTATCTTTTGTCAAAAGTTCTAATTCCGATGATTTAATATTATGCTCATTACTATTAGCTTCTTTCTTTTTTTTATCAGGTTGTTCGTTATCGCCAGTTCTTTTAATTCTATTTGGACGATCAACATTTTTTATTTTTGATTTATTTCTTTGTGTTTTATTTTTTACATTCTTAATTTTTTCCTGATCTCTAATTAGTAATTGTTCCCTTTTAAAATAGTTACTTCTGGATAAAATATCGGCAAAATTTTGTATTTGTTTGTTAAATTGTTTGTTTAATGAATCTTCGGCATATTCCAGTTGTTCCAAATTAAGCATTTGAAAATTGTTTTTCCATAAATCTTCATCGCTACGTTCAAAATTTAAACCGGTTAGTTCGAATACCACTGTTTGTTTTTCGAATTGATGCCTTTGATGTGGATAAACCCTTTCTTTTTTTCTTATCTTAGTTTCGAGCCTTTCTTCGAAAGAGTATCCGTTATAAAGTGTTAAAATTAGATTTCTTTCATCGGTAGTCATTCTCATATAGCCAGAATCGGCAACAGTAACTTGAACATTTTCTTTATTATTGGTATGGTCATAAACCATAATATCTTCCAATAAATCTGTTTTGTGATTTTTTTCTCCAATCTTAATACTATATCCTTCTATACCGTTATAAAATATCCCTGCTTTTATTTGTAATTCGGGGCGTTGTTGTTTTACAGCATGAATAAGGGCAACGGTTTTTAAATTAGTATAAGGAATGATTCGGTTAGAATAAAAAAATGCACTTATGCTTATTATAATTATTAAATAGATGAGCGGAGACATAAATCGTTGCAAAGAAATCCCAGCTGATTTAATAGCTGTTAGTTCAAAATTCTCACCAAAGTTTCCAAATGTCATAATTGACGAAAGTAAAATTGCCAGCGGTAAAGCCATTGGAACAAGCCTCGCCGATGCATACACAATTAATTCTAAAATTACAGTCCATTCCAATCCCTTTCCTGCCAAATCATCGATATATTTCCATAGAAATTGCATCAATAAAATAAAGAGAGAAATAAAAAAAGTTAGAACCACCGGCCCTATGTATGATTTTAATATAAACAGGTGTAATCGTTTCACGGTTCTGGATGTGGATTAATATTAAAATAAAACGGTTACAAAAATAATTTATTTTATGTAAACTGGAGGTAAGATTTAATGTAAATTACATAAAAGTTTATAAGCCTAATGTATGTTTTAATTCTGAGATTTGTGAATTCCATAAATCCACGGAATCATCTTTTTCATCATCCTCGGCAAAGTCAGTAATTACGAGGGCTACTTCGCCGGTAAGGTCATCCTTATTAATTTTAAATTCGAAATATGTATCTTCATCGTCGTCAACCCATTGGTATCTAACCATTTGGTTTTCTTTTTTTGTAATTAACTTTGCTTCCTGTTCGGAACCATCCCAAATAAAAGTATAAATATCTCCGTTAATATTAATGTCATCAGCAAACCACTCTGATAGTCCGGCGGGTGTAACCAACCTGGGATATAATATTTTTGGAGATGAATTTAACGAATACTCTAACTCAAATTTATTTTTCATGAACGCCTAATTTGTAATTTTCCTCATTATTTGCAATATATAAATTTTTTTATAAAAATGTTACTCAATTTATAAAAGATAAAATAAAATATTATATTTGCAACCCAAAATGATGGCGAGGTAGCTCAGCTGGTTAGAGCGCATGATTCATAATCATGAGGCCGGCGGTTCAAGTCCGCCTCTCGCTACTTAAAAATCAAACAGTTATAACCAGTCTTTTATAGGCTGGTTTTTTATTTGATACATCCTTTGATACATTCTGGCTTAGATAATGCCTTTTTTATGTAAAAAAGTGTAGTTAAAACTTTTTGCATGGTTAAGAAAAAAAATTTGTTTTCAGGGCTTCATTTTTTCACTTTTTACACTATTTCATTAATTAAACCAAACTGCATACATGCAATATGGTATTATTCAGCAAGTTAAGGATAGGGTATAAAAGATTAAGACAAGAAATAAATATAATTAAATGATTACATCTTTATTTTGTCTAAATTATTGATATTTGCAGGTGTAATTTTTACTAAGGTAACTACATATCGTAATTCCGTTATCATACGCAACTTTCTACATATCATAAAAAAACCGCCCCAGTTACAGGACGGCTAATCAATAGCAGTTGCAAATATTAAATGAAATTCTCTTTTGTTCCTGAATGTTCCATTCGTTCTTTAAATCCATTAACATAAGGAATGAAAGTTTTGTTATCAATTTTTAATCCCAGTCGTTCGGCTATTTGGTTTCTATCTATCATATCTACGTTAAAACGGTCTGTATAGTCGTTTAACAGGGTACAGGTTTTTTGCATTAACATAAAAGCCTTTGTCTCGGCTTCGTCTTTTGTGTACTCCCTGTATTGTTCGTAAATATATTCTTTGGCTTCATCTGTTAAATAGATAATTGCCTTTTTTTCATCAAAATCAAAGTTTCCTAATTGCCCTATTCTCGCACGATAAATCTTATCGGCTATTCCATCATAAGGAATGTTAAAAATCTTAGCCACCTGGTCGGGTGCCGGAGCTGCTTTTTCTGAAAATGTTACTCCGGTATCCTTAATTATAGCTTCATGTAGATAATTAATCGGATTTTCTAAGAATTTAAACACCTCTTTTTTAGTGGTTAATTCTTTTAATACCGGCTGACTATTGTAAAAAGCCACGAGGGCGGTCATCCGTTCGGCTCTTTCGTTTAGCTCTTTTATATGCAACTCTGCACGTTCTTTGTTTTCTGAAATTAAAATTTTAGTACTCATTTTTTTTGTTTTAAGGTTATTATTCATCTGGAAACTGTTTTGAAACGTTGACAAACTCTATTTGATGCACTTTGTTAACGTCTGCGTTCATTTCTACTGTATTTAACTTGGGTACTACATAAGGTAAAAACCTACTAAGCAGTTCAAGTTTTTTCTCCGGGTCATCGATACTATCAAAGTAATTTTTTACTTGGTTTAGTTCTCCCTCAAGCGTTGTTTTTAATAACCCCCGGAGTTCTCCGGTAATCTTATTTGGTGTGCCTTGCTCTCGGCCACCTGTTTTAAATCCTCTTGCCATGATAATTTATTTTTAAGTTTAACATCTATTTTACTCTACTTTAGAAATTTATTTATAGTTTAAATGATTGATTAACAAATGATTGATAATTTATTTTAAATGTTTGATTTTCGTATAAAAATTCTTTAAAATATGATTCTCTTTTTTCCGGTACTTCCTTAAATTCCTTCAAAGCATTTGGAAAGCCTTTCCAGTAACTTTTTATTTCATTAACATACGTAGGTTGTTGCGTATGAAGGCATGATTTATATTTTATATTGCTTTGGTCGCAGTAATAAAAAAAGGTTGCAATATCATAGCTGTATGAGTGTTTTAAACAGTCGTTATATTGCTTATCCGGGTTAATGGTATGTTTGCCTAAGTATTGATTTGATATGATGTGAAAGTAGTTCCTTCCGGTTTCTCCAAATTCATTAGCTAATGCGCAACCAACTGCGAACCATTCAGCGTAACCGGGACAAATATCAATACCTTTTGTTTTAATTTCATTAATGCAATAATCAAATAAATTAATATTGTCATTACGTTTCTTTGTTATAATTGGTTGATTTATAGCTTTGTCGGTTTTTCGACTTTGGGTTTCAATTATTTTGAATGGCTCTGCTTCATGGTTAAAATATGCTTTTTCATCATATGAGTAAATTCTTAATCTCGAAACATCTTTACAGGACTGGTCTATAATTAAACCATATTGTTTTAATTGTTTGCTAAGGGCTTCAAAATGTTCGGTGTGTTTCTCCGGGTGCGCTATGGGTATAAGTCCCCAGTAACCAGTCCCGGAAACCGATAAACCTAAGTAAGCAATATTTTTAATTTTAGATAGTTCGGTTTTCAGATTGTTATAATTTGTTATATGGGTGTTATCTGCAAAATCAATATCAATTTGCATAAATCCACTATGTTTTATTAAACTGTCAGCTTTACGATAAGAAAATAAGCCGCTCGGAGTTATTGCCGGGAGTATCTTTTTCAATTCGTTGCGTTCCTTTTTATTTGCTATATTCCTTATTTGCTCAACCTTTGCAGCGTGTTTTTTACTTGTTAGCCATTGCAGCAAGTTAATATTCACAGGCTCGCCCGGTGTTAAGCAATCTTTAAAACAAGATATTTCTATGTTTAAAATACTATCCATAATTAATTACTTGAAATGAACGCCACGTTGCCAATGTTTTTGCGCTCAACCAATACAGAATGAAAGCGCAGCCGTTTTATAAAGTTTGATTTTCCTAATGCTCTGTAACCGTCATCTATGCAAAAAGATTTATAATCTAAATAGGTATCTTTTATTGTTCGATAGTTTTCGGCGTCTGGCTTCAATCCCATCTCATCTAAAAACATTTTTACGCTATCCGAACAATCAACATATTGTCTTAATGCTTTTTCAGATAATTTGCATTTAGAGAAATTCTTTTGATTAATTAACCGTTCTAAGCCTGTCAGTACCCAGTTAAAAACGCCGGGTAATTCATTTTCGATTATTTTACTTGAAAGTTCTTTATCCTGTTTTTCTTCTGGTATCTGTACGCTAAAAGGGACTATTAAAAAGCGCCGGAAAAATGCCTGTGTGTGTTCTACATCTCTGGGCAGCTCATTTGTATTAAATATAAGTTTAGCATAGTCATTCAGGATAAAAGCCTGCCCGTATGGCTTGCGTGCTTCAATAGGCTCGCCACTCACAAGGGCTTTAAATCTCGAAGTTTCCAGGCTCCCGTTAATCTCACTTGCATAATTTACCAGTTTATTAGCAATTTCAGCCCTGTAATATCCATTTTCATTAGTCAGGCTGCTTAACGAATAACTTGAAAAGTTTTGCTCTCCCAGTAACGCCCGGATAATTTCAAAAAATACACTTTTACCATTGGCGCCGGTACCATGTAGAATTAATGACTTTTCTAATTTCAGGTATGTATTTTTAATGAAAACATATCCGATATATTCAGATAAGATGTTTTGAGCTTCATGGTCTGGCAATACTTCATTTAAGTATTTTTTGAATAAAGGTGCTTTTGCCTCGATATCGTAACTAAATGGTAATTGATACGTGATAAAGTCTTTTTGTTGAAATTTTCTTAAAATACGTTCCTTTGGTGTTACTTCAAACGTCCCATTCTGTAAATTAATTAATACCCGGTCTTTGGTGTATTCAGGTTCTGGCAGGTAGGCAGTTGTTAAAAATTGCTTGAATAAATCATCCCTAAACTGGTAGTGTTTTGCATCAAATTTATCAACTCCCAGTTTTTCGGCGCACTCACCTAAAAAGTTCTTTAGTTCTTCCTCTTCGATAACCTCCCAAAAAGCGCCGTTATATACATAAATAAAATCGTGCCTGCGAGCCAGGCCCCAATCATTTAGCTTGGCAATTCTTAAAATCTCATTTATAGTTAAAATAAGATAATGTTTCTTTTTTAAATTTTCGTTTTCGGTCATTTCTGCCAACTCCCGAAAATCCACCTTATTTAATTGCGATAACAATTTTTTTAATACTTCTTTTTGCCTCAATGCTTTTGAAGTGTTTAAATCTGTATTATTTGGTATCTTTAGTTCCATTTTCCTGAATGATTTTATAATATTCTGACTGGCTTAACATCAAACCGTAGTTTCTAAGATTTTCGATAAAATCCTGTGCGGATACGAAAGTAAAATCAAAATATAATGATGTAGCCTTGTTTCCTTTTATTTCTATTTTTTTGCCCCTAAAAATGATAATTGATTCATTTATATATGTGATGGGTGCATTCTTGCATATCTTTAGTGTAGCTTCGGTCAGCTTTTTTAAATTAACTTTTTCCATTTTCAATAATTTTATCTATCCATGTTTTAAAATCTGTAAAATTCCGGGCAATGAAATATTTAGCTCCGTTGGCTTCGGCTTCGTTTTTAACTTTTAGTTGGGCCGGGCTGCTGCGGTTGCCAAAAGTTCTAATTCTTTTACGGCTGCGGGTTTTTCGTATCTTTTAGCCATAATTAAGCCTCCTCGTATCGTACCTTGCGCCCGGACTTTACCCAGTTTATTAACTCATTTTCAAGAAAATAGAGTTTCCCGCCGGTTTTGTGGAATGGTATTTTGCGTTCGGAAACAAGCCTGTAAATGCTTGCTTTTGATAGGGATAGAAATTTAGCGGCTTCATCTAATATCATTAGTCGCTTTTTAGGCTCTTCGGGCTTTTGCTGCTCCCTGAGTAAGCCCTTAATTTCGGATACATCCTGTTTTAACTCGATGTAGCCATTTAGAAATTGTTCAATTGTGATTTTTGCGTCCATATCTTTACATTTTTAAATTTAATGTAAAAATAGGCGCAAAATTTATAATATTCTAAATATCAATAAGTTATCCAGTGGTTTGCCGTGTGGTAAAGGTGTGGTTTATTTATTGTTGTTTCTATGGTCTATGAAAATTTTAAAATCTTCTTTTGCTTTAATTGCTTCATCTTCATTTAGAAACGGCATTATTTTTTCATAAACTGTTTGAATTGATGTTTCTTCTTTTTGCGAACCTTTTTTATATCTGGTTGCAGGACTTTTCCATAAATTGTACTGTTCTACAATATGACTTGTTTTTTTAGGTTCTGTGTATTTTATTTCATTAAGAAAATGTTTAATATTTGAATTTGTCAACGGATAATCATATCTATAATAATGTATAGCTGCAATTTGCATTGCCGTTAAATTTTGGATAGTTTTTATTTCATCCTTCATAAATAAATCTTTATTAGAATCGATTATTCCATAAATGCAATTAATACGCCCTTCGATTTCTCCACACTGTTTTAATTCAGCATAATTTACATGAGTTTCTTTAAATAGGCTATTTTGAAGCCTTTCAATTTCTTCTAATAACTTTTTTGCTCCGGTTTTTGTTAAATCGAAGGTGTTATTATATTCTTTGATTCCTATATTATATCCCTGTATTATGGCTTCATATACTTTTTTTTTGTTTTCCTTGCTGTATTTGCTTGCAAAGTTTTGTAAGAAGTATTTTACGGCAGGTCTATATACAAAAAATATAAATTCATTATTATATATAAATTTTTGTGGCTTGTAAAATTTTCTGGTTGTCCCAAAAAAAGAAGCTTCATAATATTCTTTATATTCCTGTGGAATTTCTCCTAAATATTGGTATTTACTTAAATTTTTCATATCAATTGGTGTAAAAAGTGAAAAAATGAACGTCTGAAAAAAAGAATTTTTTTTTCCTTTCCAAACCGAAAAGTTTTAAGTTCATTTTTTCATGGTTTATAATAATTTTTTAGCTGCTTTTTTCCTTTGTTTGTCATTAAAACTGGATAAATAGTTCTCAGTTGTTTTAATATCTGAATGTCCCATTGCTTCGGATATAAAAGCCACGTTCTCGCCGGATAGCTTTAATACAGATGCAAAAGAATGTCTCGCTGTATAGGTACTTACATTTGCATTGATTCCAACTTTTTCAGCTATTCTTTTAATATACTTGTTTACCTGCTTAGTTTCTTGCTTGATTTTTTTAACTTCTTGTTCGGCTGTTAATCCATCGGTTAATATTGAAAATATATAATTACTTGATAATACGGGCTTAGTCCCCCAACGTTCAATAATTTGTTTTGTCTGTGGTAACATGGTAACCTGGATAGGTCTGTTTTTCCTTTTGTGGCTTGTTTTATGCCTTATGAATAAGATATTGTCATTATCTATGTTAGAATACTTCAACCTTAAAATGTCAGCCATATTCATGCCATTACACAAATAAGAAAATACCCATAAATCCCTGTAAAAATGTTCGGGTGAATTCTCAAGTGGCTTGTATCTTATTATTTTTCTTACTAAATCTTTTGATAATGCCTTTTTGATATTTTGACTTTCCGGTATTTGATATAAGTCGCTGTCATCATCTCCAAAAGGATATAATTCTGCTTTTACAGCACCTTGTTTAATTGCCAAATTGAATATACGCCTTATATTTCGCATATGTATTGCAATGGTTGTAACCGATTTATTATCTGCTTTTAGATATAATTCAAAATCTTTTAAATATTTTGCTGTTAAGTCATCAAACAAAAATTCTTTCTTTTTATGGTAGGTCTTTAATGTTTTCTGGGTTGCTTCATAAGTAGAAGCATAATTTATACGGTCGTATTTTCTTAAATCATCTATGTAAGCAGAAAAAAAACTGAAAACGTCTTTATTTTTTCCTTTATTTTGAAAAGCCTTTTTAAAACCTTCAAATGTGAATACAGGCATATTTTCAATAATCTTTGCAGCTGTCTTTTCAATTTCATTAAAACTTAATCTATAATCTTTGTTTTTACCCCTTGAATCTGGTTTCATTATTGTTTCAAACTCTCTTTTAGTAAATGAATAGCTTCGAGTTTTACTGTCAATGCTGAAATATTTTCTTTTACCTTTTTGTGTTAATCGTAGTTTAACAGGGTAGGTTCCATCTTCTTTTTTTCTGCGAGTATCTAAAATAATTCCAGTTGTTACTTTTGCATCCATGATTTTTTATATTTGATACATGATTTGATACACAAATATAGTAAATAATAATAAATTTTGCTAAATTTGTATTATTAAAAATAGCGTCTTGCAAAAGATTTAATAAGGTTTTTAATAAGTATGATAGATAAAGGAATAATGCAAAATTACGATTCATAATCATGAGGCCGGCGGTTCAAGTCCGCCTCTCGCTACTGGAAATAAAATAGTTCCAACCAGTCTTTTAAAAGGCTGGTTTTTTTTTCGCAAGTTTTCGCTATGATTATTTAAAATGTAATTATGTGTTCAAGTTCCGATGATCATGTCCCACAGGTCATGATATCGGAATG
>JBKHIH010000120.1:0-5458 GCA_046538755.1 Thiohalospira sp.
GGTATATACATTTTTCCAACGAAAAGGAATGAGTTTTTCTAGCCATTTAGCATACCGATAAAAAGAAAAAGGTGGAAAATACCACCTTTTTATCGTTCATGCATTAACCTTATTGCTGACAAGTTGGTCTCCACCAGAGCTTGGTTCCTCTTCAGGTTAACTCTCGTATATTACAAAATATTTTTCAAATAACTACCAACTATTTTTCAGTACATTACCAACAACTTTACTAAGATAAAACTAAGTCAGCAAACCACCAAACCCCCGCGTTGAACTTGAACACACATGTTATAAATTGGCCTCAAAGAACAACTTTGTCAGTTTTGTACTAAATATCAACGAACTGCTTAATTGTTTTAGTTTTTTATTGGAATAATGCCCCAGTAAGGGGGCATATAATTATGATAATGCAAATTCTCCTTTTAATAACCCAGTATTGAGTAATCTATCCGCTGCTACTTGAATATAATAAGGTTTCATTAAACTTTTCTTTCTTGTTGTCCAATCAGAAATTTTACTAATTATTTCTTCTAAATCTGATGTTTTTATTTGTGCTCCTACAAAGTCAACAGTAGCTAATAATTCCAAGCCAAAAGGAGATTCAAAACCATCTATAAGATCAAGTAAAAGTTTAGTCCGCTGTTTTTGTTCTTCACTGACCGATGTCTGATAAAAATCTTCAACTTCATTATAATTTTTGCGAATGATTTGAATCAAAGTAGTTGGCTTATTTTCATCTACATCAAATTTAATATAATTACCATTTAAGTATGAAAGTAGATGAAACAAATTGTGAGCATAAGGCCCATAAAAACCTTTTTCAAATTTTAGGTTTAATGGTTCTCCAAGTCTTTGTAAAAAATATGCAATTTTATGAGCAACTAATAAGTTTAATGAGTATCCCAATACTCTATATTGCTCAAGAGAATAGATAAGAATTGCTCGAGCAGCTGTCAATTTAATGTTTTTCTTAATTTCATTTTTTTGATCATTAAACCCTGGCTCATAAATTATTATTTCAACGTTTTCTGAAATTTTTGATAGTTTTTATCAACAATGATTTAATTACAGTCCACTCCAAATTTCCATTTCCACATCCAAGTGGAGGTATAGCAATTGATTTTATATTATATTTTTCAATTTTATCTACTAAATCATTTAATCCATCTTCAATAAATTGCACTTTTGAAGGATATCTCCAATGTTTCTTTGTTGGAAAGTTAATAACATATTTAGGTGATAACATATTAGTTTTTACAACCTGTACTTTCCCAACAGAAATTTCTAAATTATTAACAGCCTTTTCGTATTCATGAAATACTTGAGGAAAAGAGTTTTTAAATGCTAATGCAATTCCTTTACCCATAACACCAACTGTATTGACAGTGTTAACAAGTGCTTCTGCTTTAGACTCTAATATGTTTCCCTTTACAAACTCAATCATAATATAAATTTAGTAATATCCACCATTAAAAACAAAAACTTTAATACTTATGTTTAATCTTTCTAATAAAGATTCTATTAATTTTTTCACTTCTTCATTATACACACCAATACTCGCAATAACTTCAACTGGAACTTCATTATGAATTAGAAACTCAGCTTGTTTTCTGCGTTTTTTGTCTGGATCATCTTCAGTATCAGACCATTGTTTTGTATTAACGGCATTCCAATCAATTTGCCCTAAACCAGTTTCAGTATTATAAACTCGTGAAAAATTATGATAACCATGTCCATCAAAGAATACGTATTTTAATCCCATATTCTTAACACTTTCAAATGTTACAATTAAATAAATAATTTCCGCCTGAGATCGCTTAGTTACGCCATTATATCCATTTTTAATACTATATAACATTGGAGACCTACTACCAAAATAAAATGAAACGTAGTCATTAAAAGTACCAAAGGGTTCAATTTGTATTGCTCTAATTTTTCTACTTCCAATAAGCGATTCATTTCCAATTCCTTGATATTTCACATCTGCTTCTTTATGCGATGGACATGTAATTTTACCCATTCGTAATATATACTCTTAATTATTGTAATGGATTATCCTGAAGAGCATTATTTGAGATGGTAATATCATTGTCATTCATTTTTCAACAAAAAAAGACATAATTTTGAATTAAACCAAATTACTAAAAGGAATAGTAATATTTATTTTACAAGTAATTCAGAAAATCCCAATTTGTGCGAAGCACAAAAGCGCGTTGGAAAAACTAAAACAATTTTCTATCATACCTACCGAACCAATCTCGATAAATTTTTCGACTGCGTCTTGTATTAGGGTAAGTTCTCCGGTATCCTGTTTAAAAATTTCCTGTAGCTTAATATGATTTTGAATGATTTGGGCAGGAGACTTAAAAACACTTGTATTTATTTTCTGTAATATATATTCAAACCCGGAATTTTTAAAAGAAACTTTATAAGTTGAATTGATATGTCCATTTCCAAAGGGTTGAATATCCTGAATAATCTTATCGGAAATAAAATGGTTTACAATTTGTTTTAATTCCATTTTTATGATTTTGATTCAAATATATATCGATTCTTGGAAAATTGAATCATGACTTTTATAAGGGTTGTAAATTAAAAAACCAGGTATTCAAATTTTTAATTTAATGTCCTGGTGCAAAACCGGGCAACGGAGAGCAACCATAGATCAGAAAAAAACCAAGACATTAAACCGGGTTTTTTATTGGTATGTTTAATGTCTTTATACTTTTTTCACATAAAATATCTGGTCTGTGCCACTTCCGTAGTAATTTTTAATAGCATCTTTTCCATTTAAATTGATCATTTCCTGGTTGCCGGTTCTATACTTTTGTGAATCTACTTTAAAGCCAAATTTTTCGAATAGCTTCTGCGAAGGTATGTTATCGGTTTCTACAGTAGCCATTACAACATTACAATCATTAGCTTTTATTGCATAATCAATGGTGTGCTGAAGTAATTTTGAACCTATACTTTTCCCTTGAGCATTAGAGGAAACTGCAATTTGCCAGACAAATAATTCGCCTTTCATTTTACGGGATACAAATCCCATCATAAAACCCAATACATCAACATCATTATCTTCATTTTCTTCTTTGGCTATAAAGAATGTATCGCCAAAATGATCGGCCATAATTTTATAAATGTGTCCGGGATGTTGCACGATGCCATCAATATTTCCTGCCAGTTCATGGATTTTCAAAAAATCCATTTCTTTAAGAGTATCAATTTTTATCATATTAATCTAATGTATATTTTTCTAACAATTCCTTTGTTCCAATATCTTTTCTGTGCCAAATATCTTCACCTTTTATATGTTCTTTAATAAGCTTCTCGCATAGCTGATAAGCATCGTTCAGTGTATCTCCTTTGGCTGTTACAGCTATGCCTCTGGGGCTCGGTTTATAGACATTTTCGGCTACCTGAAAACACGAATAAAATAGATCTCCGCCACCTTCTTCAATAGCTTTTTCATCAATTACCATTTTCATATCTTCTTTAGGTGTTGGAAACCCTTTATTCACAATATATTTGCATACCGTAGCCTTTTTTTCATATTCAATCTGAATGTTATGCAATTCGCGGTCTATCATTGCTTCGCAAATATCTACAAAATCAGTTTTTAAAATGGGTACAATATTAAGTATTTCCGAATCACCCGGACGGACATTAAACTCAATTACTTTAATTCCATTATTTGTTTTTATAAATTGTCCGGAAAGAAAACCAATAAATATTTCCCTGTATATGATGGTTAAATGTCTAATTACATCTGTCATAATATTGAGAGATTCATCATACTCCTTTTTGCTTAAAAAGGGCAAAAGATGATTGGGGAAACTGATAGATCCCATACCCGGTGTATTTAAGCCTTTATCACCTTCGTATAATAATTTATAGTCTCTGGTAGCAGGCATTCCCCAGGCTGTTTTTCCGTCAATAAATGCCTGAATTGTAAATTCTCTGCCTATTAATTTTTCTTCGATAATGACTACCGCAATTCCACCAATATTCTTTTTAAATATTTCATCCACATAATCAATGGCTTCTGCCTTATCTTTCAGTTGAATTCCAATTACTTTTACGCCATCACCCTCTGTAACACCAACAGGTTTTACAGCAAAATCATAGTCTATGGATTTAATATGATCAATAGCATCGGTACTTGAATTAAACACTTCATATTTCGGTGAAAAATCAGGGTTTAATTTATTTAATATTTCCCGTAAAAATGATTTATCCGTTTCTAAGCGACTACAATTTTTAGTGGGTCCCACACATCTTATACCCTTTTCAATCATTTCATCAACAATAGAATTGCTCAAAGCCAAGTGTGGGACAGCTATTGCAAAATCAATATTTTTTGCTAAAGCATATTCAATTATTTTTTCATTATCTCTTAAATTACCAAGCATATAATCTGTTGCAATTTTTATGATCCCGGCATTAGGTTTATCCATGTAACAATAAAGCTCAATATCGTGTCTACTTTTTTCCTTAATTGCTTTAGCAAATGCGTGGGTTTTTCCCCACCGCCCGATAAGTAATATTTTTTTCTTTGTCATAAAATTGATTTTTAGTTATTTGAACTCAATTAAAATAAGCATAAAATTTAACAATAAAAAATTGATTGTTTAAATAAAATAGAAAAACTAAAAAACAACTGTTCTCATGAACAAGGTGAGTAATTTTCTATCATCCTTACTAACGGTAACCTCCGGATTTAAGATGTGAACGGTTTTTTTCTAATATGTAACTGAAATGATTCCGGTAATATATAAAAATATCTGAATGATCGGCGATATGGTAATTGATGCATTGCAGAGCACTTTTCTGTCCACAGAAGTAAAATGTTAGAAGCGGGTTACAATGCTTGATTTACTAACTGCCCTTCCATTTGTTATATTGCGTGTGGTTGTGTAAAATAGTTGTTCCCATTTTTACTCCTGCGAAAACATCTTGGGTCTATACCATATATTCCGGTTCCATTGGCAAAGGAACGCGACCTGCATCCCCAACAATCATTATTCAATTTACATTTTTTACACTTAACAGGTAAATTATCTTTATCCTTAAAAAACTTGAAATTTAGGTAATTCTTATTGTTTTCAACAATATTTTTAAAACTATCAAATTTCAGATTGCATTCATCTTTTTCTTCTCTTATAGTAGCACATGGTGTTACAAATCCATTATTTAATACAGCTAATGTAGTTGAGCAATATTGTTTATTTACACAGTTCATTGGTAGTTCTTTTGCGCCTAAAATAGATTTATAGCTTTTGTAAACTCTTGCAACATCCTTTGGATTAGTAATAAACCTGAGCAAATCATTTTTGCCATACTCTGGTCTTAAGTAAGTATGATAAACATTTAAAGAAGTTTTAATGCCATAGTTTTCATTAAAGTATTCCATGGTTTCAATCATATCATCAGCTGATTGAAGTCCGGTAAAGGTAAC
>JBKHIH010000064.1:0-22708 GCA_046538755.1 Thiohalospira sp.
ATAGTTACAGGCTGGGTATTGAGAGTTTAAGAGTGTTTAAAAAAAAGTAGGCAGTTAGCTGTTAATCACATTTACATTCGTTTACAATTATATAGGTTTACTAATATAATAATCTACCGAGTATGATCAAAAAAACCAAAATAGTAGCTACCATTTCGGATAAATCATGTACCCCAGACTTTATAAAAAAACTGTATGATAATGGAATGGATGTTGTAAGAATGAACACAGCTCACCAACAAACTGAAGGTGCATTAAAAATCATTAATGATGTGCGAACAATTTCTGATAAAATTGCTTTACTAATTGATACCAAAGGGCCGGAAGTTAGAACTGCAAGAACTGACAATGTTGTTCATCTTAAAACCGGCCAGGAGATACTGATTAAAGGTGATCCTGAAAAAGAATCTACCGATGAATGTATTTACGTATCATACTCAGGTTTTGTAAACGAAGTACCCGATAACACCAAAATATTGATTGATGATGGGTATGTAGAACTTGAAGTTTTGAGAAAAAAAGGTGATGCGCTTGTATGTAAGGCGCTTAATGATGGTGTTATAAAAAGCCGCAAAAGTGTAAATGTACCAAACGTTTATTTTAACCTACCCTGCTTAAGTAAGCGTGACAAAGAATTTATACAGTTAGCCATTCAGCAGGATATTGATTTTATTGCACACTCGTTTGTCCGCAGCAAAGAAGATATCCTGGAAATCCAAAATATTTTAGACCAACACGACAGCCAGATTAAAATTATTGCCAAAATAGAAAACCAGCAGGGTGTTGATAATATCGATGAAATTCTTGATCATGCTTATGGCGTTATGGTTGCCCGCGGTGATCTGGCAGTTGAGATACCTTACGAAAAAATCCCTGGCATACAGCGTGAGTTAATCAATAAATGTATTGAGCGTCGTAAGCCAGTAATTATTGCTACGCAAATGTTGCACTCAATGATTCAGAACCCGAGGCCAACACGTGCCGAAGTTAATGATGTAGCCAGTGCAGTATATAATAATGCCGATGCGGTAATGTTAAGTGGCGAAACAGCCAATGGAAATTATCCTGTAGAATCGGTAAGCACTATGGCGCGCATAGCTAGCGAAGTGGAAAAATCGAAAGATTTAATTAACGACATCCCTATTGTTGTAATAAATAACAATATATCGGCTTTTTTAATAAAAACTGCCGTACAAGCTTCTGTTAATTTAGATGCAAAAACCATCATTGCCGATTCGATGTCGGGGCGTACTTTAAGAAGCCTGGCGGCTTACCGTGGGGCAAAACCTATTTTTGCCCAGTGCTATTCAAAACGAACCATGCGCGAAATGACTCTCAGCTACGGAGTGATTGCCAGTTATATGAGCCCAAAAGAAACCTCTCACGAATTTTTGCTCGAAGCGCTTACAAACCTTTTAAATGAGCAAACATTAAATAAAGATGACCTCATAGTTGTTGTTGCCGGTAATTTTGGGCGTAGCTTTGGTGCATCTTTCACAGAAATTGGCACGCTCGAAAATCTTATGGGTACATTCTCTCAATTAACATAAACTAATAATAAAAGCTGGCACTTTTTTCAGGTACCAGCTTTTATTGTTATAAACATAAACCAACTATTATCTTAATCTAACATTACCATATTTGGTCTGAATATATACTTCTGATTTTGTTTTTTCATTTTCGCCCACGGTTCCTTCAACATATAACGAGTTGCTTTCTTTAATACGGCTCACTCTTCCTTTATCAGGATAATCAATATCGGCATATTTTGCGTAACCTTTAATTTGGTACGATGCATCAGCATCTATTCCCAGTTTTATTCCTCCGTATTCATTGTCAATATCAATTTTTTCAAAACCTTTTGGGATATAATCAACTGTTAGTCCTCCATAGCGATTATCTACTTCCAACAACTTACTAACTTCTTTAAACTCCAGTTCGGTATATCCTGCTGTGCCAACAAAATTGCTTATGTTTCCTATTTTATAATTATCATATTTTGATTCACAAACAATTGAGCTGCCTTGATCAACATAAAGTTTAGAGTATTTTGATACCGCAATCAAAGCTTTACTTTGTTCGATTTCTAATTTTGAGTACTTTAACGTAACATTAAGCCACTCACACTCATCAATTTTGCCATTCGAATAACCTAAAGATACTTCGCTAAAAGGTTTTTTATTTCCACGGATAATTTTATTAATTTTTAAATTCCCGTATTTTACATCAACTAACGAGTGTCCAAAGATTTCATTAATAAATACATTTCCATATTTATTTTCTAAATCAAGCTTGATATCTTTAGGAATTTTTATATCATAATCGATGCTAAATTCCTTTTTGCTATCGCTAAATGTAAAGTTCCATTTACTAAATTTGTTGTCGATTGTTGTAATCGCTTTTATGGTATTCCCTTCCTGGGAGATATCAACATGAATATACTCAAGAAGCTCTTTGGCTTTATCTTCATTTTTATGATCAACTGTAATCGTTACATCAATAACCACCTGGTTTTTATCCCAGTTATTGATAACCACATCGCCAAATTTATTTTGGATTAAAAGAAGGGTATTCTGATCTGCGCTAAATTCTTTATGCAGATTTTTCGAGAAATCATCAGCGGCTGAAAATGCGGCTGAAACTATAAATATTTGTACAAAAAATATTAATAAGATGGATTTAAATGTTGGTGCTTTCATAGTTCTCAGATTTTTGTTGTTCTATATTTTTTACTTGTTGTAACTGTCCTAATATTTGATTCATTACTTCAACTTTAAGTTGGTAATGCTGTATCATAGCATTTATAACCCTGTCATCGTTTGGGTTTATTTTCAAATCTTTTTTCAGGTTTTCATAAATTGAATCCATTTCGTTTAGTTCGTGTATTAACATTTCTTTTTGAGTACTGTCGACAAAAGAAAAGTCATTAATTTCACTGTATTTTTGATTTACCAGTTTGGTATAATACATTTCAACTTCGCTATATTCTGGAGAAATCTCTCTTAAAGCAATTCCTTCTTTCAAAGGTTGTGGCGCTATAGTTTGATCATATACCCAAAGGCCGGAGAGTACTACCAATAGGGTAACAACTGCTGCTTTAAGCATAAAGCCAATTGTAAAAGTTTTGCTCTTGCTTTTGTGCAGTTGGTTCAGCTTTTGTTCAAACCTTTCGAAGTGCCCTTCGTTGGGTTCAAACGAATCGAAAACCGAACGATTTTCATTGATTATTTTTTCCAGATCTTTCATATTTAGTTGGTTTTTGCTTTTTCTTGTAAATTTTTTAATAGCTTTTGTTTTGCCCTGACACATTGCGATCGTGATGTTGAACTATTTATATTTAATATCTCGCTAATTTCATCATGATCATAACCTTCAATTAAATAAAGCGATAAAACAATCCGGTAGCCATCTGGCAATTTATTTATCTCATCTTTAATCTCTTCTGCTTTAACCTTCAACTCCTCCTCTTTAAAATCTTCCTTTTCGTCATTTTTTTCTTTAATCTCAAACAACGAATCTTCAATCGATTCCATATCGAGTTTTCTTTTCCTCAACTCATCAAGCGAATGATTAATTACAATTCTTTTTAGCCAGGCACCAAAACTTACTTCGCCTTTGTAAGTTTGGATTTTTTCAAATGCTTTTAAGAACGATTCCTGCATAATATCTTCAGCTTCCAAACTATCGTTTACAATGCGTAAGCAGGTATTATACATTGCTTTATAATATAGTTTATACAGTTGAAATTGAGCTTTTTGCTCTCCCGATTTACATCGGTCAATAATATCCTGATGGATATTCCTGTATATATTTTCCTGTTTATTCATATTCCAAATTAAAGACGTTAAAAAGATAATTGCGCTGCACAATCTTCACAATTTATTAAATTTTATGCAAAGAACATTTTTAAACTTCCTTATTTAACCAACGTATTTTAATAAAAAGTGATGCATGCGTTAAATTAATTATTCGCCTGGCTGCTTTATTAGCTTAGAGTATCTTCCTAAATTTTATTAAGATTTACAAGAGAAGCGGCTATATCTGTTACCATTAGAGGTAACAAAAAAATCCCAACAACAAATCTAGGTTTAATATGTTTTGTAATATATTATACGTTTCACTTTTTTAAATAATCATGCATGCAAATTACCTATTTTTGCGCTTTTAATTTTAAAACTAAAATTTATGAAAACTCAAACATTTAAAAGCGTATTTAAAAATTTTTTAATTTTTAACGAATGGAAAAGAAAAAGCTATTCGGTTTTTGCCAGTTTAAATAAAATTGTAAAGATTACAACGCTAAACCTGGCTTACACCATTGTACTATTACCATGTCAGGTATTAAGCCAAACCGATACATCGAATATAAAAAATCATGATTTAGATGAAGTAATAGTTAGTGCACAAAAATCGCCGGTAGTATACTCTCAACTGTCGAGAATAGTAACTACCGTTGATGATAAAGAAATAGCCTTTATGCCTGTATCGAGTATCAACGATGTGTTGGAAAATTATTCAGGAATTGATTTAAGGCAACGCGGAGCAAATGGTATTCAGGCTGATATAAGCATTCGCGGCGGCTCTTTTGATCAAAATTTAATTCTTCTTAATGGTGTAAATATTTCCGATCCACAAACCGGCCATCACAGTTTAAACCTCCCTATCAACATTCAGGCAGTAGAACGTATAGAAATTTTAGAAGGCTCCGGATCGCGGGTTTTTGGACCTAATGCATTTAGCGGAGCTATTAATTTTATTACCAACGAATCGGATCAGAACTATACAAGAGCAAATATTACTTTTGGCGATTTTGGTTTATTTAATTCTAATCTTTCCAGTGCTTACCGGATAAAAAATACACGTCAGTTTGTTTCCATCTCAAAATCTATGAGCAACGGTTATGCAAAAAATACCGATTTTGATCAAGACAACCTTTTTTATCATTTTAATTACAATACGAACTTTGGAAAGATCGATTTTCAAACAGGATATACCAATAAACAATTTGGAGCCAACAGCTTTTATACACCCGCTTATCCAGATCAATACGAACAAACCAAAACTTCTTTTGCCAGCCTTAAGTTCGAAACCGGTAATCAGTTAAAAGTAATTCCTGTAATTTATTTTCGCCGCCACCAGGACAGGTTTGAATTGTTTCGTTATGAGCCAGCCAACTGGTACACTGGCCATAACTACCATTTAAACGATGTATACGGGGCAAAAATAGACACTCGCATGAGTACTAAGCTTGGAGTAACATCATTTAGTTCGGAAATCAGGTCGGAAAATATTTTAAGCAATGTTTTGGGCGAGCCTATGAATGATTCCTTAAGCGCAATTGGAGAAAAAGAAGGCTTTTATAATAAAAATTACAATCGAACCTTGTCTAATTATGCCATTGAACATTCCTTTTCTTATTCAATCTTTTCTGTAAACGCAGGTTTACTGGCAAGTTGGGTTTCAGAAAATTATATTGATTTTAACATTTATCCGGGCATGGATATAAGTTTGGCTTTTAACAAACATTTAAGATGGCATGCATCGTTAAATAAATCATTACGTTTACCAACATTTACCGATTTATTTTATGCTGGCCCGAGCAACATCGGAAATGCTGATTTAAAACCCGAAGAAGCCTGGAGTTATGAAACAGGAATAAAATATCAAAATCAATGGATTAAATCAGATGCCCATATTTTTTACCGGGACGCAGAAAATTTAATAGCCTGGGTAAAACCTAAAAATGCGCTTCCAACCGAAAAGTGGGAAACACAAAATTTAACTAAAGCAAACACATGGGGTTTTGGTATCAACCAAAGGATATTTTTTGACCATTTGATTCCTTTTAACCTTTTAAAATATATTGATATAAAATATACTTATTTACACCAGGATGTTTATTCTGGAAATTTTGAAACAAAATATTCATTAAACCACCTAAAACACAACCTCATCACTAACTCATCACATCAAATTTTAAAAAAAATTACACTGAACTGGATTGCCAAATACCAGGACAGGTTTGGAAAATTTTTGTATTACGATCAAACCCAGGCAGCGTATACAGAAGAAAAAGAATTTGATCCTTTTTGGTTGTTCGATGCAAAATTAATGTATAACCTTAAGCGGGTTGATGTTTATGCCGAAGCTACGAATATATTTAATATTAATTATTTCGATATTTCAAATACTACTATGCCAGGCAGATGGTTTAAGGTTGGCTTGCAGATACGAGTAAATTATTAATTTAAAAAAAAAATAAAAAAAAATAAAAATTTAATTGCCTGAAACTATTGATTTTGTAATAATTTTTATATTTTTGTTGTGAATCCTAATCAATAATTAAATCAAATTACACAATGAAAAAATTACAATTATTACTGGTAGCATTTGCACTTATTAGTTTTACAGCTCTTTATTCTTGCGGCGGTTCTAAAGAAAAATCCGAAGAAAAAGTAGAAGAAGCAACTGAACAATTAGAAGAAATGAAGGAAGACGCTGAAGAAGAATTAGAAGAAAAAGCTGAAGAAGCTGAAGAAAAGAAAGAAGAAATTGAAGAAGAAGTTGAAGAAGAAATTGAAGAGTAAACTAATTAGTGCAAAAGAAAAAATTAAAGCAGGACAATTAAGTGTCCTGCTTCTTTTTTTTATGTAAAAAAATGAATTATTAATCTTCGTCCTTTTCCTTAGCAGCTTCTTCAAACTCTTTTGTTGCTTCCTTAGCAGCCTTTTCATACTCTTTTAACACTTTTTCGGCTTCTTTTTCATAGCTTCCAGAGAATTTATTCACTGCATTACGTGTTCCCAATCCAATAATAAAAATCAGAATTAACAAACCCCCCAAAACATAAGATACCACTTTTGCGGGTTGGTCTTCTCCTTTAAGCGAAAGCGTAATTGCAATATAAAGCATATACAAAGCGTATAAATTAATAGCCAGGCCAATAACAGCACTAAGAATATGTATACCACCTAAAAACCCGAAAAAGGCACTAATAGGCATTATCACCATTATGGATGCAGCCACTCTCATGCAGGGTTCAAATTCGCTGTTTCCTTTAGCAATAGATGAAATAATTAACACAATTACGCCACCAATAAATACTCCAATTACAGCAGCAATAATCGACCAGATTAATGCCATAATGCCAACGGATCCTCCAAAAAAACCCGAAGAAGTTGTTAAATTAAATATGCTCCATAGCAATGCAAAAATTCCTGCAATAGCACCATAAATTAATGCTTTTACTACCGGTTCACCAATTCCTCCGGTTGTTTCCATAGTTGAAAAATACTCTTTTGGTGATAAAAGAGCTTTTTTAGAATCTTCAAATAATTTTTTAAAACTAAATCCCTGATTACTCATAATAGTTAAAATTTTAGGTTATGTAAATAATTATTATTAAAAACTTCTTTTTTTTAAGCATGTTAAATTTACAAAATTTTACAGATAAAAGAAAACAGCAATATAAAATTTTGATAATCAATGAGGATTTTACTATTATATTATATAAAATTATTAGCAATAAGAAATTATTAATTATAAACTTATCAGATTAATCATGCCTGTAATAACCTTTCCTTTTTCGTAATCCAGTTCCGATCCAAACAGGCTGTGAGGAATAATATAAATAAGTAATAGCACAACTGCAGCAACAATGGTATATTTATAATTTATTTTCTTTTTATTTGCCACAACAGCAGCAATCCAAAATATCACAGCTATTAGTGTTTTGTTATCGGTTAAATCCCATCCAAGCGGAATACCTGTCCATGCCTGGCCAAAGGCATAATGTTGAACAATAGGGCCAAAAACCATACCACCGGCAACTAATAATATTAATGTTAATCTTCCGTAAAATACTTGTTGTTTAATTTTTCCCAATGCAAATAAACCTGATAAATTGGAAATCAACATTGCGGCAAACATTAATATCACATGCGGGATCAATGCCCAGTCAGGGACTTCACCTTTAAAACGTATAATCGCTTCCTGAGTAGTTTGGATATTTTGTGGTGTGTTATTGTTCCATAATTTGATGTAGTATTGCAATTTACCTGCAGGAGGTTGTTTGGGCAAATAACCAATTATATTTTGATCTGAATAATTTAATTCAACACTTTTCCAGTCATCTTTTGTAGGGAATCTCTTATAAACAATCGATCCTTGAGTTAATGAATCTTTTACAGGAATTTTAATTAAACAATTACTAGTAGAATTATGACTGCGAGGCATTTCAAAATTAATTGTTTCCTGGTTTAGCTCTATTACAACTTTTTTTGGATATGTAGGCCCTGTTTTTCTTTGGTAATATGCCGATGCAAGTGTAATAAATATTGCAATTATCCAAAATATTGTTTTTTTCATAAATGGTACATTATAATTGAATAATAAGCACTTTCTTTTCTTCATTCCGGATCACTTCAACCGTAATAATTTGCCCGGGTTTAAACTGATTTAACCTTTCCATGTATTCGTATACATCGCCAACAGGCAAACCATCCATAGCTACAATAATATCGCCCGATTCCATTCCGGCTTTATCGGCAGGTTTGCCTTTAATTACAAGGTCGGCTCGTAGGCCACGTTTTTCTACGCCCGAGAAATCAGGCATAATTCCTAAAGAAACCTTCATTTCTCTACGGTTAAAATCGCCGCCTGGCGATTTAGGCCCTGCCTCAGAGAATGTTAAGGTTACATTTTGAGAAGAAAGGTTAAAGGCTAAATCATAAATAAAATTAGTAACCTCAACCAAACCATCAAAATTAATTGCCCCAATGGTGTCGTTGGATGTGTGATAATCGATATGTGCTCCGGTAGAATAAAAGAAAACCGGGATATCTTTGCTGTAAAAAGAAGAATGGTCGGACGGGCCATATCCTTCTTCAGATAATCCCAACTTAAAATTGTATTTTGTGTTCAATAGGTGTAATATAGAATCGGCTTCGAGTGATGTTCCGGTTCCGCCAATTTGTAAACTACGGTCTTGACGCAATCGCCCAACCATATCAATATTTATCATTGCCAGAATTAAAGAGTCGGCAACCGGCAGGTTGTTTACAAAGTGTTTTGAACCGATAAGCCCCATTTCTTCGGCTCCAAAAGCTACAAAAATAAAATTGTTATTCAGGCTGTCTTTTTTCGATGCCAGTTTTTGGGCAATCTCTAACAGGGCCGCAACACCAGAGGCATTATCGTCGGCACCATAATGAACATCCTTTGTATTGGGCATTCTGGAACCTGTACCATGCCCTCCAAAGCCTAAATGATCGT
Organism: Thiohalospira sp.; assembly: GCA_046538755.1. Classification (GTDB taxonomy): domain Bacteria; phylum Bacteroidota; class Bacteroidia; order Bacteroidales; family UBA12077; genus UBA12077. The sequence continues at coordinate 9,274 of JBKHIH010000064.1, forward strand.
AATGGGCCCCAATTACAATATACCGGTTATTTTTACCGGTAGTAAGTTGTGCTGCCACATTAAAAGTTTGCCTTGGATTGGTTTGTACATCTGTTTGCAACAAAATATTTTTTCCTGTATTAAACGAGTTAGGCGACTGATTTTTATTGATTAATTTTTCCAGTCTCTCAATGGTAGTATTTTTATTCATCAACAATTTATTAGCGATATCTCTTTTTATCTGGATTACAGGAATATCGAGTTTTCCTTCTGGCTTGTCTAATAAAAGTAACTCATCGTTTTCGTCAAATTGAGGGCCGGAAACAAATATTACACCGGCAGCCCCCATATCTTTGGCTGTAATAGCTTTTGTTCTTAATCCACTATATAAAGAGAATGAAAAGTCCAATTCGTCGTTTTGTGGTTCGCCACGTAATATTAAAACGATTTTATCTTTTACATTAATATTTTCATAATTATTCCATTTTAATTCTTTTTCATTAATGTTAAAACCATATCCGACAAAAACTACTTCAGCTTCTATGCTATCAGAAGCACTAAATGATATTGGCATATAATCATCGCGTAAGCGAAAAAGTTCCTCATTAAACTGTAACCTGTTATTTTTTCCGGCTTCTATTTCGGTAGTAATTTCAAATTCTTGTAATCCATTACCAAAAAATAAATCAAGGCCGGTTTGAGAAAAAGTAGAAGCAATATATTCAGCTGCCACTCTGTCTTCGTCAGTACCAGGAAACCGTCCCTTAAGCGAATCACTGGCTAAAAAATCAATGTGTTTAAAAAGGTTTGTCTCTGTAATCTCAGAATTTAATGTTGTAGTTGTACAGGAAGATAATCCTGTTAAGATTACAATTACAAAAGCTTGAAATATTCGTTTTTGCACCATGATTCTACCAGTTAAAAGTTGAATAATAAGTTGCTACATTACCTTTATTATCTACAACAAACAATTCCAGTTCGTGTTCTTTATTTTTCTCTATCCTTTCTTCATCAATAATATAAAACAGCAAATCATTTTTGGCATCATACTCAAACAGTGCCCATTCGTTATCAATAAACCCGTTAAACGACTGAATTCCGGAAAGATCATCAGTAATTAAAAACTTTAGCTGGTTATCAGGATGAATATTTAACCCGTTGTAAATTACGGGTTCAATTTCAGGTGCTATAGTGTCAACAAGGACAGTATACGATCCAAAAGAACGGGTTTGTGTAGATATAAAATCATTCTCTATTTCGCCACCACAAAAAATTATTTTTTTCTCTTTTCCGTTGTCATTTTCCTCCAATTGTGCAATAAAAGCTTTGTCATATAGCTCCGAAGGGAGATTTTCAGTTTTAATCGAAAGGTTTATATCTTTGTGCAACGGCGTATAATCATTATGGATATGATGTAATTTAGAAAAAGCATTTTCAGGTTTTTCGGCTGATTGATATTTAAAATAAATAGTATCGAAGAGTGCTTCAGGGGGTATCATAATTTTAATTTCATCATTTTCATACTTATTTTCTTTCTCCCAATGCATCAATTTGCCGGCATAAGCCTTTTTCAAATCAGGCAGCGGAAGTACTCCATTCCCTTGTACATCAAACAATAACTCCGACTTATTACCATAAACATCGGTGGCAACAATTGTAATAGTATGTTCTTTTTCATCGTTAAAATCAAAAATCCCCCGATTAATTAACGATTGATATATAGATAACTGATTGTTAGGATCAACAAAAAGCTTTTGGATGGTTTTTTTTGTTTTTTTCTTAGTTGCATAATCGATGTGGCTATTTACATAACCTGTTTCGGCAAAAGAAATTTTATTAATGATATGTGAATAAATTTGGACAGAATCAACCCATAATGATAATGTATAAATGCCACATGGGTTATTTGAGTTGTTCAGATAATCGTTTATTTCTATGCCAAAGCCTACTTTTCCAGAAACAACAATGGAATGGGTATCTTTTACATTGTAATGATGGTTATTTTTAGAAAGATCAAAGCTTAATGGTTTTTTTGAATGGTTTACATGGCTTGATTCTCCCAAAGGGTAAATTGAAAGTGAATAAAACACAGGAGGAATATCATCCTTTACCTCAAAATCAAAAAATAAAGGATTAACAGGAATTTGCCTTTTAGTTTCCCTGATTTCAAAATGTAAATGCGGCCCGGTTGAATTTCCAGAATTTCCTGAATAGCCTATCAATTGGTTTTTACGAACCTTTAATTCGTTTTTTTCGGGGAAGTAATTTATTTCAAACGTTTTATTTTTATACTGGATATCTTTTACCAGTTTTTCCAGTTTATGATTAAATTTACTTAAATGAGCATAAACGGTTGTATAGCCATTAGGATGTTCAATATACAAAGATTTACCATAACTTCCGGCTGAAATTCTGATTCTGGAAATAAAACCTTCTTCAGCAGCAAAAATTCTTTTCCCTTCAACTCCATTGGTTTTTATATCAATACCGGAGTGAAAATGAGTGGATCTTATTTCTCCAAAATTTCCAGATAAAAAAATGGGGATATCTACAGGGGCGCTAAATTTTATGTTTTGATCATTTATCTGACTAAAAACCAAATGGCTAAAAACGAATAAATAAAAAAATAAACCAGTCTTTTTATATTGCATTATTTTTCCTTAAATTTATACAGATTTAAAAATTTTATTTTTTGAACAACAAATCTAAAATTTAATTTGTTTTAATATAAAATATAAGAACGAAAATTTTTAAAATAGTTTAAGCTGTATTAATTTTGCATTTGTTTATTGAATATTAAGATGACTGTTGAACAAGGTTTAATTGTAGGACATTTAAAAGATAAAATAACAAGGGTTTTAGATCTTTACCAAAGATTAAAAACCGAAAATGCTGAATTATTAAAACACAAAAACGAACTAAAAATTAAATTAAAAGATAAAGAAGCAGAGTTAGAATTTATAAAAAATAAATATAATAAGCTTAAATTAGCAAAAAGTATTTTAGCAACAACAGGCGATAAGCATGATGCTAAGATTAAGATTAACAGAATTGTGCGGGAGATTGATAAGTGTATTGCTCTTTTGAATAAATAGAAGGTAATTAAAGATAATGGAAGACAAATTATCGATAAGGGTAAATGTAGCTGACAGATATTATCCACTAAAAATAGATCGCAGCGATGAAGAGAAAATAAGGAAAGCGGCAAAGATGATCAACGAAAAAGTATTGCAATATAAACAGCGATACTCAGACAAAGATGTACAGGATTTTTTAGCCATGGCTGCTCTTCAATATGTGATACAAGTTATAGAAGGGGATAATAATATTGAAGCTTCGCCCGTTATAGAAGAAATTGAAGAACTAAATAACCAGTTAAACGATTTTTTAAAAAGAGAATACTAAGCGTTCTTTACATATAAAAATATAGCCCGCATTATTTCTTTAATGTCTGTGAAACTCAACACTTAAACAATTGGAGTCAAGCTTATTTGATCAAGGGCAGGCCCCATTCCGATTTATCGGAATTCCTTCGGGAACAGGGGAAGGCCGACATCAAATAGCAACTCCACCCATTTTAAATTGGGGTTTTTAGAGAATTGAAGAAGTTAATGCGGGTTTTTTATTATAAATTTTTAAACTAATACATATGGCAATTACAACAATATTAGGTGTGGTCTCTCTTTCAGTTGCTGTAACAATTACAGCTGCCATTGCTTTTATTATTGGAGGTGTAGTATCTTATTTTATTTGGGATAATGCACTAAAAAATAAGAGCACCAAGATCATAAAGGAGGCAGAAACAGAGGCAGAAGTAATTAGAAAAGACAAGATTTTACAGGCTAAAGAAAAGTTTTTACAACTAAAAAGCGAACACGAGAAAGAAATTAACGAGCGTAACAATAAAATAATTGCGCTAGAGAATAAGTTCAAGCAAAAAGAGATTGCATTGTCGCAAAAAATGGAAGAAAACCAGCGTAAGAAAAAAGAGCTGGATGCTATTCGCGACAATTTGCAAGTACAAATGGATTTGGTAGAAAAGCGAAGCGAAGAGCTGGATAAAACCCACAAACAACAGGTAGAGCAACTGGAAGCCATATCAGGCCTTTCGGCCGAAGAAGCTAAAGAGCAGTTGATTGAATCGTTAAAAGCCGAAGCCAAAACCGAGGCGATGTCGGATATTAACGAAATTATGGAAGAAGCCAAAATGACAGCCAATAAAGAAGCTAAGCGTATTGTAGTACAAACTGTACAAAGAGTTGCTACCGAAACAGCTGTAGAAAACTCAGTTACGGTTTTTAACATCGACAGTGATGAAATAAAAGGAAGAATTATTGGACGCGAAGGTAGAAATATCCGAGCACTTGAAGCTGCTACAGGAGTAGAAATTATTGTTGACGATACACCCGAAGCAATTATTCTTTCTGCATTCGACCCTGTAAGAAGGGAAATTGCACGATTAGCTCTTCATCAACTGGTTACTGACGGTAGAATTCATCCGGCCAGAATTGAGGAGATCGTTCAAAAAACACAAAAACAGATCGAAGAAGAAATTGTTGAAGTTGGAAAAAGAACTGCCATTGATTTAGGTATTCATGGATTACATCCCGAAATTATTCGATTAATTGGTAAAATGAAATACCGTTCATCATACGGCCAAAACCTGTTACAACACTCACGCGAAGTAGCCAATCTTTCGGCGATTATGGCTTCTGAGTTGGGATTGAATCCGAAACTAGCCAAACGGGCAGGATTATTACACGATATAGGAAAAGTTCCTGACGATGAGCCGGAATTACCACACGCCATACTGGGAATGAAAATTGCCGAAAAATTTAAGGAAAAACCCGAAGTATGTAATGCAATTGGTGCACACCACGACGAAGTTGAGATGACATCGCTCATTTCTCCTATTGTACAGGTTTGTGACGCGATTTCGGGTGCACGCCCGGGAGCACGACGCGAAGTGGTAGAATCTTACATTAAACGATTAAAAGACCTGGAGAACCTTGCTTTAGAACATCCTGGTGTGTTAAAAACTTATGCCATACAAGCAGGCAGAGAATTACGCGTTATTGTTGGAAGCGATAAAGTAAGCGATATTGATGCTGAAAAATTATCGTACGAAATTTCACAAAAAATTCAGAATGAAATGACTTATCCTGGACAAATAAAAATAACGGTTATTAGAGAAACACGTGCAGTAAATTATGCGAAGTAAAATAATAGCTAACAATTTAAGCTCTGATTTTTAATTAGAGCTTTTTTTATATTTTTACTGTTTAGTTGCTTGTTGCTTGTTGCTTGTTGCTTGTTGCTTGTTGCTTGTTTCAAGTTCCTTGTTAATTTAATAAAAATATGAAAAGTTATAGGGATTTAGAGATTTACAAAACTGCTTATAAATTGGCATTAGAGGTTCATAAAATGAGCTTAACTTTACCCAAATATGAAATTTATGAACAGGGAAGCCAGGTGAGAAGATCGAGCAAAAGTGTAAAAGATACAATTGTGGAGGGGTACGGTAGAAGAAGATATAAAGATGATTTTATTCGATTTTTAATTTATTCTCAGAGTTCCTGTGATGAGGCTATTTCTCAGTTAAATATGATTAGTGATATTCATTTTCCTGATAAAACTTTAAATGAACTTATAAACGAATACGATATTTTAGGTAAAAAGATTAATAAATTTATTCAATACGTTGAAAAAACTGGTTAACAAGAAACAAGTAACGAGAAACCAGAAACCTTGAAAACTAAAAAATAATAGTTAAAATAGTATTTTCTCATGAACATTCAAATGGTCGGCCTTAAAGGCCAGTACGACAAAATAAGAGACGAAATAAACACTGAAATACAAAAAGTGTTAGATTCTACTGCTTTTATTAACGGCCCTAAGGTAAAAGAATTTGCCAGCCACCTTTCGAAATATTTAGGAGGCACTCATGTTGTTCCCTGTGCCAACGGAACTGATGCTTTACAAATTGCATTAATGGCTTTAGGCTTGCAGCCCGGCGATGAAGTAATTTTACCGGTTCATACTTATGTGGCAACCGCAGAAGTAATTGCCCTGCTCAAACTAACACCTGTTTTCGTAGATGTTGATTCTGATTATTTTACCATCGATGTTCGTCAAATTGAAAATAAAATCACCAGCAAAACAAAAGCTATTGTTCCTGTTCATTTGTATGGACAATGTGCCGATATGGAGCCGCTGATGCAAATCGCCCAAAAGTACAACCTTTATGTGGTTGAAGATACGGCACAAGCCATTGGCGCAAAATATACTTTTCCCAACGGGAAAGAGGTTTTTGCCGGAAACATTGGACATATCGGAACCACCTCCTTTTTCCCATCAAAAAATCTGGGAGCTTATGGCGATGGCGGAGCCATGTTTGTTCAAAATAAAGAGTTGGCCGAAAAGTGCAGAATGATTGCCAACCATGGGCAATCAGTAAAATATCACCATGATATTATTGGTTGCAACTCAAGGCTGGATACCCTGCAGGCAGCCATTTTAGATGTAAAACTGAAATATTTGGATGATTATTCACATGCCAGGCAAAAAGCTGCAAAATATTACGATGAAAAGCTGCAAAATATTTCAGAAATAAAAATTCCGGCAATATCGCCTAAATCATCGCATGTTTATCATCAATATACAATTGTACTGAGCGATTCGGTTGACCGCGATCAATTACAAAAATACCTTAAAGAAAAAAACATCCCAACGATGATCTACTACCCTGTCCCACTCCACCAGCAAAAAGCTTACCTGGAGCATAACCGTAACGAAAGCTTTCCTGTTACAGAAAAATTGTCCAAAACAGTATTATCGCTACCAATTCATACCGAAATAACAACCAAAGAACAAGATTTTATTGTATCTTCGATTAATGATTTTTTAAAAAGTTAAAATACTAAAATTCATGATTTAATGCGTTTAAGTCAGGATGAAATAAAAGCCATAAAAGAAACCATTCAATCATTTGATTCAGAAGCAAAAATATGGCTTTACGGATCGAGAGTTGATAACCATAAACGTGGAGGCGACATTGATTTATTGATTTTTAGCCAAACACTTAATTTTAGCGATAAATTAAAAATCAAATCGCAGTTGTACAAAAAAATTGGAGAACAAAAAATCGACCTTTTAATAGCCAAAGATGATCGTAAACCATTTGTGCGTATTGCGCTCGAAAATGCAATTTTATTGTAATATCAGACAGAAGATATCATGAAAAAACAACAAGATTATATTGAAAATTTAAAAGAAAATATTAAGATATTAGATGAAGCACTTTCATGGTTAAAAAGATCATATACAAAATGTTCTAATGTTGGCATCAAAGAAGAATATAGTGCTGATGAATTTGATATTTTCGAAACTTTAACAAGCCGTTATGCCCGGGTGGTTGATATTTTAATCCATAAAGTTTTTAGAAGCATTGATTCTGTTGAGTTAGTGAATGAAGGGACGATGATTGATGTTATTAACCGCTCCCATAAGAGAGGATTGTTTGAAAATGTTGATGAAATAAGGCAAATAAAAGATTTAAGGAATGAAATTACACATGAATATGTTATGGAAAATATTAAAAATGTGTTTAATGAAACCTTTCGCTTTACGCCCAAACTATTTAATATAATTGAATCAACAAAAAATTATTGCGAAACATTGTATAAAAAAATATAATATTTATTTAAATACCATGGACTACTTTGCACACGAAACAGCGGTTATCGACGAAGGTTGCCAAATTGGTAAAGGAACCAAGATATGGCATTTTTCGCATATTATGAAAAACAGCATCATTGGAGAAAATTGTAATATCGGCCAAAATGTAGTGGTTTCGCCCGATGTTGTTTTAGGAAACAAAGTGAAAGTACAAAACAATGTTTCGATCTATACAGGCGTAATTTGCGAAGATGAAGTTTTTTTGGGCCCATCAATGGTTTTTACCAACATCACCAATCCCAGGAGTGCAGTTATTCGACGCGATCAATACGAAAAAACAACGGTTAAAAAAGGCGCTTCCATTGGTGCCAATGCAACTATTGTTTGTGGCCATGACATTGGCGAATATGCTTTTATTGGAGCCGGTGCAGTGATAGTTAAAGATGTAAAACCTTACGCTTTGGTTGTCGGTAACCCTGCCAAACAAATCGGGTGGATGAGCGAATATGGCCATCGTTTGCATTTTGATGATAAAGGAATTGCTTACTGCCCAGAAAGTAACGAAAAATATGTATTGGAAAACGGCCAGGTGAAAAAAGTAAAATAATTAGTAAGTAAATGATGAAAAAGAAAATACATCCATGAAAAAAATATTAATAACCGGAACCGCTGGTTTTATTGGGTTCCATTTAACGAATGCCTTATTAAAAGATGGTTACACCATAGTTGGATTAGATAATATAAACGATTATTATGATATAAACCTAAAATATGGACGATTAAACGAAGCAGGAATAAAGAAAGAACAAATTAAGTACAATCAAAAAGTTGCTTCGCAAAAATCTAATCACTATCAATTTATTGAGCTAAACCTCGAAGATAAAGAAAATATTTATCGATTATTTGAGCAGGAAAATTTTGATGCAGTAATAAATTTGGCAGCACAGGCCGGTGTTAGGTACAGTTTACAAAACCCACATGCTTACATTGACAGTAATATTTTAGGGTTTACCAATATTTTAGAAGCCTGCAGGCATAATGATATTAAACATTTAGTATACGCCAGCAGCTCGAGTGTTTACGGATTAAACGAGAAAATGCCTTTTTCGGTAAATGATAATGTAGATCATCCGATTAGTTTATATGCTGCCAGCAAAAAATCAAATGAATTAATGGCACACACTTACAGTTACTTATATCAAATACCAACTACCGGATTACGTTTTTTTACCGTTTACGGCCCCTGGGGCAGGCCCGACATGGCTCTTTTTCTTTTCACTAAAGCCATTGTTAAAGGAAAAGCTATTGATGTTTATAATCATGGTAACATGCAGCGCGATTTTACTTATATTGATGATATTGTAAACGGTATTATTAAGGTGCTGGGAAATCCTCCCGGGGCAAAAACCAGTATCGACTTGCCGTCTGAATCGCTTGCTCCGTATAAAATTTATAATATTGGAAATAATGCGCCGGTAAAATTGATGGCTTTTATCGAAGCCATAGAAGATGAGTTGGGAATAAAAGCTGAAAAAAACCTAATGCCTATACAACCCGGCGATGTGGAAAAAACATGGGCCGATGTGTCGGGGTTAATCAATGATTTTAACTATAAACCTGACACTGATATTCGTGTGGGTGTGAAAAAATTCATTACATGGTATAAAGATTTTTATGAAATAGACTAAATTAAATAATCAAATGGTAAAAAATAATAAAAAATTTGCTATAATCGGTGTTGCCGGATATATTGCCGAGCGGCACTTACGTGCGATAAAAGATACAGGAAATACACTGGTAGCCTCGTTGGATAAATACGATTGTGTGGGAAAAATTGACAGCTATTTTCCCAATTCGGATTTTTTTACCGAGTACGAACGATTTGACCGCCATATAGATAAATTAAAACGCAAAGGTGAAAAAATTGACTATGTTAGTATTTGTACACCCAATTACTTACACGACTCGCATATCCGTTTCGCCTTACGCCAAGGTGCTGAAGCCATTTGTGAAAAACCAGTGGTTTTAAATCCATGGAATATTGATGCTTTGCAAGAGATCGAAAAAGAAACGGGAAAAAAAGTAAATAACATTTTGCAACTACGATTACATCCGTCAATCATTGCATTAAAACAAAAAATTGAACAGGCTCCTGCAGAAAAAGTTTTTGATATTGATTTAACGTATATCACTTCTCGCGGGAACTGGTATTTTATCTCATGGAAAGGAGATATAGAAAAATCAGGAGGTGTAGCAACTAATATTGGTGTTCATTTTTACGATATGCTTACCTGGATTTTTGGCGATGTAAAAGAAAATATTGTACATATTTCGGATCATAAAAAAGCTGCCGGGTATTTAAAACTGGAAAAAGCCAATGTGCGCTGGTTTTTAAGTGTTGATTATAATGATTTGCCGAAGCATATAAAACAAAAAGAGCAACGTACCTACAGGTCGATAACGATTGAAAATGAGGAAGTTGAATTTAGTGGCGGTTTTACCGATTTGCATACCCAAACGTATCAGAAAATTTTAGAAGGCAAAGGTTTTGGATTGGAAGAAACGAAGAAATCTATTGAAACGGTATTCCAGATTCGTAATGCAACGCCTGTGGGATTAAGAGGCGAATATCATCCTATATTGAAAAATATTAAGCAGTAATTTTTTTAACCGCTAAGACGCAAAGGGAGTAGTGAATTAGTAATTTGTTTATACGTTTATTTGTTTATTGGGTTATTGGGTTATTGGTAAAATTGTGCTCTAATATCTTGATACTTGTTACATGATACTTTTTACTTGTATCTTATTACTTGTTTCTTTTTACTTGTTTCTTTTTACTTGTTTCTTTTTACTTGTTTCTTATGTCTTAACTTTTACGTTATCGTTTCATTTCGAAAACTTCCAGATCTTTAATATTTTTTCCATCAATAATAAAACGAACGGCGGTTTGATGTTTATGTAACCCTGATTTTCCGGCAGCACCGGGATTAACATGCAACAATTCATTTTCCTGATCATACATCACTTTTAAGATATGCGAATGCCCTGAAATAAACATATCTACATGGGTATTCTGAATAATTGTTTTAGCTTCTTTCTCGTATTTTCCGGGATATCCGCCAATATGTATCATGAAAACATTTACCTGTTCGCACTGGAATTTTTGTATTTTAGGATAAACAGCCCTTACCTCCTGCCCGTCGATATTTCCGTATACTGCTTTTAACGGTTTAATTTGGCTTAATTTATCGGCTACAGCCAGGTTGCCAATATCGCCGGCATGCCATATTTCATCGCAAGAACTAAAAAATTCGATCATTTTATCATCAATAAATCCGTGGGTATCGGATAATAAACCTATCTTTTTCATCAACAAATTAATTTTCAATGTTTAAATTTGTACTAATTATTTAACAAATATACATGCATTTATTTTATACACCCGGCATAAACGATACATTTTATACGCTCAACGAGCAGGAGTCGAAACATTGTATAAAAGTGTTGCGGCTAAATACAAACGATATTGTGAAGCTTATTGATGGAAAAGGTGGGTTTTACACAGCCAAAATCGTTGAACCGAACCATAAAAATTGCAAAGTTGAAATTGTTGAGACGCAGTATGCATTTGAAAAAAGGAATCATTATCTGCATATAGCCATTGCTCCTACCAAGAACAACGACCGGCTGGAATGGTTTCTGGAAAAAGCCACCGAAATTGGGATTGATGAGATTACACCCATTGTTTGTGAACATTCGGAACGAAAAGTGTTAAAATCCGAGCGGTTAGAGAAGGTAGTGGTTTCGGCCATGAAACAATCCATTAAGGCATATAAGCCTAAAATTAATGAACTGGTTAATTTTACTGATTTTGTAAATATTCCTTTTTCGGGAGATAAATTTATCGCTCATTGCGAAAATCATCAAAAATCATTATTAAAAAACAGATATACCATTGGACGTGATGTATTGATTTTAATTGGCCCTGAAGGAGATTTTAGCCTTGCGGAGATTAACCAGGCACTACAAAATCAATTTACAGAAATTAGTTTGGGTAATAGCCGGTTACGAACCGAAACGGCCGGAGTTGTTGCCTGCCATACCATTAATTTATTGAATGATTAATTCAGCTTTTTGGAGCTGTGATGGATTCGCTTCGAGCAAAACCGTCTCTTTTAGATACAATACTTTAGCCGGTTATTAACCACTGCCAGCGTTGTTTAAACTTACATTGGTAATTATTGTTTTTATTTAATTATGATGATATTTGAAAAATGTTCGGTAATAAAAAATAATTATCCTGCCTTGAAAAAAATTTTGTCTAATTAGAAATATTTAATTATCTTAGATAAACATTAAACAAGCAATTAATTTTTGCTAAACCGGTTATTACATCTATTAATTATGTATGGCCGGATTTTTAATTAGCCTCGCAAAATGGGACTGACGGGGCGGAAGCGTGGAAAAAAACTAACAAATAAATAAAAACCCAAATTATGCATACCATTTTTATTGAAAAAGAATTACACCGAGGGCAACGCAGGGTAAAAGTAATTTTTAAATATAACGAAGATATTATTAAACAATTAAGAGAAATTGAGGGTACACGATGGAGCCGCACCATGAAGTGCTGGCATATTCCGTTTACGAAAGACTATAAAGAAATCCTGATAAGAAAATTTAAAGACACTGTCAACATTGTTGAAAAAGAACGTTTTAAGAAAACTGAACATAAAAAAAATGATTTTGAGCCAGTGCCCGAACATATCCAAAAAGCAATCAATACATTTTATATTTACCTGAAAAACTCGAGGTACAGCCCAAGAACCATAAAAACGTACACCCATAATATTTTGAAGTTTCTTAGATTTTTTTCAGAAAAGCCCATTTACGCCATCAATAATGAAGATATCCAGAATTACAACTACGAAATGATGATTTTGAAAAACAAATCGCACAATGCACAAAATCAATTTATTAGTGCTTTAAAGTTGTTTTTAAATACCATGACACATACGTCTATAAATTTTGATGAAATTGAGCGTGCTAAAAGATCGAGGAAGCTACCCGAGGTGTTTTCGAAAAAAGAGGTAGAAAAAATTATTGGAATCAATACGAATCAAAAACACCGGACATTACTTTTACTTACTTACGGCTGTGGATTACGCAGAAATGAAGTTTGCAGTTTAGAAATTAATGATGTTGATTCGGAGCGAAAAGTTTTGCATATACGCTGTGGCAAAGGAGCCAAACACCGTATTGTTCCGATATCGGATAAACTGATTGATAAGTTACGGTCGTATTTTAAGACTTATAAGCCTAAAAAATATTTGTTTGAAACCAGTCCTGGAAGTCCCTACCCTGGCGAAACGGCATATAAAGTTTTTAGACGGTCGCTCGAGAAATCGGGTATTAAGAAGAAAGTAGGAATTCATTCGTTGCGTCACAGTTATGCTACGCATTTACTGGAAAGTGGCACGGATTTACGTTACATTCAGGAGCTTTTAGGGCATAAAAGTTCGAAAACTACAGAAATTTATACACATGTAAGCACCCAGGATTTAAGTAATATTGGCAATCCATCGGACGATTTGGATATTTAAAACAAGTTTTTTGTTATAACAAATAAAAAAATTACATTTATGATTATAAAGCGGACTATATTTGTCTACATAACATTCCAAATATGAACATAACAAGTACAAATTATCCGCGTATAAACAAGTTGTACACAATGCTACGCATAGCACATTAATAATTAACTACAATGGGAAATTTT
>JBKHIH010000121.1:0-5366 GCA_046538755.1 Thiohalospira sp.
AGAATGGGGCTTCAGGCTCGTCTTATGTCTCAGGCATTAAGGAAACTTACAGCCAATATAAACAGAACTAATACTTGTTGTATTTTTATTAACCAGTTGCGCGAAAAAATTGGCGTAATGTTTGGCAATCCGGAAACAACAACCGGAGGTAATGCACTAAAATTTTATGCCACCGTACGTATAGATATCCGAAAAATAGGGCAGATAAAGGATGGTGAAGATGTTTCAGGAAACAGGACACGCGTTAAGATTGTAAAAAATAAACTGGCTCCGCCATTTAAAAAGGCCGAATTTGATATTGTTTATGGCGAAGGCATTTCGAAGGTAGGTGAGATTGTTGACCTTAGCGTTGATCAAGGCATTGTCAAAAAAAGTGGCTCGTGGTTTAGCTACGGTGAAACAAAACTAGGGCAGGGACGCGAAGCCGTTAAACAACTGCTTAAAGACAACCCTGAACTGGCCGATGAACTGGAAAATAAAATCAAAGAATCTTTTACACAAACCGCTGAAAAATAACATATAAAATCTTAAACATCATGAATAAATTAAAATTAACAGCAGGATTAATGATTTTAGCATTAATCATATCCTGCTCCGGAGAAAAAACAGTAAAAAAGGATATCGGGAATCCGGTCGATACAATTCAACTCACTTCAGAAATAATGACTCCTGAAGTTTTGTGGTCGTTTGGACGAATTGGCAGTGTAGAATTATCTCCTGATAAGGAAACAATTGCCTTTGGCGTAACTTTTTATAATGTTGATCAAAATAGTGGGAATACTGATATTTTCACCATGCCTGCCCAGGGTGGTGAAACCAAAAATATTACCAATACTAAGGTTGGTGAATATTCGCATCAGTGGCGCCCAGATGGTAAAAAAATAGGCTTTTTGTGTGCTGAAAATGGTAGCCTGCAACTTTGGGAAATGAATCCAGACGGTAGTAAACGTAACCAAATATCAGATATCGATGGAGGTATAAACGGGTTTAAATATTCACCCGATCAGCAAAAAATTGTATTTATTAAAGATGTTAAGCTGGACAAAACAGTGAATGAGTTGCATCCCGACCTGCCAGAAGCTGAGGCAAGGATCGAAACCGATTTAATGTACCGGCACTGGGACAAATGGCACGATTATACCTACAGCCATATTTTTATAGCAGACTATGATGGAAAATCATTGCAAAATGCTGTTGACATTATGGAAGGCGAACGTTTCGATTCACCACTGAAGCCGTTTGGCGGAATGGAACAAATCAACTGGAGCCCGGATAGTAAAAAGGTTGCTTATACCTGTAAAAAAATGACTGGCAAGGAATATGCACTTTCTACTAATTCCGAAATTTATGTATATGATTTGGAAACTAAGAAAACTGTTAATTTAACCGATGGGCTGATGGGTTATGATAAAAACCCTGTTTTTTCGCCCAGTGGAAAAATGATTGCATGGGAAAGTATGGAACGCGATGGCTACGAAGCTGACCAAAACCGTTTGTTTATTTTAGATTTCGAATCCGGAGAACGTAAGGATTATTCAGCCGGTTTTGATCAAAATGTACATAACCTGGTTTGGACTGATGATAGTAAATCTATTTATTTTACCAGTGATTATCATGCCAGATATCAAATTTATAACTTAAACATTGAAACCGGAGATATAAAACAGATAACAGAAGGTAAACACAACTACCAATCTGTAATTCCTGGCAACGAAATGCTTATTGGCGCTAAACAAAGCATGTCGATGCCAACCGAAATTTTTGCTGTAAATCCAGAAACAGGAGAAGAAAAACAGCTTTCATTTATTAATAAAAATTTAATGGATCAGTTAAATTTTGGAGATGTTGAAGAACGCTGGGTTAAAACCACCGATAATAAGGAAATGCTTGTTTGGGTAATTTATCCGCCAAATTTCGATCCTGAAAAGAAATATCCAACATTATTATACTGTCAGGGTGGGCCACAAAGTTCGGTAAGCCAGTTTTTCTCTTATCGATGGAATTTCCAGATGATGGCTGCCAACGATTATATTATTGTAGCGCCCAACCGCAGAGGGCTACCATCGTTCGGGCAGGAGTGGAACGAACAAATTTCGGGCGACTATGGCGGACAAAATATGAAAGATTATTTCAGTGCCATTGATGCTGTTGCAAAAGAACCTTATGTTGATAATAATAATTTGGGTGCTGTGGGAGCAAGCTATGGCGGATTTTCAGTTTTTTGGATTGCCGGAAATCATGATGGCCGTTTCGATGCTTTTATTGCACACGATGGAATATTTAATTTCGAAGCCATGTATCTCGAAACTGAGGAGATGTTTTTCGTTAACTGGGATTATGGTGGCCCTTACTGGGATAAATCCAACAAAGAAACCTACGATAACTCGCCGCACAAATTTGTTGATCAATGGGATACACCCATTATGGTTATACACGGCGAAAAGGATTATCGGATTACATACACTCAGGGAATGAGTGCATTTAATGCAGCTCAATTAAGAGGAATCCCCAGCAAATTCCTGTTTTTTCCTGATGAGAACCACTGGGTGCTTCGTCCGCAGAATGGCATTTTGTGGCAGCGCGAATTTTTTAGCTGGCTCGACCGGTGGTTAAAGGATGAAGAATAATATTAGTATATACCAATCAATAGAAAGCCGGATTTTTCCGGCTTTTTGTTTTTCTTTTAAGATTTACTTATTTTTATTCAAATATATTGCTTGAAAAGTATGGATGAGGTAATCTTAAAATTTTTCCATTTCTTAATGATGGTTGTTTTTTTAATCATCTACCTGCTTGCATTTATTGTAGTAAAACCTTTTTTGCTGAATTATAAACGAAAAATTTCAACCCTGAGCCTTAAAATTACTTACCTTGTTTATCTTGCTGTTTTGTTGGTATGTGTTTATTTATTCATGTTTTTTGGCCCCAGCGATATTGAATATCAACTCAGTAACCTGTTTTTTATGATTATGTTAATTTGTATTTTTATTCCTAACCTGGGAATCCTTTTCAGGAGAAAATTCCAAAGAATAAGGGTCTTTTACAATTATCTTTTTTCTTTTGTAAACCTTTCTATTTCATACTTCTTAATCCATAAACTTGTTCAACACCATTGGTTTTTGGGATGATTGGCATTTTATACTTTTTGGTTTGTATCTACTTAATTACATCATATTCAAAAGTTCCAAAATACGGTTGGTTTTTTCGTGCATAGGGGCATAACCGTCGAGCCAGTGAATTTTTAATCCGTTGCGCTCCATTCGCCGATACCAGGTCATTTGCCGCTTGGCAAATTGATGAATAGCAGTTTCGAGCTTTTTAAACATTTCGTCGTAGCTAAGTTCTCCTGTAATATGCTGCGTAATAAATTTGTACTCCAGTCCGTAATACACCAAATTTTCTACACTAATTCCCTGGTTGATTAATTGTTTTACCTCATCAATCATACCTTCGTTTAACCGCTGCTTCAGGCGCTGAGTAATTCTTTTCCGTTGCGATTTCCGGTCAAATTTTACACCCACAATTAATGGCGATATTTTTGGGAAATCAATATCCAGTTGTGGATTTTCAGCATAATACTTCTCTATTTCTATGGCTCTGATCATGCGTTTTCGGGTATCGATATCGGTTTTATTATGCAGTTTTTTAAAAGATGATAAGATGGTTATTAATTCTTCGGTAGGTTTTTGTTCCAATTCGGCCCTTAGCTCTTCATTTACCGGAACATGGATTAGTTTATAGCCTTTTAATACTGCTTCGATATACATACCTGAGCCCCCGCATAAAACAGGAAATTTATTTCTGTTATGAATATCGTTAAAAACTTTAATAAAATCTTGTTGATATTCGTATACATTGTATTTATAACCAGCATCTACAATATCAATTAAGTGGTATGGGATTTTTTTGCCTTCTACTACGTAATCTTCCAGGTCTTTCCCTGTTCCTAAGTCCATGCTCCGGTATACCTGGCGAGAGTCGGCACTTATAACTTCGCCATCCAGCATATAAGCCATACGTGTTGCTACAGATGTTTTTCCGCCTGCAGTAGGGCCCAGAATGGTTAATAAATTATACGCCTCGGCCATAAAATGTCCTGTTTTATTGTTATCTGGGTAAAGATAAGGATTGTTAATAATATTTAGAAAAATTCCATCGGGTTATACTTTTAAATTACGCTATTCGTTTATTTTTGTAAAACAAATTTTAGTTATGGTTTTAAAAAGAATAGTGAACCGTATCCGCTTTCTTATATTATTTCCTGCAAGAGAGTGGGAAAAGACGGCTAATGAAAAGGCTACGAACAAAGAGTTGTTTAATCAATATATTGTTCCGGTTATTTTTTTTAGTTCGGTGATTATTTTTTTGGGACGAATTTTAAACTGGGAAGATCATTCGGTCGTAAACGGATTCCTTGCTGTATTATCATTTCTTTTGATTTCTTTTTTTACTATCTACCTGTCGGCATTAATTGTAAATAGGCTATTACCAAAATTTGGTACCGATAAAAATCTTACCAATAGTTTAAAGTTAATGATTTTTTCTTCGTTACCGGCTTTGATTGCTAATGGAGTATCTTCTTTTCATCCTCAAATGGGATTTATCAATTACTTCTCGTTATATTCCATAGTTCTTTTTTGGACAGGCATTAAACCACTGTTATCAGTCCCTGCCGACAAGCTAACTGGTTTTGCATTAATTGTGTTACTTATTATTGGCGCTTTGTTAATTTTAATAAGCTCGATTATAATGAATATCATCATTTATTTTTCGGTTTATTAAAATCTTATCCCTGTTTTTTGTACCAAATAATTCAATACCTTTGTGTTTTGTAAAAAGAAAATCTTTATGCAAAATAAAATCAATATAAAAAATAAGAAAGTAGCTTTTGATTATGAGCTAATAGAAAAGTATATAGCAGGGCTGAGGCTTACGGGTACCGAAATAAAATCAATCCGTTTAGGAAAAGCCAGCCTGGTTGATACTTATTGTTTTTTTCATGAGCACGAACTTTATATCAAAGGTTTAAATATTTCTGAGTATGCATTTGGTACTCATTACAATCACGAACCAAAGCGTGATCGCAAACTGTTATTAAATAAAAAAGAGCTTAAAAAGCTTGAACGTAAGACTACCGAAAAAGGGTTAACCATTGTTGCTACCCGTTTATTTCTTAACGAAAATGGATGGGCTAAAGTTGAGATAGCGCTTGCCAAGGGTAAAAAAGAGTACGATAAACGCGACGAGATTAAAAGAAAAGACTTGAAACGCGATATGGAGCGAATCAGGAAATTTTAACAATGAATTTTTATTTGGCATAATACTGAAAAATAGTTGGTAAAATCTTCTAAAATATAGACTATAAC
>JBKHIH010000122.1:0-5338 GCA_046538755.1 Thiohalospira sp.
GAACGCTAGCGCTTAGTTCTGCGATTTACAACTTCAAATTTCAATAATCTTTTTTGTTGCCGGTGTCTCCCGCTTAAGCCTCCCACAAATCCCCTCCGGTGAACCTTCATGCAATAGCTTTCTAACAAGTAATTTTTTAATATGCCCTTTTGAGTTTTTACCCGTTTAATTTTTTATCCTTAAGCATGAAGGTTTCATTAGAATATATTTTTAAATTATACAATTTCGTTTAAAAACCCTTTTAAAGTGGCATTAAAGTCAGCAGGATTTTCATAAAAGCATAAATGCCCGGCATCTTTAATGGTTTGAATATTTTGGTGCCACAATTCAGGAATTGCTATATTTTTAATATGTGTTGGATTGATTAGCTGATCTTTTTCGCCCATAAAAAACGAAACCGGAATAGTTAGGTTTTTTAAAATATTAAATTGATCCGTAAATTCTCCATCATTTAAAGATTTAAAAAACACTTCGCGGGTTTTAATATCTGATTTACGCATTATTTCAGGAATAAAATCGGGATATCTTATTTCCGGTTCAACCAAAGCAGCTGCAATTTGATGAATTTCGCTGTCGTCAATTCCTGGTTTTGATAAAAGAGGAACTGCCGGATGAGACAAAAACATTCCGGGAGTTAATGGATTTGTTAACGGAACGCAACAGGCTAAAGCAATAGCTTTTTCAGAAGGCAATTCTTCTAATGCTTCAAGCAAAATATTTCCGCCAAAATCATGTCCAATATATATCGCTGATTGAATTTTTAGTTTTTGGCAAAAATCATTTAATAATTTAGCCTGTGCTTTTATGGTATAATCTTTTTCCGGAGATTCAGACCAGTCGGAATCGCCACATCCAGGCAAATCTAAAGCGATAAACCGAAATTCTTCTGATAATGTTGAATCGATTAATTGCCGAATAAAAATTACAGAAGATAAAGAACTCCCATGAATTAAAACTACGGGGAAACCGTTGGTTTGGGATTCATAATAAGCAATTTTTTTACCATTTATAATTTCTTGAAATTGTTTCATGGTGGCGGTTTTTAGATTTTAGCTAAATTTAAAAAAACTATGAATATCAATCAAATAAATTGTAATGATTTAATATCTTTATGCATAAATCCGTAAATAATAATAAAATAAACAACCTTATGAAAGTAAAATCGTATAATATATAAACACACTTTATTATTTATCTATTAACCCAAAATATTTCAGGAGGTGTTTTTCATGAAAAATAACTTTATTTGTCCACAATGCAATGGCTACTTAAATGTAGGCGAACACATCATCTTAGCTGCCGAAACCAACCATGGCGACTCAGGTTTAATTTTAATGAATCCGGAGCTTGGAAATTATTCGGTAACAAAACATAAAGACTTTCAAATTCGCGAAGGCGAAAAATATGATTTTTATTGTCCTATCTGCCACGAAAAGCTTGCTGCTGATATTCATGATAATTTATCCCATATTATTATGATCGATGATAAGGGTGATGAATATCAAATTTTATTTAGTAAAATAGCAGGAGAAAAAAGTACTTACAAAGTTATTGGTGAGGCAGTGGAAATTTATGGCGACCACCATTCAAATTATATTGATTTTATCAATCTTAGCCATAACAAATAAAAAAAGCCGGTTATTTCAGCCGGCTTTTTTTAATATTTAAACTTCTTTGATGGGTTTAAACCCATTTCCAATTACTTCATTAGCATCGATAACTGTCATAAAAGCAAATGGATCAATCTCTTTAATGAAATCCTGAAGAATAGCGAGTTCCCTACGGTTTACATTGGTAAAAACAATCTTTTTTTCAAGCCCTTTAAACATCCCCACGCCATTGATTAATGTTCCTCCACGATTAAGGTCATTAATAATTTTGTTCCTGATTTCATCGTATTTATCAGAAATAATAAATAAGGCCTTATCATAGCTGACTCCCTGGAGTGTTGCATCAATTACTTTTCCGGTTATATAAATTACAATCCAAGAATAAAGTGGAATTTTCCAATCTTTAAATACCAATAATCCTATAAATACAATAGCTGAATCAACAATAATCATTAAGATGCCTAAAGACATTCGGGTGTATTTAGCAGCAATCATTGCAATTATATCCGAACCACCGGATGTAGCTTTTGATTTGAATATCAACCCTAAACCAAAACCAATTAAAACTCCACCAAAAACACATGACAACAAAACATCATCAACCAGTGCCCCGTCGAAATTTTCATCAAGATAATCGATAAAAATCGATGAAAGAACAAACCCAACAACAGTTTTAACACCAAAACGAGGGCCTAATATTTTAATACCCAAAATTGTAAGTGGGATATTTAACATTAAGCCAACAAACCCGATTCCGAGCCCATCGCTAAAAATAGGCTCTTTAAAAAATGGGATTTTTATCCCATCTCCCATTATTTCGCTGGTAATGTTTTTAACAACAATACCGACACCATAAACTCCTCCGGGAACAATTTTATGCGGGTCGATAAAATACACGAACCCCGCAGCCAGGATAAAAGACCCAATGGCTACTAATGAATAACTATAGAACCATTCTTTGGATAGAAATTTTTCTTTTGTTATAAACGACATGGCTTTATTTTTTAAAAATGAGTGGCAAAAATATATTTTTTTAACGAAATTAAAGAACCTAAATCTAAAATAAAAAACAAAAAAAGCAAGGTGTTTAACACCCTGCTCAAGAATTGTTTAAGAAAAATACTTTTTATCCACCAGTTGCACTAAAACTCCCATAACGGCTAAGGTCAGTTCTTGGATTAACAACCATTACAGGGATTTTTGCCGAGTTGGCAATAATATATTGCTCTTGTGCACCTAATACATAATCTGTTAATCCAATGCCTTTGCTGGTCATAATCAGAATCATATCAGCATCTATTTTTTGAGCAAAAGCAATAGATTCTTCTGCGGAATTACTTCCCTCAATTTTTTGCAATTCATAATTACAGTCATACTTATCAAGTATTTTTTCAGCAAAATGAACATTAGCCATTAATTTAGAATTTAACGACTTATCTTTTATGGTTGGAATAATGATATTGATTTTTACATCAAAATACTTAACCAAAAATAAAGCCCATTGTAATTTTTGTTTTGCTTCTGATCGATAATCAAGTGGGAATACAATGTCTTTAAAAATTTCTTTTTTGGATGGAGGCTCTTGCACTACTATAAACGGAGTTTTTGAACCAACAATTACTTTTAATGCATAACTGCCGGTAAATTTCTGCATTCCTTTAATACCATGTGTTCCCATTACTACCATGCTTACATTATTTTCGGATGCATAGTCGGAAATAATATGAAACAAACTTCCTTCAAGAACTAATGGTTCAATGTTTACATCATACTTTTGTTTTAATCGTTCAATATCTTTATTTAACTCATTAAGAGCTTCTTCTCCCTTTTTTAAAGATTTAACTACATGAATTAGTTTAATGCGATTTTTAATGTGTGTTGAAATTTTTACTGCATGTTCTAATGCATTTTCAGCAACTTCGGTAAAATCCCAGGGAACCAGTAAAGTGTCTTTTTCCATAATTCTAACGGTTTATACACAACGGACTAATTAATTTTAAAATGTTTGGAAAAGTTAAATAAATATTGACTCATTTGCAAAACTTTTTTAAAAATATTCTATTATTTAAAGGGTTTTTAAATATTTTTATTTCTGATTTGCTAAATTTACCACTTTGTTTTTATTGTTTTTCAATAAAAATAATTTACTTTGTTAAAAAATTTAATATGAACCAAAATCAGAAAGTAAAAAACAAAAAAGTAATTGGATTTATTTATACAATACTATCAATTTTTCTTGGTATAGGCGTATTATCGCTTATTGCAACTATTTTGCTGTTTCTTCTCACCATTTTTAAACCCGATTTTGAACCGTTTTTCCCGGTTATTGATGTCCCCATTGAAATTTACGAAGAGGCTACTATAGAATTAAAAAATGGCTCTACTTACAACATTCAAATCGATGAAGCCTATTTTTCATTTAACGTGGATAATCAATATGGATTTGCAGGCATTGTTAACTACCTTTATTTTACACTTATATTAGCCATTGCTTTATATATCATTTTTTTATTATGGAAAGTTTTCCGCTCAACTCGATATTCGCTAAAAGAAGAAAATCCTTTTCATCCAAAAAATACCTGGCGTATACGTAAAATTGCCATCGCTATTTTTATTTCTGCATTACTGCAAATAAGCTATCCTTTGTTTATAAAATTTCTGTGGTTAAAGAAAATTATTGTTTTTGACCAGGCCTTTAATATCCGGCTTAATTTCGACGCATCAATCGATTTATTCTGGGCACTAATTGTATTAGTTGTTTCAGAAATTTATCGAATAGGATCAGAAGTTAAAAAAGAACAAGAATTAACGATTTAAACCTACTTACTATGCCAATTATTACAAACCTGGATAAAATTTTAGCAAAACGCCGGATGTCATTAACAGAACTTTCTGAAAAAGTAGATATTACCATTGCTAATTTATCGATTTTAAAAAGCGGAAAAGCGAAAGCCATCAGGTTCTCAACGCTTGATGCAATTTGCAAAGTTTTGGATTGCAAACCCGGTGATATTTTAGATTATGTGCCAGATGAAGATAATCAATCATTATAATAATTTATTTATTAACTAAATGCTATTATTTAATTTAAAACTATGAAAATTAGAAAACTAATCACAACCATGTTTTTGGGAGTGTTATCATTAAGCGTCTTCTCCCAGACTAATCAAATTGATTTTGAAGAATACGATCTTGACAATGGATTGCATGTTATTCTTCACCAGGATAACAGCACACCTATTGTAGCTGTTACAGTAACTTACCATGTAGGTGCAAAGAATGAGCGGCCAGACCGAACAGGATTTGCACATTTCTTTGAACACTTAATGTTTGAAGGGACTAAAAATATTGCTCGTGGAGAATATGCAGAAATTGTTGAAAAAGCTGGCGGATCGCTAAATGCAAACACTACCAGCGACAGAACATATTATTATGAATTATTACCGTCTAACCAGCTTGAGCTAGGGCTTTGGCTCGAGTCTGAAAGGATGTTGCATGCTAAAGTAGATTCTATAGGAATTGCCACACAAAAAAATGTAGTTATTGAAGAATACAAACAACGTTACGAAAATCAGCCCTATGGAACCATTTTAATTGAAACCAGTAAAAGGGCTTACGAAAAACACCCCTATCGTTGGACAACCATTGGAGATCCGGATCATATCCGTGCAGCCAAAGATAAAGAGTTCCAGGAATTTTACGACATGTTTTATGTGCCCAACAATGCT
>JBKHIH010000123.1:0-5235 GCA_046538755.1 Thiohalospira sp.
GTTACACCCAGTTATGGTGGCGATCAATTGCTAATGACCAACTTAACAGGGCATCCTTGTGTTGTTGTTCCCAATGGTTTTGACGACAAAAAACACCCAACAAGCATTAGTTTTATCGGGAATTTGTATGATGAGCCCACTATTTTAAATTTTGTTAAGCATTATCAGGAAGCAACCGATTTTGATCAGCTTAAACCAGAATTTTTTGTTTCAAATAAATAAGATAAAAAAGTCCTGCAAAGTTTGAATCCCTTTGCAGGACTTTTTATATGATTTGTTTTCTCATTTAAATATCTTCAAAAGGTATAAATTCAAAAGGCACTTCTACCATTTCACTAAATTCTTTGCCTGCGTCCAGCATGTCGTCATCCACCTCAAGATAATGCCATATAATTTTTACTTTATGCCCTTTTTTGTATAGGCGGTTCATTAATTGTATAAGCTCAAGCAAAATAGTTGAAGTAGCTGAATTATAATAATCGAGCCGAATTTCAAAATTTGTTTCTTGATTTGGATTTCTGGCATACTCCTCCAGCCAAAGCATAACCGGTTCATAAAAATTTTTTGCCTCCTCGGGAAATGATTTTCCAAATATCAGGAATTTATTACTCTGAGGGTCAAAATTAATTCCCGGGCGTTCTTCAGATGCTCCAATAATCAGTGGGTCCATATTCATTTTAATAGTTTTCAAATTTATATCTTTTATTTATTACAGCATTAAACTAAAAAAATAAAAATACATAAATTTTCTGTTGAATCTAAGTTCTATGCCCTGATTTTACTTGTAGTTTTATTTAATCAGAAGAAATATCTTAAAAATCAAATTACAAAAAATAAAAAATTTAATAATACACCCTGTAATAAATTAATAATTGGTGTGTCCAAAGATTAGAAATTCGAAAGAAAATCATGATTAACATAAAAATTTAAAAAGATGAAAACAAAAAGAATGAATCGACTTACCGTTTTAGCATTAGCCATTTTAATGCTGGCCGGAACACAAGTATTCGCACAACGCGGAAGAAACTATAAAAGCAATACAGACAGGCCTTATCGGGCCGACGAAACCTGTTGGAGAATTCCTGGCCTCACTGCTGACCAGGAAGCAAAAATTGAAGCATTAAGAGTTGAACACTGGAAAGAGATGAACAATTATCGTAATCAGATGAATGAATTAAGAGCTCGCAAAAGAACTCTTAACACAACAGATAAGGCAAATCTTAATGAAATTAATTCAGTAATTGACCAAATGACTGGTGTGCAAAATAAAATGATGAAAGCATCATCAAAACACCGCCAGGAGGTAAGAAACTTACTAACCGATGAGCAAAAAGTTTATTTTGACTCAATGCCTGCCAGAGGACGAGGATATAACCGAGGTGCCGGACGTGCAGGTGCAGGCTACAGAAATGCCCGTGGAATGGGACAGGGTTATGGTACTGGATATGGCTATGGTTATCAATACTATAATAATCAAATTGATGAAGAGTAAAGCTGTGTAAAATCAGCTTTTTATTAGATGGTTGTTTAAATAAAAATCCGGTGCTAAAAAAAGCATCGGATTTTTTAGTTTAAAACATTCCACTGTTTTAAGAGTTTCGTGATGGCCTATTTTTCTAAATACTCAGAAATATCATTGGCAATCTTTAAAATTTTATAAATCTCACCATCTTCGTTATAAATTGGAGTATACGACTCCATAAACAGATAAGATTTCCCATTTATTGTAACCTGCGTTTTTTCTTTCTTAACTTTTCCTTTTTTAAGGTCATTCCAAAATTGAACATATTGTTCTTTCTGTTTTTCTGTAAAGTCAATATTATCAGAATGATGTGTCCCAATCGCTTCTTGCCGGGACATTTTAAACAGATTTAAATAAGCGTCGTTTACAGAGATTATTTTTCCATTAAGATCATACTCGGCAACATAACTGGTAGAGTTTAATGCATTAATTAAACTTTCCATTTCGGCAGATTTTCTGGCAGCCTCTTCCTGGGTAGCTTTTAACTCTTCCATATTTTGACGCATCTCTTCTTCCTGTGCTGCTAACTCTTCCGATTGTTGTTGTGATTTTTTCAATAATCGGGATGTGCGCTCATTAACCCTAACAGTAGCTAAGGTAGATGCTATATTTTGTGCAATTTTTTCTACAAAATCAATCTCATGTTTTTCAAAAGTATTAAAAGATGCCATTTCTATTATTCCAAGCACTTCTTTTTCAAGCTTTAAAGGAACAATAAGCAAGCTTTTGGGATTTGCACCTCCCAGCCCTGATGTAATATTAATATAATCGTCCGGTATTTCTGTTATATAAATGGTTTGCTTTTCAATTGCACAAGTACCTACTAATCCTTCACCTAACTCAATTTTCTTTTGCTTATACTTTTTCCTGTTAAAGGCATAAGTAGCTATCAATTCAAAATAAATATCTTCATCGCCATCTTCCTTCTCATTACGCAAAAAGATACCTCCCTGGTTTGCATTTAAATAATTTACCAGCTGTATAATAATATCAAATCCGAGTTCTTTTAAATCCTGATGGCTTTTCCTAAGTACTTCGCTAAATAATGCAAGTCCTTCGTTGGCCCATTGTCTTTTCTTGTCTTCTGCTTTTCTTATTTCTTCTTGTTCACGGGCTTTCTTTAATTTATCCCTCATATCGATGAGCGATTTGCCCAATACATCGTCTTCACTTAATAACTCAAAATTGGATTCGAAATTTCCTTCACCTATATCACGGGCAAAAGAAGTTTTTTCTTTTAATCCTTTAATTGATTTATTTAAAGCTACACCCATTTCTTCAATTTCATCGCCCGAATCAATCGAGAAAACCATGTCTTTCCCTACATACCCACGTGATAATTTTTTTAAAAATTCAGTGATTTGAAGTATAGGATTTGTAATATTATTTGCAATTAAATAAATTACCAGGCTTAATATTAACAAACCAATAATTCCAACCAAAATTGACACCTTAAAATTTTGGTTGGCTTTTTTTAATACAAAATCTAAAGGTACTGCAATCCCTATCGACCAAGGCGTGCCGGTATTTCCAATATTTACAGGAGCATAAGCGGTATAATACATATTGCCATCAGGGCCTTTAATTTCATAAGATAAAAATTTTCCATTGCTAATTTTTGAAAGTACATCATATTTTTCCGACTCTTCGGGAAATATTTCTTGTACAGACTTTCCTAAAAATTCAGGATCAGGATTGGCAACATATACTCCTTTATTAGATAACAAAAATGCTATACTATTCTCAAAAGGTTTAATTTCATTTATAATTTTCTGAAATTGTTCAAGTTGTACATCAACTCCCACAACACCCAAAAACTTATTATTTGAGATTATAGGACAAACAATGCTGGTTTCTAAAACTTCATCACTTGCATTTTTGGTATAAGAATAGTAGTAAGGCTCTATAATTACTTCGTGTCGTGTTTTTTTAGGAATTTGATAATAATCTCCGGAAAAAACTTCTGATGGATTTGTTTCAATAGATTCATCCAGGATGATTTGTCCTGCATTTTTATAATACATATATCCAAAATTCCCTAACACGGTACTCCCGGGGGTATTTTCAAATCTTTCATCAAGGCTATCAATAGAATAGGGCTCCCAGGTACTCCATACAGCTAAAAAATCATCGTTTTCTTTTAAGATATTTTGC
This sequence comes from Thiohalospira sp., assembly GCA_046538755.1. Lineage (GTDB taxonomy): Bacteria > Bacteroidota > Bacteroidia > Bacteroidales > UBA12077 > UBA12077. The sequence continues at coordinate 3,677 of JBKHIH010000123.1, forward strand.
ATTATTTCGGCCATTACAACCCTGCGGTTTTCTTCATTAATCTTATCATAAGCCCTAAAAGTACTACTCAAATCTTTAACAGTAGTTAAATAATTTTCCAAATAAACCTGGATTTTATTTGCAGCACCCTTTACATGATTGTCTGAAATAGTAATGGCATCATCGTGAGCAATTTTTTTACTTTTTACACTTATATAGCCTAAAGCAATAGCATAAATAATAATAGTGGTTGTAAGAATAAAAAGTTGAATTTTATGCCGAATTTTAAGTCTCAGCTTTTTCATTCCAAAATATTTTTAATGGTTTAGGTTTTTGAATATACGGATGTAAAAATAATAATGTTCGTTTAAAATCCATAATTTTTCAAAATGCCGGTTTTGATCTGCATACCATGTGTTAACTCAAAAAAATACTGCTTATACACGATGTTGTATTCTGGAGGTTTTTCAATCCATCAATTCGTCTTTCTATTTTTGATGCACTTTTTCTTTGCGTTTTGTGGCATGTGCCTTAAAGCGAAGGGAAGTGGATTTGTTGAGAATTTTTCCATATTCTACAATTTTTTTTTTATTAAGAATGCTCCGTCATTTAAATTAGTATGACGGAGCATAAGTTCCAAATTTTTTATTTAATTCCAAATGGAACTTCTAAGTTTACACTAACATTTCGTCCAATATTATAATAGCCCATTCCTTTAAGTGTTGATAAATGGTCAATATAAGTTTCGTTTAACAGGTTGTTTGCCTGGACAGAAATCAATACCATTTGTTTTGCCCATTTTATTTCTGTTCCTATTCCTGCGTTTAATAAAAAATAACTGTCAGATTCCGTTTCAAACATGGCAGGGTTATTCTGCTTTGCAGCAAAAAGACCTCCAACTTTGAAAAAGCTGTTTTTTAAAAACACCAACTCTTGTTTTTGAAACTTCATTTCAAAACGCAGTTTGTTTTGCGGAATAAATGGCAGATAATTCCCGTCTTCTTGTTTGCCAACTAAATATGCATAGCTTGTTTTTAAATTTAACCAATTAACAGGCAGAACATCAATAGAAAGTTCACCTCCATACAGCTCTGCATTGGTTTGTGAGTACCTGTATATTTTATCCCCACTTTCTATGGTATCATTGGTTGGAGCAATGAAGATGTAATCATTTACATGATTATAAAAACCGGAAATATCAACCATAACATATTTTGAATGATAGTGAGTACTTATGTCGGCTTCATAATTACGCTGTGATGTTAAGTCCGGATTTCCCTGCTCATATCTTGTGCCGTGCATGCCATTTTGTGTTAATTCGGCAATGTTTGGCGTTCGGTAAGCAGAAGCGATATTGGCACGTAATAAAAAGTTTTCCTTAACTTCATATGTTGCACCCATGGATGCACTGACGTTTCCATAATCTGTATCAACTGCTTCAGTTGATATTGAACGATAATCGTACCTTATTCCCGCTTGTGTTTTTAGTTTATTAATAAATGTATATTGGGCTAATCCAAAAACAGAGAGATCATTTACATCAGCATCCGGTAGCACATGATTGGGCGCTTCATTATTCC
>JBKHIH010000065.1:0-21494 GCA_046538755.1 Thiohalospira sp.
ATGCGTTCGGCAATCATTAATTGTAAAACTTGCATCCAATCAAATTGTGTTTTATGATTTTGCTTTATTATAAGAGTAAATTCATTCATTTTGAATAAATCCCATATTTTTTTGATTATCAGTACGTAAACATAATTAATACGTGATAACGTATGAAAAGAGCCAGCTACAATATTTCCCATATTAAATTCGGAAAGTTTTAATAATTTTTTGGCAATATTTTCTATTTGGTGTGGGGGGTAGTCTTCTAGTTTACCCAGGAAAGGCAGGGTTTTGTGCTTAGGCTTCACTTTAACCTAATAAGATTGAACAATACGTAGATACGTACCTGATTTTTTCTTTAACATTCTAAAAACCTTGTTTTATGGGAATATTTTTATTAAAAAATACTAGATTTCGATTTCTTTGTCAAAGTAAAGAAAAACGCAGCAGTTATTAATACCTAAATCATCAATATTAAAACTTACTAAAACTCCGCAGTAGGAGAGAGTCAATACTAAAAGTTGTAAAAAAAGGACATTATTTAGTTAATTACCAACAGCTGGTCAATTAATACACCATCTTCATTAAAGATTTCAGAAAAGGTTCCTAATTCTGATGACGATTTATTATGAAAAATATCAAGTACTACTTCAATAGCAATTTCCGGTGATTTCAGGCTTCCAACATAAATTACCACATCGTCTATTGAATATTTTAAATCTTCGATTTGTGTATTTAACGGAAATTCTTTTTTAAAATTTTGAGTATCGTTGCCATGAAAAGTTTCATCCATTATAAACTGAAACCGCCCGAGGGTTTCGTCAATTAAAGCGCGTTTACTTTTTTTGGTAAAAACAATTTGCTCAATTGTTTCTTTTGGTTTCATGGATGTTATTTTTTAAGAATATTTATCAAATCAATGAACGGTTACTTTTATTAATTTATTGTTTGATACAATATTTTTTGCAGTTAAAATTTCAGGAAATAAAATCAATAAGTTCCGGATAATGATAATAAGCAATAATTTCAGGGTTAGTAGAATTGCCGGGTTTTGCAGGCATAAATTTTTTTATGGTGTGGGCTTTCATTTGTGATGCATCTACTGGTTGCATCATTTGTTTTATATCTTTTTCAGATGTGTTTTTGTCAATCCATTTTAAAGCTTTCTCAGGCTCAAGGATTAATGGCATTCGTTTTTTGGTATTGTGTATTTTGCCAACAAGCTCATTGGCTTCTACTGTAATTATTGCATAAGTGGTGACTATTTCGCCGGTTTCATTATCGTTCCATGATGACCAGATACCCCCAAAAACGAATATCTCATCATTTTTTAAACTGATGTAATATGGATACTTCTTGCCTTTTACTTTTTGCCATTCGAAAAAACCAGAGCATAAAATCAGGCAACGTTTATTTTTTATAGAATGCTTAAAAGATGCTTTTTCGAAAATGGTTTCCGATTTGGCATTTAGCGTGTTATTTCTTATGCTGGTTGCTGTTTCCTTATCTTTTACCCAGAAAGGTATTATCCCCCATCTAAAGAACTGTATTTCATTAGGTTTTTCATCTGTAATTACAGGCATGGCCGGATGCTCAAACCCGTTCACCAAAAAAGTATCGTTAAACAGGCTTAACTGTTCTTCCCTGATAACTTTGTTTTCAATTAATTGAGCCGGATTCTTTTTTGTTAAGCAGTAGTAAAAACACATTTTTCTTTTTTATTAAAGATAATAAAAGCAAGCTGTTTATTCACATTTTATTTTTAATATATCGCTCCATTGGGTAGTGTACCTGCCCGAGAGCTTTTCCTGTTTTAGTTTCCATTCTTGTCCATCACCCTGAACAGCTAATTTTATTTTATCTCTGCCATATTTTTCGTTGATACAATCTATGGCTTTTGAGAGTTGTTCATTGCCATTGATATCCATATCATAAAACAAACTGGTTTGTATGCTTTCTTCGCTTTCAATTCCGCTGACAATAACACCTGCTTTTTTGTACCGCAAACCATCTTTGTAAATTAAATCTAAGATTTTTAAGGCAAATTTTATCAGTTCTTTTTGGCTGTTGGTAGAAAATCCCAAATTTGCTGTTTTCGACAGGTAGTGGTATGTTTCATTATCGTTGAAAGGATCGGTATGGACAAAAACCGTAAGAATATTAGCCACTGACTTTTGTTTTCGTAACTTTTCGGAACATCGTGTAGCATAAGTAGAAACGGCTTCTCTAATAAATTTTTTGTCGGTAATAATTTTTCCAAATCCGCGGGTGGTGGCAATGGCTTTTTTCGCCGGAAGAATGCTTTCCAGAGGAATACATGATATTCCTTGTAACTCTTTTTTCAATCGAAGGCCTGTAACCGTAAGGTTTTTTCTTACCCAGTTATCGTTCATACAGGTAAAATCAAAAGCTGTAAAGATTCCTTTTGATTTTAGAAATTTATAATATTGCCTTCCAATACCCCAAACATCATCAATAGGAGTGTTGCGTAAGGCCAGGCCAATGTTTCGTTGATTATCAAGAACGGCAATTCCGCTGTATTGTTTCTCTTTTTTTGCTATCCTATTGGCAATTTTTGCCAGTGCTTTAGTTGTACTAATGCCAACACCAACAGGGATTCCGGTGTGTTTGTAAACTTTTTTTTGGATGCTTTTTCCTAATTGTTCATAATTAATCTGATAAAAAGCAGATAAATTAAGAAAAGACTCATCGATAGAATATATTTCAATGGCAGGCGAAAAAGTTTTAAGCACCTGTACTATTCGTTTGCTCATATCGCCATATAAGGCATAATTAGAGCTAAATATATGTACATGATTTGCTTTTAAGAACGATTTTCTTTTAAAAGCCGGTTCGCCCATTTTCAGTCCTAATGCTTTAGCTTCGTTGGAGCGGGCAATAATGCAACCATCGTTGTTTGAAAGCACAACCACAGGTTTTCCATTAAGCTCAGGCCTAAAAACTCTTTCGCACGAAGCATAGAAATTATTGGCGTCGACTAAAGCGTACATAATATTAATGTTTATGAATGGTATAAGTTACTACTCCCCAGATAATAAACTGGTTGTGCTGGTTTACTTTTATCGGTTCATAATCCGGATTATCAGGCATTAAATAGCCGGTTTTGTCATCTGCTTTTTTAAATCGCTTGAGCGTAAACTCTCCATCGATACTGCAAACCAGAATAGAATTATTTTGTGGCTCTAAAGACTTGTCAATAACCACGATATCTCCATCATGTATTCCGGCATTTTTCATCGATGAGCCGACAATTTGTGCAAAGAAGGTGGCTCCCGGATTTTTTATCAGCTTTTTGTTCAGGTCAAGCGAAGTTTCTAAGTAATCATCTGCAGGCGAAGGAAAACCTGCTGGTATATTCGTAGCAGCAAATGGTATTTCCAGAATTGTTTTTGTATCCGGAGTATGCATATTTAGCTGGTTCATATTATTGTTTAGTTTGTTGTATTTAAAAGATGGTTGAATGAATGGGGGTAGAAACCCCAAAATTCTCATGTATGTAAATTTTTTTTTATTTATTATACCCGGGAATTGTCGTTATTACTACTCCCTGAACCTTAAAATCTTTAGAAAGAATAATAGGTGTGTGGGCATTGTTTGACGAACGTGGCAATAAAAGCACATTCTCTTTATTAATTTTTAATTCTTTAATCGTTGCTTCATCATCAATAAGCGCAACAACAATATTGCCATTGTCGGCAGAGGCTTGCTGTTTTACCAAAACCAAATCTCCGTGGTTAATCCCTTTTTTATTCATAGAATCGCCTGTAGCCCTTAATAAAAAGTATTTGTTGTTGGGTTTGGCAATCTTGGTAGAAACAGCAATCATGGCCTCGATATTTTCTTCGGCCAATATTGGGGCACCGCAGGCAACCGTGCCTAATAGCGGAATTTTAACGGTTTGTTCTCCGGGTATTTCGTCATCAAATTCGTACTGTGTAAATTGTATGTTGCCATTTTGTTTTTTGTTCAGTATTTTTTTATCAATCAGTTGTTGTAAAATAACTGCAGCCGAACGCGGCGATTTATAGTTCATCTCTTTCATTAACTCACGAACACTGGGCATACGGCCGTTTTTCATAAGAAAATTTCTTATTGCCCGCAAAGCAGCAAGTTCCTTATTTGAAATAGAATTATGCATACACAAAAATACACTAATTATACATTAAATACAAAAATGAGTAAATGAAAAATTTTTAAAAAACATTTTTCCGTATTTACTGTTAGAATAAAAAATCCTTTATGTCTAAAAAGCTTTGTAAAACAAATAAAAAAGAGAAAAATCAAAATCAGGGAAAAGTGAAATTCTCATGCAAAAGCTGTGGATTGCAGTCCAGGAAGAAAAAGAACTTATGTAAACCCAAAAAAATATAAATAGTTTTATTAATTTCGGAAGTTTATTCATTAAATGTGATATTATGCGATATTTATCAATAGTTGTTTTAGGATTATTCATTGGGATATTAATTTTCTCTTGTAACAAAAATACAGAGAATCAGAAGAATGATGATACCTTGCCGGAAGATAGCCTGGTAAACTTTACGATATTTTATACCAACGATGAGCATGGGTGGTTAGAAGCTACCGAAAATTCGGATGGTGCTGCCGGATTAGCAGGAATATGGAAAACAGAAGAAAATTACGATGGATCGGACAATTTCTTAGTTTTAAGTGGTGGCGATAACTGGACAGGCCCTGCAGTTTCTACTTGGTTTATGGGAGAACCTATGGTTGAGGTTTTGAATGCTCTTGAATACGATGCAAGTGCGATTGGAAACCACGACTTTGATTTTACCATCGAAGTGCTTGAAGAGCGGCTTGAGGAAATGAATTTTCCGTTTGTGGCAGCAAATATTGTTGAAAAGAGTAGTGGTGAAATCCCATCGTTTGTTAAACCTTATATCATTAAAGAAATTAGTGGGGTAAAAGTAGGAATTATTGGGTTGGCATCATTATCAACGCCCAATACAACCTTCCCTAAAAATGTAGAAACGCTGGATTTTTTACCTTACGAGCAGGCAATTAATACGTACGCTCCTCAGGCTAAAGCTGAAGGTGCCGATTTTTTAATCTTGATTGGGCATATTTGCAGGGACGAAATGGAACAATTGGTGCCCGTTGCTAAAAATCATCATATAAAGATAATTGGAGGAGGGCATTGTCATCAATTAATCACAAAAGAGATGGATGGTGTTGTTCTTATGCAGGCAGGTGCTAACATGGAGCGTTATATAAAGGTAGCTTTTCATTATAATGTAAGCAGAGATTCAATTGAAGATATAACTTATTCAAGCCATAAAAATAATAAAGGGATTATTGATGATGAGGTTTCAGTAATTGTAGATAACTGGGTAGAACAATCCAATGCAATTTTATCTGAAGTTATTGGATATGCTGATGAAACAATACACCAACGCTCGGTTGAAATGGGCAATATGGTGGTAGATTCGTGGCTACATACTTTTCCCGATGCCGATTTTGCTTTAACCAACTCCGGCGGTATACGGCAGGATATTCCGGCAGGTGAAATAACGCTGGAAACCATTGTAGGTTTATTGCCTTTTGAGAATACTATTATTGAGATGGAAGTAACCGGTTCGGAATTATTAGAAAGTGTTCCGTATTATTTGCCCGGAGGCTTTACAACCATTGATGGAAACTATTTTATGGATGGTACACCAATTTACAACGACACAACCTATACTTTATTAACGATTGATTATTTATATTCATTAACAACTAATAATTTTTCTGAGTACGATGAAGAACCATACAATACTTCCGTTCATTACCGTCAGCCGGTTATAGATTGGATAAAATCGTTAAATACAAGTGAGAGTGACCCTTTGAATAATTATTTGGATGATGAACCGCGAAAGTAAGAAAAGCGGCAGTAGGCAGGAATGGAACACTGAATCAATAAATTGAATACGCAGATTGAACAGGTCATCACGGATTTTTTTGAATTTATTGTTGAGAAAAAAATTGCGCTTTAGAGAGAGCTAAATAAAAGCGGCAGTAAGCAGTTTACCTGCCGGAGGCATGCAGCAGTAAACTAAATGAAGTAGTAATCTATAACAGGTTTAATAAATTAAAAACAAACTCTGTGAAACTCTGTGTCATAATCTCTGTTCACCCAGCCTGCCGGCTGGCAGGTCTGTGGTAATAATTATTAAATCATAATAGAACACTGATTCAATAAAATGAATACACAAGTTGAGCAGATTAGCACAGATTTATTAGATAATGGATGAAGACAAATAATAGTTTATGTGTTAGTAAAGAGTAGGTAGCAGAAGAACTCCTTCGCTTCGTAACCGCACGCTGCCGCTTAAGCTTTAGCGTAAGCGTCTAAAGTTTATAGCGAACACGGTGAAGCTACGGAGATTGAAAGATGCAAGATACAAGTGTCAAGATACAAGATACAAGTATAAAGATACAAGATACAAGTATCAAAACAGAGATTTACAGTTATTATTTTGTTTTTTAAGTTAAAAAAGTGAAGTGGAAGCCTGCAGTAAGCAAAATGAAAATTGGATAATAAAAAAAAACCACTGACAAATAGTACAGTGGTTTTTTTATTGTATTAAAATGATTTATTTCACTTCTTTTTCAATCCATCCCGAACGGTCTGGGTCAGCAGGGCGTTCTGGTTTTTGTACGGGATTTTCTTCCAGTTCTTTTAATAATACTTCCACTGCTTTTTCAATACTGGGGTCATTTCCTTTGGCCAGCTCATGTGGTTTATCAACAACTTCAATATCCGGATAAACACCAACACCTTCGATGATCCATTCACCCGTTTCATCGTAGATTCCAAATCGTGGTACATTAATAAAACCTCCATCAACCAAACCGGCATTGCCGCTAATTCCGACTAATCCGCCCCAGGTTCTTGTTCCGATTAGGGTTCCAAGTTCTTTTTTCTTGAAATAATAAGGCAGTGCGTCACCACCAGAGGAGGCATACCCGTTTATAAGCATCGCTTTTGGCCCGTCATGCGCAACTGATGGAGAAATCATGGGTTCGAGCTTATTTCGGTGCCAGTAGTTTAAAGTTTCCCGGTCGAGCATTTCAATCATATAAGCAGGGATAAATCCTCCACCATTGTATCGGTCATCAATGATTAAGGCTTCCTTGTTATGCTGTTCGTACATTCCGCGATAAAGTTCATAATTCCCTTCAACAGCTGTATTTGGTACATGAATATAACCAATTCGGCCATTGGATAGTTCATCAACCATTTTACGGCGTTCATTTACCCAATCTAAATAAAGTAACTCAATTTCACTTTTTATAGTTTTAATGGTATACTTTCTAGCGCCTTCGGCCGATGGTTTTGAATTAACTTTTATCTCTACATGCTTATTTGCGCTGTTTTCTAAAAATTTGTAAGGATTCTCCTTGGTAGTAACCTCATTTCCGTTAATGCTAATCAGGTAATCACCTTCATTAACATTAATGCCCTGTTCTGTTAACGGCGAACGGCGAGAATTATTCCAGTTTTCACCATTATAAATTTTTGAAATGATATAGCGGTTGCTGTTTTTGTCGGCTGTTAAACTGGCACCCAACAAACCACCATCAATACGTTTTACACGTTCGAAATCTCCATAATTATTATAAGCATGCCCGGCATTTGACTCAGCAATTATTTCGTTTATAATATAATCTAAATCTGCCCTATGGCTAACTGATGGAACCAATTTGGCATATTTGCTTTTTAGTCCTTCCCAATCCACATTATGTAAGTTTTCTACATAAAAGTAATCTCTGAAAATCCTCCATCCGTCAGTATAAATCTGTTGCCATTCTTTTTTAGGATCAATTTTCATTTCCAGGTTACTGAGGTCTAATTTTCCGTCGCCCGCTTTTTGTTTAGGCGATATGCCTACAATTCCCCAGTCTTTGTCAAAGCGGTATAATATTTTACTGCCATCTGCAGATAATGTTCCCCATCTTACGTCTGAAATAATTAATTCATCTTTTTCATTGGCAATGTCATATTTATGCAGTCCATCATCGGCTCCATAAAGTATCCCTCCTTCAATGGCTTCTAAAAAGCGGTAATTTCCGTCTTTAATCGGGAAGTCCATTACCCTGTTTGCAATACCGTTAAAATCAATTGTAATATTTATCTCTTCTTTATTTGAATTTGATTTTTTCTCTGTTTTAGATTCGTCTTTTACTTCTACCACATCATTTTTAAACTGAAATAGTTTCGGGCTGTCTTTCCTTAATGCTAAAGCATAAATTCTTGTGGCATTGTTATAAAGATAGGTAAACTCAAAGCTTGAAAAGTTAAGATTAAAATCCCTGTTCGATAAAAAGAAAATATAGTTGCCGTCTTTTGAGAATACAGGGCTGAATTCGCTAAATGTATCATTTGTAACTTTGTGGTTTTGGGCTGTGGCAATATTGTAAACCCAAACCGCACTATTATTGTTATCGCTGTTATTGGTATATGTTATCCATTTTGAGTCGGGAGAAAATTTATAATCTCGTATTTCGTCGGATGTTGCTTTAGCGATATCTTTTTCGTTACCCGTTGCAACATCAATATATTTAAGTTTTAAGGTACGGTCGAAATAAAGCAGGTACTTGCTGTCTGGAGACCAAGCTGGTTCGTATTTCCAGGCTTTAGAGTTAAATGTTAATTGTTTGGGTTTTGCACCTTCTTTATTTTCTAATAAATAAATTTCGTATTCTCCTGTAACATCAGAAAGATAAGATATATATTTTCCGTTAGGTGACCAGTTTGGCGACATCTCCCTGATTCCTTGTGTTTTGGTAAGATTTACCGTTAATCCGTTTTCGGCAGGAACGGAATAAATATCACCACGGGCATCGAAAATGGCACGTTTACCTGAAGGTGAAATGGATGCACTTTCGATAAAATCACTTACATTTTTGAAATAGGGCAGGATGTTGGGATTATCAAAATTGATATTTACAGTTATTTTTTCGGAATTTCCTGTTTGTGTATTTAATTTGTAAATATATCCTCCATTCTCGTAAACAATCATCCCATTATGCCCTGATGGCCACATTACATCAAATTCCTTATGGGTAGTTATCTCTTCTGTTTTTTTGGTTTCAAAATCGTAGCTGTAAATATTTAAAGTAAGGTCTCTGTCTGAGGCAAAATAAATTTTATTTTCGTGCCACACGGGAATCTGGTCGGTACCCACAAAATCGGTAATCTGTTCTGAGTGATCTTTTTCCAGGTCGTAAACCCAGATATCCGAAGCGCGGCCACCTTTATATCTTTTCCATGTTCTAAATTCGCGATCTACCGGAGTAAATGCCAATTTAGAAGCATCAGGCGACAATGCAGCAAAACCTCCATCTACAATTTGTAAAGGTTTTTCTAATCCACCATCGATATCTACTAAAAAGTATTTTCCGTTCCTTTCGCCAAAGGGTGTGCGGTTCGATCGTATCAGGATTTTTTTACTGTCGGGTGTCCAGTCTAAAACAACATTGTCCCAACCTCCGCGTGGAGGCATTTCTCCAACATCATTGTAATAGGTTAGTTGTTTCGGTGTGCCGCCTTTTGAGGGCATAACATATATTTGCCTGCTACCTGAATATTCGGCAGAAAAGGCTATCCATTGTCCGTTAGGGGAGATTTTTGGAAATAATTCCAGCCCTTTGTGAGACGTTAACCGTTTGGCATCGCCGCCATTGGCATTTACTGTCCAGATATCGCCAGCATAAACAAATGCTATAATATCATTATTGATATCCGGAAAACGAAGTAAACGAACATCTTCTTCAGCCTTTGTTGATAATGATGAGGTGAAAATAAATAAGGCGGTTAGTGTTAAAAGTAGTTTGTTTTTTCGCATGTTATTTTATTTTGAGTTATTAATTTTTTAGATGAAAAATTCATGTAATGGATTAAAAAGTTAAAGGTAAAAAACAATCTCATAATTTGAAATATTATACTACATATTTCATATCCAAACGAGAACTTGTTTATGGATGAGGTACGTTATGGCTAACAGAAATTTGAAATCCTGTCATAGAAAAACCTTATATTAATTAAAAATTGAAATATAAAGCGAGATTTTTTAATGGTGTAAGAATTATTATTATTAATTCGATTTATATTCTTGTAGTAAGAAATAATGAAAATGAGCTTATTGGGTATTATGAACGATACGAACATAAATGATAAAAAAAGAACTACTAATTAGCCAATATTGCTTTAACTGGTTAGTAATTAAATATTTTTAAGGTAGCTCTTTTTCTCTTAATTAAGATAGTCCACCTGTTTTTTGGGATGAAACATTTTCTTTAATTTTTCCCGAGGAACTTCTTGTGGCAGACCAGGTTCCTGAATCATCGGTTGTATTTGTACAGGTACCGCTCATTTCTGTATCGGAAGTTGCAGTTCCTGTGTAAGTTGTTGTAACCTTTTCGCTTTCTCCATCCCATTCCCAACTCCAATTTACTTCTTTATCATTTAACGTCCATGTACCACCCCAGGTTGTTGTTCCATCTTTATTAAAGGTGATATCCGCAGATCCTGAGCCTCCATATTCCCACTCAAATGAAACATCCCAAGTTGTATCATTTAGTGAAAATTTGTCTTCTTCTTTTTCACAACTTATAACAGCTATAAAAAGAAATAGTACCGGAATAAGAAATATTTTTTTCATTTTATATAAGAAATTGATTTTTATAAATATATGAAAATAAATTTTCTAGGTCAAACAAAGATTTTGATTTAAAAAATTAACTATTGTTTTTTTATTTATATGTGTCCATTTTCGAACACTGTGATATTAAATCCGAACAAATAATCTTTATGTAACATTTAATATGATTTATGTAAAATATTGTATGTCAATTACATATTAGATATTGGTATAAAAATTGTTAATTGGTAAAAAAACTAATACAAATGGCAAATGATAAAGAATTACTTATTAACAGCTTTTAGAAACCTAAAAAAACACCCAATATTTTCTTTTATTAATATTATAGGGCTATCTATTGGTATGGCCTGTAGTATTTTAATCTTGCTCTGGGTTCAGGATGAAATTAAATTCGACCGTTGGCATTCAAAAAATGAAAGAATAGGACGGGTGCTTGTTCGTGATTTAAATGGAGATGAACCCTTTGATGTAGGAGTTACACCTGCTGCACTAGCACCCAATATACAACATGATTTTCCTGAAATTGAATTTATGTGCAGATTTAAAAATTGGGGGAACTGGTTGTTGAAATATGAAGATGGTGAATTTATCCAGGGAAGTAGTGGAGCTATTGATACAACCGGCTTTGATATTTTTGATTTTCAATTTATACAAGGAAATGCCAATAACGCGCTTATCGATGAACACAGTGTAGTTTTGACTGAAAAATTGGCTAAACGTATTTTTGGAGAAAGTAACCCTATGGGAAAAATGCTTACGGTAAATGAACGTGGAGTTTATAAAGTTACCGGAGTTATCGAAAATATTCATCACTCTCATTTTGATTTTGATTTTTTGTTCCCTTTTCACAATTTACGTCAGGATGGAGAAAATATTGATGAGATGGGACAGGGTGCTTATAATTTTACAACCTACTTTTTGTTAAAAAATAAAGATTCTTTCCATACGGTTAATCAAAAGCTTAAACGATATTTAGATCAATTTGATGAAGAAAATAACAGGGAATTGTTTGCTCAAAAGTTAAACGATATTTATTTAAAATCTCATTTTGCTTATGATTTCACCATTCGGGGAGATATAAATAATGTGATTACTTTTTCTGCTATTGCTTTTCTGGTACTGTTAATTGCCTGCATCAATTTTATGAATTTAACAACCGCCCGTTCAGGAAACAGAGCAAAAGAAATTGGGCTAAGAAAAGTGGTTGGGGCCAAAAGAAGACATATTATTACACAATTTTTCAGCGAATCAGTTTTTATGTCTTTGCTATCTTTTGTAATTGCCATTGTACTGGTTATTTTATTAATTCCCAAATTTAATGTGCTGTCAGGAAAAGAATTATCGATCGGTGTTTTAACAGATCCGTTTATTATAAGTTTATTAATTGGGGTTGCTGTTATAACAGGGTTAATTGCCGGTAGTTACCCTTCTTTATATTTATCATCTTTTAAACCTTTAAAAGTTTTAAAAGGCAAGCTAAGCAATGGTGCCAGGAGTTCGGCATTACGAAAGACTTTGGTTATTGTCCAGTTTACATTATCGGTAGCTTTAATTATTTCAACCATATTAATTTCTAAGCAAATAAAATTTATTAAGAGTAAAGATTTGGGATATAATAAAGAGCATTTGATATATGTTAATATGAACAATAATATCCGCAAAAATTATAAGAATATTAAACAAGAACTTTTACAAAATTCGAATGTAAAAGCAGTAACAACTTCTCGTGTTTTGCCCATATATGCATGCCCATCAATTACATTAAGTCAATGGGAGGGTAAAAAAGATGATTATACCATGCCTTTACATTTTATTGATATTAGCTTCGATTTTATTAAAACAATGGAAATTGATATTGTTGACGGACGGCTTTTTAGTGAATTAAGAGCCTCAGATACTATAAATTCTGTAATTGTTAACCAGGAGGCTGTTCGAAAAATGGGTATGCAAAATCCAGTGGGTAAAAGCATCCAATTTTGGGGCGAAACTAAGTATATCATTGGTGTAATGAAAGATTTTAATTTCAACAATGTTAAAAATAAAATAGCACCACTGTTATTGCATATTAATCCAAATGAAGCCAGGTATTGCTTTATTAGGATTGATTCTGGAAATGTTGATAAAACTTTAAATTATGTGAAGAATACCTGGAAAACATTTGAACCAAATTTTGATTTCAACTATCAGTTTTTAGATGAGACATTAGACCAGCTTTACCGTGCAGAGCAAAGAAGCAATAAGTTGATTAACTACTTTACCATATTTGCTGTTTTTATATCCTGCTTAGGCATTTTTGGATTAGCCTCGTTTATGGCTGAGCAAAAAACGAAAGAAATAGGAATTAGAAAAGTATTGGGTGCAACAGTTCCTTCCATTATAAAAATGTTTTCGAACGAATTTATAAAACTTGTTATCATAGCCAATATATTGGCCTGGCCAATAGCATGGTTTGCAATGAATAAGTGGCTTGAGAGTTTTGCTTACCATACAAAAATCACCTGGTGGATGTTTGCTCTAGCTGCCATTTTATCTTTATCGGTAGTTATTGCTACCATCAGCTACCAATCCTATAAGGCAGCTATTAAAAATCCGGCAACCAGTTTACGGTATGAATAATTTAAATCATTAATAAGTTTAAAAAATATGAAAAAAGGAGTTTTGTTTTTTTTAATTTTTTACGCAATGTTTTCTTATGCAAAGAATCCAAGTGTTATTTTAGAATATGATACAGTTAGAACAGTTAATTGCTGTTCTGTCTTATACTCAGATACAACAGGCAATGAGTATTTAAGAGAATTCAGGAGGCTTTATCAGTTAGATCAATTAATTGCTGATCAAAGATCGGATATCGATAAAGCAACAGTAATTTTGCATTGGGCACATTCTAAATGGGAACATTTAGGAGGAAAATCTTCTGAAGTGGATGATGCATTTTATATTTTAGAAAAGGTTGCAGAAGGATCACGATTTAGTTGTTCAGAATTTGCTACGGTTTTTGTTACTGCAGCCAATGCTGTTGGAATAACGGCCCGTAAAGTAAATTTAAAAACTAAAGATGCAGCTACAGCCCAGTCAGGTGCCGGACATTCTCTAGCCGAAGTTTATTTGAATGATATGGGAAAATGGGTTTTGTTCGATCCGCAAAATGATTTGGTTCCTTTCTGCGACAGCATCCCTTTAAATGCGTACGAATTTAAATTAGCAATAAATCAACATCCTGAGAAAATTGACTATCAATATAAAGGTAATTGGACGACTAAAGATTTTGGTAAGCAGATAACCAATTGGTTTTATCCGTATTTATATTTTTTTGATACTGCTTTTGATAACCGATATAAGAGTACAAATGCTTATAAGTGTAAAGGAAATGAAAATTTAATTTTAGTTCCACTTGGTGAAGATGCTCCAAAAGTGTTTCAGGTTTATTACCCATTGGATGGATATCAATCTACGCATTCATTGGCTGATTTTTATCAAAAACCTGTTACAAATTAGATGTTTTTATCGGTAGTAAGCTTTGCTCGTTGTAGCACAGACAATAAACGGCATGGGAATTATTTCGTCTCCCCGGAAACCTGCTTTTTGCAGGATTTCTTTGGTTACAAATCCATGTTTTTCGGTTTCAAAACCTGAAAGTGTATATTTTTTTGTTTTTAAGAAGCTGGTTAGCGGTGCGTAAACATCTTTCTCTATCATTATTTTCTGAATGAAATTATAGTTAAGTGCTTTTCCATTCTTTTGTACATGGTTTTGCCATTCATCAGACTCTTGAAATGCCCTAATATGATTAATCATTATATCGGAATAGAGCAACGGGTAACCAATATTGAACGATTGTAATTTAATGTCAATGCTGTCATCAGCAGTTTCCCATAGCTGATTGATATAACCGATTTCGTCTTTCAGATTTTTTTCCGATTCGGTTGAATTAAAATCTGAAATTGAATATTTAACGGAAGTATAAGTGGCCGAGTCTTTATTTTTCCAAAATGTAAGTGTCCGGATTATTTTATCCTGCTCAATTTTCAGCGTATAATCAACCTGGCTTTTTGAAATGGTAATCTGTGCATTTAAAGCCTGAATGATAAAAACCAAGCCTAATGTTAAAAGGGCTTTTTTTTCCATTATTTATTTTTTTGACAAATAATTTTTACCAAAGATCCATAATCCGAGTAAAAACAGTAACCAGCCTATTCTAAAATGTTTTCCCTTGAAAGTGCCGTTTAAGTCTTCCAGAATACTGGTAAACTCAAAAAAAGATACAACAATAGCAACTGCTGTAAACATTAAAGCCGATTTAAAAATATTCGGGTACTTTACCTTATTTGTATTAATAACACCAAAAATAATAAAAGCAATATAACCTATAATGGTCGATGTTAAATATAGTTCTGGTGATGATTTTCCTGCATAATCAGCTAAAGGTAAAATTTTAATCCATAAGTTGTGAAACTCAAATCCATTGTTAAGATTAAATCTTACTACTACAATTTGTGAAAGTATGAGTCCGGTTATCAATAGGAAAAAAGATTGTTTTTTCATATGCCTGGTTTAATAAGTATCAAAAGAAAACGTAAAAGATTTTTTTGTAAAATATGGATTCCCCAGTGTAGATTCTGTTTTGGCGTATAAAGTTATTGTTTTTTTACCTTTTACTCTCGCCGGAACACGAAAATCAAGTTTACCAATTCCATTTTTCGTTGAGATCTCAAATAAACGTTCTTTACCATCTGAACCTTCCAACTCCTGGTAAAATTTGGCATTTTTTGAATGATTGGATAACTGGCAATTAATGGTAAATAGGTTTTCTTCTTTTATTAAATTTTTTGTGCTAAATACAATTTCAGGATAATTGGTTAATAATGCTCCATTTTTGTTGTATTCTTTCAGCCCGATTACAGGTTCGTTATTTTGGTATGGTATTTCTGCCATTAAAGTCCCGTCTTCGTAAAAAAGTTTCCGAACGCCGGTTATTTTATTATTATTATATTGAGTTATCCGGTATGGTTGCCCGTTTTTATAGTACCAAACAGCTTCGCCTTCTTTAATATTATTTACATAATTTACCAGAGTATGTAACTCGCCGGTGGTGTAATATTTTTTTGCAGGGCCGTTTTTACGCTTGTTTTTTATGGTGATTTCCGATTTTAAATTTCCATTTTCATAATATAATTTTTTTACCCACGAACCATCTTCTTTTACCTGCGAATTTTGGGTTTCCTGTTTTTGGGCTGTTGGATTACATGCAAAAAGAAGGGCTGGTATGACGATTAAAACAGCGATATATTTTATCATAATAAAAAATATTGGTTTTTTACAAATATAATGCGAATCAACAAATTTAAAAATGTTGCCCAGCAATCTTTTTTTATGAATAGAATAATAGAAAAAATGAATGTAAAATCCGGACAACATTAAAAGAATACTTGTTAGAAAGCTATTCCATGAAGATTCGCCGAAGGGATTTGTGGGAAGCTTAAGCGGGAGACACCGGCAACAAAAAAGATTATTGAAATTTAAAGTTGTAAATCGCAAACAAGCAATTGTTTAACTGAAATATATTCTCCTGAAATTTTATGTTGCAGATATAGAAATATTCTTTTGAAAATAAGGGTAAATATACCAAACAATTTGTCTATAAAATGGTTAAAGGTATATAGAGAATAAAATATTTAACTATTTCCTTGTATCGTAAAATTTTTTAGCTTTGCATTCTGTTTTGTTTAAAATTTTTACGAACCATTTTATATTTAAGGATATATTTTAATCAGAGAGTGTGATGATCAATAAAAATTTTAAGGATAAATTTGCCCTGGTAACCAAAGAAAAATCTTATACTTACCTGGAACTATTTCAAAAAGTAAATCAATATTCAGCATTATTTTTTGAAAATAAATCTTATAGCAAGGTTGCTATTCATGCAGAAAACAGAGCCGATTGGATTTTTGCCTTTTATGCAGCATGGAAAAATAATTGCACTGTTGTACCTATTGATTTTTTAGCTTCGGTTGATGACGTTTCTTATATTCTTAACGACTGTAAGCCCGAATTGATTTTTTTTAGTAATGATACTCATCCTAAGTTTGATGAAATAAAGACAAACTTAGAATATAGCCCTGAAATTGTTAATCTTGATAAAGTTGATGATACAACTCCATCAAACGATTTTGATTGGAATGTACCAAATGAAAAAGAAGATACAGCAGTAATTATTTATACTTCAGGAACTACCGGAAACCCTAAAGGGGTGATGTTAAGTTATAAAAACCTTTTAGCAAATGTTGAGGCTGTTTCCGAGAAGGTAAAAATTTATACACAAAATCGGCAGGTATTAATGTTACTTCCTTTACACCACATTTTCCCTTTAACAGGATCAATGATTGCTCCTTTAGCTGTAGGTGGCACTTCTGTAATGTCTCCATCAATGCAATCGGCAGATATTCTGGAAACACTTAAAAATAATAAAGTTAATATTATGATTGGTGTTCCCCGGTTGTACGACCTGCTATATAAAAGTTTAAAAGCTAAAGTGTTTGCAAGTTTCATTGGCCGTACTTTTTATACAATTGTAAAAGCTGTTGGAAGCAAAAAACTGGCTAAAAAAATCTTTAAAAAAGTACACGACGGATTTGGTGGATATCTCGAATACCTTGTTTCTGGCGGAGCTGCATTGAATAAAGAAGTAGGCACTTTTTTTGATACGCTTGGGTTTGATGTTCTAGAAGGTTATGGTATGACCGAAGCTGCACCGATGATTACTTTTACACGCCCGGGAAAAGGAATTATTGGATCACCAGGTCAGGCATTGCCAGGGTTAAAGATGGAAATACGCAACGACGAAATTGTTGCTAAGGGCGATAATATAATGAAAGGTTATTACAATAAACCCGAAGAAACGACTGATGTTTTAAAAGACGGATGGCTGTATACAGGAGACCTGGGACGAATTGATAAAAACGGGTATTTATTTATCACAGGGCGAAAGAAAGAAATCATTGTATTACAAAACGGGAAAAATATCAACCCTGTTGAGTTGGAAACTAAACTGGAAGCATATGACAGTGTTAAAGAAGCCGCCGTTTTTCAGAAAAATGATAAATTACATGCCTTAATTGTACCCGATTATGAACAAATGGCTCAAAATGAAGTTAAAGACCCAGAAATTTATTTTAAAAAAGAACTCATCCCTGACCTAAACCAGCGATTAACATCGTATAAAAGAATAATGAAATTCTTGTTAATTAACCAGGAACTTCCAAGAACTAGGCTGGGAAAAATTCAGCGGTTTAAACTTGACGAAATATTTGAACAGCCAAGAGTTCACAAAAAAGTATTAGATGACCAGCAGCCTGTATCTGAGGAATATCATGTAATAAAAACATATATTGAATCGCAGGTTGATATGACCATTTCGCCTGAAGACCATCTTGAATTTGATATTGCCATGGATTCTTTAGGGAAAATTACACTTATTGAATTTATTGAACGAACATTTGGCGTAAAAATCGAAGAAGATAAACTGATTAAATTCCCTTCAATAAGCCGTATGGTTGATTATATTAAGGAAAACAAAATGTTCCATAATTTTGAGTTACCTAACTGGTCGGAAATATTGAAAGAAAAAATTCATTTTCAGCTTCCTAAATCGTGGCCAACACAGTCGTTTATTATTAAATCGGCAAAGAATCTTTTTAAACTATATTTTAAGTTTAATGGTAAAGGATTAAATAATTTGCCCGAGGGTGCTGCCATAATTACTCCTAACCACCAAAGCTTTTTCGATGGATTGTTTGTTACTGCTTTTTTAAAACGGAAAACCATTAAAAACACCTATTTCTATGCCAAAAGGAAACATGTTAAAAACAGGTTTTTAAAATTTATGGCGAATAGAAATAATGTAATCATTATGGATATGAATGTTGATATTAAAGAATCGATCCAGAAAATGGCTGCGGTTTTAAAAGAGGGTAAAAAAATTATTATTTTTCCGGAAGGCACCAGAACCACTAACGGCCAGATGGGTGAGTTTAAAAAAACATTTGCTATCCTAAGTAAAGAATTAAATGTTCCGGTTGTTCCGGTTGCTATTAAAGGGGCATATGAGGCCCTGCCGGCTGGTAAAAAAATTCCAAAACCATTCCGAAAAATTGAGGTCGATTATTTAAAACCTGTGTATCCTAACGGATATGATTTTGATACATTAACCCAAAAGGTAAAGGAATTGATTAACGAGAAAGTATATTAAAAATTTTTGGCAAGGATAGATTTTACTTTAAGAAATTCAATATAGCCGTTCTTAGTACAAATGATACAAATTTTTTTATGTGCGATATTTTTTAAAAAGTGTCTCTTCTGAATTTAGAAAATAAATAAACTTAATTTAATAATTCTAATAATTAATAAATAGTTGTTTAGTCATTGATATTCATATTTTTAGCTGTTTGCTATAATAATGAATTTGTTAAAATACAGGTTTTGCAATATTATCTGATCAATTAAAATAATAATTGCTACGAATTGTCCTTTTTTTTATTTTTATGAAATATTAATTATTTAATAAACAAATGAACCGAGCCATGACAATAAATTTGACATACACCCGCATGATTATAACTAAGTTAGTAGTATGTTGTGGCGGATAATTGATGTATCATAGCGAACTGCATCCCGATTGCATCGGGACAAATCTGACCATTAAAATCAAAATTATAAACAGATGAAACCTTCATGCTTTAAGATAAAAAATCTGATAAAAGGTTTTAAAAATGAATGATAAACAATTAATTATCTGGGACTGGAACGGAACCATACTGAATGATATTGATGCGTGTATTGCCTCTATGAACGTAATGCTTGAGCAAAGAAATATGAAATTGCTGGATGAGGCAACCTATAAGAAAATTTTTACTTTTCCTGTACAAGACTACTATAAAAGTATTGGTTTTAATTTTGAGCAAGAATCATTTGAAAAATTGTCTGTTGAATATATTGATTTATATAAAAAGTATGCGTTAAAAACTTCATTACAAGAGGGAGTTGTTGATGCATTAGAGCAGTTTAAAAAAGATGGCTTTCTACAGGTAATTCTTTCTGCATCAGAGCAAAAAGCTTTGGAAAAGCAGGTAAATCAACATCGGTTAGATCAATATTTTGATGCATTAATTGGATTGAATAATATTTTTGCCAAAAGCAAACTGGAAAATGCTATCCGTTACCTGGAAGAAAGTGCTACTCCTCCGCAAAAAACTATTTTAATAGGCGATACATATCACGATTATGAAGTAGCCCGGTCAATAGGTTGCGATTGTTTACTGGTAAATAACGGACATCAGGATTTGTTGCAATATAATATAAAATCTACAAAGCTTGTTAGTTCAATAACTGAATTAATGAAAATGTTGAATTTTAGCAATAACAATTTTAAAAATTAAAAATATAAGATGATAATGAATAATTTACGATTTACTAATCATTGGTTTCTTAGTGTGCAGGGAATAATTATGGTTGTTTTTGGATTAATAGCCATAATAAATCCCGAATTAACCTTAAAAGCGATTGTGCAATTTTTTGGCATACTTTTTTTAATAGCCGGAGTGTTTTTAATCATAATGACTAAATCAAAAATTAACAATATGGATGATTTTTGGTTTTACGAGGGCTTGCTAAATGTTATTATTGGTTTACTATTTTTGATATTCCCCTCACTTGTTGTTAACCTGTTTGTAATTATATTGGGTGTGATTGCTTTATTGATTGGATTGATTAACCTAAATTTCATTATAAAAGCCAAACCTCCTTTTTTATGGCTTAATATCATTCGAAATATCATTCTGATAACTTTTGGCTTGCTCTTTTTATTCGTGCCATTTCAGGGAGCGGTTGTAATAATTAATATAATAGGTTTTGTTGCACTTTTTTATGGTATAGTTTCTTTAATCACTGCGTATAAATTTTATCAATTAAATCAATCCGATTTATGATTTTTCAGTAAAAGAGGATCGGGACTGCCGGTTTGTTATCCTACAGTTACCGGCTGGAAGCCGGCGATCCTATCATTGCTTTAGTTTTCTTTAGATAGCAAAATACAATAGAACCGAAGGTTCTAAATTAGGATAAATGATTTTAAAAAAAATCAAATCTTTTACCAACAACTACCTAAAAATATTATCTTCGCTGTGATTTTATCTTTTATGAAAATTTTGTTTGAAAATGCGACAAATAGCAGAGATTTTAATTTGCCTGCCCTGTATAAAAATACTATTTTTGTCCATCTTTCTGGTGCTCGATATGGGACTCAGGAAGCGGAGCTGTATCGAGGCAGCATTTAATTTTTTATAAATATTTATTCGAAAGTTTCAACACTTTCCAGTTTAATAACTAAAAAAATGTACGAAAAGTTAATTAATAAAGAAGCAAAATTGGCCGTAATAGGTTTAGGTTATGTTGGCTTACCCATTGCATTAGAGTTTGCCAAAAAAATCCAGGTTATTGGTTTTGATATTAAACCTGAACGGGTTGAGATGATGAAAAAAGGTATTGATCCAAGCCGTGAGCTACCTTCCGAAGCATTCGAAGGTTGTGATATTAAATTTACTGCTGAAACAGAAGATTTACTGGAAGCCAGTTTTTTTATTGTTGCCGTTCCTACACCTATCGACGAGCACAAATTGCCGGATCTGATGCCGGTTCTAAAAGCATCAGAAACGGTTGGCAAAGTGTTAAAAGAAGGTGATTATGTGGTTTATGAATCAACCGTATATCCGGGCGCAACTGAAGAAGATTGTGTTCCTGTATTGGAGAAAGAATCAGGATTAAAATATATAGAAC
>JBKHIH010000066.1:0-21395 GCA_046538755.1 Thiohalospira sp.
AGGGTCATTAGAATAAACAACAATCGATGCTTCAAACAACTCATTTTCTGTGAATAACATAAAAGAAAACACAAATTACACTTTCAAAATTGGTGTTGAATGGGAAGAAACCGACTCCACAGGGTTTTCAAACCCTGTAAGCAAATTTACAGAAATGCCTCAAAGCCCGGATTATATTAAATCCCTTTATGCAACAGCAGAGGGTAATAATACACATTTAAAATTTGAAATAGCTCCCAATTCAGAATTATCCAATTACAAACTTTTAAAATCAAATACTCCCACAGGAAATTACGATACACTGGAAACCATCACCACAAACGATTTTGAAATTACTACCTTACACGAAAATTCAAACCCACATTCAGAAATTAGCTATTATAAGTTAGTTGCAGAAAATAATTGTGGCAACATAACTACCCAATCAGATTTCATCAACAACATCAGGCTGGAAGTTGAAAATGAAGATTATACAAATTCTTTGCAATGGAATTTATTGAAAGAAATAGATTTAGTTGATGTAAATTACGAAATATACAGAATTGCAGGTGATTCTGAACCTGAACTAATTCGCAGTTTTTTAAATCGTAACAAAAGTACAGATAATATTGAATCATTTCAGGGAGAGGGCCGGTATGGCAGCTTTTGCTATTTTATCCGTGCTTACGAAGCCGGTTCTTCAGAATACAGCCAGTCTAACATTGCCTGTGTTTACCTTGAACCACAGGTATTTATTCCCGAAGCATTTACACCAAACGATGATGGAAAAAACGATATTTTTAAACCTGTATTTTCTTTTCTGCCGGCAGACTACCAATTAATAATATACAATCGGTGGTCTAATGTTGTTTTCCAAACCAACGACCCTGAAAAAGGATGGAACGGAAAATCATCAAACGGAAAACCCTTACCCACAGGCAATTACATTTATTATTTAAAAATTAAAACTCCCGGTAATCAAATTGTAGAAAAAAGAGGTAACATAACCATTTTCTATCCGTAATAATTAGCATACAGGCAATTCATTTCAGCTATTTTTTCATTAAATTTGTAGTTTAAAATTTTGGGTGAATGATATGACAAAAAAAAATTCTCCTGCTAATATTCAATTGATTGATGAGGATGCTCATGCAGAATCGCTCTATAATGATCTTATTGCCAGTTGCTCAAAGCATGTTAAGGTTAATGATATAGAGCTGATTCGCCGTGCTTTTGATTTAGCCAAAGATTCGCATAAAGGAGTTAAAAGAAAATCCGGAGAACCCTATATTATTCATCCATTGGCTGTAGCAAAAATTGTTACATCAGAAATAGGATTAGGAGCTATCTCTATTGCTTGTGCCCTTTTGCATGATGTGGTGGAAGATACAGATTATACCCTTGAAGATATCAGGCACCTGTTTGGCGATAAAATTGCTTCAATTATTGATGGTTTAACTAAAATTGCCGGAGTTTTTGACAAACAATCATCATTGCAAGCCGAAAATTTCCGAAAGATGCTTTTAACCATGTCGGATGATGTCAGGGTTATCCTTATTAAATTAGCCGACAGGCTACATAATATGCGTACGCTCGATTCATTGCCGCCTAATAAGCAACTTAAAATTGCCGGCGAAACCGTTTATCTTTATGCACCGCTTGCACACAGGCTTGGTTTGTATGCCATAAAAACAGAGCTCGAAGACTTAAGTTTAAAATACAGGCACCCAAAAGTTTATTCAGAAATTGTTACCAAAATAAAAGATAATGAAAAAAAGCGGCAACAGGAAATAAACCGGTTTGCTTTACCCATCATTGAGAAATTAGAAAAACATAATATAGAATTTGACATTAACGGTAGGCCAAAATCTATTTTTTCGATTTGGAATAAAATGCAATCAAAGAATATACCTTTCGAAGAAGTATATGATTTAATGGCTATACGTATTGTTTTTAAATCGCTAACCCGCGAAACTGAAAAGGCTCAGTGCTGGCAAATATATTCGTTAATTACTGATATTTATACACCAAAACCAGATAGAATTCGCGACTGGATTAGCTCGCCAAAAGCCAACGGTTACGAAGCACTTCATATAACAGTTATGGGCCCATCCGGCAAATGGGTTGAAGTACAAATACGCTCGGAAAGGATGGACGAAATTGCAGAACGAGGATTTGCAGCGCACTGGAAATATAAAGGAGATAATAACCACGAAAGTGAACTGGATAAATGGATTAAGCGTATACGCGAGATGCTGGAAAATCCTAAATCAGATGCACTGGAGTTTCTCGATGAATTTAAAATGAATCTTTTTGCATCGGAAATTATGGCTTTTACACCAAAAGGCGATCTGGTAACCCTGCCGAAATATTCTACTGCACTTGATTTTGCCTATGAAATACACACCGAAATAGGAAACAAAGCCATTGGTGCAAAGGTTAATCATAAACTGGTACCACTAAATTATATCTTATCCAGCGGCGACCAGGTTGAAATTATAACATCAAATAAACTAAGAATACAAAAGGAGTGGTTAGCACACGTAAAAACAGCCAAAGCAAAATCGAGTATTACAAATGCCCTAAAAGCAGAAACAAAAAACCGGATTGATATTGGGAAAAAAATTCTTGAAACAAAATTAAAAGAACTTAATATACATCCCAGCTCGAGGGTGTTTAGAAAAATTTTACCCGAATACGAAGTAAAAAATAAAGATGAGTTATACAGTAAAATAGGCAGTGGAATCATTAAACTCGACAATTTAAAAAAAGTATTAAAAAAGAATACCAAAAATAAATTTGTACGTTATTGGGGGCTACAAATTGCTAAAACAACCTCTTCATCTAAAAAAACAACAGATGCAAAAGCCCCTAAACAAAAAGAAAAATTTAATTATAAAAACCCTGTTATTATCCACGATGATACTGATTTGGAAGAAAACAAATATAAAATTGCCAAATGTTGTAACCCTATACCCGGCGATGATGTAATTGGATACAAAAACCCTAAAGAAGAGCATTTTGTAATTCATAAAGCCAAATGCCCCAATGCTATTAAATTATTGTCGAGCCAGGGAAATTATATTGTAAAAGTTAAATGGACCTCTCAAAAATTCTTATCATCGTTAGCTAAACTTACCTTAAACGGAATCGACCGAATAGGAATTGCTTCTGATATTACTACTGTTATTTCCGAAGAGCTGGATGTAAATATCCGTAAAATATTTATCGAAACCCACGATGGAATTTTTGAAGGTGAAATTGAGCTGTATGTACATAGTGTAAAAGACCTTAATAACTTAATTATGAACATAAGCAAAATTAAAGGTGTTGAAACGGTAAAACGAAAAGAAGAAATCAAAGGCTAATTTTTCTTTAAATTAATTCTAAATAACAAAAAAAAATTATACTTTTAAACATTCATTTTTTAAATGATTGTTTATGATTTGTACTGAAACTAAAGAAACCGTTAAAAAAATTTTTACGGAATTTTTAGAAAAGAAAGGCCATCGGAAAACACCCGAGCGATATGCCATCCTGGAAGAAATATATTCGCGTGAGAATCATTTCGATATTGAATCGTTGTACATTTCAATGAAAAATAAAAATTACAGGGTTAGCCGGGCAACCTTATATAATACCATCGAATTGTTATTAGAAAGCAATTTGGTTATTAAACATCAGTTTGGACGAAATATTGCCCAGTTTGAAAAAGCACACAATTGCAAACAACACGACCATTTAATTTGCCAGGAATGTGGTAAAGTTTTTGAGTTTTGCGACCCAAGGGTACAGGATATTCAGAATACAGCCGAAGAAATGCTTAATTTTAAAGTAAGTTACCACTCCTTATATTTTTATGGTATTTGTGAAGAATGCCTGAAAAAAAGAAAAGATTAATTCTGTTAATAAAAAATCATAAAACTTATTCAAATCTCCATCCTAAAGCTGGAGATTTTTTTATATTTAATGGCTACATTTGTAAAGAATATAATATAATTATTTAAGATAAAATAGACCGCATGAAATTAGATGTTTTATTAGGCCTCCAATGGGGCGACGAAGGAAAAGGAAAAATTGTTGATGTTTTAGCCTCAAATTACAATGTTATTGCTCGTTTTCAGGGAGGCCCCAATGCAGGACACTCGCTTGAATTTAACCAAATAAAACATGTTTTACACACCATCCCATCAGGTGTTTTCAGGCCCGAAGCCATTAATATAATTGGAAATGGAGTGGTTATAGACCCTGTAATTTTTATGGAAGAAATTAACGAGTTAAAGAAACTAAATATTGATATTCAAAAAAATCTCTTTATCTCTAAAAGGGCACATCTTATTTTACCATCGCACAGAATTCTGGATGCCGCTTCCGAAGCCGCCAAAGGAAAAACAAAAATTGGATCAACATTAAAAGGCATTGGCCCAACCTACATGGATAAAACAGGCCGAAACGGATTACGGATAGGAGATACTATTAATCCCGGATTTAATGACAAATATGAGTTTTTAAAAAACAAACACCGCGAAATTTTAAGACAATACGATTTTACTTATAACCTGGAAGAATACGAAGATAAATGGCTGCAAGGCATTGAGTTAATCAAACAATTTAAGCTGATAGAAAGCGAACATTTAATTAATCAGTATTTACAGGAAGAAAAAACCGTTTTAGCCGAAGGTGCTCAAGGCACCTTACTTGATATCGATTTTGGATCCTACCCGTTTGTAACATCATCGAATACAATATGTGCCGGAGCATGTACAGGGCTTGGCGTAGCTCCCAATAAAATTGGAAAGGTGATTGGTATTTTTAAAGCTTACTGTACTCGTGTGGGTAGCGGCCCCTTCCCTACCGAACTGGAAAATACCGATGGAGAAAGGTTACGAAAACAAGGCCGCGAATTTGGAGCCACAACCGGACGCCCCAGAAGATGCGGCTGGCTCGATTTGCCAGCCTTAAAATATGCCATTATGCTTAATGGCGTTACCGAGCTGGTAGTTACAAAAGCCGATGTATTATCCGGATTCGAAACCATTAAAGTGTGTACCCATTATAAACTTAAAGGCAAAAAAATAGATTACTTACCCTACGAAATTAATGAGCCACTTGAGCCTGTATACAAAGAATTTAAAGGCTGGGACGAAGATATTTCAAATATTAAATCATTTAATGACTTACCCGAAACTTTTAAAACTTACCTGCAATATATCGAAAATGAAATTAAAGTACCCATAAAAATAATCTCTGTTGGGCCAAACAGGGATGAAACCATTAATAAATAAAATGAAGGAAAAGGGATTTAATACATCCCCTTTTCCTGAAACAGTTTCTTATATTTTTTGTCGGTGCCCATAATATGTTTTAAGAGCCAGTTTTTCATAAAAGTAACAAATTCTATCACTTCCGATTTGTTTTCTTTCGAAAGCGTTTCTTTATAGCTTTTAATTTTTTCTATAAATTGGCCGTGCTCTGATTTATGAGCCTTATAGTCTTCAAAATCATAAAGTTTCATAAATTTTTCTTCATAAGTAAAATGATAGACGGTATATTTTTCCAGCTCTTTAATGATTTCTTTTAAAAAATCATCGGTAATACCCTTGGCAAATTCGGAGAACAAATTATTAATCATTCCTACCAGCTTTTTATGCTGATCGTCGATTGAAGGTACACCCACGGAGAAACTGTCTTTCCATGTAATAAAATCTATAGTTTAATACTTTCAAAAGATTAATAATTAACTATTTACTATTCAGAGGCTGATCTACTCCCAACCCATATTTTTTGTCGCTTCGTTTTAACATGTATCCGAAGAAAAGCCCTAAGAAACCTAATCCGGCAAACATAAGGATTGTATAAGTATAGTTTAGTGTCTCGGGGTTTCCGGGATTTGTTGCATCTAAAATTATTCCAGCTAGAATTGGGAATCCCCAAAGTCCCAGGTTCTGGATCGAATACATTAATCCGTAAGCTGTTCCAATTTGTTTTTCTTTTACCAGTTTAACCATTGATGGCCACATAGCTGCAGGGACAAGCGAAAAAGCAACACCAAGTAAAATCATTAAAATATAAGGAGGAAAATGTGTTAAAGCAAAAGTTAAATGAACGATTAATAAAATGGCTGATCCATAAATCATTACGGTTGCACTTTTACCAATACGATCAACAAAAACTCCAATGAAAGGTGTCATAATTGCTGTTGCAGCAGGTAGCAATGCTGCAATTACCCCGCTAGCTTCCAGCGATACACTGAATTTATTCAGAAAGAAATCAGGTGCAAAAGCCATAAACGGAAATGCTGCCGAATAGAAAGTAACACAAAGTAATGCAATATATAAATACGCTCTGTTGGTAAGAATATTTGTTACGTCTTTTAATTTAAATTTGTCTTTTTCAGATAATAATTTCTGTTCTCCTTCAACCTCTTTATCATATTTTATATCAAACAACATATAAACAACAAAAGCCAGCAAACCAATCGAAACTAAAATAGCAGCAAACCAAATAGCAGTATTTAACTCGGTTCCGCCTTTGGTTAACAAAGGTTGCAAGGTAAGCGCAAGTAATGTGCCTAATCGTCCAAACCCTACTTTAATGCCAAAGGCAAGGGCAAGGTCTTTACCTTTAAACCATTTAACAATAATTTTACTAACAACAACGATACTGGTTTCGGCTCCTAATCCAAAAAAGAATCGCCCAAGAAGCATCATTTTCAATTCGGGCGAATAATTGGGAAGAAAACTGCTCATTACTCCGTATCCTACACCTCCATTGCTGTATGCTTCAGAAGCTCCGTATGCTGTAAGCATTGCACCAAAAGCCATAAAAAATACAAACATAAATCCTGTTGGCCTTATCCCCAACCTATCGAGAATAATCCCACCAATTACTGCCATAAAAAGAAATGTGTTGGGAATACTATAAAAAGCTACAAATAAACCAAAGTTAGTATTTGAAAATCCCAACTCGCTAGTCAAAAGCGATTTTAATGAAGAAAAAGCGTCGTAAAAATAATAGTTAGCCGAAAGGACAAAACCTACTAAAAATAATATTCCCCAGCGAAAGAGTATAGAGTTAGAAATTTTATTTTTCATCGATTTTATTTTTTAATATGTAAATAATTATGTTTAATCCTATTTGATTACACTAAAAATAAAACTTACAGTCAATTCAAATCTATTGCTCGTTTTTTTAAAGAATCACAATAATACAAATAAAAATGAAAAAAGCTGCCTTTGCAGACAGCTTTTCATATCATAAAAAGATAAAAAAATCTTTTAGTTGTTTTCTCCATTAGGGTTCTCGGCACCTGAGGGTAATTCAAGCCCGTATCCTTGCTTAACATCTGCTTTTTTAAGCATAAATGCTAAGAATAATGCGATTATTCCAAGGACAACCAACATTAAAATAGGAATTGTATAATTAAATGGCGGTATTTCTCCTGAAACAATTTGCATTTCCTGTAATATTTTACTTATTTCTAACTTGCTAAGTCCTTGGGCTTCCAATGATTCCCGTGCAGACTCAATTTGTGCAACAATATCAGGATTTGCTTTATCAAGCACCCAGCCAATACCTTTAAAGAATGCATTTAAACCCCAATTCTGAATGGTAAACATGGTTGCATAAGCAGTTCCTAAACGATTTTCTGCAACAATTTTAGAAACCGAAGGCCACATAGCGGCAGGAACTAATGAGAAGGCTATTCCTAAAGATAATAATCCCAAATACCCTAATACCACATTATTTAGTACAGATAAAGCGATATGAGCAAATATTAATAACAATGACCCAAGAATCATCAGTGAAGCAGCTTTACCTTTATTATCTACAATTTTACCAAAAATAGGAGTAAATAAAATTGAACCTAATGGTATTAAGCTTGCTGTTTTAGGCCCATTTTTAAGCCACATTCCAAAAGTATCTGAAAATACATAAATAAATAAAACAAAGATTCCAAGGATTATTCCAACCGAAAGTATTTTATTCTTTTTCTTTTCAATATTGGAAGGAACTAATGTAATTGCCAGAGCAAAAATAAAAAGCCCTAAATATATGGCTAGGTTACCCAAAGCTTTACTTCCCATTATTGTAACCGTTGCACTTTCAGGCAAATCGTAACTAAAGTTAAATTTATTAATTAACAAGTCGGGAGCGTACTGCATAAACGGGAATACTGCCGAGTAAAAAGTAACACAAAGTAATGCAATAAATATGAAAGATCGGTTTGTGATAAGTTTAACAAGGTCAGAAAAACGGAACTTTTCTTCTTCACCCTCAACAGTTTGTTCTTTAAGCTGATTGTTAAGCTTAACATCAAAAATAATATAAATTAAGAACATTAATAATCCAATACCAATTAATGTTGCAGCAAAATTCACAGCCGGAGAAACCACACCGTTTCCTATATCAATTGATAATGCTTGTCCCAGGGTAGATCCCAAACGTCCAAATCCCATATTAATGGCCATAGCCAATGCAAGTTCGTAACCTTTAAACCATTTTACAATTGTACGCATGGCAATAACACATACTACTTCAAGGCCCGAACCGAATAATAATCGGCCAATCATCATTACCCAAAGCTGACTCTCTGTAGTTGTTGTAAAGGTACCGGCTGCCCCAACAGCGGTTAATGCTGCTCCAACAGTAGCAAGCAATCCAAAAACAATACCTGTACGTTTAATTCCCCAATTATCGAGAATAATACCACCGATTATAATCATTCCAAAAACATTAGCCCAGGTTGTCCACTGTATTAGTGTTCCAAACTGACTACTGGTAATACCCATTTCGGTAATCATTAATGGTTTAATACCGGAAAAGAAATCCTGAAACCAGTAAGTACCAAAAGTTAAACCACTAATAAGAATTAAAACCAGCCAACGAATGGCGGCAGAATCTTTCAATGTTTTTTTAATTGTTTCTGTCATAACCTTTTAAATTATTATTTAATTATTAATGATTATTTATTTTTCAATATTTGGTAATTCAAGCCCATAACCTTGTATTTTATCAGCACGTTTAAGCATAAAAGCAAAAAACAAACCTAATACTCCCAGCCCGGCAAGCATTAGTAACGGATTAGTATAATTATAAACAGCTTGCTCACCAACAGCTTTTGCTTCAGCAACTCCTGGGTTAGATTTTTCCAATACACTTCCAATTAAAATAGGAAATGCCCACAGCCCCAGATTTTGAACAGAAAACATTGCTCCATAAGCGGTTCCTATTTTATTTTCGCCAACAATTTTTGCAACAGCAGGCCACATAGCTGCAGGAACTAAAGAAAAAGCTATTCCTAATAAAATTACCGGAACATAAGGCGTTATCATTGTTTTGGCAAAAAGCAAATGGGCAATAATTAATAATGCCGACCCTAAATACATTAATGTTGCACTTTTACCTTTATTATCAGCAATCCACCCAAATAAAGGTGTTAGCACTATGGTCCCATACATTAAATAAGATGTAATATTACCGCTAATTTGCCTTTCCAACCCAAATTTATTCATCAACATATCGGGTGCATATTTAATAAAAGGAAATACTGCAGAATAAAAAGTAACACACAATAAAGTAATATAGATAAATGTAGGATTTGTTATCAGGTCAAGTAAGTCACGCCTTTTAAATTCATCTTCGGGATCTTTCAATGAGATATCTTCTTTTACTTCTTTGTCAAATTTTAAATCCATTAAAATATAAATGATATATGTTAATAGGGCAATCCACAAGAAAATTACGCCAACCCAAATGGCATTGGTCCATTCCGTTTCGGCCAATTTGGGCGAAAGATTAAGTGCAAGTGCTGTTCCTAAACGCCCGATAGCCACATTTAACCCTAGTGCTAAAGCAAGCTCTTTTCCTTTAAACCATTTAACTACAATTTTAGATAAAACAACAATACTTGTTTCGGCACCTAGTCCAAAAATAAAAAAACCGAGATACATCATTTTTAAGGCAGGATTGTATTTTGGAAGGAAAGAATCCATGAATTGATATCCAAAACCTCCTGAAAGGAATAAATCAGAGGCTCCATAAGCTGTTATGAGCGCTCCAAGCCCCATTAATAATACAAAAGAAAATCCTGTAATTCGAATACCTATTTTATCTAAAATAATGCCTCCTAATACAGCCATCAATAAAAAAACGTTGGGTACTGAATAGGCAGAAATAAAAAGTCCATAATCAGTAGATGAAAAACCAAGGTTTATTTGCATCAGGTCTTTTAATGGCGATAGCGCATCATAAAAATAATAATTAAAAAACATTACAGCACTGGCTAATAAAAGAACTGCCCATCGTGCGATAAAAGAGTCTTTAATTGTTCTTCCTTTTCCCATTTTATAAGATTTAATTTTTTAGAAAGATCAAATCTATTATTTAATTATCAAAAAAAAAATGTTTTTTCTCATAATTAAAAAAGGCAGAGAATAAAAAAACGGCTACTTTCGATAGCCGTTTAACAAACAAATATTTTTTAAAACATTAATTATCAATATAAATCCATGAAGTAGGTTCGATATTTTCGCGTGCTTTTTGAAGATCTGTTACAGCTTCACTCCACGATTTATGAGCAGCAATACTTATCATATCAAATTGATACTGATTTCGGATAACCTCAGTTTTATAACCCTTCTGCTGTATAAAATCATTATAAGCATTGGCATATTTTTGGGTTTTAAAACTACCCACAATTACATGGAATTTATATAATCTTTTCCGCTTTTCTTCGGCTTTCCGGATAGAATCTTTTCGTGCCTGTTCGGCTTTTTGCTTTTCAATAGCCCTCGCTTTTTTAATGGAGTCAACTTTTCTTAAACTGTCAACCCTTTGTTTATAAGCAACCAATGTATCTTCTTTGGAAAACATCTTTTTCTTTTCAAAAAATTCACATCCTGTAGTTATTAAAACAATGGCTGCTAATGCTAAAATTAATTTTCTCATACAATTAGGATTAATGTTGATTTTTGTTTAATATAACAAAGATAATGAAAAATACAGCAGATAATCAAAATATTTAGTATAAAAAACTGTATGTAAACATTTTAAATCTTTTAAATAAAACACATCTAAAACAAATATAACAAAAGTTATTAACAAACAAGCTATTAGCGTTGAAAACAAAAACTAAACAGCATGTTTTTCGATTATTTACACTGATTTTTTTAAATTGTGAAGCTAAATTAAAATGACAAAAGGTATGAAATCAATCATTAATCTTTTTGAACAGAATGTAGAAAAATATTCAAATAACCCATTATTATGGGAAAAGAAAGGAGTAGAATATAAACCTACAACTTATCATGAAACCCTCAAACAAGTTGAAGTAATGGCTGCCGGATTACTTACACTACGTGTAAAAAAAGGCGATAGAATAGCTTTGCTTTCTGAAGGAAGGAATTACTGGGTAATTAGCGAACTCTCCATATTATATACCGGAGCAATAAATGTCCCGTTATCGGTAAAACTGGATGCAACCAGCGAATTAAAATTCAGGCTTGAGCATTCAGGAACTCGTATGATTATTGTATCAAAAAGCCAGGCTGATAAAATCAAACATATCAAAAATAATTTGCCAGACCTTGAAAAAGTAATCTATCTCGACCCACAAGAAAAATACGAAAAGGATGAAATTTATATTGAAGATGTGCTGGAACTGGGCAATAATTTCCTTAAAACCGATAAAGAAAAATTTATAAAAATCAAAGAGTCTGTTCAAGCCAATGATTTGGCCAATATCAGTTATACTTCAGGTACTACAGCCGATCCGAAAGGGATCATGCTTACACACAGAAATTATACTACCAATGTAGAGCAGGCATGTAGTTTAATGATTATTCCAGAAACTTATAAAACGCTGCTTATTCTTCCACTAGACCATTCGTTTGCACACACAGCAGGCATTTACAGCTTTATTGCTAATGGTGCCAGCATGGCCTTTGTTCAGGCGGGCAAATCCACTATGGAAACCTTAAAAAATATTCCGGTAAATATTAAGGAGATAAAACCAAATCTGCTACTCAGTGTTCCGGCATTAGCCAAAAACTTTAAGAAAAATATTGAAAAAGGGATTCAGGATAAAGGCCCCAAAGCCGAAAAACTTTTTAACTATGCTTTAAATTTGGCTTACAGTTATAATAAAGAAGGATACAATAAAGGGGGAATTTTACATGCATGGAAAAAACCATTATTAAACCTGTTCGATAAAATTTTGTTCAGCAAAATTCGTGAAGGTTTTGGAGGCGAGCTCGATTTTTTTATTGGTGGCGGAGCATTACTCGATATTGAGTTACAACAATTTTTTTATGCCATTGGTATGCCGATGTATCAAGGCTACGGACTGTCTGAATCGGCTCCTATCATTTCGTCTAATGCACCTCAAAAACACAAATTGGGCTCTTCAGGATTTTTAGTAAAAAACCTTGACCTTAAAATCTGCGACGATAAAGGTAATGAACTACCTGTTGGAGAAAAAGGAGAAATTGTAGTTCGTGGCGAAAATATTATGGTGGGATACTGGAAAAATGAAAAAGCAACCAACGAAACCATAAAAGATGGTTGGCTATATACCGGAGATATGGGTTATATGGACAAAGACGGTTTCCTTTACGTACTAGGACGTTTTAAAAGCTTACTTATTGCCAACGATGGTGAAAAATACAGCCCTGAATCGATTGAAGAAACGCTTATTCAACATTCAAATTACATTGAGCAATGCATGCTGTATAATGACCAAAATCCTTATACCGTAGGGCTAATTATGCCAAACAAAGAAGCTTTGCGCAAATATCTGCAAGAACACAATCTTTCGTTCGACAGAAAAGAGGGACAAAAACTGGCACTTCAATTAATTCAGAAGGAAATTGACCAGTACAAAAAAGGCGGCGAATATGAAGGAATGTTTCCCGAACGTTGGCTACCTGCCGCTGTTGCTGTTTTAGGCGAACCTTTCTCCGAAGAAAACAAACTGATCAATAGTACCCTGAAAATGGTTCGTGGAAAAATTGTGGAATATTACAAAGAAAGGATTGAATATTTATTTACTCCCGAAGCCAAAGATATTACCAATCATCAGAATATGAATATTGTAAGTAAATATTAGTATTTAAAGTGAATTGGTTTGGAATTGGTTTGGAATCACCGGCTTCTATTAGCATCACCTTTTCCAAAGTTTTGAACTTTGGAAAAGATTAAATTATGGACCAACGGCTTCGAGCCGGTTAATGAATTGCAATCCACACCTCCCTGGCAGATTGAAAAAAAATAAAGTTCATTATTCAATAAATCAATGAAAATAAATACCTTTGAATAAACATCAACTTTATCATCATGAAACCTTGTACAATTAATCTAAACCAAATGGCAGACAAAGGCCGGCGATACAAACGCCTGGTTTTTATTCTTGCATTAATTTTTTTAGTTTCTTCAGCCATAGTATCCTGGCTTTTATACAGAAAAGACAACCCTAACGAATGGTTTTTTGTGGGTTTATTTTTCTATTTTTTACTGTTTATCTATTTTGGGATTGTTGGATATAAAGCTAAAATGTATATCCATTGCGATGATTTTGCTTTAGAATACCAGTTCGGATTTTTAAAGAAAGTGCCCGAAAAAATCATTTGGGAAACACTCGATAAAATAAAATTAGGATTTACCTCTATTACCTTTTTTAAAAAATCGGGCCGCAAAAAAGTGCTCAAAATTGGCTGGGTACCTTATGAAAAACTAAAACAGGTAAAAAATACGGTACAAGAAATTTGTACAGAAAAAGGGATTGCAATCGAAGTAGCAGAGTATAAACAACAGGAGTAGTTTATTATAACCGGCTAAAGCCATTAATTTATTCAGCTTTTAAACCGCCAGCTAAAGCAGGCGGTAAAAATGCAGGTTGTTTATAATTATATTCCTGGCCTTTTCTGCAGCTCTATGGATTTATATGGATCACCGGCTCCCAGCCGGTAATTTTAACCTATCTGCCGGAAGAAGGTAAATCATTAATTATAATTTTTGCACACATTATAAACCCAACAATCTCCAACCCAATTATTTTAACTATTCTCAACGATCTCAATTTCTTCTTCGGTTAAGCCGTAAAGTTGGTAAACTAATTGGTCAATTTCTTTCTCAAGTTCTGTTGTATCAGCACCATTATCATAATCTTTTAAGGTAATAATTTCATCTACTAAACTTTGAATCTTCTTTTTAATCTCTCTATCGATTTTAAAACCAATCTCTAATAAATAAATCGGTTTTACATTTTTATCAGTATAATGAAATTTATAATACTTATTTAATAATTTGGAATTTAATATGCCTAATATATATTTCAAATCATCTTCACTCTCACAAGTTAAATAACTAATAGAATCAATAGGAACATATCCTTTTTCAAATAAATTACAAATCAACCATCTACTTTCAAAATCAAGACTATTTGTTCTAATTCTTTGAATTGCAATAAAAGGTTTAGACAAAACTTCATTAATTGATTCTGCACTTTTTTTATAACTATCTACTAAATATTTATTCTTGATTTTTTTTATGTATCTACCAAAATCTTCTCCACCAATAACCTGCCTATCAGTTGGAACCTTAGTTAAGTTTTTAGCGTTTGGGGTAGGACTAAATCCTCTATTAATATTACAGAATTCTTTAATTGGTTTTAGCTTATCAATCTTATTAAATATTTCCTTAAAACTATCATTAATATTTACAAACCATCTTTTGTTTCCTAACTTCTTAAATCGTTCCCAGTTTGTTTTAAATTGAAAAAAATCCTGATCATAAGGAAAGTCCCTTCTTATTTCTGTAATTCCTTTTTTAACTGTTTTCATAAAAAAAGGAATGTTACACCAAACATCTGGTGCATCTTGAAAAACTTTATAAACATCTCTAATTATATAAATCATTCCATTATCTACAAACCTTTGTCTTAAGAATGCAGAATTATTATTTATTGTCCAACTTTCTGGTGTAATAAAGGTTAAAAAGCCATGAAATTTTATAATTTCTATTCCTAAACAATAAAAAAGTAAATAACTTTCAGAAGTAAGGAAGCCTTCTTTTTCAAAAGAAACACCATACGGAGGATTTCCAATCACTATGTCAAACCCAATATAATCACCATCATCATTTAATACTTCCGGAAACTCAAACCGCCATTCAAAAGCATTTTCATAAATTTTATTGTTTTTTATTTCTTCTAATTCGGTTTCGAGTTTATTGATCGTTTCCGTTAACTTATTCACTTTTTTATTCCACTCGGCTTTTTCTTTTTTGGTTTGGTCAAATAGCTGGGTTTGAGTGGTTAAAGCATATAACTCACCTTTAAGTTTATTCAATCGTATCACCCGTTTATCATTGGCAGCAATTTCGCTTTCAAAATCGTTTTTAATTTGGTCTATCAGTTTTTGCATGGCCCGTTTTTCTTCCCTGCTTTTGGCATTGCGGTAGGTCATCACTGCCAAACGGTAGCTATCAATAGTCCATTTACTCTTTTTCAGTGCTTTTTTAATATCGGCATCTAACGGGTAGCGGCTAATGAGCGAATTGCCCGCTTTAATGTTAATGTCGATATTGGGCAGGGTTTCCAGTTCTTCGGTTCCCTGCCTGTAATAAGCATTTTTTAACAGCTCAATCCATAACCGCAAGCGGCAAATTTTTACAGAATTTGGGTTAATATCCACGCCAAACAGGCAATTTTCGATAATGGTTTGTTTTTCGTGGAAAAGGGTTTCCTGTATCCGCTGGCTTTCGTGGCTGTTAGGGTTATACTCAAGAAAACGGCCGTCTTCATCGGTAATAATCAGCTCA
This sequence comes from Thiohalospira sp., assembly GCA_046538755.1. Lineage (GTDB taxonomy): Bacteria > Bacteroidota > Bacteroidia > Bacteroidales > UBA12077 > UBA12077. The sequence goes on from JBKHIH010000066.1 coordinate 15,799, forward strand.
TCGTTTTGTACTTCCACACGGTAGTCGCGCAATGTTTTGCCTTCTCTGTCCAACAATACTTTTAGCTCACTTTTTATGGCAATAATTTCATTTAAAGCAGAAACTAAAAAGTGCCCTGAACCAACCGCAGGATCACAAATTTTTAAACCATTTATAATCTCATTCGCTTCTTTTTTATTGTCAATTTTATCGTACAGCTCGTTAAAATCTTTGCAATTCCAGCGTTTTTCTTCGTTAAATTTTTGTACCACAGCTCTGCGAATAGTTTCACGAGCCATGTACATGGTTATAAAACCGGGTGTAAAGAATGAACCATCTTTATAACCGTTAATTTTTTCGAAGATCAACCCTAAAACCGATGCATTAATCAATGTTTTATTATCTTCCTGGATATCTTCGGCGCCTTCTCCGGCAAAATCGTAGGCATCTAAAAACCGGAAAAGGTATTCGATAGTTACTTTTTCGCCTTTTTGGCGTTTGCCGGTTTTATCGCGCAGTACGGTTGTGTTTAATAAAGGAAGTGTATATTCGTCTTCCAGATTACTAATGCGAACCGTTTTATGTTCAAGTTCGTTGGGTTCGAATAATGAGCTGTTCAGATAGGGCACTTTTTCAAATTCTTTTTTTACCAGCTCATTTCTTTCCTGCTCTTTTATGGCCAGCACCTGGAAAAAAAGTTTGTTTAGCTTATCGTAATTAGGTATCCGTTCAAAATTTAAGAATTTAAATGAGCTGTCACCCCTGTGATATTTTACCAACTGCCCTTCGAGCAGTTTTAAAAACAGGATCCGGTTAATCCAGGTAATCACCAGTTCCAAAGCCACATTGTACAACTGTTCTTCTTTGGTGTCGCCATAATTCGAAGCTTTAATCTGGCTCAGGCAATCTTCGTATTTCAGAATTGTGATGGTATTTTCAATGAATGATCCCGGGTCTCTTTCGCCTTCCGGTTTTCGGCCAATCAATTTTTTGCTTCCTTCTTTGGTTTCCTTTAAACCAATAATATGTAATAATTCGTTATAGAACGATTTATCAAGTGTATTGCTGTCATTGGTAAATGGGAGTTTTAGCAGATGCTCGGGTGATAACAATTTGTATAATGCAATAAGTTTGTTATCATCTTTTTTATCATTGTTACGTAATGGTTTTTCGTATTTGCGGATATCAAACCATGTAAATTCTATCTCGCCTTTAATATTTTCAATGGCTGGTTCGGCAATCTCTTTATAAAAGAAATCGGTTTTTGTACCGGATAGTCTCTCTTCTTCGAAATCCTGAAACTGCTTAACTAATCCTTTATTTTGAGCAAACTCTCTTTCGAAAATACTTGCATCGAAAATAAACCACTCGTAAATATTGGTTGCTACAACGTACTTAATTTCAAGATTCTTCTGTGTAATTCGTTCTCGCAGGTAATACAATACCAATTCCTGTAATGCTTTGGTATTGATCTTATCTTTTCGAAGCATTTCTGTTTTATTAGTCGGCTTTTTTGCTTCGATAATTACACCAACTGTGCTTTTTGCATCCTTGCCATTATGAACAACCAGGTCGTTTCTTCCCTTGGTATTGATATAATGATTGTCTTTGTAGTAAGTATCTTTTAAAAATTGAGAAACCAAATTTTTATGAAACTCTTCTGATTCGCTTTCATTAATGGTATCTAAAAGCTGAATCAAATTCGCTTTAAAATTCTCAATTTCGCTTCTGTTCGGTTTTACTTTAAGAAAAGCTTTGTTTAGAGCTTTTCGGGGTTTAACAAGGTTTAAATTCATAATATTATTTCATTTTCTCAATTAATTCTGCCTTAATCCATTTAAATGCGTCTTTTGGATTATATTCAATTTGAGGTCTAAGTAATCCTTCTATATCCCCTAAAAACAAAGTGTCAGTTTCCTTTTCTTCAATATTTTGTAAAAATAATCTCTTTGTTGGAGGAGTGTCAACTACCACTTTAATATACTCGTTGTAACATTTAATTAATTGATCATTATTAAGTGTTATATTTTGACTTGCATAAAATAAATCAAATAAATCTCTCCCTTTTTTTCTCTGGTAAAGAGCCCTTAGCTTTGATCCTAAAAGTTCATTTATATCATATGTAACAACTTTAGCCTTACCAGAAAACCACTTATTATTAACTTGATAATCAATCTCTTTCAATTTTAAAATATTAAAATGTTCTCTACAATTTATCTCAATCTTTAATTTTAATGGTCTTTCTTCATATTCAGAATTAAAACGATAAATAATAGTATTACTTCTTTCAGTTTGTTTGACCTTCTTTTTTATTTCGAAAAAATCAAGGATTTCATCAATTTTATCTATTATATCACCAATAGCACCCTCCTTAATTTGAACTAAATCAATATCTTCTGAGTATCTTGGAGCAGGATTTAAGTATAATTTATGTAATGCTGTTCCACCACGAAATGCAAGTTTTTCTCTTAAAAATTCATCCTTAAACAAAGAAACTAATGCTCTACTTATTATTAAATCTTGTTCTATTTGAGCAAATTCCTTCCATGGTGCATGCTCCTTCCATTGTGCAATATAAGGTTTTGGTATCATGTTAAATCGCTTGATAGTTCAACATTCTCATTAATTTTCCATTTACTATTTATTATTCCAGATGATTCTTTTTGTGGGCTCAAGGGTATTTGATAAAAATTACTTTTCTTTAAAAATTTATAGAAAATATTTATCAAAGATTGATCTGCTGATAATTCTTCTAATAAATATCCTGTTCGTTGTATAGTACTTTTAAAAGGGTACCATGATAGTAGTTCTTTGATATCACTCACTGTTAATTCTTCAATTAGTTCTTCCAACACAGTAAAGGTTCTATTCAATCCCCCTAATTTTCTATGATGGTGAACAATGTCAACCATGGTTAATGCTGGAGATGATATATTAAAATATCCTGCATCTGATTTCTTTTTGATAATATTCTTATTTGGCCAATTTGAAATATGAAAGAAATCAATAATAATTTCATTCCTTTTAATTTTTAATACAGGTGGCAATTCTGTTATTACATAATTCTTCTGTATTTGCTGGTGCCCTGCACCATGAAATTTTGCAGCTGAATAAAGTGCTAAATAATAATCCTTTTGAAGATATTTAAACAACTTATCTATATATAATTCAATCGGTAGTATGCCAAAATTCTTATACCTTGGTGGAATTATTAAATAAAATGCCTTTCTAAGATTTATCACCATTCCCTTTTCAACAAGCCTGGAAAGCTCTCTTTTTAATGCTATTTCTGGTTTTGTTGACTTTTGTATAATTTCATTCCAAGAAAAAGAATATTCTTCATGGCTCAATAATTCATCTATAATTTCGGCTACAGTCATCTTAGTAAAATTTCGAGAACATTACCATTTTTCGGTAATTATCTCGAAAAAATACTAAATTCTTTCATCATTTCAAAGTTATTAGTAAAATTTCGAGAACATTACCATTTTTCGGTAATGTTCTCGAAAAAATACTAAAAGCAAAAATATATTAGTGCCATTAATTAACTCGTAATTGTGTACATTTCAATAATATCTCTAATTATAGGAATTATTATTGCTAAAGTTGAAATAATAATGGCAATAATGGCAATTTTAACTGACTGTCGGGCATTCCTTTTTGCATGAACCAGCTCAACGTATTCAAGATAGTTAAAAATTGCAACAGGTGTTAACCGGTAAAGAAAATATGTTTGTCCATTTTCATCTTTATTTTGACCACTTTTTTCAAACAATTGAGTCGCCCCCCTTTCTTTATGTTCAAACTTCCTTAAATGGTCAATTTCTTCACCAATTAATCCTAATCCATTTCCAACTTCCTTCATTGAAAATTTATCCATTGGATAACAATATTCTAATGTTCGAATCAATAAATCTTTGTGTACTATATCTTTTTTCTTTTTCATGACTTCTTTTTATTTATCGTGAAGTTACTAAAATTATGTGTTGTTTAAAAATTTAGTAAATTTACATGGCGATTATAACCTTAAAATTGAATCGGTTATGAAAAAGACCCTTTTAAAGATTGACCTTTATTTTCTGTCCAATTTTTTATTATAACAATAAAACCATCCTTAATTCAATCCGTTAAGCAACCAAAAAAGCTCGTTTTAAGGTTCAGTCAAGACTGTTCTGTGTTGCGCCTGCGGCAGAAACTCGCCTTGGTCTTGACGGGTTCTTAAATCGGGCTTAGATTTGATGGGAGGATTGAAATTAATATTAGTCAATATTTGCATTGAACAGCATTTTTAGTGCTATGATTTTATCGTGATAATCCCCGGCTAAGAATCCACCGGTTACATTTTCTATACCATGTTTTTTCATTAACTGCAAAGCTTTTTTAGTTTCTATCTTTTCAGCTTCTTTTCTATTGGTGGTTTTAAGCAATGTTTTTTGAATTGTTATAATTGGTAGATTTTGTTTTACAAAATAAGTTGTTTCACCATTTCTGTGGTTGTTAAATCTTACATTTGGATTATTAGTTATTCCCACATAATATTTCCCGTTTTGTAGCTCGAGAATGTAGAGATAAATACCAAAATTTTCATCACGATTTTTAACTGATTTATTCATAACAGTGGTGCGCGACTTTATCCACCTGGCTCCGGTGTTTTAATTAATAATTCGGAACCATCACTGAAAATCGTTTTGAATTAGAGCAAGATAAATTCGTATAAATAGCGTAAGCGGCTTTATGCCGAATTTATTTGTAGCCTGTGAAGTTGGCTTGTGGGCTCATTTCAAAAGGTTTTCTCTAACTTTGTAACGAATTATTCATTAAACCCTTTTCATAGCTTTACTTTACCGGTTAGTTAGAAATAAGATTTAAATGGTGTGAGATAAAGGTCTTTTATTTTTACTTGGAAACAGTGCTGACTGTGCGTAAAAATAAATGTCCTTAAGGATAAAAAAAGGCTCATTCCGGAAATTCAATGACAAGCAGGATTATCGGGATGTGGTTTTGGTGGGCAGGATGAACTAACTTTGCTAGAAAATAATCCTAAAAAGAGTAAAGACTTTACTGTCTTGCTTTAGCCTATCGTTTAATAGATACAGAGCTTTTGTTGTAAGAATTTTAAATTTAAATCCGAAGATACTAAGATTGGTAAGACCGCCATAACACTCAAATGTAGAGTGAAAGCATGTTGCAAGCTGGATATAATCTATATGGAAGATTTGTTAAAAATAAAAACAAAAAAAGGAATAAAAGTATTTAAATCAAAAGATTGAACCATTAAAAATTTAAAATTATAAAGTAATTATAGATTCCATTTTTTCTAAAACGTAGGTTTTTTTGCTTATATTAGTTTAAAATTTGAATTTTAAAATTTTCTTAAGTTAAATATTTATATGATATGAGAAAGTTAGTTTTTTTACTGATGCTATTTGTTGGTTGTAATCAAGGAGATAACAATAATTATATTGAATTATGTCAGAACAATGATCTAGATAAAAAAGGGTTAAAAGGGAAAGTCAAATCAATTAAAACAAGCAAATATATTGCAATAGAATACTTTGAAGATTATTGTATTAGCCCCTTAAATCATCGGACAGAAATATAGATTAAAATCTGTACTT
>JBKHIH010000067.1:0-21377 GCA_046538755.1 Thiohalospira sp.
CGGTAATAAAATATTCGCTATTAAGACTATCAACAATCCCCTCACTTAAAAAATTATAATTAGTATCTAACAATTCGTAATGATAGCCCGGGGTACCTCCACTAATCGTAAGTTTTATGGTATCTGTCCCATTTACCTGTGATATATTATATTCAGGTTCGGAATTATAGGAGTATGTATTTACTTCAATATCACCAAATAAAAGTTCAGGTGGGTGATTAACTTCTGCATAAAATGTATGAGGTGAAAACAATGGATTTTCAATTTGTATTTCATATAAACCTTTTCCAAAGCCTACTATATCATCATGACCTTCTGTCTGGGATACAAGCCTGATAGAATCCCTTGGAGGTGTATGTGAACTACTATCATATTTAAAAGTATAATTAACTGTATATCCCGAAGGGCAATAACTTCCATAACCTTCAATTGAATCCGGTGTTGAATCTGAAGCAGCATTTTCCCCACACACATAACCTGTATCATTTTTTACAGCTTCAACAAACCTGGAAATTGTTAAGTCAATGGAATCAATATCAGAAAATGTATCTTGAAATATTTCATAGGTTGAACAATTATCAGGGTTAGGAATATTATTAATGGTTACTGTGGCATTGGTAGAATCATAACAAGTGGGGTCGATTATGTTAGGGTCTATATCATAATCTTTGAAACAATATTTTAAATCTTTAGATATTACTCCCGATTCTTCTTTATTACTTCCACAAACAGACCAGGCGGCAACTTTAAAATATATTTCATAAGCCGGGTTTAAGCCTAAGTTATCTAATTGAATTGTTGTAGTTGTACCGGATGTTTCGTTAAACTTATGCCAGCCGCCACCATTTTTATAATACCAGCGATATTTGAGGCTTGAAGCACTGGAAGCAACCTCTTCAGTAATAGCATTAGTTTCTAACCAATAGGTCTCATCCTCACACATAGACATGCTTGGGGGTGTTTCTCCTGAAGTATCTTTAACTGACAATGTTGATAAAGTGCCGGATAAAATACTTTTAACAGTAATACTCTCTGTTGTTGTAAATTGATGTTGACCACAAGTCATTGGAAATCCTAGATGCAATTGTATATAACTAGCATTTTCATTCCATATAACTTCAGCTGTACTATCGTCACTATTAGTTAAAAGCGTTCCTCCATTTGCCGTCCATGTTCTTGTTTGTAATAAAGAATAACATGTATCAATATAATCATCTAAAGAATATGAATAATTATAAATTTGATCAGGGCAAACATCTAAAGACTCATACTCTATAATAAGATTCGCTTGTGAAAAAGTTTGTATACTTATTATTACTAAAAAAATAAATGATAGAGTAAATAACTTTAATATTGTTTTCATTGTAACTATTTTTTAATTAGCTTTAATATTATATTGTAATATTTTGCTAAATAATACCCTCTGCCTCGGATATGCTTGCATCCCGACAGGTAGATTGTCCGTGCCTGTTTTAAACACTATATTTCCATTTTTCTCTAAATCCATTTTTTTTACTTTATTGTTTATAGCCTAAGACTACTTTAAATGTACGATGAAGTCTGGAGATTTCGCCGAGCTTTGGAACTGGCTTTGCTTTATTTCTCATATCTATTTACTTTTTATCTTACCATCAATATTTTATTTCTATTACATTACTCATTCTTGATTCCAACCCGTTTACAAATACGGCTTTAATTACGTAGTAATATGTATTGTTAATAGCCAATTTTGTATCTGTAAATTCATACTGCCCGGATGATGCAAAAAGTGCCAGATCTTCAACCGAATTCCCGCGGTAAACTAAAAACTTTTTAACGCCGGGTTGATCATATTTCCATTTTAGCCTGATATATTTCTCTGTCCGGTCGATATCGTAAGATATTTTTGAAACTGCCGGCTTATTCTTATTCTCAAATTGTTTAATTTTTAACGGTTTTGCCGGTTTCGATTCCAACCCTGCTTCGTCAACGGCCAGAATGGTATACTCATACATTTTCCCTTCAACCGTTGCTGTATCGGTAAAAGATTGAACCGAATCCTGCGGATGAAAAATACCAATCACTTTCCAGCTTTGTTCCTTTTCCGATTTTCGGTACAGTACATGCTTAGCTACATCTATACTTGAACTGTTAAACCAATCCAGGGCAATTCCTTGTTCATTGGTTTCGTATGCTCTAAAAACCGGAGAAACAGGAGGGATTTTATCGGGCCGGGTTAATTCAAAAATATCTGAGAACTCACTTGGATTATAATGATGATCTATCGCCTGAATTTTATAATACATTTTCCGTGTTAAAGTTTTGATATTTATAGTATCAACAAACAGCGAATCGATAACCGGTTCAACCGTAACCTGGCTAAACTCTGATTTTTTAAAATTCGATCTGTAAACACGATAACCCAGCAAATCTCTTTCGGTATTATGATTCCATGTTAACTGCACAATTCCTGTTGTATCCACAATTCCTCCAATCCCAACCGGTTTTGCTGGCGGAATACTGTCTATAATTTGAATCATATTGGGATATGACTGGTAATAATGTCCATAATTATCTTTAGCTACAATTTTATAATAATTATATGAATAAGGAGGCTGATCGGCATATTTACGATCTGTTGCAGGAATAATTTCCTGGTTAATGGTATCGTATGGCCCTTTATCATCAACAGCTCTAAGCATTTCGAATCCTGCTATATACGAATTTAACGAATCGGGGAATTCCCATTCAATAGTAACATATTTATTATCAAAAACCTGTGCGTTGCTAATAGAAGGGTTTACAGGAAGCCGCTGATAAGCAATTCCGGAAATTGTATCGGACGGGGGAGAAACTTCGCCAAAAGAAGTAATCCCACAAACCCGGTAAAAATATTCTTTATCGTTTTGAGGCAGCGAGTCGATAAAAAACATGCGTTCAGGTGTTTCGTACACTCCTTTGGTTGTATTTATCATTGGTTTATCAGATATTGGATGGAATGATTTTCCGCCATCATCAGACCGCTCCACCCGATAAGCAATGAAAATGTTCTGAAAAAGTTGGTGGTTCCAGCTAATTAGCGCCGATTGATCGCTAAAATCGCCGCGGACATCCAGTGGTTGTGGCAAGGGTTTATAATCATCCACACCCACATAAACATAGCCGGTATCAATGACCATTTTTTCTTCGGGAACCATAGCAAGAATAATGTACAGGTATTTTTCATTTTTCTTAATGTTTTTATCGGTAAACATCAACCCTGAAAGTCTTGCTGTTGTTGTCGAAAAATCTGCAGCAAGCAAAGCGAATGAGAACTTTGATTCCAGCTCGCGGGATTTATTAATTACCTGAGCGATATCGGAGCCGGTAATGCCATGTGTTACTTCAAACGACTCGCCATAAATTGCCTGTGCAGCAATGGCAACATAATCACTGGTTTCGGAATAAGGTTCCCATTTGCTTAAAGGCTTGGGTTTAAACAACTCATTTGACAAAGCAATTGAATCTGGTTCTTCAAGCACTTTCCCAGCGCGCATCATGGTATACCGTAAAACTCTGTATCCATATTCGTTTAAAAAATGCCATGCCACAGCATTATCGGGTGCCCATCGTATTGATATGGAATCTGGGTAAGGTCTGGCAATAGCACGGATTTTTGCTTCTTCCTGGGCAACTACATCCGTAACTATCAATAATAATATAGCTATTAAATATGTTATTTTAATTTTGTCCATTAATTACACTCATTTTATTTATTATAAATTATTCGAAATGGTGATTTGATGCTCACTCGTAACAATATTTTTACCCGGCAAAACATATTTAACCTTAAACGGATAATTCCCACTATAAACAATCGGGAAAGATGTTTCCATTAAAGTTTGATACCAGTTATTATTATTTCCCTGGTTTAATTGATAACTTGCTTGTTGCTGCAATTCAATAAAATCATTTGCATAGAACCATATCAGGTTATATACAAAAGCGCCTTCGGTTGCCGTACCTAAAAAATACCCGCCGTTTATTTCGTTTTGGGTTAATGTTTTGTTAAATGGCATTTGTCTTATATACAAAGCTTTTACAGGCGGGAATCCAATATCGAAATTTGGATCTCTCCATTCAACTTGTAAAGTGGATTGTGAATTATAAGGATTGTAAATCAGGTTCCTTATTTTGTTTTGATAATAATTATCGGTAAGTACAGCCTCGAACTGAATTAAAGGAGTAATTTCCGTTGTCCAGTACGTTTCATACTTTTCGAATAATTCGGGGCCTGAAATTGTAACGCCCAATTCATGAATATCGGAATGGAGATTTCGCCTAAATCCGGTTGAAATAAACATATCATCCAGTTTTTTACCTAATGTGGCATATTTGCTTGTCCGGAAATGAGACGTGAATATCACTTTTTCGTTGGAACTTTTAATTTCGCCTTCGGCAGCACGTGTAGTAACAGAAATGTCCTGTTCTTTATTTTCTTCACCCAGAGCAACAATCTTTCTGCTGGTTGTTATGTTTTTATCCACTTCATCTTCACTTTCGGGGATAGTAATTAAATCAAGGCTATATATTGTTTCACCCACAAGTCCGTCAGGAATATTATATTCAATTTCGTTGGCTGTTGAGTTATAATGAATATCGAACAAGTATTCATTTCCGTTATGAGAAGTATACCTGCCTTTTGTAATAAAGCCCGGATTGTTTTCGAACAGGTAATCCTGTCCCTGGATCAATTGTATGTAACCTTTGGAGTATTCATCATAATAAAAATTATAATGATTAAGGATTGGATAACAATAGTCTACATTACTAACAGGAATATAATCCGGGGCTTCGCCTGTTGTAAAGTTAATCTCCCTTGATTCTGTAATTACAACCCCATCTACTTTAACCGGTTTCCAGATACTCCGGTCACGCTCTTCGAAACTTATTTGAGCAACTACCTTAATATTTGAATTTCCTGGCAAAATATCATCAGGTTTTAAAGCAACTACTGTATGGTCGGCATTCCATTTATAATTAGTTTCCAGCTTTTGATTTCCATTATAAATATCAAAATGATCGAGTTTTATTCTAAAGGCTTTCCGTTTACCATCCAGGTCAACCATTTCGAAAATTTTATTTATTTCCATATTAAAAACAGCCTGTGGTGAGTTAAAAACATCTACTTCATCTTTTCCGTCGGCAGGTGCGATATCAGCAATTACTTCAATACCTTCGAGCACACTTCCTTCTCCAACAAAATCGCATTCTTCGCCAATAATCACTTCAAACTTGCAATCGCCTTTAATCAAACCACCCAAAATACTATAATAGCCACCAACGATTCCTCTCATCCACAGCGGATTTGGTAATTTTGCCTGAAGCACAGCAGCCATTCCCAAATCAATAATTTCGTATTTTTTACTTTTTCCAAAAATTTTCACATTTATTCCTATTTTTCCTGAGAAATAGGCAAACGACTGGCCGTTTGCATACCATCCGTTTACGCCAATCTCCCCGCTTCGTCCTGCACAACGTATATCACCATAATCCTTCATCATTAAGTCAAATCCAATTCCGGCAGCAAATCGAGCATAAAATATTAAAAACTCCAGATCACCTGTATCCATGGTTATTCTTGCTCCAAAAGCAATTCCACGGCCTGAAGACAATTGATTTTCTTCTTCCATATAATCGAGGTCAATATCTCCCAGTATTCTTGATACTTCATCTGGCGGTGGAGGGCTACCCGGAATATAATCTCCTACCATAAAGTAACTTTGCAATTGCAGAATACCTATCACTTCAAGCCCTACCGGATTATCCGGTGAGCCGACGTGTATATACCATTCTCCAGGAGAAAAATGCATAACAGATTCTCCTGCCAAATCACCCGGCCCAACTCCCCGAATTACATCTGCAACATTTACATAAACTTTCATATTTGCATGTAATGTTTTTTCAGGGAAGTTCATATTAATACTTATTTGAGCTGATAAAGCAGAAGAAGAACTTCTTTTCGGGTTTTCCCCTTTTGTCATACCATCAATTTGATCTCGAAGCGCAGACAATTGGGCAGCAGGGCCTGGTAATGAAGAAGTAATAAAGTTTGCATTGCCTTGAAAATCAATAGTTCTTAATCCTCCACCATGATTAAAGGTAACTTCGAGTGTAGCGTCGCCATTAAATACTGTTTCTGCACTATTCAAAATAAGCCCAACGGAAGCTTTAATTCCAATAAGAACTTCTCTGTCCGGCCTGTATACAACTCCTGAAACACTTGTTCCCAATGTACTTCCAAACTCTTCGCCAATATCAAGTTGTCGCATATGATGAAATACGCCACCCCCAAATTTATTCAGGGCAACTGCACCTAATGGAATCCCTTTTTTAAATGTGGCCATTGCATCAGCATACCAATAGCGAAAACCATCAACTTTTCCAAAAATAGCCGTTCCTTCAATTTTTACAAGATCAATAATTTCGATGCTTGCCTGCCCGTTAAATCCATTTCCGTAATATTGGTCATTTTTAAAGAAAGTAAGGCTGCCAGATACTTTATAAGCTCCACCATCAATATCAACAGCAATTTTTGTTAATTCAAGGTAACTGTATTTCCATGATTGGATCCCACTGTCATTTCCCATTTCGCCAACAATCATCAATCCGCACTCGGCGCCAAATCCACCATCACCTTCACCCACTAAATTGAGGATAATATCAAAATTCAATCCTGCTTTAGTATCTGATACTTCTTTAAAAGCTATATTTTCAATACTAACAGGAAACCCTGCTGTTGTTTGTTGAACAGCTTCTGACCCGAAAGAAAAGTTTCCAACACTTATATAAGGCTTGGTTGATTTTATTTCTAAAGTCTCAAAAGCTAAATCAGCAAGCTCAACATCATCATCAGCAATTTTGATATTGGCATTTCCGTTTAAAACAGCTCGTGGTTGAAATTCGCTATCTACTACATCCACTTCGATATAAGATGTGGGAGCAAGATTAACATCGGCTGACCAAGCACTTAACTTTACTTTTTCGGTAGTGGATATAGTAAACGAGTATTCGCCACCCACATCGATAAGAGCAGTATATTGCAATGGATTTTCTTCATCTAATACAGGAACCTGAACGAGCCCTTCAAACCCTGCCTTGGTTAATTGATTAGCACTTAGTTCTACTCCAATTTTGTCGAGCGAAAAAGCCCATTTTCCCATTCTCCCCTTTTCAAGGGATAAAATATGTTCTGCGATTATCTTTCCAGAAAAACCCTGATCGTCGATTAAAAGCTCATAAGCCAAAAATGATGTACGTTTACCATCGCTGCTGTTTATTTCTTTAGGCAAACGAACTTTAGCTGAACCTATATATATTCCTCTCCACAAATTTCTATTCCCTTCAACAAAATATGTTGATGTATACCCTGATGGAAATTTCATGGAAGAGAAATTGTTACGGTCACTAAAATCAAAAACAGCATTTTCTATGGAAAAACCGACTCCATCAACACCCTTAACTTGAAATGCAGGAAGGTCTATACTTACAATCAAATCGTTCCAGTCAGACATCTCGGCTGTAAAACTGGTATAAACTCTTTGTCCTTCTATAACTTCTCCATTTTCATTTTCAGGGACGATTAAATCTTCTGAAAAGGAAATATCTGCACTAACTTTCATCTTTTTAAAGCCATGACAATCCCACACAGCAAAGGTCTTGCCTTTTCCTTTAATCTTTAAATCAATACCATCACCATAATTTAAACTAATATCTGATACTAATTCTAAAAATGCATCTCCCTGAAGCCCGCCACTAAATGAAAATGGAATATCTCTTCCTTTAAAAATTAAAGCTTCACCTTGTGGAGGTTTAAAGGACATAAGGGCATTAAAGAAAGCTCCTTCTGGCCTAAAATTAACTTCATCTATTAAAATCGTGTAATCTAACCCTCCAATGGTTTTTTTTATACCAACGGGTAAAGTGATAAGGGCAGCAGAATCTAGCTTATCTATCAACCGGTTTTCATCTTCAACAAGTGTTAACAGTTCATTTGCTTTTTGGATGTAAAAAATGGCCGAATCGGTATCGGTTTCTTCATTAAACTCTAATTCTGATGCAGAATTATCCCGGGTTGAAAACGTGTTTGAATCATCATCAATAGAAGAAAAATTAAAATTACGCTTTTGGTTAATAAAATATTCTGGGGAATTGGATGCTTCAACATCATCATTAACAGAGTTCTCCGATTCTGTTTTATTGGAATTATTGGTATTAGCAACTAATGATGCCGGTAAAAAAGTTATAAAACACCATCCAAGTGCTATCGGTAATAGTACTTGCTTCATTAATTAATAAATCTTAGAGTATAATTATGCTATAAATTTTATTCCTACTTCATATAATTTAAACGAAAGTAGCTATTATGATATAATTTCAAATAGAGAGGCGCATGTTATATAACATTTTTTTATACAAGAAGAATTTGCTATATTATTGGCATTCAGACAATATAAATCAACAAAAAAACCATAAAAAACACTTATCAAACAAACGATTGAGAGTAAAGCAACTAATAACTCTAAATCTTTTAAATAACGTTTATACACCTTATTTAAAATGATTATAAATTTCAGAATTATCAAAAAGAATTTTTAATCAATTCAAACTGGCCGTTTTTTTCTATAAACCATTCTCTAACGGTTTTTAGTGCTTCTTTATAGTCATCTACAATTAAATCACCTGTCTCATCAGTTTCCAGAGGGTAATCTTTAATTACCAAAGCTAAAAATTCCATAATTCTGTAACCACACATAATTTTTTGAGGATTTTCCGGATTGGCTGAATAACAATCCTTCTTTTCGCTATGCAAAATTTTTATTATATAATCAAATGCTTTCATTTGCCTTGTATAAATTAAATCTGGAATTAATTCATAAACTACATCATCATTAACAGGCAACTGTTTTACCCTGTCAACACAAAAGTTGATTTCATCTTCTACTCCCATGCGTGCAAGAGCAAGGTGAGCTGCCCACTTTACTTTTGCAGTTTTATAAGTTTCATTTTCAATATTATTTTTTATAAAATCCTTTTGATCATCTAATCCAACAAATCCAACTAATTTTAAAATTAAATCTAAATATACTTTTTGATAATGCAATACTGCCTTTAAACTATCTTTTGAACGGCTATTAAAATCATCAGACTTAAAATTTGTTAACCAAAGAGCTACATTGCCAACATTGCCAGATTCTTGATCTTTTAAACCCTGTACAAGATTAAAGACTCCTCTGTTTCTTATATTTTGATTTTGACTTTGATAAGTTGATTTATAAGTTAAATAATATGCTTTAGACCTTATTTTTGGTAGTGTATCATTATAATAACCTTGAAGTAAATCCATTAAAATATCAGCATTTTTTTCATTGTAAAGCTCTTTGTCAGGCGTAGGAGAATAAGGTTCTGTCCTTACAATTTCAAAATAATTATTCAACAAACGATTAAGTTCAACAGCACTTGTTTGGGCTTTAAGTTGAAAAAAAGATATTATAAAAATACTAAAAGTTAAAGATAATTTTTTCATAAAAATTTCTATTTTATTTAGTTAACGAAAGTAATAAATAAGTTGTTAAATGATATTTAATTAAAAAACAAACTTAAAATTAAACTGGTAATTATTTTCAGAACTATTATAAATTTATCATTTTAATCCAAATCATTATCTTTACCAAAAATAACAAAACCCATGAAAAATTCTTTATTAAACCGCTTTTTACAATATGTTCAAATCGATACACAGTCTGACGAAAATTCCAAAACTTACCCGAGCACACAAAAGCAATGGGATTTAGCCCGGTTACTGGAAAAAGAATTAAAAGCATTTGGTTTAGATAACGTGGAACTGGATAAGTATGGATACGTTACAGCTACGCTGCCTTCAAATATTGATAAAAAAATTCCTGTAATAGGTTTTTTTGCACACATGGATACTGCACCTGATATAAGCGGTAAAAATGTTAAGCCTCAGGTTTTTGAAAATTATGATGGCCAAAATATCATAATCAACAAAGAGTCAGATATCATTTTATCGGTAAAAGATTTTCCCGAATTAAAAAATTATATCGGGCAAACCATAATCACTGCCAGTGGAGACACCCTGCTTGGCGCTGACGACAAAGCCGGTATTGCCGAAATAATGACTGCATTCGAATATTTAATAAAAAATCCGGAAATAAAACATGGTACCATAAAAATAGCTTTTACTCCCGACGAGGAAATTGGGAAAGGAGTAGATCATTTTGATGTACAAAAATTTGGTGCCGACTATGCTTATACCCTAGATGGAGGGCCATTGGGAGAGCTGGAATATGAAAACTTTAATGCCGCATCGGCAAAAATAAAAATCCAAGGCCGGAACATTCATCCGGGTTATGCCCGGGGAAGAATGATTAATGCCATTCTTGTTGCTACAGAAATTAATGCTATGTTACCCCTGGAGCAACGGCCTGAGCTAACCCAGAATTACGAAGGTTTTTTCCATATCGTAAAGTTTAACGGAACTGTAGAAAATGCAGAAATTGAGTATATTATTCGTGACCACGGCCAGCAAAAATTCAACCATAAAAAAGAAGTTATAAAAAATATTGTTGCACTAACAAATCAGAAATACAATGAGAAAGTGGCTACGCTTGAACTAAAAGATCAATATTACAATATGCGCGAAAAAGTAGAGCCTGTAATGCATATTGTAAAAAATGCAAAACAAGCCATGATGTTAAACCTATACGGGGAGGCACCGATGGTGCCAGGCTATCTTATATGGGCCTCCCCTGTCCTAACCTTTTTACCGGCGGCCATAATTACCACGGCAAATATGAGTTTATTCCGCTGGAATCAATGGAAAAAGCTGTGCAAGTTATTTTGAAAATTATTGAAAAATCGATATTATAAAAAAAAGCTGCCTTAATGAAAAGACAGCCCTTTGTTCTTTTGTTAAAAAGAATTCTATTTTGTTTCTATCTGGTAAAGATTCCCTGCATTAGAAAATTCAACTTTCTTTTTATCAGACGGAAGTTCTTCCACGCCTTTGTGGTTATTACCCAGGTTTTTATATTGATTCGACTCCCATGACAAATCGAAATGAGTTCCCTCATTCCAGTATACCCATTGCGATGGATTTGACTCAAAATATGCTCTTACTTCCATATTGTCAAATGCATAATAATAGCCTGTTGAAACCGTATTTTCGTCGTTTTCAATGATGATATTATCTTCTGTTTCTGCATCCGTACCATAATTAACAAAGAAAGGGGTAAGGTTATCGGTGCCTGAGTTTGTTACATAAAAGAAAACAACGTCTCCACTAACATTCAAATTCCAGGAAGTGCTTTCTAATAGATCTGTTGGCTCTGTCCAGATCATTTTTTCTCCAATCTGGCTTCCTGAAGTTGTAGTCCCATAAGTTTCTGCATCAATATTTACAGTAGTGTTGTCAATACTTGCAAATAATACATAATCATCAACAGGGATTGTTTTATCTTTACTGCTGATAGAAATATCAATATCTGTATGTGTAGGATTATTAAATCTTACAATATTAATATAATCAGTCAAAGTAACCTGGTCAGTCCCACCATTGTTCTTCACTTCAAGGGTTACATCAAAAGTACCTGAAGAAGAATAGGTTACTTCCGGATTACTTTCGGTTGATGTTGAAGGTGTTCCTCCTTCGAACGTCCATTTCCATGCTGATGGGCTGTTTGATGAATTATCAGAGAAATTAATGGTAATTGATTTGTTGCTGGATGATCCCTCTGTTGCACTAAAGGATGCATCAGGAGCCTTCTCTTCTTCACAACTTAACAAAAGAAGTGAAAAAAGAGCACCCATGGCCAAATGTAACAGGTAATTTTTCATAATAGATGGATTTAATGAATAAAAATAATTTAAACACAATATACAAAATTAATGCCAAAATAATCAGGTACTTATCAATAAAAATCTATGTCGAGTATTTAAAATCCTAATTATTTTATCAAATCCATACTATTTATTCGCTAAATATCCCATTCCTCATCTTCATCCTCGTCATCCCAGTCATCCCAGTCGTCATCTTCATCTTTATCGGGGGAGTTTATTTTGTTTATATTTATCATCCCTTTAAAAAGCATGGCATTATCGTCGGGGTTTTCTTCAAAGGCTGTATTAGAATTCACCCAAATCCCCAACCTGTAATCTCCTGGTTTTAAATTTTCAACTGTATTTAAATCAATAAGGTTTTCTTTTAAATCATAACTTCCAAAATGATATATCCCGTCGATATTATATTTTTTTACAATAATCAAATCATTGGGATCATTACTTCCGTCGGGAAGTAAATATAACGAAACTTCAAATGCAGGTGTAACAAATTCAGAGTTCTCACCATCCGATAAAATCATGCAATAAATATTTTTGATCAGATTTTTTTCCTGGTCAAAACTTTCAAAATACATGTTTTCCTCAAGATTGGTTGGATACACATTAGTTTCTTTAACTGTTTGCCCGAAAGCAAAAGTACTTAAAAGAATAAGCACCGATAATAATTTTAGTTTCATAACTTAAGATTTAGGTTAGTTTGTTAATTATTTATATTAATATTCAACCGTTAAAAATAAAAAAAAAGGAAATATAAATTTTAAATTTAGATTAATTTT
Source organism: Thiohalospira sp. (assembly GCA_046538755.1). Lineage (GTDB taxonomy): Bacteria > Bacteroidota > Bacteroidia > Bacteroidales > UBA12077 > UBA12077. The sequence continues at coordinate 12,657 of JBKHIH010000067.1, forward strand.
GGAGGTCATTTCTAATATACATTACAATTTTCCAACGGTCTTCCTGTGAAATTTGAGATTCATGAGCGCCCATAATATTTATTCCAACATTTATAATATGATAAATTTCTCCATCGGCCCGATTTATGGTTTTTTCCTGTCCCAAGTCTCCGGGAGGGAAAGAATATTTACCGCTAGTAAATAAATAACCTTTACCATTGCCTTTTTCGCCATGGCATTGCATGCAAAAACGTTCGTATTGTAGTTTACCTGTATTTAAATTTTCTTTGGTATATTTTAATGGATTATGATATGTTTTAGCCGCAATTTCAAGGGCTTCGTCAGTTTTTGGCAAATCATTAGGAATCATTTCTCTGGGGATTGCTCCTGATACAGGTTTTCGTAAGGTCATCGAATCAGCAAAGTTTGGGTTATTGCTATAAGTATCGTAAGCCTGAGACTCTTCCATATCGGGCATAAAACTGTACCCGCGTTCTGTAGTTCTTTTATCGCAAGATATTACAATTAAAACCAGGCTAAGGATAATATAAATTAATTTAATATTTTTCATGATCATATCATAAATTTTCATAATGGAAACTTTCTTGTAAATAAGGATGATTTTGAGGCAATAAATAGGCTTTGGTTAATGAATATAAAGCAACCCATAAAAATACTCCCATATAACCTAGGGTAATAGCCAAATCAAACCAGTTAATTTGATGTACTTCTTTCAAAGTTCCGGGATATATCATTAAATATAGATCTACCCATTGGCCTGCTAATACAACAAAAGCCATTGCTGCTACAATCCACAAAATTCGCCTGAATTTTCTTACAATTAATACCAAAAAAGGGATTAGAAAATTCAGTAAAAGATTTAAAAAGAACAGGAATTGATAATTTTCAATCCGTTTAATAAAATAAAAGGTTTCTTCGGGTATGTTAGCATACCAAATGAGCATAAACTGCGAAAACCAAAGATACATCCAAAAAATAGAGAAAGAAAAAAGATACCTGGCTAAATCATGAATATTTTCTGTTGTAACATATTCGAGATATCCAAGCCCTTTTAATAATGCCACTAATAAAATAATAACAGCAAAGCTTTTAACAATTACACCTGAAAGAACATACCAGCCAAACAAAGTGCTAAACCAGTGCGCTTCGATAGACATTAACCAGTCCCAGGAAAATGTAACAATGGTAATAGCAAAAAACACAATAAATAATGCAGCATAAGTTTTACTTTTTTGATAATACTTTTTACCATCGTTAAAATCTGCCTTTATAGATAACCGACGTAAAATAAAAGTCAGCAAAATCCATCCTCCCAAATAAACCAATAGCCGTATAATAAAAAAAGGAATATTCAAATATGCTTCTTTTTTGGCAATAACCGGATCGTGGTGAATTTCTTGTGTCCAGTGAAAAATATGATTCATGCCCCAAAGCATTAATATCATAAAAATGGCACCCCAAACAATCGTTGTGCTAATTGCTTCAGGAACCCGTAGTATTGAAATATGCCATCCCGATTGTGTAATAATATGCACCGCAATAAAAAAAGTAGCTCCCAACCCAATGTTTATAAAATTAACAGAATTTAAAAGCAGGGCAGGCCAGATTCTTTCTTCCGGCATATATATAATTCCATAAATTAAAGCAAATAAGCCTATTGCTACAAGTGTTGAAACAATAATCTTTAATTTTTTATTAAATCGAAAAGTTATGTTATGATTTTCCATATTAAAATCGTTAAAGTTCTATTCTTCGTATTTAACTTCCATTGCCCCTGTTTTTTCAAATTGTATTTTAATATTTTCTGCTTCGTCTTTATCGTTTCCTGATGTATCTAAAACAACTACAAATCTGTCGTCAGTAGCTCTTTCGTTATAAATTTTATTTTTTGCACCCAATCCCAAATTAGAACGAACTAAATAAGCAATAACAATTGCAAAAGCTGCAAATAAAATTGCAGATTCAAAGGCAACCGGCACAAAAGAAGGTGCTGCTAAAAGTGGTTTACCCCCAATATTTATAGGATATGCTTTGGTAAAAACCCAAACCTGGAACATGAATCCTACAATAGCGCCAATAGCACCTCCAATAAATGCTGTACGGGGCAATGACGACCGCTGTAACCCTAATGCTCGGTCGAGGCCATGAACCGGATAAGGGGAAAAAACATCTTTTATTTTAATCTTTTGTTCTTTGAGTGTTTTTACAGCATCCAGTAAACTCGATTCTTTATCGTAATATCCTGATATTTCTTTCATTATGATCAATTATTTATTTTTAATCGTTGTTTTCACTTCTGCCATTGCAATTACAGGGAAAAACCTGACAAAGAGCAAAAAGAGCGTAAAAAATATTCCAAGTGTTCCAATAAAAATTAATACTTCAATAATAGATGGTTTATACATTTCCCAGCTCGAAGGCAGATAATCTCTGTGCAACGAAGTTACAATGATCACAAACCTTTCGAACCACATACCAACATTTATTAAAATTGAAATAAAAAATGTAAACCACACGCTACGCCTGAGTTTCTTAAACCAGAATAACTGAGGCGAAATTACATTACATGCCATCATAGTCCAGTATGCCCACCAGTAAGGGCCTGTTGCGCGGTTTATAAATGCAAACATCTCGTATTCAACACCAGAGTACCATGCCATAAATAACTCGGTTAGGTATGCAATACCCACAATTGATCCAGTAAGGATAATAATTTTATTCATCAGCTCAATATGGTTGATGGTAATGTAATCCTGCAGGTTCATAGTTTTTCGGGCAATAATCATTAAAGTTAACACCATGGCAAAACCTGAAAAGATAGCCCCTGCCACAAAGTAGGGAGGAAAAATGGTTGTATGCCAGCCAGGAATTACCGAAGTGGCAAAATCAAAACTTACAATCGTATGAACAGATAATACTAAAGGTGCTGCTAACCCTGCCAATGTGAAGCTAACAACCTCGAACCGTTGCCAATGCTTTGCCGAACCTGTCCATCCAAAACTTAAAATTCCATAAAGAGCTTTTTTAAATTTTGTTTTCATCCTGTCGCGTACAGTCCCTAAATCAGGAATTAATCCTATATACCAAAAAATTAAAGATACCAGAAAATAAGTCGTAATGGCAAAAACATCCCAAAGCAATGGTGAATTAAAGTTTACCCACACATCACGTGTATTTGGATAGGGTAAAATAAAAAAACCTAACAATAAACGGCCCATATGTATAAGTGGGAATAATCCGGCACATATAACGGCAAATATTGTCATTGCTTCGGCCGACCGGTTAATGCTTGTTCGCCACTTTTGACGAAACAATAATAAAATTGCAGAAATAAAGGTTCCGGCATGGCCAATACCTACCCACCATACAAAGTTGGTAATTCCCCAACCCCAACCAATGGTTTTATTTACTCCCCATAAGCCAATGCCTTTCCAAACAGTTAAAACAATGGCAACAATTCCAATTCCGGCAGCTCCGGAAGCAAGCAGCAAACCTAAAAACCAAAGTTTGCCCGGCTTTGCAATTATAGGATTAAAAACATCGTCGGTAATGTTTTTTAAGGTTTTGTTGCCTTTTATTAATTCTTCACGGGTTGAAATTTCAGACACGTTATCAAAATTTTAAATTAAAAATAAAAAAACTCCATCCAGTATTTAAAAAAATCACATATCAAAATTTTAAATAATTTCTCTTTTATTACGCACTTTTGTTAAATAACCAACGGAAGGTAATGTGTGCAATTCCTCTAACAGGTGATACCTTCGCTGCTGTTGATACAACTCATACACTCTGCTTTTTTTATCGTTTAAATCGCCAAAAACAATTGCATTGGCCGGGCATGTTTGGGCACATGCAGGATTAATTTCTCCATCCTTTAAAGGCCTGTTTTCTTTTTTGGCTTTTAATTTCTTTTCCTGGATTCGTTGGATACAAAATGAGCATTTCTCAATTACCCCTTTGGCACGTATTGTAACATCCGGGTTTAAAACCATCCGTGGTAAATCAGCCGTCAGATTATGCGGGTCATGCAGGTTTCCCTTTAATGCATCCGACTTATTATAATCCAGCCAGTTAAAGCGCCTAACTTTATAAGGGCAGTTATTATTACAATATCGTGTGCCTATACAACGGTTATAAGCCATTTGGTTAATTCCTTCTGAGCTGTGATTGGTTGCTCCAACGGGGCAAACATTTTCGCAAGGTGCACTATCACAATGTTGACACATTACAGGCTGACGAATCACATCCGGATTTTCAGGATTACCGGAGTAATATCTGTCAATTCTCATCCAGTGCATTTCATGAGCTTTTAAAACTTCTGCTTTACCTACAATCGGAACATTATTTTCAATACTACATGCAATAACGCAAGTATTACAACCTGTGCAAGCATTTAAATCTACAATCATAGCCCAGTGGTGGCCTTCATAAATGTACTCTTGATATAATGATTGATGATGTTTTTCTACTTCTTTGTGTCTCTCATTCCCTGATTCCGGATTTTTTTGATATTTATTTAGCGTTGTTTCCCGAACAATGTCACGCCCCTCCATCGAATCGTGAAGCTGTGTAGTTGCAAGTTCTCTAAATCCACCGGTTTTATCAATAGAAACATCAGTTAAAAAATAATCTCTGTAATTATTTGTTTTAACCAATGGATATACATCTTTACCAATATCTTTCCCCGATTTACCTGCCACTTTCCTGCCATAGCCCAAAGCAACAGAAATGGTATTTTTTGCCTGCCCGGGTTGAACCAATACAGGAATTTCAACCTGGCTATTAATTCTAATGATATCACCGGTTTTAAGATTTTCCTTTTCAGCTAATGCAACCGAAATGGCAGCATAATTATCCCATGTAACTTTCGAAACAGGGTCGGGTAATTCCTGAAGCCAGGGATTATTGGCATGCTTTCCTGTACCAATATTTACACTTTCGTAAAGATGTAATTCTAATCCTGATTTTGGAGAATTTACATTGATCTTGTTCAGTATATTATTATACCGTGGTTCGTCTGAATTCACCTTTTGTTCTAAAACTCCTTGTTGTAACGACTTTTTCCAAAAGCTTTCAAAATCATCCAGCGTGCTTATCTTTGGATAAATATCAACTTTCCAAACATCTTGAATATATTGATAATAACTTTTATCGACTCCTGCCCATTTTAACAATGTGTCCTGTTCCTGGCGCGTGTCAAAAATCGGATGTATACATGGCTGTACCAGAGAATAAATACCTTCTTTCGGATTTAAATCATTCCAAGATTCCAGATAATTATTGGCCGGACATACATATTTAACCTGCTCTGAAGTCTCATCGGGCAAGGTTGAAAAAGAAATGGTTAGCCCTGTATTCTGAATAGCCTCTTTAATTTTATCCGATGCAGGATAATCGTAAACCGGATTACAATTATAAAAGATTAAAGCACTATAAGTATCAATTTGCTCGATAAAAGCAGACATTTTAAGATCATCACCCTGGCGGATTCGAAGAACTTCATTGAATGTAATGGTATTTCCATAATTTTCTAATAAATGATTAATTGCATTTACCAGCATTTGCGTTTCTTTATTGTTTGTTCCGCAAACAATTAATGATTTTCCTTTGTTTTGTAAAAGTTCGTTGCCCAGCCAGGAAATATCAATATCAGATTTATAGGCTGTTATTTGTTGTTTATTCAACTTATCAGCAAGATAATTGTAAAGATTGGCTACCAGATTTTGTTCTTCCGAAGGATTAATCATAATCCGCTGATCGGCATTGCTACCGGTAAGCGACATGCCGCTTTCGATCTGAATATGGCGCGACATTTCTCTTTTCTTCTCACTTACTTTTCGCGTTTTTGAATATTGTGCTGTATATTCAACAGGCGACAGCCAAGCTCCAAGAAAATCAGCATTGACCCCAACGATAACTTTTGCTTTATCAAACCGATAATTTGGGATAACCCTTTTACCAAAAGTTTCCTGATTTGCATCCAGTAATGACGAAGAAGAAACAGCATCATAAATAATGTGATCTGTAGCAGGATATTCTTGCTTAAAGTTTTCGATAACTTTTTGAGTTGAAGGGCTAATGATTCCTGATGATACAATTGCAATTTTCCCTTGCTTATCTTTAATCTTTTTCAAATGGCTAATTATTTCACGATCCACAGTATCCCAGTCGCTGTCTTTCCCATCGATTTTGGGTTTTCTGTATCGTGTATCATCATAAAGGCTTAATATGGAAGCTTGTGTAATACTATCGGTAGCTCCTTTAGAAATTACAGATACATCATTTCCTTCAATTTTTATGGGCCGCCCATCGAGAACTTTTACCAGGATACTATTAAATCGATCGCCATCAAAAAAAGATGAAGCATAATAGTTAGCATTACTTGGCGTAATCTCTTCTGGTTTTATTAAATAGGGTATGGCTTTATGGGTGGCATTTTCGCAACGCGAAAGCACAAAAGTGGACGCCAAACCAAATCCAAACATTTTTAAAAAATCGCGCCGGTTGGTAGGTATTATCGATTCTTTTTTATTTTCGGTGTTTTGGATATTATTACCATCTAAGCTTTTCCAATATTTGCCCATAAGTACAATATTAAATCTATGTAACTGTTAATAATGACATTTCATGCAGTTTTCTCCACCCATTTGTGCAATGGTAAGCGAATCTAAACTGCTATTTATAAATTTTTTATGATACTCCTTAAAAGTTGTTTCATAATATTCATTCCCAATAAAGTTAACTTTCCTTGTCCTGTGGCAATCTAAACACCAGCCCATTGATAAGTCGGCATGTTGTTTAGCAAGATGTTCATTTTTAATATCACCATGGCATTCGGCACAATCAAGCTTTCCAACTCCAACATGTTGGGCATGATTGAAATATACATGATCAGGCAATTTATGAATGCGAATCCATGCTGTTGACTGCTTATTTTCGGCAAGGGTTAAAATCTTTTGTATTTCAAATCTACCTGAATGGGTACCTTCACGAACCAGTTCATGACAATTTAGGCATACATTGGTTGAAGGGATTCCTGCTGATTTTGCATCTTCTGCTGAATGATGGCAATAGAAACAATCAATTTTATTATCTGTAGCATGCACCTTATGAGAAAACTTGATAGGCTGCAATGGAGCATATCCTTGCGATCGGCCTAATCCTACAGCATCTTCATAAATAATTTTAAAAATAAAAAACAATGCCAATAACATTACTGCACCATGCAAGGGTTTAAATTTTATAATCTTAGTAAAAGCCAAATCAGCAATTGCTAAAAGAAAAATAATAATTGAAAAAATAAATAATGCTAAGCGGGTAACTAATAATTTTGGCTCAGTTAATCCCGACGTTTTAAATGAATTTATATAGTTTCTAACAAGTACAATTTGTTCTGCATTTAACTGAATGTTTTGATGTGCCTCAGAGATTTTCTTGGTAACCGGGTTTAGCAATGTATTGGCAAATGCTGCACTATCCATATGTTCTGTTGATATGGCTAATTCTACAACCGATGGATTCCAGTTGAAAGTATCAATCGTGGCTGTATTATGGCATGATGCACAATTTACAGCATGATCGCCAGTAATTATTAATCCGTAAAAAAGCCTTTTACCAAGTTCAATATCTTTTGATTGTATTGTATCAGTGTTATCAGCAAAAGCATAATTAAACGTAAGTAAACAAAAAATTAATGGTATTAATTTTGGCTTGAGGTAATAATTTAGTTCCCTTTTCATGGTTAATTTTATTGCAAAATTTTTCATCAATTTCGTAATAAAAATTTTATTTCCCAATTTTATGCGTAAAACTTATTTAGATTAATTATTAAATAAGGCTTGTATTTACACAACTCTTTTTACTTAAACATTTAACAATAAGCGCATTACCAACATCTCTATAAACCTGTATTTGCTTACTTAATTGTTGTTATTATGAATTATTTATTTACTTTTATATCATTTGAAAGAATTTATTTCTAATTTTATTGAGATAAAGGAAGCATTAACTTGTCAACATCAAATTCAAAATGATATGAGCACTTCCAACCTGCCTAACTATTTAGAATATCAAGGAAAGTATAAAGGGATTTTTGCCTGGATTTTCTCAACCGATCACAAACGAATAGGCTTACTTTACCTTTATTCAATTGCGGCTTTTTTTATTATCGGAGCTATTCTTGGTTTACTGATGAAATTTGAGCTTATTGCTCCTGGGAAAACCATTATGGATGCAAAAGCTTACAATGCTATTTTTACATTGCATGGTATAACCATGATTTTTTTAATTGTTATTCCTGGAATTCCGGCAATTTTAGGCAATTTCTTTTTACCTATAATGATTGGTGCCAAGGATGTGTTTTATCCCAGGTTAAATCTTCTTTCGTGGTGGTTATATATAATTGGAGCAGCTGTTGCTATTTCGTCTCAATTCATTGGTGATGGAGCTCCCGATACTGGTTGGACATTTTATGCTCCCTATAGTTTTAAAACACAATCGAATGTTTTGCCGGCATTAATAGGTGCTTTCATCCTTGGTTTTTCATCCATACTTACTGGCATAAATTTTATCGTAACAATGCACAGGTTAAGAGCTCCTGGAATGAAATGGCTTAAGATGCCTTTATTTCCCTGGACACTTTATGGCACCGCCTGGATACAAATATTAGCTACACCGGTAATTGGTATCACTTTATTAATGGTAGTTGCCGAGCGGGCTTTG
>JBKHIH010000012.1:0-63286 GCA_046538755.1 Thiohalospira sp.
TGGAAAACCTTAAACACAGTTATCAATGAGTTTACACAAACTAATTTACACTACCACATTGTTTCTTTTATTGCTATTCGTTCTACCAGTAAACCCTATACATACAAGAACGAAGTTTATCTTGAATATTCGGGAGGAAAAGTATTTTTAGCACCTTACCAACTTTTTGATTATTGTATAGATACAACAACTAACTATTTATTTTTCACAAAAGATGATATTGATTCAGAACACCCCAAATATACCGATGGAGATTATATTGCCCAAAAAATTTGGTTTGTTGATTTAAACAAAGCCAATCCAAAACCTAAGCAATTGCCAATACGAGGGCTTGGCATGAAAATTATAGATGATTACCTTTATTTTTATGATTATTACAATAGAGTAGCTTATGATAGTAAATATAATCTTTACCGGGTTAAAATAGGAGAATGGGATAATGCTGAAATGGTTTTCCAGCAAACCTATAGCAGAGGATACATTTATCCGGAACACAATTTATTATTTGCTAGTATTATTCTAAACCATAAAGGTGTAAATATTATTTATAACATAGAAACCCATAGCTATGCCCGTTTAGATGAAAATGATATTTATAATACCGGATATACCATAAAAAATACATCATCTACAGCTGGAGCATCTTTTTATTCCACAAAATATGATGCAGCATTCTGGAAAGGAAAAGGCCGGTTGCATTATATCACTAATTTGCCAAAAGAATATCCACATAAATTCAGAGAAGTTAGAGGTGTGCTTGAAGACGGCACCAATGGCTTACATTATCAGGGTTATGAATCTTTTGACGATTTGCCAAAAAAAGTCGATTTAAGCTTACCAATAGAAGAAAAAGAGCGTTTATATAATTTTCCTAGACCTGAAAAACCGCTTGCCGGCACTTTCATTACAGATGAGTTAATGTATGATGCATCGAAAGAAGAACTCGAAAAATTAACAAAAAAAGAACTTAGATTATTACGTAACGCCTTTTTTGCCCGTTTAGGTTATAAATTTAAAAGTGAAGATTTGAAGGATTTTTTCATGCAGTTTGATTGGTATGTAAACTCTCTTGATCGTAAGAAACTTCCCAATGATAAGATAATAGTTCCTCCTGACGATAAAGAAAGAGTAAATTTAATCTTAGAAATCGAAAGCAGCAAATAGAATTTCATTTACCTAACATCGATTTCACTTTGTCTGCAATGGCTTTTCCTTCGGCTTTTCCGGCTAGCTTTTTTGTGGCTATTCCCATTATTTTTCCCATATCGGCCATAGTAGAAGCACCTACTTCATCAATAATTACTTTTATCGAATGCGTTAATTCTTCATCGCTCATTTGTGCCGGCAAATATTTTTCTATGATTTTGGCTTCGTCAATTTCCTTTTCTGCTAAATCGTTTCGTCCTTGTTGTTGATATATTTCTGCCGATTCTTTTCGTTGTTTTACCAGCTTTTGTAATAGTTTGGTTTTAGCTTCTTCTGAAATTTCCGACGAGCCTTTTTCGGCCTTTGCCACCAGCAAAGCCGATTTTATGGCTCTTAGTGCAACAAGCTTGTCTTTTTCTTTGGCAAGCATGGCTTTTTTTATGTCCTGGTCAATTTGATTTATTAAACTCATAGTAATATATTTTTAGTCCACATTATCGTGCAAATACGAATTATTAGGCCTTAATCTTGTTGTGTTTTCTTCTTCATCATCTTCGAGCGAATATTTCGATATTTTGGAATCTTTCGAATGAACGGGCTGGTCTATTTTCAGATTTTTCCGTTTATAAGCGGGTTCATTTTCAATTTCATCTATATTATCTTTCATTTTTGATGATTCCATTCGGCGCTCCTTCATTCTTTCGCGCGACTCCTGTAATTTCTTCTGAATTTCCGACTTTTTGGTTTCTACAGCTACTTCGGATTCACTTTCAGGCTGATGTAAAACAATATATTTATCCGATTCGCGGTCTTTTTTAATATCAAAATCGATGGTTCGCTGTTTAAAATCCAAACACTCGTCAAAATCATCATTTTTATCATTATGATGATCTGCCGGTTGAATGTGCTCTGGTTTTTTTCTTGGTTTTGGCTTTGGTTTTGACTCTTCGTCGGCTAAAGTAATGGTTTTTTTGGTTGTTTTTTTGGCATACAGTTCAGGAATGCTATTACTTTCAAATCCGGTAGCGATAATGGTAATACTTATCTGGTCTTCCAGTTTTTCGTCATATCCTGTTCCCCATATAATATTAGGATTTGATCCTACTTCGTTATTTACAAAATCGGCAATTTCACCAATTTCGTCCATGGTAATTTCATCGTTACCAAAGGTAATGTTTAACAGGATATTTTCTGTACCATTAATATCATTATCGTTTAGTAATGGCGATGTTAATGCTTGTTGTACAGCGTTTACAGCACGGTCTTCGCCTTTTGCCATTCCTGTCCCCATAAGGGCAACGCCACTATTTGTAAGTACCGTTTCCACATCGGCAAAATCAACATTAATATATCCGGGCACGGTAATAATTTCGGCAATCCCCTTAGCCGCTGTTGCTAAAATATTATCGGCATAGGAAAAAGCTTCCGAGAATTTTAAATTACCACACACTTCTCTAAGTTTTTCATTATTAATAACTAGTAACGAGTCAACATATTTTTCTATCTCATTTATTCCCTCAATGGCTTGATTAATTCTTCGGGTACCTTCGAAACGGAAAGGTATGGTAACAATTGCAATGGTAAGCAATCCCATTTCTTTAGCAGCTTTGGCAATAACAGGTGCAGCACCTGTTCCTGTTCCTCCGCCCATTCCGGCAGTTATAAATACCATTTTGGTGTTGCCGCCCATTACTTCAACCACATCGTCGAGATTTTCGATTGCTGCCTGGCGCCCAATTTCTGGCTTATTACCAGCGCCACGGCCTTCGGTTAAAGATTCTCCTAATTGTACTTTTACTGTTACAGGGCTGTTCGACAATGCCTGTGCATCGGTGTTACAAACAATAAAGTTTACATCTTTAATGCCCTGCTTAAACATGTGGTTTACTGCATTACTCCCGCCACCACCAACTCCTATTACTTTTATAATCGAAGAACGGTCGACAGGTAAATCGAAGTTCATTAAATCATCAGCCATAATATTTTGTTTTTAACGTTCGCAAAATCTGAAAAATATATTGTGTTATGAGTCATTTATGGTTATTATCCGATTTTACATTTCAACATCATCTTCATCAAAAATGTCGGTAAACACTTTTTTTAAAGTGTTCATAATACCTTGTTTTGAATCTTTACTGGTTGAACGCTGCTCCTCATCTTTTATACTTTCCTGTTCAACTTCCGTTTTTTCATCCTCAATAACCAAGTTCTTTTTATTTTTTTCAATGTGCTCATATCCTTTAAGTATCAATCCCACACTGGTAGCAAACATTGGATCGTTTACCTTAGCGTCATTATCATTGGCTATGTGTTCCGAAGGATAACCAACCCTGACATCCATTCCTGTTTTAAATTTTACCAGTGCTGGTAGATGTTTTAGTAATGCGCCTCCTCCGGTTAGAACAATTCCGGCACTTAACCGGTCGAAATAACCAGAATTTTCAATTTCATAAATTACTGCATCCAGTATTTCTTCCATTCTCGACTGGATAATGTAAGCCAAACTTTTAAATGATATTTCTTTGGGCTCGCGCCCGCTAATTCCGGGAATAGAAACCACTTCTTCTTCTTTAGCAAGGTCGCCTAAAGCAGAGCCATACTGTATTTTTAACAATTCGGCCTGCCGTTGTAAAATCGAACAGCCTTCTTTAATATCTCTGGTAACCACATCGCCGCCAAAAGGAATAACAGCTGTATGACGAATGATATCATCGTAGTAAACGGCAATATCAGTGGTTCCACCGCCAATATCAACCAATGCAACACCAGCTTCTTTTTCGTCGGCTGTTAAAACCGCTTCGGAAGAAGCCAAAGGCTCAAGAATTAATGAGTTTAACTTTAGCCCTGCTTTATTAATACACTTACTGATATTACGTGCTGAAGCTATTTGCCCGATTACTATATGGAAATTGGCTTCAACCCGTTTTCCAGACATACCAACAGGATTTTTAACACCAATCTCGTTATCAACAATATAATTTTGTGGCAAAACATGAATAATTTCTTCGCCAACATCGATGGGGATTTTATACATATCATTTACCAATGCATCAATATCATCGCGGGTTATTTCATCGTCGTACGAATCACGATTAATATAACCCCTGTTTTTGATGCTTCGTATATGCTGTCCGGCAATTCCTACAAATACCTCAGATATTTCTTTACCAATGGTAAATTGAACATCTTCAACGGTTTTTTGAATAGAATTAACGGCTTCTTCGATATTCAGCACAACACCCCTTTTTACTCCTTTAGAAGCTGTTTTGCTGATTCCTAAAATATCAATCTTGCCGTTTTCTTTTTTCTTACCGACAATGGCAACAATCTTTGTTGTCCCAATGTCGATAGCTGCTATAAATTCTTTTTTATGACTCATATCTGTTATCGTTTAGTACAAATTACCTGATTTTCAAATTTCAAATTAATTTTATTATATTTATTCCATCCAACATTATTTAAACCCTGGAGATAAAAAGCTTCAAGGTTTCTGAATTTTTTTTGGTAATGGCCAATATCTCCAAAAAAGATTTGATGAGCACCCACACGTGGAATAATTTCAAACTCCATTTCTTCGTTTACATAAACCTGCTCTATCTGTGCTTTCCAAAATTCATTTTCATCAATAAATTTACAAAGCTTAAACAGGTCACAAATTATTCTGTTTTTTTCTAATTGTTTTTCGTCATTTTCACAATTAATTGTGTGGGTTCTGTTTACCTCAAATGGCTCAACAATATTTCCATTAGCAATTAAAACATGCGATGCGTATTTTTTAGACAATGGCATAATGGCTCCATCCTGGTCGATATAATAACTTTCGCCTTTTTTATTTATGATTCGGACTATCGGTTTACGCTGGGTAACTTCAACATTTATTTCGCCTTTAACATTTACATATACCTCGGCATTTTTTACCGAATGGTTGTTTAATATCTCTTGTTCAAGTTCTTTTGTATTGATTGATGTTATAGGATTTCCTACGACATGCATCTCTGGCTGCCGTAAAAACTCAATAATTTCGCTTTGGGTAACAAATTGATTCCTGATACTGTCTACAATGGCTACATTTATAGCATGGCATACAACTGATTGCCTTTTTTTGGCTACAAAACTCATTGATACAGCAAGGTATGCTGCCATAAGAACCCAAATCAATATGTTTTTAAATTTTTTCATACAAATTATTCAAACATTTTTTTAATTGGTTGTACAAGCTCGTCGATATCTCCGGCTCCCAATGTAATCAGTACCTCAGGTTTTCTTTCTTTCAAAATTTCTATCACATTATTTTTAGTACATAAAACCTTTTCAGGGTTTTTAATTTTGTCGAAAATGATCTCAGATGTAACTCTGGGTATTGGCTCTTCTCTGGCGGGATAAATATCCAGCAATATAATTTCGTCCAATAAGTCGAGGCTTTGGGCAAACTCTTGGGCAAAATCGCGTGTACGTGAATACAGATGAGGCTGAAAAATACCTGTAACTTTTTTATCTTTAAAAAGTTCTTTAACAGATGTAATGGATGCTTTCAATTCTTCGGGATGGTGTGCATAATCATCAATATACACAAAATCCTTTCGATTGACCTGATAATCGAACCTGCGTTCTATCCCTTTAAATTTTGGTACTGCATTGTAAATCTCATCCTGATGAGCACCATTTATATAAGCCATGGCTATAGCAACAACAGCATTTTCAACGTTTATACGCCCGGGTAATCCTAATTTTAAATCTTTGATAATCATATTCTTACCCACAAAATCAAACTTGTATAATCCATTGTCTATTTTGATATTTTTTGCCTTAAAATCTGAATCATCATTTATTGAGTAGGTATATACATCGATATCACCTCTGTTTATAATATCTAAATTAATTTTTGAATTAATGATAAGCGTTCCGTTGGGTTTTATTTGCTGAATAAATTGTTTAAAAGCATCATTTACTGCATTTTTATTTTTGTAGATATCCAGATGATCAGCGTCAATGGCTGATATGATGGCACTTTGTGGATACAAATGTAAAAATGAGCGGTCAAATTCATCAGCTTCAACAACTATTATTTTACTATCTGTATTAACTACCAGGTTGGTATTAAAATTTTTTGATACACCACCCAGAAATGCATTACATCCTATTCTCGATTGCTGCATAAAGTAAGACACCATGGTAGTTATGGTTGTTTTTCCGTGTGTTCCGGCAATTGCAACACAATTTTGTGAATTAGCAATTAGCCCTAAAACCTCGGAGCGTTTTTTTATGGTAAAACCTTGCTGAATAAAATAATTTAGCTGATTGTTAGATGCCGGAATAGCAGGCGTAATAATAACCAATGTATTTTCTTTATTTTTAAAAGATTGGGGGATATTCTCAATATTATCTTTAAAATTTACTGCAATATCCTCGTTCAGAAGCCTGTCTGTTATCGGGCGTGATACTTTGTCGTAGCCGCCTACATTCTTTCCAACAGTTTTAAAATAACGGGCTATAGCGCTCATTCCAATGCCGCCTATACCTAAAAAATAAACATTATGTATCCTGTCCAGATTTATCATTATCCTAATTTTAAAACTTCTTCAGCAATTATTTTAGCAGAATCGTGTAAAGCCATTCCTTTTATATTTTCTGATAATTTATGCATCTTGTCATTGTCATGGATCAAATTTAAAACCAAATCTACCAACTGGTTTTTGGCATTATTGTCTGTTACCATAAATGCTGCCTTATTGTTTACCAGTGCCATGGCATTTTTTGTTTGATGATCTTCGGCAACATTGGGAGATGGCACTAAAACCACAGGCTTTCCTACCAGGCAAAGTTCAGAAATGGTGCCTGCTCCGGCACGTGATATAATTACATCAGCCAAAGCGTAAGCATAATCCATACGTACAATGAAATCTAACACGTTAATATTTGTATATCCTGATTTTTCTACAATCACCTTGGCATCTTCATAATAATACTTGCCTGTTTGCCATAATATTTGAATATCGTTTTGCCCGATTTTATCGATATCAGCCATAATACTTTGGTTTATTGTACGTGCACCCAGGCTTCCACCAATAACTAATACTGTTTTTTTATTTTTATCCATTTTAAAATGCTCAGCGGCATCGGATTTGCTTCCCATTTTGTCGAGTAAATCCTGCCGGATAGGGTTTCCGGTAAGAATTATTTTTTCTGCCGGGAAATATTTTTCCATTCCTTCGTATGCCACACAAATTTTTTGTGCTTTTTTGGCAAGTAATTTATTGGTTATTCCTGCATAGGAGTTTTGTTCCTGAATAAGTGTAGGGATATTTTTACGATTTGCCATATATAATAATGGGCCGCTTGCATAACCACCCACACCAACTACTACATCTGGTTTAAATTTCTTTATTATTTTTTTTGACCGGTTCAAACTCCTTATCAGTTTAAAAATAAAAACAATGTTTTTATAGGTTATTCTTCGCTGTAATCCGGCTATTGGCAGCCCAATAATTTGATATCCGGCAGCAGGCACCTTTTCCATTTCAATTTTCCCCAATGCACCCACAAACAGAATATTACTTCCGGGCTCTATTTCTTTAATTGCATTGGCAATAGAAATAGCAGGGAATACATGGCCTCCGGTTCCACCACCGCTGATGATAATATTTTTATTCTTCTTGTTCACTTTCGTTTTCTGGTTCGGTTTCCATTTCAATATTTTTTTCTACGCTACGGCTAACGCTTAAAATAATTCCTAGCGCTACGCCGGTAAATAAAATCGACGAACCACCCATACTTACCAGTGGTAGTGTTTGTCCTGTAACAGGGAACAGATGTACTGCCACTCCCATATTAATCAGCGCCTGGAATGTGAGGCTAATGGTAAGCCCAATGGCTAAAAAAGCTGCAAATGTACGGTTGCTTTTTCGTACAATAACTCCTGCCCGGTATAACAAGAATAAGTATAATATCAATACAAGCACACCGCCAATAAACCCATACTCTTCGATAATAATGGCATAGATAAAGTCGGAGTAGGGGTGTGGTAAAAAGTTTCGCTGTGTACTATTCCCTGGCCCTTTGCCAAAAAAACCTCCTGTTGCAATGGCTATTTTACTTTGTTCAACCTGATAATTATCTTCACTATTGCCATTGACAAAACTTTCTATTCGGTTTTGCCATGTACCTACACGCCCCTGGCTACCTGTAAAAACAATACTGGCAACCAGTAATGTAATTATAAATACACCTATTCCTGCAACTAACATCAAATACCTCATTTTTACCCTTCCGATAAACATCAAAATAAATGATGTAACAAACAATATAGCCGCTGTAGAAAGGTTTGCAGGCATTATTAATCCACAAACAGCAACAACCGGTATAATTAATGATACTACAATACCATTAAAATCATCAATTTTATTTTGCCGCAACGATAATATTCGTGCGATATACATAATTAAAGCTAATTTGGCAAAATCGGATGTTTGAATGGTTAACCCCAAACCGGGCAATGTTAGCCAACGTGTTGCCTGGTTTAGGCTGGTGCCCATGATAAGTGTAATAGCCAGAAGAAATATAGACAGGTACAAAAATAGCTGCGATAACCTGGAATAAAATTTATACGGAATTAAATGAGTGATATAAATAATTCCCAGCCCTACCACTAATAATGTAAAGTGTTTTAAAATGTAATATGCTGTATTTCCGCCCTGGTATTTGTATGCAAGTGTTCCGGTTGAGCTGTAAACTGCTAGCAATGAAAACATTGAAAGTGCAAATATTACGCCCCAGATCACCCGGTCGCCTTTAAAGTATTTCGATAGTATCTCCGTTAATCTCATACAATTACCAGATTTTTAAAAAATCAATTATTCAATTATTATAACTCTCTTACAGACTGTTTAAATTTATTACCTCTGTCTTCGTAATTATCAAACAGGTCGAAACTTGCACAGGCAGGAGATAAGAGTACTGTATCGCCTTTTTTTGCCAAATAGTACGCTGTTTTTACTGCTTCGGAAGCAGATTCTGTGTCGATAATTGTTGACACCATGCGTCCGAAAGCTTTGTGTATCTTTGAATTATCAACACCCAGGCAAATAATTGCCTTTACTTTTTGGCGCACCAAATCTTCGAGTATTGAATAGTCGTTTCCTTTATCAATGCCTCCAACAATCCAGATAAGCTCTCCCGGAACACTTTCAAGAGCGTACCAGGTTGAGTTTACATTGGTTGCTTTAGAGTCGTTGATAAATTCGATACCATGAACTTTTAACACCGGTTCTAATCGATGTTCAACGCCATGAAAGTCACTTAAACTTTCGCGAATAACTTCTTTCCGAATTTTTAGCACTTGTGCGGAAATACCGGCAGCCATAGAATTATATGTGTTATGCTGCCCTTTTAAAGCTAAATTATGTATTGACATAGTAAATAGATTATTTTGATAATTGATTTTTATATTATTTTCTTCGATAAATGCTCCTTCGGTAAATTTTTCTTTAATTGAAAAAGGGATTTTATGGGCTGCTATATGCCTTTTTTCAACCTCTTTTCTTGTAATTTCATCATCGGCACAATAAATAAAATAATCTTCAGCCGTTTGATTTTGCGTAATACGGAATTTTGAACCCACATAATCCTGCATAGAATCATACCGGTCGAGATGGTCGGGGGTGATATTCATTAAAATAGCTATCTCGGCTTTAAAATTGTACATTCCGTCCAACTGAAAACTGCTTAATTCTATCACATAATAATCGTATTTTTTTTCGGCAACCTGCCATGCCCAGCTTTGTCCCACATTACCTGCCATGCCCACATTTAGCCCTGCATTTTTTAGTATATGATAAATCAGGTTGGTTGTTGTAGTTTTGCCATTGCTACCTGTAATACATATTTTATAAGCATTACAGTATCTTGAAGCATATTCAATTTCTGAAATAACCGGTATATTTTTTTCTTTTGCCTGGCGAACGATTTCAACTTTTTCTGGAATACCCGGGCTTTTAATAATTTCTTTGGCATTAAGAATAAGCTCCCTGGTATGTTGCTTTTCCTCCCAGGTTATACCATACTTGTTAAGCAGATTTTTATAATTATCCTTAATAATACCAAAATCAGACACAAAAACATCGGCACCATTCTTTTTGGCAAGAATAGCCGAACCTACTCCGCTTTCGCCCGCACCTAATATAACAATCCGTTCGTTCATGTTTTATTATCTGATTTTTAGTGTTACTACTGATATTACAGCTAATAATATCCCAATAATCATAAACCGCATTACAATTTTGGGCTCTGGATATCCTTTCATCTGATAATGATGATGTAAAGGAGACATTAGAAATATTCGTTTTCCTTCGCCAAATTTTCTTTTGGTATATTTGAAATAGCTAACCTGTATTACAACCGAGAGGCTTTCCATAAAAAATATCCCGCACAGAATTGGGATAAGTAATTCTTTACGGATGATGATAGCAAATACAGCAATAATACCACCAATGGAAAGGCTTCCGGTATCGCCCATAAACACTTGAGCAGGGTAGGAGTTATACCATAAAAAACCAATGGTAGCACCAATAAATGCACTCATAAATACCACCAGCTCGCCGGTATATGGTATGTACATAATGTTCAGGTAATCGGCATAAATCAGGTTACCCGATACATAAGCCAAAATGCCCAGCGTTGTACCTATAATAGCCGATGAGCCTGTAGCTAAACCATCCAGCCCATCGGTTAAATTAGCTCCGTTTGAAACCGCTGTAACAATAAGAATTACAAATATGACAAAAACAATCCATGCTGCTTTTTGGCTATGTTTGCCTAAAAAAGAAACCAGGTATTCGTAGTCGAATTCGTTGTTTTTTACAAATGGAATGGTTGTTTTTGTACATTTTATGTCATGTGTATATTTTTCATCCTCATTACCTGTATTATTAACTCCTTCAACAATTTCTTTGCTGTTTAGTGTTTGTTTTACAACCTCCGTTTCACGAACCACAACATCATCACTAAAATAAAGGGTTAATCCCACAATAAGCCCTAATCCAATTTGTCCGATAATTTTAAATTTTCCGGCAAGCCCTTGTTTATTTTTTAGAAATGTTTTGATATAGTCATCAAGAAATCCTATTGTACCCAGCCATATGGTTGTAACAAGCATTAATATTACATATACATTTTGTAAATCGCCAAACAATAAGGTAGGAATTATAATTGAAGCAAGAATAATAATACCTCCCATGGTTGGGGTGCCTTTTTTTTGCATCTGCCCTTCGAGCCCTAAATCGCGGATTTCTTCACCGATCTGTTTTTTTCTTAAGAAATTAATAATTCTTTTCCCGAAAATTAGGGAAATGATTAAAGAAGTAATTACGGTCATTGCCGACCGGAATGAGATATACTGGAACATTCCCGCGCCCGGAAAGTCAAATTGATCTAAATATGAAAAAAGGTAATAAAGCATAATTTTTTTTAGTTATATATTTCGTTAAAAGTTTGTTTAATGATTTCTCTGTCATCAAAATGATGCTTTACTCCGTTTATTTCCTGGTAGGTTTCATGTCCCTTGCCTGCAACCAGGATTATGTCCTCTTTTTTTGCCAAAAGGCAAGCTGTTCGTATTGCTTCTTTTCTGTCACTTATAGCAATTGTTTTCTTTCTGTCTTCATTTTGTAACCCAGATTTCATATCTTCAATAATTGAATTCGGGTCTTCGGTTCTTGGGTTGTCAGAGGTTAAAATTACTTTACTGCTGTTTGTTGCAGCAATTTTTGCCATTTCAGGGCGTTTTGTTTTATCTCTGTCGCCACCAGCTCCAACAACAGTGATTAAATCCTGCTCATTTTTTCGAATCTGGTTGATTGCATTCAACACATTAAGAAGTGCATCGGGCGTGTGAGCATAATCGACAATAGCTGTAATGCCATGTTGAGAACGGAAAGTTTCAAACCGCCCTTCAACCGGTTTCATCTGGCTTAAAGTGGTTAAAATTTCTGGCTTGCTTAAGCCAAGCATTGAAGCCACAGCGTAAACACTTAACAGGTTGTAGGCATTGAATGTGCCCACAAAGTAAGTCCAAACATCTGTATTATCAATCCTTAGTAACGAACCCTCGAAATGATTTTCAATGATTTTAGCCTTAAAATCAGCCGCGGTTTTTATACCGTAAGATTTTATTTTAGCCTGGGTATTTTGAACCATTACCTTTCCGTTTTTATCGTCTGTATTAATGAGTGCAAAACTTCCTGGTTTCAGTCCATCAAAAAACTTTTTCTTTGCTTTAATGTAATCAGCGAATGTTTTGTGATAATCAAGATGGTCGTGTGTGATATTGGTAAACACAGCACCGGTAAATTCGAGGCCGGCAATTCTGTGCTGGTCAATAGCATGAGAGCTTACTTCCATAAAACAGTAATTACAGCCTGATTGTACCATCTCATCCAGCAAATGGTTAATTTGAACTGCATCGGGCGTAGTGTGTGTAGCTTCAATTACTTTGTCATCAATATAATTACGAACAGTAGATAATAATCCGGTTTTAAACCCAAGCTTCCGCACCAGGTTATAAAGTAAAGTAACAGTAGTTGTTTTTCCATTGGTTCCGGTAACACCCACCAACTTTATTTTTGATGAAGGGTAATTGTAAAATGCAGATGCTGCCTTACCCAATGTTTCGGCCGAATTTTTTACAACAACATAAGCAATACCTTCAATTAAATTGTCAGGATATTTCTCGCATATTATAGCAATAGCACCTTTTTCTATGGCCTGGTTAATATACAGGTGCCCATCGGCTTGTGTTCCTTTAACAGCAATGAACAAGCTTTCGGGAACAACTTTTCGTGAGTCGAAAATAATTTTCCGTACAGGAATATCCGTATTTCCTGCTTTTTTAATGATTTTAACCTCTTTTAATATGTCGTTTAATATTTTCACTCTAACCTATAATTTTATTGTATCGACATTTCAAGGACAACAGTTTGCCCTTTAGTAATTTTTGATCCTGGCAATATCGATTGCCTCAATACTGTTCCTCTTCCTTGTATTTCAACTTCAATGCCCAAATTTTCGAGTATAAAAACAGCATCTTTTACACCCATGCCTGCAACATTGGGCATCAATTGCTGGTCGATAAAGCGGTTCGACAATTTTATACACGAATCTTTTTTGGTGGTTAACACCCAGTCAGAATCTACATCATCATCTAAAACATGAATGCCTAAAGATTTTAAAACATAATCCAGATCATATTTATAGCTGTGTTTTGTATAAGGTACTTTCACATCATCGGTAATATCTGCTAGCTTTTTGCCATGCATATCAAAGCTTGTTGCATACACTTTATCGGCAATTTCTTTAAATACAGGCCCTGCAACTAAATTCCCATAATAAATATTTTTTGATGGCGAATTAACAACTACGATACCTGAGTATTTAGGATTGTCTGCGGGAAAATAACCTACAAACGATGCCTGATAACTCAGTTTCGATTTATCTGAGTATCCCGATTTTATGTTGGCGATTTGTGCTGTACCTGTTTTACCTGCGATTTTATAATTTTTATTTTTAATATTGATTGCTGTTCCTTTTTCTACTACTCCTTCCAGCATTTCTCTCACTTTGTGCAAAGTGGCTTTTGAACATACCGAAGGATTTATAACTTCGGTGTCGATTTTTTTAACAACGTTTCCATGATACATTAATGCTTTTACAAATTTGGGCTTTACCATTTTTCCATTGTTGGCAATAGCATTATAAAATGTAAGGGTTTGTAATGGTGTTAATCGTACTTCGTATCCAATAGACATCATGGGTAAAGAAACGCCAGACCAATATTTATCGCCTGGATATTTAATTTCAGGAACTCCTTCGCCCTTAATATCCAATTCCAGTTTGTTATTGAGGTTCATCCTGTAAAGGCGGTTAATAAATTTTTCTTCCCTGCCTGTGTAATTTTCCGTAATAATTTTTGAAATTCCGACATTAGATGAAACCTCAAATATTTCTTTTACAGTTATTTTGCCGTATCCGCCGAGTTTTGAGTCTGTTAGCTTCTTGTCGTAATATTGAATTTCGCCTTTACCTGTATCAATGGTATCGTTTAAATCAACATAGCCATCTTCGAGTGCAGCGATCATTGATGCCAGTTTGAATGTCGAACCTGGTTCGGTACTTTCGCCAATGGCGTAGTTATAGGTTTCTTTGTATTGTCCGTTGATGTTTCTTTGTAAATTAACAATGGCTTTTATTTCACCTGTTGTTACTTCCATTAAAACCGCTGTTCCATGGTCAGCTTCATGCTTCAAGAGTTGTTTAAGCAGGGCATTGGTAGCCACGTCCTGAACATTAACATCAATGGTTGTTAATACATCCATTCCATCTTTGGGTTCAACCTCATTTCCGTCATTTACTGGCATCCAAACATTGCCCTGTATTCGTTGCATTAAGCGGACTCCTTCAATACCTTTTAACTCATTGTCGTATGCACCTTCAATACCCACAATATTTCCTCCTATCCCTTGAGTTGTATAGCCAATAGTCCGTGAAGCCAGGTTTACATGAGGCTGTATACGGATATTGGTTTGCAAGGCAATAAAACCGCCTTTGTATCTTCCTAATCTGAAAATTGGGAATGTCTTTAATTCTTTAAGCTGATTATAATTTACCCTTCGTTTAATCAGATGAAAGCGTTCACCATTATTTCTCGCTTTAACCAATTCTCTTTTATATGCCTCTGCCGATTTATCTGTAAAAAGTTGTGATAAACGGATAGAAAGAGAGTCAATATTTCTTTCAAAGGTTCGATCGTCCATCCCTGTACTTCGAGTATCCATCCGTATTTCATAATAAGGTACAGAACTGGCAAGCAGTCTGCCGTCGTCTGCTAAAATATCTCCACGGTTCGACTCAACAGTAATATCTTTTAAAGTAAGTTTTTGTGCTTTTTCTATCCAGGTATTGGCATCAATAAATTGTAAATAAAGAATTTTGCCCACAATAAGCATGGCAAAGCTTAGCATGATTATATATACTACGCCAACTCTCCACACTATTTCTTTTTTCAACGACATAAATTCTATTATTCTATAGTTTTATTTTTTAATGATAATTTTACGTGGAGGCTCTACAGATTCTTCCAAATTGAGCCCACTTCTTTTTACCAGCTTTACAACCTCCGATTGTTTGCTTATAAACATTAGTTCAGAAGAGGTTGTGATAGCTTCTGCCCTTAATTCATTGATTTCTTTTTGTAATTCAGTATTTCTTCTTATTACTTTTTCGGCATGATACCTATTTCCTATATAAATGAATGCCAATAAGACCAAGAAAACAATGTAGGGTAGTTGCCTTACTACAAAATCATTGGCAATAAGCGATCCATCGAGAAAATCTTTTATCGAGCCGAACTTGTGTTCTTTACGCTCTTGCTTCTCATCAATAAATTCTACATGTTTATCATCATCTTTTATCATAGCTTTTCTGCAATTCTTAATTTAGCACTTCGTGCCCTGTTATTTTCTGCTATTTCTTTTTCGTCGGGCACAATAACTTTGCGGTTTACCGCCTTAAACGGAACGCTGATTTTTCCGTATAAATCTTTTTCTGCTTCACCTTCAAATTTCCCGTTTTTAATAAAATTTTTAACCAAACGGTCTTCAAGCGAATGATAAGTTATTACTGCCAGCCTGCCACCAGGCTTAATAACTTCGGCAGTTTGTAACAGCATCTCTTTTAAAAATTCCATTTCCCGGTTTACCTCAATGCGTAATGCCTGGAAAATTTTGGCCAAAAATTTATGTTCGGCATGAGTTGGTATAAAAGGCATTAACAAATTGGTAAACGATTTAATAGAGTTTATTTCCTTATCAGCTCTTTTTTCGATAATAATTTTTGCCAGTTTGTGGCTGTTTTTTAATTCACCATACTCCCAAAATATTTTTGCCAGTTCCTGTTCGGGATATTGATTAATGATATCTTTGGCAGAAACTTTGGCGCTGCGGTTCATTCTCATGTCAAGTTCGCCATCATGCCTAAAAGAAAAACCTCTTTCAGGCTGGTCGAAATGATGCGATGAAACGCCTAAATCGGCTAAAATGCCGTCAACCATTTCAAAACCATGATATTTGAGGAAATTTTTTAAAAACCTGAAATTGTGATTTACAAAAATAAACCGGTTATCATCTATAAGGTTTTGCAGTGCATCATCATCCTGGTCGAATGCAACCAGTTTCCCTTTGTTAAGTTTTTTTAATATTTCACGTGAATGGCCTCCGCCTCCAAAAGTAACATCAACATAAATCCCCTGTGGTTTGATTTGCAAACCCTCAATACTCTCTTTAAGCAATACTGGCGTATGATAACCCATATTTTAATCATTTTCCGGATTTAAATTTCCTCCCATTATTTTTTCAGCTAAAGCCGCAAAATCATCGTGGCTTTCTTCAGCTGCCTCATACAGTACTTTCGACCAAATTTCAATTTTGCCATACTGTCCGGCTAAAATTGCTTCCTTAGAGATTTCTGCAAGTTCAAGCAGTCGCTTGGGAATCAAAAGCCTGTTGTTGCTGTCGAGAACAATCTCTGCCGAACCCTTGTAAAAATTTCTTAAAAATTTATTATGTTCCTTATTATATGGATTAATTTTGCTTCGAATAATTGAATTTTGTCTTTCCCATTCTTCGATGGGATATAAAACAAGGCATTTTTCAAAGATGTCTTTTTTAACCACAAAGCGATTTTGAGAAGCAGCATCCATCTGCTTCTTTAATGATGAAGGAAAAGTAACCCTTCCCTTCTCATCTACCCTGCAATTATAATCGCCTATAAACATTGTCATGAATAAAACATCTTAATTAACTTGTAAAAATATATAAAAATTTACCACAATATACCACTTTCTCCCATTTTTTACCACTTTGTTGATAACTTTTCTCAAGTTGTTAAAAATCAGGCATTCAGAAAGAATTTTTACAAAACATGTAATGTTCTGGTAAACAGCATTTTAGTTGTTGTGATAAAAAATTTAAATAAATGGGTAAGCATTTATTTTAAATTTTGAAAATACGTTGAATTAACTAGTCACTGAAATCAAATACTTTTTGTATTTTTGTTCGCAAATTAACGAATAACAAAATGGAAGAAATTGAAATTTTTACAGAACAACAAAAAAAGCTGGCGCGCTTTGCAAAGGCCATGTCACATCCGGTAAGATTATATATTTTAGAGCACCTTGGTAAGCAATCGTGTTGCTACAGTGGTGATTTAACCGATATCTTACCAATTGCCAAATCAACTTTATCGCAGCATTTAAAAGAATTAAAAAATGCCGGATTAATACAGGGTGAAATAGAAACGCCCAAAATTAAATACTGCTTAAATAATGAAAGTTGGGAAGAAGCTAAAAAATTAATGTTAAAATTTTTGCGATAATCGTTTTTTTTATATTTTTGTTCGTTGTTTTACGAACTACAAACATTTAAAATTAAATCACATGGAAATAATCGTTTTAGGAACGGGTTGCCCTAAGTGCAAGGCCCTGGAGAAAACCACAAAAGAAATTGTAGCAGAATTGAAAATTGAAGCCAATATCTCTAAAGAAGAAGATATAATGAAAATTATGAATTATGGAGTGATGAGCACTCCCGGATTAGTTATTAACGATAAGGTAGTTTTTTCAGGACGTGTACCTTCAACAGCCGATTTAAAAGAATTAATCACTAAAAACCAATAATAAAATGAAATTATCTAATTTAATCATTGTTGCATTTATTGCAATAAGCATGAATTTTTCGTGCACGGCACAAGCCAATAAAAAAGAAAAGGAAGAGACAACAGTTAAAGCCGAAAATGTGGAGGTGTTCTACTTTCATTACACTCGCAGGTGCGTAACGTGCAATACCGTTGAAGATGTAGCCAAAGAAGCTATCGAAGAATTTTATGGAGATGATGTTTTCTTTGTATCTTATAATCTTGATGAAGCAGATGGCAAGGAAAAAGCCAAAGAAATTGGGATATCAGGCCAGACTTTAATTATTGTAAATGGCGAAAATAAAATTAATATCACCAACGAAGGTTTTATGAATGCCCGAACGAATCCTGAAAAATTGAAACAAATTATTAAAGACAAAATAGACCCGTTATTATAATATGGAAGAGTTCTTAAGCAATTTAATGAGTAACAGCTCATTACCTATACTTTCAGCATTTGTGCTTGGGTTGATGACAGCCATCAGCCCATGCCCGCTTGCCACAAATATAACAGCCATTGGGTTTATCAGCAAGGATGTTGAACACCAGAAAAAGGTATTTCGAAACGGATTGATTTATACTTTAGGAAGAGCAATATCTTATACATTACTGGCGGTTATTATTTTTATCGGTGCCGACCAGTTTAAAATTTCCGGTTGGTTTCAGCAGTATGGCGAAAAAATATTAGGCCCTTTGTTAATTATTATCGGACTCTTTATGCTCGACATCATTAAAATAAAGTTCCCGGGAATGAGCGGCTTAACAAAGCGGTTTCAGGAAAATGGAACCAACAGCTACTGGGAAGTTTTATTATTGGGAATTGTATTTGCACTTGCTTTTTGCCCTTACAGTGGCGTGCTTTATTTTGGTATGTTAATACCTATGACTATTAGTAGTGCATCGGGATTGTATTTGCCGGTTGTATTTGCTTTTGCCACTGGAATTCCGGTTATTATTTTTGCTTGGTTACTGGCTTACACCGTTTCCGGAGTAGGCAAGCTTTATAATAGTCTGAAAATATTTGAAATCTGGTTCCGTAGAGTTATTTCTGTAATTTTCATTGTTATTGGAATATATTACGTTATAATTATCTATTTCTAAAAAAAAATTAAAAACATTGTTCGCTTATTTACGAACAAACAAACTACTTATTTTGTATAAAAAAAATAAATAAAAAATGGAAATTAGAAAAGAACTAAAAATACTGGCGTGGATCATCGCAGTTTTTGTGTTTGCCTATTTTATGCCACTCGAAAGCTCCCGGTTTACCGAAGCCATCATGGCTATGTTCGATTTAGCCAAATGGTATGCACAGGAGCATGTAATTTTATGTTTGTTGCCTGCATTTTTTATTGCCGGTGTCATTGCGGTTTTTGTGAGTCAGGGAGCAGTAATGAAATATTTCGGTGCCAAAGCCAAAAAATGGCTGGCTTATACCGTTGCATCAGTATCAGGAACCATTCTGGCGGTGTGTAGTTGTACCATTTTGCCTTTGTTTTCAAGTATACATAAGCGAGGTGCCGGTTTAGGACCTGCTATTGCTTTCTTGTATTCAGGCCCGGCCATTAATATTTTAGCCATTATTTTAACGGCCCGTATTTTAGGATTTGAAATGGGTGTAGCACGAATTATCGGTGCAGTAGTTTTTGCAGTAGTGATTGGCTCGGCTATGTCGCTAATCTACAGAAAAGAAGAAAAAGCCAAACGCGAAGAGCAACTGAATTTTCCCGAGGTAGAAGAAAAACGCCCTATGTGGCAAACAGCCTTTCACTTTTTTATTTTAGTTCTTATTTTGGTATTTGCCAACTGGGGAAAACCTGCCGAAGGAGTAACCGATGGAGCATGGTACTGGATTTGGTCAAACAAATGGTATATTACTTCTGCCTTTGCTGTTTTATTGATTTATTCACTCATTGCAATTCTTAAATTAAAATGGCAATATGTTGCACTCGCAGCTATTGTAACAGCTATTTCAGCATTCATAAGCTCATCTCCGCTTATTCCGATGGTAGTTGGTATTGCAGGATTAAGCATTATTACATTAACCGATAAGCGTGATCCGGATAACAAAGAGTGGACGTTTTCTACCTGGGATTTTACTAAACAAATTATGCCTTTATTGGCTATCGGCGTTTTGATTGCAGGATTTCTACTGGGATCTACTCATGATGATACAGCCATGGCAGGATTAATTCCTAATGAATGGGTGGCTAATCTGGTAGGTGGAAACTCTGTATTTTCTAACTTTTTTGCTTCTGTAGTTGGGGCATTTATGTACTTTGCCACATTAACTGAAGTGCCTATTTTACAGGGACTAATGGCTGCCGGAATGGGTAAAGGCCCCGCATTGGCATTGCTTTTGGCAGGACCATCATTATCGTTGCCTAATTTGCTTGTAATCCGTGGCGTAATTGGAACAGAAAAAACATTGGTTTATTTAATTCTTGTAGTAGTAATGGCCACTATTTCAGGATTAATTTATGGAGGATTGTTTTAATCATCTCTGAGAAACTCAGTGTTAACTCTGATTCCTCTGTGGTTAACCCAAAATTACATTTAACCACAGAGCTACACTAAGGATTACACTTATAATGAATAAAACTATTTAAAAACAGATCAGTATAAACAAAATATAATTTTAACGAATAAATAATATAAAAAAATGAAATATACCAAAAATCATCCTGAATTACAGGAATTTCATATAGAAGGAGTTAAGCACATTGCACCTGCTGATGCATTTGAGTTAATTAATACCCGTGATGCAGTTTTAATTGATGTGCGCGAGCCGGATGAAATTGAAAATGAACAGATACCATTGGATACCATTTTATATTATCCAATGTCGACGATTGTTGATAAACTCAATTACATTTCAAAAGAACAAAGTATTATTCTTATTTGCCCGGGCGGAATAAGAAGCACGAAAGTGGCTAATTTACTTAACTTACATGCTTATCCGAATGTAGCGAATTTAGATGGAGGTTTTATGTCATGGAAAAAACAGAATTTACCTTTTGAAACTAAATTAATCAATACAGGAGGTTGTGGTTGCGGATGTAATTCAACTTCAGCTGATAATTCCGGCAATTCATGTTGTTGAGAGAAATAATTTTATGTAAAACTTATTAAATCATAACGTTATGTTAGATATTAAAATTTTAGGCACAGGATGTCCCAATTGCATAAAACTGGAAAATTTATGCAGGGAAGTGGTGACAGAAAAAAATCTGGAAGCCAACATTGAGAAAGTAACCGATATGAATAAATTCATGGATTATGGTGTGATGCTTACACCTGGCCTTGTGGTTAACGGAAAGGTTTTATCGCAGGGCAAAATCCCGGTTAAAAATACCCTGGAAAGCTGGTTAACTAAAGAAGACGGTAACTAGAGTTTTTTTGCCAATTTTATTTTTATAAAATATTTTCGTTTATAAAATCGTATTTAATTAATTTTATCCATCAAATTGATATCTAATAAATACAAAAAAACAGCAATAAAAAAATAATTTAAATAATGAAATTATGAGAAAATTTAAGCTTTTAATTAGCTATTTGGCATTAATATTCATGATAGCTGGTATTTCAAACAATATTAGTTTCGCCCAATCGGATAATGGCCCTAAATTCGAGTTTCTAGCTGAAAATAATCGTATGTATTTAGACACCATTTATTTAGATTGGATAGAAGATGTTACTTTAGACATTGAATTTGTAAACAAAGGCGATAAACCGCTTGTTGTGCAAAAGGTTACCGGATGTTGCGGAACACAAATCACCGATTGGACAAAAAAACCACTATTACCCGGCGAAACCGGAACTATAAAATTGGAATTCAGAGTACCACCACGCCCCCACAAAATAAGCCGTACAGTAAGAGCCGTAACCAACGACCCTGGTGGAGCGAAGACATTACATATTATTGGAGTTGTTGCCGAGCCTAAAGAAGAAGGTACAATACAGCTTAATAATAAAGAATCGTAAACCTAAAAAATTAAACAATATATCATGAAAGAAAACATACAAAAAAACGGCGAATGGCACTGGTTTACAGGAGGAATCATCGTTTCTCTTCTTTCTATGGCCACCTATATTGTTTTCCAGACTTTAAGTTATAAAAGCTACCCTTTCGGGATAACTGCAAGTTTTGGAAATATAGCAACATTGTTTAAATATCCTTTTACGGCTTTGGCCGAAAACCCTGTTATTCAAAAATATTCAAGCAGTCCTGCAGCGCTGATATCAACAACCATGATATTTAGTGTTGCTTTAGGAGGTTTTGTTGCCGCGAAATTAAACAAAAATTATGCACCGGAATTGATTCCATCCGTATGGAAAAAGTATCACGGGCCAAGTGTATTAAAAAGGTTTATTGTTGTAATTATAGGTGGTTTTTTACTCGGTCTGGGAGCTGGAATTGCCAGTGGTTGTACTACAGGTAACATCCTTCAGGGATGGGCTCATCTTTCGCTGGGAAGTATCGTAGCCGGAGCTTCGTACTTTATTACGGGAATCATTGTAGCTAAAATTCTTTATCCAAAAACAGGAGGGCATTAATCATGATACTTAAAATAATTATTGGGTTAATTATAGGTTTTGTATTTGGTTACACCTTACAACGAACAGGAATAACAAAGTACCCGCGTGTAATGGGAATGCTGCTTTTAAAAGATTTTAAAATCCTTAAATTTATGCTTACGGCCGTAACATTTTCAATGATTGGCTTTTACACACTCGACAGTTTGGGTGTTATTGAGCTTCACCCAAAACCATTAGACTGGGGAAAACTGGTTGGCGGGCTTATTTTTGGCGCTGGAATGGGATTACTTGGATATTGCCCGGGAACCATGCTCTCAAGAATTGGCGAAGGTAAAAAAGATGCATGGTTTGGTCTGCTTGGAACAGTACTTGGAATTCTGTTTTTTGCTGTAAACGTAAAATTCTTTAAATCGCACTTTACTTCCAAATCAATGAGTGGCAATATATCGGAAGTATTGGGTATAAATCACTGGATCATTGTTCCTGTTGCTGCGATTCTATTTATTGCTATTATTTACCTGGCCAATAAAAAGGTGGATGACTTTAAGCAGAATTTTTAAACAGCTCGGTAAAGGCCAATTATTTCACAATAAAAATTAACATAATTAAAAAATAAATAAAAGGCGCGTTGGAATCCTTTTAGGGACACAAGGGCAGTGTGTAGGCATAAATAACAAACCCACTGCACAGCCCATGGCGCCTAAAGAAAAATCAGCGCAAAGAAATCATTAATGAAAAAAATAAAATCATTAGTGAAAATAAAAAAGATTTTAAACCTGATAGCGGTTTTGTTGAGCGTGTTGTTTTTTGTTGCGTTAATTATTTTTAAGGATAAACTAACCAACACAGCATCGGATATGGTAATGATGCAGGCAGGTTCTGAAACAGTTCAATCGGTAACTGCCCATATCGATTCGGCTTATAATTATAAAAATAATGCGCAATCGTACGAAATTACATTTCTTGAATTTGGTTCCACCGGATGCTCCGCTTGTAAGCGTATGGAAAAGGTGATGGACGATATTCGCCAGCAATATCCTGATAAGGTAAATGTAGTTTTTTATAATATTACGCATCCCAAAAACCGGAAATTGATGAAATATTATGGAGTTTCCGTTATTCCAACCCAAATATTGCTCGATACCGAAGGAGAAGAATTTTTTAGGCATACAGGTTATATTTCCACAAATGAACTAACAAAAAAGATACCTGAAAATTAAATACTTTTACAAGCTAAAGCTTTTTATTATGACGAAAGAAGAAAGGGAAGAAATTGCGGAAGTTATTATAAGCCAGATTGAAAAGGCAGAAAAGAAAATTGAAGAGTTGAAAGAATTTACACAGCCTATATCTCCTGATAATGCCATTGGAAGAGTTTCGCGAATGGATGCCATCAACAACAAAAGTATTTACGATGCCAGCATGCGCAATACCCTCCAACGATTAGAACAGCTTAAACAAGCACTAAAACTTACCAATGATGCCGATTTTGGAATATGTACCAAATGCAGGCAAAGCATCCCTATTGAGCGGTTAAAAATAAGGCCTGATATAAGGCTTTGTGCAAGTTGTTTGAAATAGTAAGAAGATTGCTTACTAATAGAACACAGATTCAATACATTGAATACACTGATTAAGCAGATCATCACAGATTTATGTTTTGTGTATGGTAGAAATAAAAGTGGCAGTAAGCAGCAGCAGTAATCAGTTTAACTGCCGGAGGCAGGCGTCAGTAATAGAATACTGATTTAATTAAAAACAAATTCAACCAAAATTTAATATTATTTTTCTGCTTATAAAGAAATTTGCGTCTTTGAGGTAAAAATAGAACACAGATTCAATACATTGAATACACAGACTTGACTGCCGTATTAACAGAAGGTAGGTTGAGCAAATATTCACAGATTTCTTTAATTTAGGTGTTGTTTTAGATTGACCGGACAGCAGCAATAAGCGGCAGTAACCAGTTTACCTGCTAGAGGCAGGCAGCAGTAAACTAAACTAGATTTAATAAATTAAAAACAAACTCTGTGAAACTCTGTGTCATACTCTGCGATTGCTCTGTGGTAAAAAAATATTAAATCATAAGGGAGCACTGATTCAATCAATTGAATACACAGATTATGCCGATTATCGCAGATTTAATGGATATTATTTAAAGTCAGAAAATAAAAGCGGCAGTCAGCAGTGGCAGGAAGCAGTTTACAAATTAACTAATTTACAATTTTACTATTTTACAAAATTCCTCTTAGCGAAACTTCATTAATCCTGGCGTTGCTTTGCGTTATAATTCTAAATCAATTATACGCTAAGTTGCGCCAAGAATACAAAAGATTCGCAAAGGAACATTATCTTTTACAGAAAAAAAGTTTTCATCTCTTCCAAAATTTAAAACTTTGGAAAAGGCCTTTCTAATTTAATCCGTTTTTTGCAAAATAATCACCCGGTTATCAATTATTTGTTTTATCTCCATTTCAAATTTTTCTGCAATATACCGGATCGTATCTTTATGATAAAAAACAACATGGGTATCATCGTTGGTGTAATGCCATAAATGGAACCTTTCCAATCCTTTCCATAATTGAGTCATCATAATTAAAAAACCCTCTTTTTTTAGTATTGAGGTAATGGTTTTTATTTCTTTAGCAGGATGGTAGAAATGCTCAAAACATTCCGTAGCAAAAACAACATCATATTTTTTATCGGGCAGTTCAGGAAAAAACAGCGGGTCATAATCGTCGCATCCAAACCCGTTTCGCTTAATTAAAATACTTAAGGTGGGTACAGGGCCACAGCCAAAATCAAGGCATTCCATTCCGGGTTTTAGGTAACCCAGCGCTGGTTCAACAGCCTGATTTAAAAAATGTACATACCCGGAATATTGTATCCCATTGTTATGATGAAGGTAACGTTCTTTTTCTTCATCTGTGGTTAAAAAATTATCCGGTAAAGAAAAAATCAGTTTACACGAAGGACAATATTGATAATCGTTTTTATCAACACCTTTAATCTTTTCAAACCGCTCTTTATTAAGACATAAGGGGCAGGAAAACATATATAATTATACATTTTAATTTCTGGCTAAGATATTAAATTTTGAATATCTCATTAATAAAAAACAAATCGTATTTAACCTAAATTTAATATAAAAAGATTTGAAATTCTTAAATTATGTCGTATGTTTGCGACATAAAACATTCATAAAAATGACCTATAAAAAATCATCCCTTTTTGAAGAAGACCTGCAGCGTATTGCAGAGCTGTCAAGAGTCATGAGCCATCCTGCACGGCTGGCCATTTTGCGCTACCTGGCTCAATGCAAAACATGTATTTCGGGCGATATAAGCAACGAAATACCATTAAGCCGTACAACCGTTTCGCAACATTTACAGGAACTCAAAAAAGTAGGCTTAATTAAAGGCCAGATTGACGGATTAAAGGTCAACTACTGTTTATGCGAAAACTGTATTGAAGATTTAAAAAACTTAATCACAGGTTTTTTCGAAGAACTAACTGTTGAACAAAAAAATCAATGTTAATTATGCATCAATTTTTTAATGATAAAGGAATTGTATCGGGCGGAATTTTAAATCTATCGCCTGCAGAAACACTAGAAATTTGTAAAAAGGGCGGAATAATCGTTGATGTTCGCGAAGATTACCTCAACCGCTACAAAATGTTTGATGTGGAAGAGATTATTTTTTGCCCTCAAAAAATATTGGGAGAGAATTTGAATGAATTACCAAGAGATAAACCATTAATTATTGCAGATTCAACCGGTATTAACAGTAAAAAAGCCATGCTATTTTTGAAAGAAAAAGGTTTTGAAAATATTGCCAATATGGCCGGTGGAATGGTTGAGTGGGAGCGCGACGGATTGCCTATAAAGGAAGACAAAACAGAAAGATTAACCGGTTCGTGTGCATGTATGTTACGCAGACGAGAAAGATAATAACTTTAATATATATATATTATGAAAATATTAATTCTTTGTACAGGAAATTCATGCCGAAGCCAAATGGCACACGGGTTTTTACAGTCGTTTGATAAAAACATTTACGTACGTTCGGCAGGTACCGAAGCATCCGGAAAACTGAACGAAAAAGCGGTTGCCGTGATGAAAGAAATTGGTATCGATATCAGTCATCATACTTCCGATTCGGTAGATTTATATTTGGGCGATGAGTGGGATTATGTAATAACTGTTTGTGGAGGTGCCAACGAAGCCTGCCCTGCTTTTATGGGTAAAGTAAAACATCGTTTGCATATTGGATTTGAAGACCCGTCTAATGTAACAGGTACTGAAGATCATATCTGGAGCGAATTTCGACGAGTGCGTGATGAGATTAAGGATGCATTTTTTAGTTTGTATGTAGACCAAATTAAACAGAACAAATAATGAAAAAAAGCAAAAAAGCTTTAAGTTATTTTAACAACAGCTTTAACTGCGCTCAATCGGTTTTTACAACATTTGGGCCTGAACTGGGACTTGCCGAAGATGATTGCCTGAAAATTGCATGTGCCTTTGGTGCTGGCATGGGTAAGCAGCAACATGTTTGTGGTGCAGTATCGGGAGCTCTAATGGTTTTGGGTGCAAAGTTTGGGAAAGCATTGAATGATCCGGAAAGCAAAAAGGAGATTACCTACTCTGCGGCAGAAGAATTTTTAGACAGGTTTAAGGCAAAGAATGGGTCAATTATTTGTAAAAAATTGCTTCGTGGTTTAAACATGAATGATCCCGAAGAACTAAAAAAAATAAATGAGTTAAAGCTTTTTAAAACCTCATGCGAAAAATATATTCAGGATGCTGTTGAGATTGCAGAAAAGTTAATATCTACTGAATAATTTAAATGACAATTAAAATGAAAGATATAAAAAAGATAGTACAGGAAAAGTATAGTATTATTGCCAATCAGCCAAAAACACAGAACGAAACTTCGTGTTGTGGAAGTACAGGCTGTTGCGATTCGGTTGATTATACCATATTCAGTGATGATTATTCAAAGCTTGAAGGATATAGTGCTGAAGCCGATTTAGGGTTAGGTTGTGGCATTCCGACCGAATTTGCTGGAATACAAGAAGACCACCATGTTCTCGACCTTGGAAGCGGAGCAGGAAATGATTGTTTTGTGGCACGTGCCATTGTTGGCGAATCCGGCAAAGTTACCGGACTGGATTTTACCGAAGCAATGATTGAGAAAGCTCGAATTAATAATCAAAAACTCGGGTATAAAAATGTTGAATTCATTCAGGGTGATATTGAAGCAATGCCTTTGCCCGATAACGCCTTTGATGTGGTGATTTCGAACTGCGTATTGAATTTAGTACCTGACAAAGAAAAAGCATTTAAAGAAATTTACCGTGTATTAAAACCCGGTGGGCATTTTTGTGTTTCCGATGTGGTGATTTTGGGTAATTTGCCCGAAAAAATTAAAGAAGATGCCGAAATGTACGCAGGTTGCGTATCGGGAGCCATACAAAAAAATGATTACCTGAAAATCATTAAAGAAAATAACTTTTCAGATGTTTTCATAGAAAAGGAAAAAGAGATAGAGATACCAAATACCATCATGTTAAATTACCTTTCGATGGATGAGTTAAGGAAATTTAAAAAAGAGAAAACCGGAATTTACAGTATTACCGTAAAAGCAAAAAAATAATACGAAAAAATCACAAAATATGTCACAAAAAAAACAAATCGGATTTTTTGAAAAATATCTTACAATCTGGGTAGCCCTTGGAATTCTTGCCGGAATAGGCCTGGGTTATATTTTTGGCGATTCAATTGAAGTTATCAGCAGCCTGGAATTTGCAAAAGTAAATATTCCGGTGGCAGTTCTTATTTGGTTAATGATATACCCCATGATGCTCCAGGTAGATTTTACCAGTATTAAAAAAATTGGAAAAAAACCACGTGGTGTTGTGTGGACACTGATAATTAACTGGGCGATAAAGCCCTTTTCCATGGCCTTTTTTGCCTGGGTGTTTTTCTCTAAAATTTATGCTGCATGGATTGACCCTGCACTTGCAGGTGAATATATCGCCGGTGCAATTATACTGGGTGCAGCTCCTTGTACCGCTATGGTGTTTGTTTGGAGTTACCTTACCAACGGCGACCCAAATTATACGCTGGTTCAGGTTTCGGTAAACGACCTGATTATTTTGGTAGCTTTTGTACCCATTGTAGGGTTATTGCTTGGAATTACCAATATTAGTATTCCTTATGATACATTAGTAGCAAGTGTAATTATATTTGTGGTTGTTCCATTGTTAGCAGGCGTAATTACTCAGCGAATACTGATTAGACGGCGCGGCGAGGAGTGGTTTAAAAAAGAGTTTTTACCAAAACTAAAACCCGTGAGTATTATAGCTCTTTTAATCACTTTGGTTTTGTTATTTGCTTTCCAGGGACAAAATATACTGAATAATCCGTTCATCATTTTGCTTGCTGCTGTGCCATTGGTTATTCAGACCTATTTTATCTTTTTTATTGCCTGGTTTGGCGGGAAAAAACTGAGGCTGCCACATCCGGTGTGCGCCCCAGCAGCTATGATTGGTGCTAGCAATTTTTTCGAATTGGCCGTAGCCGTAGCCATTGCGCTTTTCGGGTTAAATTCGCCGGCTGCATTGGTAACGGTAGTTGGTGTTTTAGTAGAGGTGCCTGTAATGTTATCGTTGGTGGCGATTGCGAATCGTTGGAAGTATTAGTTTTTAAAATGGAATTATGCAAAAAAGAGCGGCCAACAACCGCTCTTTTTTCATTCTAAAACCCTAAACCTAAAATGTAAAACTATTTCTTTATCTTGAAAAAACTTATGATCTCATTCAATGAATCGGCCTGCGACGATAAATCATTTGCATCATCGTTTAACGAGTTAAATAACGACACATTTTGCTGGGTTATTTGATTTAACGATTGTAAAGCCTGGTTTACCTGGTTTGCACCGGAATTTTGTTCCATGCTTGATGATGCAATTTCCTGAATTAATTTTGAGGTACGTTCAATTTCAGGAATCACATTATTGACAAGCTTTTGTGCTTTTTCTGTTGCATGAACACTTGATTTGGATAGTTCCTCAATTTCTTTGGCTGATAATTTACTTCGTTCGGCCAGTTTACGCACTTCGGCAGCAACTACGGCAAAGCCTTTGCCATGTTGTCCGGCACGGGCAGCTTCAACGGCTGCATTCAAAGCTAAAATATTTGTTTGAAATGCAATGTCATTGATAATACTAATTTTCTCGGCAATGGACTGTATAGCTGATAAGCTGTTATTTGCAGCAGAACCTACATCTTTACTTATTGTTACCGCATTTTGCGAAATTTTCTCCGTTTCTTTCGAGTTATTGGTATTTTGTTCAATATTGGATGACATCTCTTCCATTGATGATGCCAGCTCTTCAGAAGATGAGGCCTGTGTATTCGCACCATTGGAAAGCTCTTGTGATTTTTGTGTAATTTCTACACTTTTTCCTGAAATACGGTTTGCTGCTTCAGATAATGACGAAACCATCTCGTTTAACTTTCCAGCCATATTACTTAATGATCTGGCCAAATCACCAATTTCATCATTCTGATTAATATCTACTGTAGCCATTAAATTCCCTTTTTCAATGGCTTGTGCAAATTCAACGCCTTTTTTAATTGGTTTGGTAATCGACTGGTTTACATAAATTAAAACTATAATAAAGATTACCAGAATGATTAATGTGGTAATTAAAATAAATTTTGGAAAATTCTGAAAAGATCGCTGCATCTCGCTAATGGCTTCATTCGATAAATCCGACTGGTAATCAATAATATTATCTAATAAAGCAATCGCGCGGTCTGTTTTTACAATGATATCTCCCTGTTCTTCGACCAAAGGCATCACTTCAAACATCACCATAATATCATCGTAGCTCTCGAATGTGTTCAATTGTTCTATCACTTTGTGATGCAATGGAACAATCGAGTCATTGATTACTGTTTCAACAGTTTTAAGTAAATCTTTGTTTTCTTTATTCCAGTGTACCGAAAGCTTTTTAAGTTGACTTAATGTAACTGGCAATTTACTTTCTAATACATCTTTTAGTAAAATTTTATCTGGTGTATTATCTTGCTTCTCAATATAGACCCAGTTTTTGATAAGCATTTTTGAGTCGACCAACAATTTACGCAACTGGGTTAAATTATTGGTTGAAGGATTATACGTTTCAATGATTTGATTATTAAGCCTGCTGTTTTGCAACGAAGTATTTAACGTTACAAAAGCATTTACAACTAAGGCCAACAGAATTACACCAAACCCGATAATTAATTTCTTCCCTATTGTTAATTTCATTCTTTATAATTCCGTTAGAAATTGTTACGCGCCATCTCCTTAACTTTGGAGTGGAACTTTAAACCATGCTTTAAAGCGTTTTCGCTTTTGAAGTCATATTTTAAGCGGTCTCCTTCAGTTATAAATTGTATTGCAGCTCCTTTATCTATTCCCGAACTACTGTTAGTAATAATCAGGCAATGAACCCCTGTTTTTGAATGAACCTTAGAAATATCATTAGATTTTAAAGCATCAACAAAAATCACATGACATTTTTCTACTTCGTTAATATTTTTAAAATATTTAACAACAATGGGTTGTGTAACATTTTTTTTGCCGGCAGTAGCTCTTTCGAGTTCAATAGACAGGTTTCTGTTTCCAAGTACACCCATAACAAAATCACCTTGTTTTTCTGATTGTGGCCAGTCAAAAAATTTGGTAAAATTGTAAGAAAACATCGCTTGTGCTTTTGCTAACTCAACCTGCGCATAGTTAATTTTTGCAATAAACAAAATAAAAAATACAGATAATAATAATCTTTTCATGACAACTAATTTTTAAAATAAATTCGATACAAAATTGGTTTGATTTAATGAAATTAACAATATATGTTTGGTGATATTCATCTTTATAAATTGGTGATTTACATCACTTTTTTTATCTTTTGGTTTTAAAAAAGCTTTTTATAAGCGAGCTACATTCATTTTCTAGAATGCCAGAAACAATTTTTGTTTTTGGGTGAATCAATTTTGAATCAAAATGGGTAAATCCTTTTTTTTGATCGGAAGCACCATAAACAATTTTAGAGATTTGTGCCCAGGCCGACGCTCCAATGCACATTATACAAGGCTCAAGCGTAACATACAATGTGCAATCAATTAAATATTTACCTCCTAAATAATTAGCTGCTGCTGTAAATGCCTGCATTTCAGCATGCGCTGTTACGTCATTTAACGTTTCGGTTAAATTATGTGCCCGTGCAATAATTTGTTTATTGGAAACAATTACCGCACCAATTGGCACTTCATCTTTATTCAATGCTTTATAGGCCTCTTTTAGTGCCTCTTTCATAAAATATTCATCGGAAAATAAATCCATTTTTTAAGGATTTTAAATCTCAAAAATAAATTATATTTATTAGTATAAACTAATTTATACTTTAAAAGATTAATATCAAAAATTTAAAAAACTATATTAAGTTAATTATGAGCTATTTATAAAAATCTGGTTTTTAAAAAGAAAATAAAATCCTATTTTCGCATTTTGAAATAATTAACAACAGGAAAAAATTTTTACTATGTACAGGACTCATACTTGTGGTGAATTAAGACTAAACAATGTAGGACAGGAGGTTACTTTAAGTGGATGGATCCAGACCATCCGAAATTTAGGCGGGATGACTTTTATTACTTTACGCGACCGTTATGGTTTAACTCAACTTGTTTTTGATGATCATATCACTGAAGAGCTAAAAAATAAAGTTAAATCATTAGGGCGTGAATTTGTGATAAAAGTAGAAGGTAAAGTTTTGGAAAGGAGTAGTAAAAATCCTAAGATGCCTACCGGAGAAATAGAAATACTGGTTAAAAAGCTTGATGTAATAAATAAATCGGAGATACCTCCATTTACTATTGAAGAAGAAACTGACGGTGGTGATGAGTTAAGAATGAAGTACCGTTACCTGGATTTACGACGGGAACCGGTTCGTAAAAATCTTGAATTAAGGCATAAAATGGGGCAGGAGATAAGAAGGTATCTCGACAGTGTTAATTTTATGGAAATTGAAACCCCTTATTTAATTAAATCTACTCCGGAAGGAGCCAGGGACTTTATTGTGCCTTCGAGGATGAATCCCGGAGAGTTTTATGCTTTACCACAGTCGCCGCAAACTTTTAAACAGTTGTTAATGGTATCGGGTTTCGACCGTTATTTTCAGATCGTAAAATGCTTTCGCGATGAAGACCTGCGGGCCGACCGGCAGCCGGAATTTACACAGATAGATTGTGAAATGTCTTTTGTAAGCCAGGAGGATGTATTAAGAACTTTTGAGGGCTTGGCAAATCATCTTTTTTATGAAATTAAGGGAATAACATTTAACGAACCGTATCCGCGTATTTCTTACGATAATGCCATGAAATATTATGGTACCGATAAGCCAGACTTAAGGTTTGATATGAAGATATCTGAAATTTCTGAATTAGTGAAAGGTAAAGGTTTTATAGTTTTCGATAGTGTAGAGTACATTGGTGCAATAAATGCCCAGGAATGTGGCGAATATTCACGTAAACAACTTGATGAACTTACCGCTTTTGTGCAAAAACCACAAGTGGGTGCCAAAGGTTTGGTTTATGTGAAATGTAATCCTGATGGATCATTTAAATCATCAGTAGATAAATTTTATTCTCAAGAAGATTTAAAATTGTGGGCAGAACATATGGGTGCCAAACCGGGAGACTTACTACTTGTTTTGGCTGGAAATAAAGATGAAACATTATATGCCTTAAATGTGCTTCGCCTGGAAATGGGAGAAAGATTAGGCTTGCGCGATAAAGATCAATTTGCCCCTTGTTGGGTGGTAGATTTCCCTTTGCTCGAGTGGGACGAAGAAGAACAACGTTATTTTGCCATGCATCATCCATTTACCTCGCCTAAGGCCGAAGATATTAAACTTTTTGACTCGGAGCCCGGAAAAATGCGGGCCAATGCATACGATTTTGTAATTAATGGTGTGGAAATCGGTGGTGGTTCAATCCGTATTTTCGATGGCGAATTGCAAAGAAAAATGTTTACAGCACTGGGTATTTCTAAAGAAGAAGCTGAAGAAAAATTTGGATTTCTTTTAGATGCTTTTAAATATGGCGCTCCGCCACATGGCGGTATTGCTTTTGGTTTCGACCGCTGGTGTTCTGTTTTTGGCGGCTCCGAATCGATTCGCGATTTTATCGCATTTCCTAAAAACAATGCCGGCCGCGATGTAATGATCGATTCACCATCGGTGGTTGATTCAAAGCAGCTTGATGAATTGTCGCTTAAAATTGTAAAAAAATAAAAAAGTAGATAATAACCTGTCTTTATAAAAAAAGGTGCCCGTTTCAGAGCACCTTTCTTTATTTAATGGATAAATATTTTTAAATTTCTTTTTCTGTTGAAAATTTGAATTTATTTACTTCTACCCACTGGTTATTACTTTTATCCCAACTGTATTCAGTTTTTTCTGTCATATATTGTTTTTCGTTGTACGAGGCAGTGTATTTATTAAAGTTTAGCCATGATTTTCCGGCAAGGTCATATTTTTTTTCAACATATTCAATCATATTCCCTTTTCTATCATAGTCCATATTAAATCTCATACCTTCGATAAAAGTACGCATGCTGTTATTGTAGGTTAATCTGATTTCTTCAGTTTTCTTTCCGCGGCCATTATAGCGCATCATGTATTTACCTTCTGTTTCCCAGCTACCTTTGTTTGAATTCCAATCCTCAACAATTACACTTGTTGGTGGAGCATACGGATTTTCGAAATCCATCAAAAAACGTTTGTAATTATCCCATTGCTTGGTATTTCCATTAAACAAGTTAACGGTTACAGAATATTCTTCACCTTTGTCATTGTAAGTAATTAAATACTTCATGATGTTAAACCATTCATTTGTAGGGCGCTTCCATTCCTGAAATAAAATTTCTTCTCTTTTTTTGCCTTTGTAATTAATGGTTTTTAATCTGGCATTTACCCAATCATTAAAATTTTTATCCCATCGTTGTGTAATCACTTCAATTTCATTACCATTTTCGTTATAAGTGTAATTTTGACGTAAATAATTTGTCCAGCTTTTGTCTTCAATATTATACGACTGTACAAAATTTTCAGTAGGTTGATCATTATCATTGAATCGTCTGATCTCCCTTTCGAAATAAACCCAGGAGTCTGACACTTCATGATACTGGTAAGTGTACAAAGTGTCGGCATCTGCCCAATTCATATTGTTGTCTTTTTCGGTGGGTATTTCCGATTTTGGTTGAGCATTTATTGATGTTATCATCAAAGCTGACACTATTAAACCCATCATAATTTTCATCATTGTTTTCATAGCATTATAAATTTTGGTTTTACTTTAATTGTTTATTGGTATTCTAATTATAAGATGACTTTAGGTTAAATTACCCTATCCATATTTTGGATTTTTAAAACAAAATCAATCTAAAGAAGTTCAAGCACTGCTTTTTTTATTGTTTTTATAAAGAAACTTTGTTGATACTTATAGTAGTGAATAATTTCAACCAAAATTGTTAATAACTTAAAGTTAGATTAATACACATATTATATTTCCTGTATTACATTCGTATCATAAATATTTTATAATCTAATTGGTTATGTTAACAGTCGATCATCTTGAAAACAAATACATTGTTTCGTTTTATAATGTTTCAAGATTAAACATCTTAAATGCTCCTGAAATTGAGCAAAAAGTAATCCCAATTATTAATAATCCGGAAACTAATTTAATAATGAACTTTTCGGGAATTAATTTTATTGATAGCGCTGGGTTTGAAACGTTATTAAAAATTTACCGAACTTCCCGGATCAATAACTCAACGTTCAGGTTTATGAATGTTTCTAACGAAATTAAAGAGTTAATTTCACTGGTAGAACTCGATCATGTTTTCGAAATAGCATAAAAAAACGGGATAAACACCACCCCGTCTCCTGTTTAATAATTAAAGTTTTATTTAATGTTTGGTTACTATCTCTCCAATTAAGGTTGCCGATGTACAATCTATAATTTCAACATCAACATAATCTCCAATTTGATAGTTTAATCTTGGGAAAACCACAACTTTATTTTGTGAATTACGTCCAAAAAAATGGTCTTTTGATTTTTTAGAAACACCTTCAATCAACACCTCAAAAACTTTCCCCAAATCATTCTTTTTACTTTTCCTGGAAAGTTCATTTTGCAAATCAATAATTTCAGTTAAGCGCCTTGATTTATCCGTTTCTTTAACATCGTCTTTTAAATGTCTTGCTGCATATGTGTTTGGGCGTTCAGAATACTTAAACATATAAGCAAAATCATAATTTACTTCGCGCATTAAACTTAAAGTTTCCTGGTGGTCTTCCTCTGTTTCTCCCGGAAAACCGGTCATTAAATCTGTAGAAATCGCACAGTCTGGTAAGATTTTTTTAATAGCTTTGATCCTGTCCATATACCATTCACGGGTATAACCCCGGTTCATTTTTTCTAATATTCGTGTACTGCCCGATTGTGCCGGCAAATGAATATGATTACAAATGTTATT
This sequence comes from Thiohalospira sp., assembly GCA_046538755.1. GTDB lineage: Bacteria > Bacteroidota > Bacteroidia > Bacteroidales > UBA12077 > UBA12077. Next base: position 36,023 of record JBKHIH010000012.1, read on the forward strand.
ATACATTGCCATAACATAAAGAACTTCGTCTGACATATCTTTAGGATGTGATGTGGAAAAACGAATACGCAAATCAAGGCTTATTTTAGCTACCGATTCTAATAGCTGGGCAAAATTTACCGATTTTTCATGATGACCTTTTTCCCAATGATACGAATCAACATTTTGTCCGATTAATGTGATTTCTTTGTATCCTTTATCGAATAATTCACGGGCTTCGTTAAGGATTGATTCAGGGTCGCGGCTGCGTTCTGCACCTCTTACGTATGGAACAATACAATACGAGCACATATTGTTGCACCCTCGCATGATGGAAATAAAAGCTGAAATCCGGTTTTTATCTAACCGTATCGGGCTTATATCGGCATAGGTTTCTTCTTTCGATAAAATAACATTAACAGCTTTTTGTCCGGATTCTGCTAATTCAAGTAAAGTAGGCAGTTCCCTGTATGCATCAGGCCCAACAACCAGGTCAACGGTTTTTTCTTCTTCAATTAATTTTTCTTTTAACCGTTCTGCCATGCATCCTATTACACCTACTGTAACACCAGGCTTTTTTTTCTTTATTTGTTTAAAAACGTCTAATCGACCCCAAACCCTTTGTTCAGCATTTTCTCTTATCGAACAGGTGTTTACCAAAATAATATCCGCATTATTTATGTCATCTGTAATAGCATATCCCTTATCTTGTAATACTGAAACTACAACCTCACTATCGGCAATATTCATCTGACAACCATAAGTTTCGATGTATAACTTTGGAGGCATATGTTGTTTGTTAGTATTTTTACTTTCAATCATATTAATGCATTTATTTTTTGCAAATTTATTAAAAATTAGGCGCTAATTGTTATCAAAAAAATATTCTTTAACAGAAACAGACAAATTTGTCTGAATATCCAATGTTAGGCAAAGATTTTCATAAATAATTTTATCATATCTTTTTACAGGGTTTTTTATTTTTAGTATTTTTACCCATTCATTTTCAAAAGAATATTAACAATTAATTATTATAATATGTCAGGTCATAGTAAATGGTCAACTATAAAGCGGAAGAAAGGGGCTGCTGATGCCAAACGCTCTAAAATGTTTTCCAAAATTGTAAAAGAAATTTCTGTTGCTGTAAAAGAAGGTGGCTCTGATCCGGAAGCAAACCCGAGGTTACGATTGGCTATAAATAATGCCAAAGGTGTAAATATGCCTAAAGATAATGTGGAAAGAGCTATTAGTAAGGCCGATAAAGAAGGTGATAATTTGGAAGAAATTACTTTTGAAGGATATGCACCTAACGGAATAGCTGTTTATGTCGATTGCCTTTCAGATAACAGAAACAGAACGGTTAGTAGTGTAAGGGCTATTTTTACTAAATATGGCGGCAGCCTTGGAAAAAATGGTTCGCTATCTTTTCTTTTTGATACAAAAGGAGTTTTTACAGTTTTAAAAAATGATCAGATCAATTTAGACGATTTTGAGCTGGAAATTATTGATGCAGGTGCTGAGGATATTGAAATTGAAGAAGAAGTAATTACAATTACTACAGCCAAAGAAGATTTTGGAAATGTGCAGAAAAAACTCGATGAATTGGGCGTTGAATTAGAAAATGCAGGATTACAACGTATTCCGAATGATACAAAAGCCCTTGATGTAGATGCGGCATTAAGAGTAATGAAAATGATTGATGCTTTCGAAGATGACGACGATGTGCAAAACGTTTATCACAACCTTGAACTTACCGACGAAGTTGCACAGGCAATGGAATAAAAAGTATACAACAAATATTTGCAAGTGGCTTTTTCTGTAATTGGAATAGCCGCTTTTTTTATCCTTACAATTTTAAATTGTAAATTTAAGCCCTTAATCTAATTTGCCTATGCAGAAAAAATATATCCTTTCTCTCGATCAGGGTACTTCTAGTTCAAGGTCTCTGCTTTTTGATAAAAATGCTGAAATTGTAGCCATTCAGCAAGAAGAGTTTACACAATTTTATCCAAAAGCAGGATGGGTTGAACATGATCCGGAAGAAATCTGGCAATCACAACTTAAAACAGCAAAAAAAATCCTGGAAAAATCAAAAGTTAACCCTACAGAGATTGCAGCCATAGGAATTGCTAACCAGCGCGAAACAATTGTTCTGTGGGATAAAAATACAGGGAAACCGGTTTATAATGCTATTGTTTGGCAGGATAAACGAACCGCAGATTCTTGTGAAAAAATTTCTTCGCAAGGATGGAGCGATTATATTAAGAAAAATACGGGATTAATAATTGATTCTTACTTTTCGGCTACAAAGATACAATGGATATTACAAAATGTTCCCGGAATAAAAGAAAAGGCAAAAAAAGGAGAAATTCTGGCCGGAACCATCGATACATGGTTGGTTTGGAAACTAACCGGCGGCAAACTTCATATCACCGACTTTTCAAATGCTTCGCGAACAATGCTTTTTAATATCCGAAATATCAAATGGGATCAAAAATTACTTGATCTTTTTGAAATTTCGAATAGTATTTTGCCCGAGGTAAAAGGCTCTTCTGAGGTTTATGGTGTAACAGATCCATATATTTTTGGCTCGGAAATTCCCATCTCGGGCATTGCAGGCGACCAGCAAGCAGCACTTTTCGGGCAAACTTGCCTGAGCAAAGGAACCGCAAAAAATACGTATGGTACTGGCTGCTTTATGTTGATGAATACCGGTGAACGAATGGTAGAATCGAACTCAGGACTGGTAACTACTATTGCCTGGGGTATCAATAATAAAATTATTTATGCTTTGGAAGGTAGTGTATTTATTGCCGGAGCAGCAATTAAATGGCTACGCGATGCATTAAATTTAATTCAAACTGCCGCCGATACAGAAAAAATTGCCAACGAAGTTGAAGATACGAAAGAAGTGTATGTTGTTCCTGCATTTACAGGGCTGGGAGCTCCTTATTGGGATATGTATGCACGTGGTGCTATTTTAGGATTAACACAAGGTGTAACCGATAAACATATTATTAGGTCAACATTGGAGTCGTTAGCTTATCAAACGATGGATGTTATTAAAGCCATGGAGAAAGATTCTGGCATTGAATTAAAAGCCCTAAATGTTGATGGTGGCGCTTCGGTAAATAATTTTTTAATGCAATTTCAGGCAAATATCCTCGATGTAGAAGTTATTCGCCCTCAAAATGTTGAAACTACAGCTTTGGGAGCTGCTTTACTAGCCGGGTTGGCAACAAAATTCTGGTCAAAGGAAGAAATTATTAAAAAAAGAAAAATAGAAAAGGTGTTTCATCCGTTTATGGATGAAGATAAAAGAAATAAATTATACAACGGCTGGAAAAAAGCTGTTGAAAAAGCCAAAGGCTGGCAACAATAGAAAAATGATGATGAAACCCGTATCCTTAAAGGAATTAAATTTATAGGAACAAAATCAAAAGGATATGAATATAAATACTTCGAAGCTGCTTTAGATGAGGGTTCGCAGATCATCTTAAAAAAATGAACAATCGTGTGAGGCAACAAATAATACTAAAGACAAATAGATAAATATAATATTTAAATATTCTATAGTTTTACCAAAATATAATCTCGTGAACAAACCAATCCAAATTTTAAGCATTCTTTTTTTAACCGTTTTAATTTCAGGATGTTCTTCTGTTAAAGATATCAAAATTGGCGATTTAAAAGATGTCCGTTTACAAAGTATTGAAAATAATCTTGTAAACCTTGAACTAGAAGTTCCGGTTAAAAATCCGGGTAGTTTCAAAATTAAAATCGTTGAAATGGATTTTGATATTTCAGTTAATGGTAAACATCTTGGGAAGATGACAAACCCCGAAAATATTATTATCCCTTCCAAATCTGAAAATATTCAAATTTTCCCGGTGCAGTTGAGACTTTCCAATTTTTTGTCAGGCGCATTAACTTTTTATAAATTAAGGAAAACGGAAAACTTTGAAATGCAGATTACCGGTAAAGTTAAAGCACGCTCGTTTTTATTCATAAAAACAATTGATGTTGATGAAAAACATATGATAAACTTGTAATAAAATTGATTAATTTTGTTGCATAAAACCTTTTGCTTTATGAGAATCCCAAAAATATTTTTATCCACATTGATGCTGTCTTTGTTTTTACTAATACAAAGTGCATATAGTCAAATTGGAATAGATAATCATGATATTTTTAACACCCTTCAATCCAATGAAAAAGGTGGAGGTGAAGTAACCATTTTTCAGGATTTTAGAATTAATAACCTTATCTATAATCACATTGAGCAAAATAATCGTAAAGCCGGTGTGCCGGGATATAGAATAAGGATATTTAATGATATTGGAAGCGATGCCCGGGAAAATTCACAAAAAGTGAAAGCTGATTTTTTTGATAAGTTTCCCGAAATTCCTATTTATAGAGAGTATGATAGCCCATATTTTAAGGTATATGTTGGCGATTTCAGAACAAAAATTGATGCTATGAAAGAGTTTAAACGAATAAAAAAATACTTTCCTGCATCTTTCATTGTCCCTGATGAAATTAATTATCCTTCCCTTGAAGAATAAAATAGTTATTTATGCCTGTAATTAATGATATTCAGCTGTTAAAAAATATTTCTTTAGAGATTCGCAAAGATATTATTAGAAGTTTGGCCGAAGCAGGTTCAGGGCATTTGGGTGGCTCATTAGGACTGGCTGATATTTTTACATGTTTATACTTTAATATTTTAAATCATAAGCCTGAGAATCCTGATTGGGAAAAACGCGACCGGCTTATTTTGTCTATTGGGCATGTTGCACCTGTTTTTTATGCTGCACTTGCTCATAGCGGTTATTTTGAGCGATCTGAATTAATGACGTTACGTAAACTAGGATCGCGTTTGCAAGGCCACCCGGGTAAAGAACACGGATTACCCGGAATAGAATTGTCAGCAGGATCATTAGGACAAGGGTTATCTGTGGCTGTTGGTTTGGCTTTGGCTGGTAAAATAGATAAAAAATCCTGGAATGTATTTTCGATTCACGGCGATGGCGAATTACAAGAAGGCGCCATTTGGGAAGCAGCCATGAGTGCTTCGCATCATAAATTGAATAATTTAGTGGCTTTGGTTGATAGAAATTATGTGCAGATAGACGGTAAAAATTCAGACGTAATGGAAATAGAACCGCTCAAAGAAAAATTTAATTCTTTCGGTTGGCACGTTATATCTTGTAATGGACATAATCATAAAGATATTATTTCTGCTTATAAAAAAGCGATATCCTGGGAAAAAGGCCCTGTGGTTATTATTGCCAAAACCAATATGGGAAAGGGAGTAAAAAGTATTGAAGATGATTATAGCTGGCATGGAAAACCACCAAAACCTGAACAAGTTGATGCGTTTATAAAAGAACTTGAAAACAATTTATAAAATACAATCCAATGTTTACATTAAAGCAGTTAAAGCCCACACGTTTCGGATATGGAGAAGGTTTAAAATTGTTAGGCGAGAAATATCCAAATATAGTTGCTTTAGGTGCAGATATTACTTCATCGGTAAGTGTTAATTTTTTTAAAGAAACATTTCCCGATCGATTTTTTTCATTTGGCATTGCTGAGCAAAATATTATGGGAGTAGCTGCAGGCCTTGCCCTGGGTGGTAAAATTCCTTTTGCGGCAACTTATGGCGTTTTTTCAGCTTTAAGAACAACCGACCAGATTAGGATATCGGTTTGTTATAATAACCTTCCGGTAAAAATTGGTGGTGCACATGCAGGGATATCTGTGGGCCCTGATGGAGCAACACATCAGGCACTTGAAGATATTGCCATTATGCGGGTACTGCCTAATATGACAGTACTTTCACCATGTGATGCTACACAAACCAGGCTGGCAACAATTGCTTCTGTAGAACAGGTCGATGGCCCTGCATATATTCGGTTTGGCAGAGAAGCTGTTCCGGATTTTACCACCGAAGATTTATCTTTTGAGGTTGGTAAAGGACAAATGTTAAAAAACGGACAGGATATTACAATTATAGCAACAGGGCATTTGGTGTGGGAAGCTTTACAAGCTGCTTACCAACTCGAAAAACAAAATATCGATGCCCGTGTTATTAATATACATACCATTAAACCCATTGATGAAGAAATAATTATTAAAGCAGCTAAAGAAACAGGTGTAATTGTAACGGCAGAAGAACATCAGATTAATGGCGGATTGGGAAGTGCCGTTGCAGAGGTGCTGGTAAAATCAAATCCTGTTAAAGTAAAAATGATTGGAATAAACGATCAATTTGGCGAATCAGGGAAACCTGAAGAGTTAATGAAAAAATATGGTTTAACTTCGGGCAATATTGCTGATGAAGTATTAAAAATGATTAATAAGAAACGTTAAAATGAGCGACCAGATTAAACACGAATGCGGTATTGCACTAATCAGGTTATTAAAACCACTCGAATATTATCAGTCAAAATACGGCTCCTGGATGTACGGATTACAAAAGTTGTATTTATTGATGGAAAAGCAACATAACCGAGGGCAAGATGGTGCCGGACTTGCAACATTGAAATTTGACCTGGCTCCAGGTAAAAAATATATACACCGTTTTCGTTCCAATAGCAGTGCTCCCATTAAAGAAGTATTTTCAGAAGTAAACAGCCACCACGAAATTATTGAAGAAAAAAATCCTGATTTATTAAAAGACCCTGTTTGGGCAAAAGAAAATTTGCCCTCGGCTGCCGAATTGTATTTTGGGCATTTAAGATATGGAACATTTGGTGGTGATGACATCGAATTTGTACAGCCCATTATGAGGGAAAATAACTGGAAATCGAGAAACCTTATTATGGCAGGGAACTTTAATATGACCAATGTGGATGAATTATTTAAAGTACTCATAGATTTGGGACAACATCCTAAAGAATATTCTGATACAGTAACTGTACTGGAAAAAGTAGGACATTTTCTTGACGAAGCAAATCAATACCTGTTTAGGCAATATAAAAACGAAGGAATAAGCAATAAAGAAATTTCTTTACTTATTGCTCAAAACCTTGATTTGGGAAAAGTATTACAAGAAGCAAGTAAGGATTGGGATGGAGGATATACCATTGGTGGAATGATAGGCCATGGAGATGCTTTTGTTATGCGCGATCCGTGGGGAATTAGGCCTGCATATTTCTATAATGACGAAGAAATTGTCGTAGTAGCTTCAGAAAGGCCGGTAATACAAACAGTAATGAATGTTGATGCCGATTCGATTAAGGAAATAACACCCGGTGATGCATTAATCATAAAACGAGACGGCAGAGTTATTAATAAAGAAATACGGGTACCTCAAAAAAGAAGTTCATGCTCTTTTGAAAGAATTTATTTTTCCAGAGGTAGTGATAAAGATATTTATCAGGAAAGAAAACAATTGGGTAGGTTGCTAGCTCCACAAATTTTAAAAGCCATTAATTATGACCTGGAAAACACTGTTTTTTCATTTGTTCCAAACACTTCAGAAACAGCTTTTTATGGAATGGTTGATGAGCTTAAAAATTATCTGCTAAAGGAACAGCGAAATGAAATATTAAAACTGGGTAACAAACTGACTGAGCAATTGTACGACAATATTATGTCGAAAAAAATAAGGGTTGAAAAAATTGCCATAAAAGATATTAAATTAAGAACTTTTATTGCTCAGGATAAAGGAAGAAACGACCTGGTAGGGCACGTTTATGATATTACATACGGTACTGTACGTGAAAATATTGACAACCTGGTAGTGATTGATGATTCCATTGTAAGAGGAACTACGCTAAGGGAAAGTATTTTAAGAATTCTTGACCGCCTAAAACCCAAAAAAATCATTGTTGTTTCATCATCGCCACAGATTCGTTACCCCGATTGTTATGGTATTGATATGGCCAAGTTGGGCGATTTTGTTGCTTTTAGAGCTGCTATAGCTTTGCTAAAAGATTCGGGTAATGAAAATATTATCAATGAGGTATATAAAAAATCAAAATCACAGGAGAATTTACCGAAAGAGCAAATTGTTAATTACGTAAAAGAAATTTACAAACCTTTTACTCCTGAAGAAATTTCAGCTAAGATTGCAGAAATGCTTAAATCTAAAAGCACCCATGCAGAAGTTGAAATTGTTTTTCAAACCATCGAAAATTTACATGCTGCATGCCCCAACGATACTGGCGACTGGTATTTTACCGGAAAATACCCAACCCCTGGTGGCAACAAAGTGGTGAATAAATCTTTTATCAATTTTATTGAGGGAAAAAACTTGCGTGCCTATTAATTGAGAAGGGTTTATAAAAAAACTTAAATATTTAAGTTCATCATGTATTATCATAATCTCTTTTTTATTTTTGATGATCAGTTTAAGTTATGAAAAAAGTATTAATCATCAATTCAAATATAGAAACACTGCCATACCCTGTGGCGCCACTGGGAATTTCTCTGGTTGCTTCTGCTATAAAAGATAAATACAAGGTTAAGGTTTTTGATGCAGCTTTTCAATCTAATAATCAACTTATCGAATTAATTAAAAATTTTAATCCAGATTTTGTTGGTGTTGGGTTGCGAAATATTGATAATGTTACCATGAGGCGTTGTAAATGGTATCTCGAAGAAATTAAAACTGAGATTATAAGTCCTGTAAAAGATAATTTTAAAGGGCCTTTAATTCTTGGAGGTAGCGGATTTAGTATTGCTCCTGATCAAATACTCGATTTTTTTGATGCCGATTATGGAATTATTGGCGAGGCTGAATATAAGTTTCCCGAACTTTTATCTTACCTTGAAAATGAAGAAAAAAAATTTTCCATTGTAAATGTGATTTCAAAAAATAAGAAATTTAAGAAAACACAAGACAATAAAAATAATCAATTAAATATACCGCGGGCAAATATCGATTTATTTTTAAATTACAGCCCTTATAATACACGAGGAAGTTACCCTGTACAAACTAAAAGGGGTTGTTCCCACAAATGTATTTATTGCTCGTATCCTGCAGTTGAAGGAAACCAATACAGGTTCAGAGAGGTTAACGATATTGTTGATGAAATTGAAGAAGTGAATGACCGGATACAAGGAGTTTCTTTTGAATTTGTTGATTCAGTCTTTAATACCCCACTAAATCATGCAATTAATATTTGCCAGGAAATTATTAGGAGAAACTTAAAACTCAGATTACGAACTATGGGTGTTAATCCTGGAATGGTAACTGATAAACTGATTGATTTGATGAAACATGCTGGTTTCTCACAAATTGATTGTACACCTGATTCAGCCTCTGAGGCAATGATAAAATCTTATCGTAAGAATTTTACTAAAGATAAATTGATTGAATGTGCCCGGATTATTCGTAAATACGATATGCCAACCATGTGGTTTTTTATGGTTGGGGGGCCTGGCGAAACCGAAAAAACAATTCTTGAAACATTCGATTTTATTGATCGCTATATATCGCATGATGATATGGTGCATATTACAGAGGGTATACGCATTATTCCCAATACAGAATTGTATCAAATTGCTTTAGCAGAATGTGTTATTTCAAAAGATGATAGTGTTATACATCCTATGTTTTATGTAAGCCCTACAATTGGCCAAGAAAAAATGACTCGTTTGATTGAACAAGAAATTGCCAATAGAAAAAATGTGCTTAATTCTATTGAAACAGCCCCATCTCCTGACTTAATGGCAAAAGCCCTGGATTACCGTAAAAAATACAAAGTTGATGAACCCATGTTTAGAACACTTTTACGGTTAAAAAATCAGGTTCTAAAGCCTCAAAACTAAAAAAGGCGCACAATCAAATGAACGCCTTTTTTTATGGATGAAATATTTAGCCTAATAAAATTTAGCTCTTTTATCAACAATATTGGCCATTTCTTTTAATGCTTCAAAAGCTTCATAATTTGCCCTGTTTCTGAACTGGCTCATTCCTTGCATTTGCTGCATTTCAGTATTGCCATTTTCTGTCATATTTACCGATTTTACCTCAAGTACAAAAACACCTGTATTTCCTTTTACAGGATTTGAGATTTCGCCCTGGTTAAGTGTTGTTGAAACAGCAATAAGTTCAGGCTCTACACCTACTTCTGGAACAGAATAAGATCTAAAGTTAATGTCATTAGCTGATTTAATTTCTGTATTTAAGTTAGAGGCAAGGGTAGAGAGATTATTTGTTTGGGCAAGTTGTTCATTAATTTTTTCGGCAAGTAATTCTGCTTTTTTCTCTTTTTTTACCTGTACCAGAATCTGAGATCTTACTTGCTCGAATGGAGCAATTCCTTCCTCATTAATTTCGGTTACAAATCCAATTACAAAACGATTGCCTAATTCAAAAATAGGATTGTTTTGTGTTTTAATAATATTTTTCAGGTCTGTGTTATATATTGCTCTTACAAATTCTCGAGGGTTTTCGAGGCCTGGTATGGAACGATCGTTTTCTTTTATATTGCTGGCAATTTTTTTAGTTAAATTAGGATCTTCTTCAATAGTTTTAATAAATTCGTCGTACGTGTGATTATTACCGGCAAATTTACTGGCTTGTGCATAAATTTTCTGATAGGTTTCAGAACTGGGCTCAAGTTTTCGTCCCAAAACAGCAACTTTTACTTTTTTAACTTCAGGCCCGCGGTTAGTAACCTGTGCGATATGTAATCCATGCTGTGTAGGAATGGTTTTGTATTCCCCTACTTTTGCATTAAAACACGAATCGCTAAAAGGCTTAACCATTTCGTTTGCTCTGAACCATCCCAAATCACCACCTTTTTCATTGGCAGCTTTGTCGGCAGAATATTGGCCGGACAATTGCTCAAAACTTGCACCCGATTTTAATAATCCAATTAAGCTGTCTGCTAAAGCATAAATTTGGCTGTGGTCTGTATCTTGTTCTGAAGGCTGTAATAAAATATGACGAGCTTTTACCGAATCGGGGAGGTATTTTATATCGGATAATTTTGCCAAAAGGAAAGTCTCGTCTTCAAAGTAAGGCCCATAAATATATCCTTCTTCTTTGTTAAAGATTTCATCCTGAATTAGCTCAGGGAGTTCGTCTTTTTTATAATACTGGTTGTCAAAAGGGATATCGCTATTTAAACCAATAAAATCCCTGTCATTTTCTGTGTTTGCAAAATCGTTATAAATATTATTAATCCATGTTTCGGCTTCTTTGCGGTCGGTTTCAGAGGGTTTTACATCAAAAGTTACATATTCAACACTTCTGGAGGCTGTTTGTTTGTAATCATTTTTGTGGTTATTGTAATAGTTTTTTAAATCGCTATTTACGATATTAATCAAACTATCGGGTATTAAGCTATAGCTTTGTGCGATAAAGTCAAAATCAACAGTTTTATTAATTTTGTTTAATTCAGCTTCAGCTTCTTTTTGGGTAACATAAAGCCCCTTTTTTATAAGGTTGGTATATTTTGAAAATTTTCGCTCCTGCACCATTTGGTCTTCAACAAACAGCCAATAAGCTTTTTGTTGTCCGGTAGGGTCCTGGTCGTAAGTTTTTAAAAACTGGATAACAGCCATAGTATTTAGTTCGCCGGTTTCGGGGTTGGTGAATAAGTTTTGGATAATTTGATGTATATTTTCACCCTGTACCATATCCCATAATTCCTGGCTACTAACTTCAATACCCAACTCTTTATACTCATCGCCTAGGATTGTTTTACGCATTAATTGTTCCCAGGTTTGTTCCTGAATTCTTTGCATATCTTCATCATCAATTGCATTTTTACCTGAAGTAAACTTTGTAATTTCTGTAAGGTCGTTTAGCTCTTTTTGGTATTTTTGGAATGATATCGACTTTCCGGATATCTCTGCTATTTCAAATTGAGAATTTGAAAATAATGCTCCGCCTGAATTTAGGAAGTCACCTAAAATAAATGCTAATAGTGCCATTCCAATCACTATTGCAACTAGTACGCCTGCTCGATTTCTAATTTTCTCTAAAGTTGCCATTGAATTTTGTTTTTATCTTAAAAATTTAAAGTTTCGAATATAATAATTTTAATCCTTATTTAAAGCATCTCATTATTTTATTAATCCGCAAATTTAATATTTTATTGTATTCTTTCAGATTTATTTAATAAAATATAATGATTTAGTATTTAATTTGATTCTGTAAGTTCTAGTTTCACAAGCTCAACCCTTGTGTTTGTAACTTTTAAGATACTAAATTTGAAGTATCCGATCAAAATCTGATCATTGGTTTTTGGAATACTTTCGGTATGATATAATATATAACCGGCGATTGTTTCGTAATCGTCGTGTTCAGGTATATTTAGTCTGTATTTTTCATTAATATAATCAATTTCAAGCCGGCCGGAAAAAATGAATGTAGTATCGTTTAATTTTTTTTCGTAGTGTTCTATAATATCATGTTCATCTTTAATTTCTCCAAATATTTCTTCTAAAATATCTTCGATGGTTACAATTCCTGAAGTTCCGCCAAATTCATCTACAACAATAGCCAAATGCTGCCCTGTTCGTATAAAATAGCGCAATAGCTTGTTGGCTTGCATCGATTCCGGAAAAACAGGCAGGTTTTTAATATGCGTTTTCAAGCTACTTTTTAGAGTAAACAATTCTTTACTTTTGATATATCCTATTATATTATCGATAGAATCGCGGTAAATCAATATTTTGGATAAACCCGATTGAATAAATTTTTCTTTTAATTTATCAATTGTGTCATCAATTTCAATAGCAATAATTTCGGTTCTGGGAATCATGCATTCTCTTAATTTAATATCAGAAAATTCAAGTGCATTTTTAAATAACTTAATATCCGATGTATTGTCATTCAGGTTTTTTTGGTGTGTTTCAGTATCAAAAACCAGTTTATTCAGGTCTTCTATTCCAAATTTTTTCTTTTTAATCTTTTTAAATTTATCGTTAAATAAAATTTTTATAGATAAATCTGATATAATAGCCAACAATTTTGTAATGGGATACGATAAAATATAAATAAATAAAATGATTAAGGCTAGAGCATTTATTAAATTATTAGCAAATATTTTTCCAATTGTTTGTGGAATAATTTCAATTATTGGTATAATAACAAGGCTAATGGATAATATTTTTATCCAAAAAATTAGGATATCACTCAAGTCATAACTATTTAAGAATAATGATAGTTCGTAGTTTAAAAAGTAAATAAAAACAATAAAGGTTATGCTGTAGCATACAACCATCGAAAGGGAAAACTCCCATATATTTTTACTGATATAGTTTAATATTCTGGAATAATAATTATCTTTTTCTTTATCGAGTTCAAGTTGCAGTTGGTTAATTGCATTAAAAGCCGTTTTAAGTGCAGAAAATAAAAGTGTTAATAAGAATAGAAAACCATATAGGAAAGGATCATCCATTTGTTTTTTCTGAATTATTTGTTTTTCTGATGTGGCGTTTTAATAAAAACATTAATAAAGCCAATAACGAAAATATAAAAAAGAGATAACTTTTGGAAAGTCCCTGGTAAATTGTTTGGTGTATCCCAGATATTAAACAAATAATTGATGTGGCAATCCATAGGAATTCAACACTTTTTGCCAGTTTATTTTTCATCTTGAATATTAATTGTTCCTGATGTTTTTTTAATTTTCCAGTTGGATAAATCCTGATTAGACTCGAAACCTGTTCCGTGGATAATTCCATCTTTATTAACAATTCGAACAAACCTGTCTGAATAAACTTTTTTGGCATTCATATCCCAGATTAAATATTCGGTATTTAAAGTATCGCCTTCTTCGTTTATTGCTACTACATTGTTTTCGGCAGTCCAAAGCTTTTCTTCTTCGTCGTAAATTGCATAGTTTGCCTGGATAGAAGATGAGGGGGTTTGTGTGGAATCGTAAAACTGGACATATAATCCCTCAGGGAATTCGGAATATGGCTCTTCGCGGTCTAAATAACGATTAATTTCAGGTGCAGTTATTTTAATTTGTAAAGCTGCATTTTCGCTATAAATAATTTCGGTATTTGTTACAGAAATTGTAGGTGCATCGAGATGTTGAGTTAATGTATTTACCTTTTCGATGTCGCTTTTTTCACAGGCACTAAATAAGATAATAATTCCTGCAAGTACAGGAATTATTATCTTTTGTGAATATTTTACTGTTTTTTTATTTTGTTGTTCTAACCGTAGTTTTTTCATTGATCCAGCATCCAACTGTATAAGTGTCTCCATTGCTATAACCTTCAAAAAAGGCATCTTCCTGATTTGGAAAGTGTGGTTTATATGCTTCTATATATTTATCTGCTTCATCGGCAAGGTCAGTATCTATCTTTTTTGCTTTCATAAATTGATCAACTGCTACCCAATATACGGCTTCTTGCTCGAATTCTTTTTCTCCACAACTTTTACTTGCATTGGCATAAATGTTACCCAGCAATAAATATGGGTGTCCGCTTTCAGGATTTAGTTCTGCCGATTTTAAGGCATAATTTCTAGCTGTTTGGTATTCGCCCATTCGACGAGTAACATCGCCTAGTTCAAGATAATATTTTGCTTTTTGAAGTATATCATCCTGTATTTCGATAGCTTGTTTAAAGTATTTTGATGCGTCATCGAATCTCTCTTTTTTATTACTTAATTTAGCTATTTCATAAGCTAAATCGGCAGTTGGCTCTAAAGAATTTAACTGCTTAGCCATTTTATAAAAAAGGTCAGATTCAGTACATTTAGTTGAGCGTAATAAGTCGGTTGCTTTTGTTAAAAATTCAACATCATTAGCATTTTGTTCAAATTTACCTGCATAAAACGGAATTAAGTCATCACAACTGGCAGCACCACTTGATTCAAATACTTTATCTACGATATCTTTTGCTCTTGCAATACTTCCTTTTTTGCCATTGTTCATTATTTGGTCAATAATATCGGAAATAAAACCATAGTCCTCAACAACCTGGCCTGCACTAATTTTATTTGCAGAAAATAAAAATTTTGATGCCTGCATAAAAGTAACTAACTGGCCTGCACCACTATTTGTTTTTTCAAGTTCAATAGATTCTTTGAGCCAATTATAGCCAATTTTCATGTTCTCTGATGTATTTTCAGAATACTTGATAAAATGAGTTCCTTTTTTACCAAGCACATAGCCTTTCTGTCCGAAATAATTTATTCTTTTATCATATATTTTCATCATGCTATCAACAAGAATTTCTTTTTTTGCTTCGTCTTGTTCTTTTTGAATAGCATCTTCAATCATTTTAATCCCGTCGATATAAATATATTTACTCGCTTTCGGGCATTCGGAATAAACAATTTTCCACGGGTCGCGAGAAAGTTCATAATTGTCTTGTTTTACATACTCCCTGTACAATGATAGGTTCATTATACAACGGATGCTGTCTTCCCCATGTCCGTATTTAGATCCATCTTCAACACCTTTTTGGGCAAATGCAAACCCAATGGTTAATGTTAAAAACAATGTTGTTAAAATCCCTTTTGCAATTGCTTTCATTTTTATTAAGTTTTGATTAGTTAAATTTTCTTTTTATAAACCAGAAATCATAAAGTGTTAAGTTAACACCAAATGATAAATAATTTTCTTCGATTAAACCGTTGTTGGTTGTTCCTTTTCTTCCATAAGCGCCAGATATATTTAAACTGGTTTTTTGGTTTGCTATTGGAAAACCTAGTCCAAAAGTTATGCCATAATTTTTTATTTGTTCTCCATGTAGCTGTAAATAGCTGTTATTATAAAATGCACCGGCTCTATAATTAATTCGTTTTAAATAGTTTCTTAACGATCGTTTTTCGGGAATATACTCCACGCCAAAACTTATTGTTTGCTCGGTTGCAAAGTTATCGTCAATATTTAAAGTCTCTATTTCCGACCAATCTTGATAAACATAATCTATACCAATTGTTATTTTGTCTTTAATTCCGGCTGTCAACCCTGCAGTATATCTTGCAGGAACTTCAACTTTATAATTGTTATTAACCGAGCGGCTAATTGTATCAAAATCACTTTCATAATATGCAAGATAATCAATAACATTTATATCATACAAATTATAATTTTCGGTCATTAAAACAGCGCTGTTTTTTTCTCCGTTAAAATTTATTTTATTGGAGTAAGTTAAACCTGCAACATAAAAATATTTGTCGTTAATATCTCCGTAATATTGGATACCAAAATCAAAAGTAACTTTATTCATGGTAATTTTGTCGACAATTACTGTTGAGTAACTGTCGGGCATGTCAAGGAATGCCTGGTTGTACTGTTCTGTAGAACCAAACAGATAATTAAAATTAAAACCTAACGAAAGCCCTTTGTAAATATCAAAAGCGTTACTTAAAAATAGCTGTGTAATTCCACCATTTCCATAATAATTATAATTCATGTTAACGGTATCAATAAACTCGAAATGTTCTGTTTGGGTTATATTGTATCCAATTTTTGAATAAGGAGTTATACCTGCACTTACAAACCACCATTTTTTTATTGGAAAAGAAATTGCCAGGTGATCGAATGCAAAATTATTAAAGCTTGATTTATCGTTACTACTTTGTAAGTTTTTTGTAATACCATTTATCCCAACATCGAAAATAAACGACATACTATCCTGTGCACTTATTGCAGCGGGGTTTAAGAAATTTAACTGGTTAGGCGATCGGAGTCCTGATGTAATTCCTCCCATGGCCTTATTTTTGTTAAATCCCGTTCTGTCAATTTCTCCAATACCAAATCGGGTATAAGGCGAATTGGTAAGGCTTTGTCCAAAAAATTGTATTGTTGTAATAATTATGATCCCTGCTGTTAGAAAAATCCTTCTTGTCATGTTTTCGTGTTATGTTCTAAAATTCTGTTTAATCCAATAAAATTTAAATTCGAATTTACAAAGATGGTATTTTTTAGCTTTTTATCAAAAAAAATAGCATCTCCTCCGGTTAAAATTACAATTAAATCATCATATTTATTTTTTAATTCGTTTATATAGCTGTCTATCTCAAAAATTAAACCGTTTTGTATACCAGAAATTATTGCATCTTTTGTATTATCTGCAATTAACTGATAATTGTTGTTTTTTTCCAGCAATGGCAACCTGTTTGTATAGTCGTGTAATGCTTTAAACCGCATCTCAAGGCCTGGAGAAATATTTCCTCCCAGATATTGATTTTGACGATTTACAAAATCATAGGTTATGGCAGTGCCTGCATCAATTACCAAAACGTTGGTATTTGGAAAAATATTGTTTGCTCCTACAATAGCTGCTAATCGGTCTTTTCCTAATGTTTTTGGTGTTTTGTATAAATTTTTCAATGGGAGTATTGTATGCTCGGTTAATTCTAAAAAGAAATTAAAAGAAGATTGTAAAAAAGATGTAAAAGAAACATCTAAATTTCGAACACTACAAAGAATAGCCCTTTTTAATGCGGGGTATTTTTTTATAATATTTTGAACTGTTTCTGTATTAAGATCGGGAAAATTAAAAACCTCAATTATTTCATAACCATTAAATACGGCAAATTTATTTCTGCTATTTCCTATGTCGATGGTTAGGTTCATGAATATAATTTGTTAAAAACCAGGCGTAAAGATATAATAATTTATTAAACCATAAAGGTAATTTATATCATTAATTTTGATCATTAATGATTAGCTGAAAAATATCGATTGCTTTTTTTATACTTTCCACTTTATTTATGCTCATTGATAGTTTATTATTCATTTCTTTCATTTTGATCGACTTTGGATTTTTTTGTAAAAATCCCAGGATTTTTGAAAAAACCTCCGATTTATAAAACAATGATTCTTGATCGCTAATGAAATAGGCTACCAGTTTATTGTTTTTAAGAATTATTTTTTCGATTCCTAAATTAACTGCCATCCATCGGAGCCTCACAACATTCATTAGTTCAATGGTTTGTGGCGGTATTTTGCCAAAACGGTCTTTAAGTTGTGATTCGAAGTTTACCAGTTGCTCTTCCGATTCGGTATTGTCTAATTCCCGGTATAGCCTTACCCTTTCTGAAATATTACTGATATAACTGTCGGGGAAAAGAATTTCCAGGTCGGTATCTATTTGGCAATCGCTGATAAATTTTTGTTTTTGAGTTTGTTTTTCGGTTTCTTTTTGGTGTTCCGATTCGTATAATTCTCTAAACGAAGTTTCTTTTAATTCCAAAATTGCCTCGTTTAAGATTTTATGGTAAGTTTCAAATCCAATGTCGGTAATAAAACCACTTTGTTCGGCACCTAATAAATTTCCTGCTCCTCTAATATCTAAATCTTGCATAGCAATATTAAAACCACTGCCCAATTCTGAAAATTCTTCTATGGCTTTTAATCTGCGCCGGGCATCTTGAGTAACTGAAATAAGTGGCGGAGCTAAAAGATAGCAAAAAGCTTTTTTGTTCGATCTTCCTACACGGCCTCGTAATTGATGTAAATCACTTAAACCGAAATTTTGAGCATTATTTATAATGATCGTATTTGTATTCGGAATGTCTAATCCCGACTCAATTATTGTAGTGGCTATTAATACATCATATTCGTATTGAATAAAATCGAGCATAACTTTTTCAAGCTTTTTGCCTTCCATTTGTCCGTGTGCAACAACAGTTCTAACATCAGGGCATAATTTGTTAATCAGCTTTTCAATTTCTTCAATATTTTGAACCCTGTTATGAATAAAAAACACTTGCCCGTTGCGTTGAAATTCATATTCAATGGCTTCTTTTATTATGTCTTCGTTAAATGTGTGAAGTTCAGTTATTATGGGATAACGATTGGGTGGGGGAGTGTTGATAATTGATAAATCACGGGCTCCCATCATCGAAAATTGTAGTGTTCTGGGTATTGGTGTTGCTGTTAATGTTAGTGTATCAACATTAATTTTTAAATTTTTTAATTTTTCTTTTACTGTAACGCCAAATTTTTGCTCTTCATCAATAATAAGCAACCCAAGGTCTTTAAATTTTATTTCTTTTCCTACGAGGCGATGAGTGCCAATAATGATATCAATTTTTCCCTCGCCCAGTTTTTTTATAACCTCTTTTTGTTTTTTTGTAGATCTCAACCGGCTTAAATATTCAATATTGCACGGAAATTCGGCAAGCCTTTCTTTAAACGTTTGGTAATGTTGCAATGCCAATATTGTGGTTGGTACAAGTATTGCCACCTGTTTGCTGTCTGATACTGCTTTAAAGGCAGCACGAATAGCAATTTCTGTTTTTCCAAATCCAACATCGCCACATACAAGCCTGTCCATTGGAGTTTCAGATTCCATATCTTCTTTTACTGCCACCGTTGTTGAGAGTTGATCAGGAGTATCTTCGTAAATAAATGATGATTCCAGCTCTTTTTGCATGTAATTATCGGGCGAATATGAAAAACCTTTCTGTGCTTTTCGTTTTGCATAGAGCTGAATAAGTTCTTTGGCAATATCTTTTACTTTTTTCTTGGTATTTTGTTTGAGCTTTTGCCATGCTCCTGTGCCTAATTTGTAAATTTTTGGTGGTTCGGAATCTTTTCCTTTGTATTTGCTTATTTTATGTAACGCATGTATGCTAACATATAAAGTATCCTGATCTTTGTAGACCAGTTTAATGGCTTCCTGGTTTTTGCCATTGATTTCAATTTTTTCTAACCCTCCAAATTTTCCAATGCCATGATCGATATGTACCACATAATCGCCAGGATGCAGCCCTGTTAATTCACGAAGTGTTATTTGTTCTCTTTTTTGTAAGCTATTCTTGATGTTAAATTTGTGGTAACGCCCAAAAATTTGATGATCGGTATAAAAACAAGCTTTTATGTCATGATCGATAAATCCTTCATGTAGCGTTTTTAATACAGGTGTAAAGGTTATATCAGGATTGATATCATTAAAAATATTTTTTAATCGTTCAATCTGTTTTTCGTTATCGGAAAGGATATATGTCTGGTAAGCCTTTTCGGCATTTGAGATAATATTTTCGCCCAGCAAATTAAAATTTTTGTTAAACACCGGTTGATGAGATATATTAAACCTTATTTCGCTGCTGTTAAAATAATTATTTTGTCCAAATTCGATGTGGCGTAAATCCTGAATAGATTGTATTAATTGGTTGGATTTGATTATTGAATCATCACGAGTTTCCTGATTAAGTTTTTCGTAAATATCTGATATTTTATCAGCAATAAATGATAAATTTTCAGTCCAGATAGTAGTATCAGAGGGTAAAAAACTAAAAAATGATTCGGTTTGTTTAAGTTCCTTATTTTCTGAAACAGGATTTACAATTTTGGGAACAATAGAAATTTTTTCGAATTTTTCTTTCGATAGTTGATTTTCAATATCAAAAGAACGTATAGATTCAACTTCATCCCCAAAAAAATCTATACGATAAGGATTTTCTGAAGCAAAAGAGAAAATATCAATAATACTGCCACGGATAGCGTATTGGCCGGGTTCGTAAACAAAATCAACATATTGAAAATGATATTCTTGTAATACTTCCTCAATAAAATCTATGTTAACTTGCTCGCCAACATGTAGGTTTAATGTCGATTGTATAAGGTTTGCTTTAGGAATTACTTTTTCGATAATAGCCTCAGGATAAGTTGTAATGATCAAGGGTTGATCATTTGCCAGTTGATTTAATGTTTCTGACCTTAATAATAAATTAGTACTGTCTTCTTCGCCAAAAATGATTGATCTTTTATATGAAGTTGGGAAAAAGGCTGCTTCGAATCCTAAAATTTTTGAAACATCATTATGAAAATAAGCTGCATCTTCTTTATCTGGTAAAATGATTAAATGACAATTTTGTAAAGATTGAATTAATTTACCTGCAACAAGGCTTTTTGATGATCCATGCAAACCGCTAAAATAGAGTTTAAATTTTGCATTGCTGGTGTGCTGCAAAATTTCTTTGATTTTTGCATGATCGTGATAAAAAGTTAAGATTTTTTGTAAATCTATAAATTTGGTACTATCCATAAACTAAAAAGGCAGTTGTTAAATCAACTACCTTGTGGGCAAAATGATTAATATTTTTTTGATCTATTTATATTTTATTAAATATTCTTCTGCTTTATCAACCATGTTTTTAGAGCCAGTATAAAAAGGTACTCGTTGGTGTAATGAGTCTGGTTTAATATCAAGTATCCTTTTTTCGCCATCGGTAGCTTTTCCTCCTGCTTGTTCAGCAATAAAAGAAATAGGATTACATTCGTATAATAATCTTAATTTCCCGTAAGGGGCTGTTGCCGTTTGAGGATATATAAAAATTCCACCTTTTAAAAGATTTCGGTGAAAATCTGCTACCAGTGAGCCTATATATCTTGCGGAATATGGCCTTTGTGTTTCTTTATCTTTCTCCTGACAATATTTTATATATTTTTTTACTCCTTCAGGAAAGTGGTTGTAATTTCCTTCGTTTAATGAATAAATTTTCCCGTTTTGTGGTGTCTTAATATCAGGATGAGAAAGACAAAATTCTCCAATGCCTGTATCAAGTGTAAATCCATTAACTCCCATGCCTGTGGTGTATACAAGCATAGTAGATGATCCATAAATAATATAACCCGCTGCTATTTGTTTGTTCCCTTCCTGTAAAAAGTCGATGAGCTGTGCTTTCTCGCCACGAGGTGAAATACGGCGATAAATTGAAAAAATTGTTCCTATCGAAACATTAACATCAATATTAGACGAGCCGTCCAGAGGGTCCATACAAACAATGTATTTTCCGTCAATAGATAATTCATCATCAAAAGTGATAATTTCCTGGTCTTCTTCTGATGCAATTCCACAACATTCTCCACTATCCTTTAGGGCAGCTGTAAATTGCATATCTGCAAATACATCCAGCTTTTGCTGATTTTCTCCCTGGATATTTACTTCACCGGCTTCGCCTAAAACATCTACTAAACCTGCTTTGTTTACTTTTTTGTGTACAACTTTCGCTGCAATACCAATGTGGTGCAATAAATTTGATAATTCTCCTTTGGCATAAGGTATATTTGCCTGTCGGCGGATAATAAACTCATTAAGTGTGGTTATATTATATCCTTTCATTTGAAAACTAGGGTTTTGGTTTTACAAAGCCATCAATATGAATTTGTATTTTTTATTTTAGATTTCCTTACAAAAATAATTTTAATTTTATGAATAAGAACAAAATAATTAAAAAAACGCCGGAATATAAAGTTTATTCATTTTATCACGGTTTAAAAAATAAGAAATACTAAATTTGTAGGCTTTGCTTACATTAAAAATATGCAAAAATGATTGTTTATAAATTTGGCGGAGCTTCTGTTAAAGATGCAAAAGGTGTAAAAAATCTTTCTAACATTATTAAGGATGTTACTGATAAACTAATTGTTGTTGTTTCTGCATTTGGTAAAACTACTAATGCCCTGGAGGAAATACATAGCCTTTCATATGATAATTTATCTTTAAGCAAAGAAAAGTTAAAAAACTTGTTTTTATATCATTACCGGATCATGGATGATCTTTTTGATGATAAAAATCATCCGGTTTTTGAGATCATTAAATCCCTATTTGAACAGATTGAATTAAAAGTTGAAAATCCAGAATTTTTTAATTTTGATCAAAATTACGACCAAATTGTTTCTTATGGTGAAATTATTTCTACAAAAATTATTAGCGAGTATCTTAAAATTGATGGAATAACCAATCAATGGGTTGATATCAGGCAAAACCTGATTACAGATTCGACTTTTCGTGATGCAAAAGTAGATTATGATATTTCTAAGATTAATATAAGTTCAACATTTGATTTTAAAGACAATCCTGTTTATGTTACGCAAGGTTTTATTGGAGGAACAATAAACGGATTAACTACCACTTTAGGTCGCGAAGGGTCTGATTATACAGCTGCATTGATTGCTAATTTTTTAGATGCGAAGGAAGTAATTGTTTGGAAAGATGTAGAAGGAATATTAAATGCCGATCCTCAATATTTCTCCGAAACTTCTAAGTTGAGCAAATTATCGTATCAGGAAACTGTTGAAATGGCTTATTTTGGAGCTAAAATTATTCATCCGAAAACCATAAAACCTTTACACAATAAAAATATTCCATTAAAGGTAAAATCTTTCATTAATCCTGAAGGAGAAGGTACAGTAATTCAATGTTTCGATGAATATGAAGAAAATTTGCCCGTTTTTATTTTAAAGAAACATCAGGTTTTAGTGAGTTTATTCCCTAAAGATTTGTCGTTTGTTATTGAAGATGAGTTGAGTAAAATTTTTAAATACCTGTCTGAACATCGGATAAAAGTGAATTTAATCCAAAACTCTGCCATTAGTTTTTCATTCTGTTTTGATAATTCAAATAATAAGGTAAAAAAACTGATCGAGCATCTAAAAGAAGATTTTAAAGTGCTTTATAACGATAATCTTGAATTGTTAACTATCAGGCATTATTCTTCGGAAGCAATTGATAAAGTAACAAAAGGCAGAAAAGTTTTTATTGAACAAAGGAGCCGCCATACATCGCATTTTGTTGTAAAATAGATTATCCGAAATCTTGAATAATTTTATCTGCTAAAAACTCCGAAAGTTTAATATTTGATTCGTGTGTCCACCCTGCGATATGAGGGGTTAAAACCACATGGTTGCTATTTATTAAATAGTTATAAGCTGCAGGTAATTTTTCATCAGAATGTAAGCTTTCAAAAGATGTTCTTTCGTACTCTAAAACATCCAATGCTGCTCCCTTAACCTTCCCCGATTGAAGGTTTTTTACCAAATCATCAGTTTTTATAACTTTTCCTCTGGCAGTATTTATAATATATATATTTTTTTTAAAGTGATGGATAAATTTATCATCAACCATAAAATGCGTTTCGTCGGTTAATGGTACATGTAAACTTAAAATGTCAGTTTCGTTAAAGATATCATTAAGAGTTTTTTCAGTTACAAAATCGTTAGAGTAGTTAAATTTATATTTGTCGTAAGCTATAACATTTGCTTCGAATCCTTTTAATCTTTGTGCAAAAGCACTTCCCATATTTCCAAAGCCAATAATACCAACTGTTTTTCCCTTAATTTCTATACCACGGTTTCCTTCTCTGATCCATTGTCCGTTTCTTATTTCGCCATCAGCTTTTAGCATATTATTTAGTAAACATAATAACATGCCTAATGCATGTTCGCCTACAGCATCTCTGTTTCCTTCTGGAGAATTAAAACACTTAATCCCTTTACTCTCAGCATATTTTGTATCAATATTTTCTAATCCGGCACCAACTCTACCTATAAATTTAAGGTTGGGAGCCTTATCAATAATTGTTTTATCAATTTTAATTTTACTTCTTATGATAAGGCCTGAATATTCAGAAATTTTTTTAACGATTTCTTCTTCACTAATTTCGGGTTTGTAATCGCAATAAAAACCTGCATTCGATAATTTTTCATGAAGTATTGGGTGTGTTGAATCGACAAAAAGTACTTTTATATTATTCATCAGATTGGTTGTTAAAATAAACTTTAAAAGCGGGTTTATAACCTTTTATCTCTCCCTGATTATTATATATTTCGTAAGCCAACATTAAGGAATGTACTTTTTTAATCATGGTATTATTATCTTTATTATAGTACCATGCTTCTTCGTATTGAACTTTGGCAATATTTTCGCGGCTAAATTCAGGGTCTTTTTCAATATTTTTGATATCATCTATTGTTAAAGGGCTATTATTAAAAAAATCATATGGAGTTAGTTTTTTTTCATACACAGCATCAAAAATATAATTCACTAAAGAATTTTTATCCAGCCTTCTTAATGTAAAATCTGTCCATTCATCATTATCGGGATTTTTAATAATAACATCATTAATTATAGTGTCTGCAATGATTTCAAAATTCTCAATTTGGACAGCTTTGGCTTCAGTCGTTTTGTCATTCTCATTGTTGCATCCCCAAAAGGAAAGAGCTAAGGTAATAATTAAAAATAAATATCGCATAACCTAAAAGTTTATAATTTTTATCTGTTGAATTGCAATTTCACACCTTTATTCGCTTCGTTGAAATGGCCATTTTCGTAAACTATATTACCATTTACAATGGTGTGTATGATTTTAGATTTGAAAGTCTGCCCCTCGAAAGGCGACCATCTGCATTTATATAATAAATTGTTTTCTTGAACTGTCCATGGATTATTTAAGTCAACCAAAACAAGATCAGCCCAGTATCCTTCACGGATGTAACCTCTTTTGTCGATTTGAAAAATATCGGCAGGTGTGTGGCACATTTTATTTACAATTTCTTCGATTGTAATTTTTTGTTGATGAAACAATTCTAACATGGCAACAAGCGAATGCTGAACTAGTGGCCCGCCAGAGGGTGCTTTGAAATAGCTGTTTTCTTTTTCTTCCCATGTATGCGGTGCATGGTCGGTGGCTACTACATCTATTTTATTATTTTTTAAACCATCAAGTAAAGCATCTCTGTCTTTTAAAGTTTTTATGGCTGGGTTCCATTTTATGCGTGTGCCATATTTTTGATAATCAGTATCTGAAAACCACAAATGGTGTACACATACTTCTGCAGTTATTTTTTTATTTTTTGAAGGAGTGCTATGGTCAAATAAATCGAGTTCTTTAGCTGTGCTTAGGTGTAAAATATGTAATCGTGAATTGTATTTTTTGGCCAATTCAGCAGCTAATGATGATGATTTATAACAAGCTTCCTCATTTCTTATCATTGGGTGGTAATGAATGGGCACATTTTCGCCAAACTCTTTTTTGAATTTTTGAATATTGCTATTAATTGTGGCTTCATCTTCGCAATGTGTTGCAATTAATAGTGGCGATTCTGCAAAAATACCAGCCAATGCTTTTTTGTCGTTGACAAGCATATTTCCTGTCGATGAGCCCATAAAAACTTTAACTCCACACACTTCTTTTGGGTTAGTCTTTTTTATTTCGTTAAGATTATTATTTGTGGCTCCCAAATAGAACGAAAAGTTGGCTAATGATTTTTGAGCTGCCAGGTCAAATTTTTCGGATAACAATTGTTGACTTATTGTTTGTGGGATGGTATTGGGCATTTCCATATACGAAGTAATTCCACCGGCAATAGCAGCTTTTGATTCTGTGTAAATATCTGCTTTTTTTGTCAGCCCCGGTTCCCTAAAATGTACCTGATCATCAATAATCCCTGGCAATAGATACTTTCCTTTTCCATCAATAATTTTATTAGCTTGAATCGTATTTTTATCTTCAGATAGAATAATTTTACTTATTTTTCCTTGATCAATAAGTATACTTCCCTTTTGCTGGGAGCCTTCATTTACGATTACAATATTTTTTATGAGGATATCCATAATTTATTTTATATGATGTATTCTGATTTTTATAGTGCCTTTTTATATTTTCTAAAGAAACTATTGACCTTCATTTTAATTACTCCCCAAACTGCTTCGTTAAATATTCCTCCACTCATTTTTGATGACCCTTCTTGTCTTTCAGTAAAAATAATGGGGACTTCTAAAATTTTGAAACCTAGTTTCCAGACTGTAAATTTCATCTCAATCTGAAAAGCATACCCTTTAAGTTTTATTTTATCAAGATTTATAGATTCCAAAACTCTCCTTTTATAACATTTAAAACCAGCTGTAGTATCTTTTATTTTCATTCCAGTAATTAACCGAACATAATACGAAGCAAAATATGACATAAGCACTCTCCCCATTGGCCAGTTAACCACATTAACACCTGAAATATATCTAGATCCAATTGCAAGATCTGCACCATCTTCGGCGCATGCTTTATAAAGCCTGATTAGATCATCAGGATTATGAGAAAAATCAGCATCCATTTCAAAAATAAAATCATATTTATTGGCTAGAGCCCATTTAAAACCTTCAATATATGCGGTTCCTAATCCTAACTTACCTTCCCTTTCAATTAAGTGTAATTTTTCCGGGTATTCTTTTTGCATCTCTTTTATGATATCAGCAGTACCATCAGGTGAGTTATCATCAATTATTAATAATTCAAATGGGATACTTAATGAAAAAATATAGGTAATCACCTTTTCAATATTTTCTTTCTCGTTATAGGTAGGAATGATTACTAAATTTTTAGTCTTACTCATTTTTAATAAATTAATATGATTTTATATGTAGCGAAGATATGATTTTTATTTCAAATAACCGTTTTCATTGTTATTTGAGCTCAAATCATAAAAATTATTTTACTATTAATCAAAGCATTAATACTATTAGAAAAAATAGTGTATAAATTCGGTAGGTTAATTAAAACATAAATGTATATTTGCACTCCCAATTCGGGATAAAAGTTCTGTTGAAATAAATAAAAAAGGC
>JBKHIH010000068.1:0-21148 GCA_046538755.1 Thiohalospira sp.
AAGTTGGAAATTGGTTGACCTTCGGCAATGCTCCAAAAGGATTTCTTCTGTTGTTATTCCTTCCATAGGGATTTCAACAAAATCATTAATATAATCAAACTCAACAGCTACATTAAATGCAAATCCTTTGAAAAGCCGTAAATTTAATTGAGTATACATTTTGAGCCGGTTCGAGCTGAAAATCCATATTATGATTTGTACTGGATAAAATTTCTGTAAAAACTCCTTATAACTAGTTATCGGATAAGCTTTTAATCGGGTATCCGTCAAAACCGTCTCTTCTTGATATGGTGGTTATTGTTGTTGAGTCTTCAATTTCATAACTCCTCTCATTGTAATTGAAATAAGGCCTTTCTCGAATTTTCCAGTCTTCGGTTACCTTGTCGGCATAAAAACCTTAGTATTAGAATTCCATTATTCCCTCAATATCTGTAGATATATTATTAAGACTATAATTTCAGCTAAGCATTTAATCAAAATGATATAACTTATAAATATTTTAAAGGTAACTAAAATTCAATTTTGTAACTTAAAAAGGGTATTGGGCTTGAGAAAAATTCATTTTCAATCTGCTGAGTTTTTAAATTATAATTTTTTCCCTGGTATTGCTTGCCAAAAATATTTTTTATTTGAAAAGCCCAAATCGAAGCGTATTTTTCTTTATTAATCCGGTATGTCAGGGTTAAATCTGTTATGGTTTCCAGACTGGAATACCGGTCATTAAAAGGGTGTGTATCATCATAAATGATATCTCCGGCAAGGTGAGATGCATCTAAGTCAACAGGATGGTGCCAGTGGGGCCCAAGGAACGAAAATTTTAAGTTCATACCCAAAAGATTTTTATTTTTTATGGTCCATTCTTTTCCTCCCAGTATATTAAAAATATATCCTCCATCATAACGTGTTTTACGTTCAATTCCGTCACCACCTGTGTATTCTGAGTCGTAGATTGATAGCGTTGAAATGTAGTAATAGCCGTCTTTGAGGTATCGCTCAAGGGTAATATCCACTCCCAAATTGGTACCTGTGCCTTTGTTAACCAGTTCTTTATCAAAGAGCCAATCGCTGCGAAAATTAATCATAGAATATGGTGTACCATCAACTACAGGAACATCATATAGTGCCTG
Source organism: Thiohalospira sp. (assembly GCA_046538755.1). Taxonomy (GTDB): domain Bacteria; phylum Bacteroidota; class Bacteroidia; order Bacteroidales; family UBA12077; genus UBA12077. The sequence continues at coordinate 1,128 of JBKHIH010000068.1, forward strand.
GTAATATGGTTCTATTTTTAGATGATAATTTTTGGTTGGCGACCAATCATAACCTAAAACAAAATGATGTGCACCCGAACGTTTTAAATTTTTATTTGGCCGGTATTTCTTGCCGGTAAGATTATCTTCATGGGTAACATAATATACAAATAGAGGTTCTGTCTGGCTGTGGTTCCCATATCCAAATGAAAAGCGGTGTTTTGGATGTGCTTGCCATGCGGCCGAAAGGCGAGGCTCAAACTTAAACTCATCACTTATTTGAAACCACGATGAGTTTGCTCCCGCTATAATCGTAAAATTCTGGGTTAACATATATTTTCCCTGCACGTGTGTTTTTAGCATCCAACTATTACCTGATCCATCCATAAACTCAGAGTATTCGTTGGTTGAAAAATCCAGTGCATCGCCGCTGAGTTTATAATATAAATTACTGGCATCTATACCTGCTTTAACAGTTATTCTTGAACTAAATTTGTAGGTTAGAACTGATGCTAATGTAATTTTTCCTTCAATATTATTAATGTGATGTTTGGGTGTTAATACGGATGGATTATTTTCGTCGAGGCGAATCTTTTCACTGTAAATATGTTCACCGGCATTAACAGCAGCAGTAGTGTTTACAAAAGTTTTTGCCGAAAGACTTTTTTTGTGAGTAATTCCGGCAGTTCCCATATTATACTGAAAATTCATTCTTTCCCTATTTTCCGGATACTTCCAGTTTGCTGGTTCATCAAATCCTGATGATGTACTTTCACTTAAACCTCCTATGCCCCACAGTGAAAATGTTCCGGCATTTCCTGCATTCTTGTTAAGCTTAAAAGAGAGGTCTTGATAAACAGGAATTTCTGTTCCGTCTTTTGTTTCGGGTAAAAACTTAAAAACCAAAGCCATTGTCGAATACCGATAGTTGAATAGGAAAGAACTTTGGTTACTCTTTTTAAAGGGACCTTCGGCAGCAATATCAATCCCTTGCACTCCTATTTGCGCTGCATACTCATATTTTTGATTGTTTCCATTTCTTAGTTTCATATCGAATACCCCTGCCGTAGCATTTCCAAATTCTGCAGGAAAAGCACCGGTATAAAAGTCGGAGTTAGCCAAAAGCTGGCTGCTGAACATGGTTAATCCGCCACCACCAGCAACGCTTGCTCCGGAAAAGTGACTGGGTATAGGTATATCAACACCTTCTAGTCGCCACGATAATCCTTTGGGTGAATTTCCTCTTACAATAATGGCATTAACATTAATCCCTGCTGTTGCTACGCCGGCAAAATTTCCAGCCATTCGTCCCAGGTCGTCGAGCGAACCTGCATAGCGGCGGGCTTCTTCGACCGAAAAGGTTCGGGCGCTAACGGTTCCCATGCTGTTAATCGGGCGATCTTTTCTTATTTCAGCTTTTACTACCACTTCATCAAGTTCAGATACTGATTCTTCCAGTTTTATTTCGAGTACCACTTCTTTACCGGAGCCCACAATCAATTCGGGAATGGTTAATGGTTTATAACCAACATAGCTGAATTGGATGTCGTAGCGACCTACGGGGATATTTTTCAATTCAAAATTTCCATCCATATCTGTTATTGTTCCTCTGTTTTTATCAACCAAAAGAACATTTGCTCCTGGAAGCGTTTCATACGAATTGGCATCAATAACCACACCTCGGATGGTTTGGGTTGGACTTTCTTGTGCATTACAAATGTTGCTTATAAATATGAAAATAATAAGAATTTGTAAAATATTTTTCATAATTAATTTAAATTATTGTCAGAGAATCAGAGTTTTAATAATTTTTTTCTGACTTCAAAAATAATACCACAAGAATAAAATATTAGACAGAAACAGGTGTGTTTTAAAACACAAGCAAAAGACTTGGAAATTTTGATAAACAGGAAAAAATTGATTAATTATAAGTGTATTCCAATTTACTTTATTTAATGGATAGTGTAAAATAAAACCGGCTCCCTTTTCCTTCTTCGCTTTCAAAGTCAATATTCCCTCCATGAATTTTAATAAATTCTTTACAAAGCAATAAACCTAAACCTGTTCCTTTTTCGTTTTGGGTTCCGGGCAATGAATAATTGCTTTCTAAGCGGAATAGTTTATTCATATTTTCTTTTTTTATTCCCATGCCATTGTCTTCAACAGAAACTATTATGTTATCGTTCTTTTGTTCTGCTGATATTTTAATTTCTCCGCCACGATGGGTGAATTTTACAGCATTGGAAATTAGATTTCTCAACACAGCATGAATCATAAGTTTATCAGCGAATACGGGAAGGTTATGAGATAAATCTTTGTAAATATTTATTGATTTTTCTTGTGCAGTATTGCTTAATAATTCAATTACCTCGTTAATTTCTGTTACAAGCTCAAAATATTCGGGATTAAATTTAATTTTTCCGGTCTGCGCGCGCGACCATTCTAAAAGATTGGTAAGCAGGTTTAGCGCCTGCTCGGATGAGTCTTTAATTATCGCAGCATATTTTTCGATACCTTCATAATCCTTCTGTTTAATTTGGCCGGTAAGAAGATTGCTAAATCCTACTATGCTGTTAAATGGCGATAATAAATCATGGGCGATGATGGAAAAGAATTTATCTTTAGTGGCATTAAGTTCGCTTAAGCGGATTTCGTTTTCCTTTAATGCCTCTTCTGTTTTTTTGCGTTCATTAATATCACGGACATTCAGAATAACCGATTGGATATTTGGATTATTAATTTGATTTGAACCAAAAGCCTCCAGGTATACCCATCCTCCGTTTTTATGCCGGTGGCGATATTGTGTTCCTCCAATTCCTGTATTATTAATTATTTCCTGAAGGCCTAATCTGGCTTTTTCCTGATCGGCGGGATGTACCATTTTTTCAATAACCGGAATATCGATTAGCTCTTCTGGTTTGAAACCCAAAATTTTTTCGCACGATTCGCTTACATAATGTTGCTTTCCGTTTTTGTCCAAAAGCACAATCATATCAAAAGAGTTCCTGATGAGATGTTTAAAGGTCTCGTCGTTCCAGGGTAAACGGGTTTTTGGGTTTTCTCCAGGTTGATTTTTATACATTTCACTCCCCCAATTATGCTTTTTAGATAAACGTACAAATTTAAAATTTTTGAACTATTTTGAAAGTTTCTTTTGGATCGTTGTTTAAACAAGTCTCCTTTAACTATGAATATTAAAAGGAATTAGCAGTATATTTATTTTTTCACAATCTTTTTAAAGTACCTTTTCGATTTATCTTTTATCTCAAAAAAATACAGGCCTGCCGGTAAATTAGAATCCAAAGAAAAACTAAAATGATTCATCCCCCGGTTCGCTTCACCATTATATAAATAACATATTTAATTTTCCTGTAATATCAATTAACCAGATGCTTACATGCTGAAATAATAAACTGGTAAAATCAATATTTAATTCAGAATTAACCTAAAGCGATGCTTTGAAATTCGTCATACATATTTACCCAACCGGAAACTGTATTCGATGAAGGTGCTGAACCACCTCCACTTAATATTGATCCAATTCCATAGGTAGCGATGTCGTTTATGCTTTCTAATTCTCCGCGTTCAACCTGAGCCATTTGGCCAATTTTTTCATCAAGAGTCATCAAACTTAATACACTATCCACTTTTTCTTCAATACTTAAATTTTGCCCTGATGAGTTAAAACTGATTATTAGACCTAATAATAAAAACAACCACTTTTTCATATATAATCCTTCTCAATTCTTTATAATTTGCCAAACAAATATATAATAAATAGTGGCAGAAAATGATTAAATAATACTTCATCACTACATCATCATTACATCATAGTTACACAATTGGACACTAAAATAAATTTTTGAACAATAAATAAGGCAGGCATTCATATTTAGCTTATTTAGTGGATAAGTGGATAAAGAATTTTAATAATTACAAGCTTTTCCTTGATAATGAGAGTAGAAAAGTAACTTGTGATGAATTCATCTATTTTAGTATAATATTAAAAAAGTAATAAAAATTTATTAAATTTATAAAAAGAAAGTTTTAAAAATATTGATATGACTGATTTTATTAGTTTTTCAATGCCATATGCACTTATTTGGGCAGGTGTTTTATTGGCTTTTTTAGGTTTTTTCAGGTCGGTATTTGAAAAAGTTAAACCTGATTTTATTCTAAATCAAAAAAAAGTTCAGGACGAATGGTTATCTCGCAGTCCATTTACAGCAATTTTGCTGCCTGTAATGGCTTTAACAATTTTTATTTTTAATGCTTTTGCATGGATGGTACATGGGCTGATTTCCATTGTAACATTTATTGCTTTTATATTAAAAGCCCTTTGGTGGGTTGTTTTATGGATTTGGAATGAAGTATTACATCCGGTAGTATTTTTTATATTTAAACTTTTATGGCATTATATTATAATTTGGAGCTGGCGGTTTTTTAACATTTCATTTACAAGAATTACTGAAGCTTTTTCCAAAGATACTTTTAAAAATGGGTTTATATCAACCTTTGTTTTTTCTTTTATTTTCTTTTCGTTTATCTATTTAAGAGGATTAATAGAGCAAAACTGGATTTTAAGTATCATGTTTGTTGCTTTGCTTTTTGGAGGTTTATATTTGTCGGGTTATACTCTTTTCGATGATAAAATAAGAGAATTTAAGGATTATTATGCCGGTATGATGATTTCTCGTTTAGGGATCATGGTTTTAATTGTTATATCATGCATTTCAACCATTTTAATATTAAGTTTTTTTAATGATACAGCTATCCTGCTTCCTGTTTTGGGCATTTCATTCCCAGTGAGTCAGATTTTAATAATGATTCTTGTTGTATTTGTGATCGCATCTTTAGTGTCCATTTCAATACTTCCTGCATATATGGTTTCTACTAATGGTAGTTTTGAGATGAAAGATTTTTTAATCAATACATTGAAAAGATTGCCTCGTTTATTGGGCGTTGGGCCATTTGTTGTTTTTGCCGGTATTGTAGCCTCTATTGGAACAATTATTTTAGGAGGGTTTTTATGGTGGTCAACAAATAGTATTAAAACTTTCTTTTGTGAAAAATCACTGGATAATATTCAAATAGAGTTGGCAGAAGAACATGATAATTATTATAAATATTATCATAATGTTGATCAAGTTGAGCAATCAGAACAATATCCCGAGAAAAAAATCAAACGGATAGCAAAATTGGAATCACGGATATATTCCCTCGAACTGGCAAAAAAATGCTGGGATAAGATTTTGTTTAATTTATCGGATGGAATTAGAGATGTTGACGCCGAAAAGGATGTACTTCCTGGTTTGCAAAATAATTTTCATAAAACCGATAGTTTATTGAGAGAAGAAATCGCTGAGCAGAAAAAATTATTGAACGAATTAAGTGCTCAATTATCTAATTTACCCGGCGACTCAACATTACTGGAGGATGTTGAAAGGCAAAGTGCGAAATTGCGTAGCCTGGAGTTTGAACTTAAGCAACAAAAAGTGCAATTTTTATTTGACACTAAACTTGCAGAGGCTAGAGTTAATTCGACCAATGCAACCAACGTGATGTGGATAATCGGAACATTTTTTGCTTTATTTGGATTTGCCCTGTTAGCAGCAATTATACTTACACCTTACTGGATTTTAAGAACAAAAGTATATTTTGATTTATACGATTATTACCACGAGGGTAAATCTTATTTTGAAGAGCAAGTGGCGTATTATAATCATAAAAATAATAATCAGCCTCTTTTAGGATGGTTTGTATTTATTGGCTTAGCGGCTTTGTTTTTTGTTCTAAATATAATATTGAGAAGTTGATAAATTTTATTGATATATTAAAAAAAAGCCTGTTTATGCAGGCTTTTTTATCAATTGTAATTTTTTAGGTATGTTTAAAAAACGACCGTTCAAATATTAAAATATAAGCAACTCCAATTGTAATAGCAGAATCAGCGATGTTAAAAACGGGCCTGAAGAAAACAAACTCCTGGTTACTCCAAAAAGGAAACCAGGAAGGATAGTTACCCTTAATGATTGGAAAATAGAACATATCAACCACTTTGCCCTGGAGCCAAGTGGAGTAACCCCCGCCTGCGGGCATAAATTCAGCTGCTTTGTAGTAGCTATCGTCGAATATTACTCCATAAAATACACTATCTATGATATTTCCTAAAGCACCGGCCATAATCAGCCCAATACTTATAATAAGCATTTTGGGTGCTTTTTCTTTAATAAGTTGGTTCATATACCAGCCAATACCAATTACCGCTGCAATTCTGAAAAGTGTGAGGAAAATCTTCCCTTTTTCACCCCAGAATTCCCAGCCAAAAGCCATTCCGTTATTTTCTGTAAAATGAATAATAAACCAATCGCCCAGGATTTTGTACTCCTGTCCCAGCGCCATGTTTGTTTTAATCCAAATTTTTAAGGCCTGGTCAATAATTAAGACGATGATTATTACCAGGATTGTTTTTTTTGTTATTGTTTTCACTTATTATTGAATATTAAAATTTTTGTAAAACTAAAGAAATGTCTTAAATAATAAAAAATGATTGGGCCATTTCATACCCAATCATTCATTTTATAATTTAAAATAATTTTAGCGTTGATTTTGTTTAGCTTCTATGCTTAACGTTGCATGAGGAACAGCACGAAGCCTTTCTTTAGAAATAAGCTTGCCGGTTTCGCGGCAAATGCCATAAGTTTTATTTTCTATTCGTACCAAAGCAGCTTTTAGATGTTGAATAAATTTCAATTGACGTTGAGCCAATCTCCCGGCTTCTTCTTTAGAAAGGGTTGCTGCCCCCTCTTCTAAAACTTTAAAAGTAGGCGATGTATCTTCTGTATCATTACTTTCGCTATGGGTAATTGTCTTTTTTAGAAGATCATAATCTTGTTGTGCTTTATCAAGCTTTTTTAATATTATTTCTTTAAATTCCGCCAACTCTTCGTCTGTGTACCTAGTCTTTTCCGCCATAATTCATCAGTTTTTATATTGCTCTAAAGATAACAAATTTTTTCATTTAAAAAAGCATCTATTCGTTTATCCTTGTTATTTTTATTTGGGTTTGTATTTCATCGTCTATTTCTACGAGATGAAACGTATTTTGTTCAAAGTTATTAACTAAATCAACCGATTTGGCTAAGGTCTGTGTTCCAATATATTCTTTATGTTTTTCAATTGCATGATTTATCAAATCATGTTTTTTGATTTCTATATTGATTTTATCGGTAACATCAAAATTGCTTTCTTTTCTTAAATTCTGAATTCTGTTAATAAATTCACGTGCAATTCCCTCCTCACGTAATTCGTCTGTTACATTAATATCTAATGCTACTGTTAATTTTCCGTCATTAGCTACAAGCCATCCGGGTATATCTTCAGAAGAAATTTCAACATCGGGTAAGTTTAAAGTAATCTGCTCATCACCAGCAGTAATTGTATATTGTCCTTCTTTTTCGAACCGGCCAATATCTTCTTGCGACATTTTAGCTACAGCCTGCGAAATATGTTTCATTAATTTGCCATATTTTGGCCCTAATGTTTTAAAGTTAGGTTTTATTTTCTTTACTAATATGCCGGTTGTGTCGGTTATATACTCAACATCTTTAACATTTACTTCTGAAAGCACTAAGTTTCGAACCGCTTCGAATTTATCTTTAAAAGAAGCATCTAAAAGCGGGATCATTATTTTACTAAGAGGCTGCCGTACTTTTATATTCACTTTTCTTCTTAAAGCAAGAACCATCGACGATACACGTTGTGCAATATCCATCCTTTCTTCGAGGGCCAGGTTAATATATTGCTCATTATATTTTGGGAAATTTGAAATATGAACCGACTCCGTTTTATCTTTTCCGGTTACCGAGTTAAGGTCGGTAAATAACTGATCGGCGAAAAACGGAGCAATTGGAGCCATAAGCCGGGCTACTGTTTCTAAACAGTTGTAAAGGGTTTGATAAGCCGCTATTTTATCCTTCGAATATTCACCTCCCCAGTACCTTTTTCTATTTAACCTTACATACCAGTTACTTAAATTTTCGGTAACAAAATCCTGGATAGCTCTTCCTGCTCTTGTTGGTTCATAATTTTCATAGTCTTTTTCAACCTCTTTTATCAGCGAGTTTAACAATGAAATGATCCATTGGTCAATTTCAGGGCGTTCTTCTACCGCCACTTCTTCTTCCAAAAAACAAAAACCATCTACATTGGCATAAAGTGCAAAAAATGAGTAAGTATTATAAAGCGTACCAAAGAATTTGCGTTTAACTTCTTCAAGGCCTGTTGGGTCGAACTTCAGGTTATCCCATGGTTGTGCATTGGTAATCATATACCAGCGTAAAGGGTCGGAACCGTTTTTCTCTATCGTCTCAAAAGGGTCAACAGCATTACCAAGCCTTTTCGACATTTTTGCGCCATTTTTATCCAACACCAAACCATTTGAAATGATGTTCTTAAATGCTACAGAATCGAAAAGCATGGTTGCAATAGCATGTAATGTAAAGAACCAGCCACGTGTTTGGTCAACACCTTCGGCAATAAAATCTGCTGGGAAAAGGCCCTTTTCAGTCTGGGTTGATGGATTAATAAATTCTTTATTTTCGAAAGGATAATGGAACTGCGCATATGGCATGGCTCCTGAATCGAACCAAACATCAATCAGGTCCAGCTCACGAATCATTTTTTCTCCTTTTTCCGAGACCAAGATTACATCATCAACATATGGCCTGTGAAGGTCTATTTTGTCGTAATTTTCTTTAGAGTAATTGCCTGCTTCAAAATCAGCAATTGGGTTTTCTCTCATAAATCCGGCTTTCACCGATTTTTCTATTTCATTGTAAAGTTCTTCCACCGAACCTATGCATTTCATCTCTGAGCGGTCTTCGGTAACCCATATAGGTAGCGGAGTACCCCAGTACCGGGATCGGGATAGGTTCCAATCTTGTAGATTTTCCAGCCATTTTCCAAATCTGCCAGTCCCTGTTGATTCTGGTTTCCAGTTAATGGTTTTATTTAACTCCATCATTCTTTCTTTTAATGATGTGGTTTTAATAAACCATGAATCTAATGGATAGTATAGTACAGGCTTGTCTGTTCTCCAGCAATGTGGATAATTGTGTACTTGTTTTTCGATTTTAAATGCTTTATTATCTTTTTTAAGCATTACTGATATATCCACATCAATGGTTGGATCTTCTTCGGTAAGCGACTCGTCATATTCATTTTTAACATAACGGCCTGAAAAATCTTTGTAGCTATCAATATTAACAAATTGTGCAACAAAATCGGGATCAAGCTCATCAATTAAGTACATTCGCCCTTTTTTGTCTACCAGCGGTTGCATATTTCCTTGTTTGTCGTACACAACAAGTGCAGAAATATTGCTTTGCTTAGCAACGCGGTCGTCGTCGGCACCAAAAGTAGGAGCAATGTGTACAATTCCGGTTCCATCTTCGGTTGTAACATAATCGCCTAAAATTACCCTGAAAGCATCTCCTTTGGGTTGTACCCAGTTTATTAATTGTTGGTAACGTATTCCTTCTAATTCTTTACCTGCATATTCGGCAATTACTTTATAAGGCACTTTTTTATCGCCTTCTTTGTAATCTTCGAGATTAAGTTCCCCGGCTTTTTTATCGAAAAAGGCAGAAAGCAGGTCTTTGGCTAAGATAACTGTAACAGGTTCCCCTGTGTATTGATTAAAAGTCCGAACTTTTACATAGGTGATATTTTCACCAACTGCTAATGCAGTATTCGAAGGGAGTGTCCACGGGGTGGTTGTCCATGCCAAAATGTATACGTCAGTGTCAGTATCCCGGAAAAGAAAACCGGAGTTTTCATTTTTTACTACCTTAAATTGTGCTGTACAGGTAGTATCTTTAACATCGCGATAGCATCCCGGCTGGTTTAGTTCGTGCGTACTTAAGCCTGTTCCGGCAGCAGGCGAATAGGGTTGGATAGTATATCCTTTATATAGTAGCCCTTTTTCGAAAAATTGTTTAAGTAACCACCAAAGTGTTTCAATATATCGATTATCATATGTGATGTATGGATCGTCCATATTAACCCAGTATCCCATTTTATGGGTTAGGTTTTCCCATACATCGGTATATTTCATTACTTCCTTTTTACAGGTTTCATTATATTCGTCAACCGATATTTTTTTCCCAATATCTTCTTTTGTAATACCCATTGATTTTTCAACTGATAATTCAACGGGTAATCCATGGGTATCCCATCCGGCTTTTCGTTTAACCAAAAATCCCTGCATGGTTTTGTAGCGGCAAAATATATCTTTAATAGCCCTTGCCATAACATGGTGAATGCCAGGTAAGCCGTTAGCAGAAGGAGGGCCTTCGTAAAAAACAAAGGTAGGTTTTCCTTCACGGGTTGTTATACTTTTGTGAAATGTGTCGTTTTTATCCCATCGCGCAAGGATGTCTTTATTAACTTGCGATAAATCCAATTGTTTGTATTCCGGAAATTTCTTACTCATCAGTAATCCTTAATTTTTAATCTTCAAGTTTTTAAAACGTACAAAGATAGATTTATGAAATAAAAAATGCAATTGAAAAAAAAGATTCGATCAAAATTTTTAAGTTTTTTGGCCTTTTTTTAACGAAAAAACAAAAGATGTCCCCTCGTTTAATGTGCTCCGAACATTTATGGTTTGGTTGTGTGCATCGACAATGTGTTTTACAATTGCCAGGCCAAGCCCTGTGCCTCCTGCATTTCTCGATCTGCTTTTATCTACCCTGTAAAAGCGTTCAAAAATACGTGGAATATCTTTTTCAGGAATTCCGGGGCCATCATCATTTATTTCTACAAGTATATTTTTGTCCATATCAGAAAATGATACAGTGGTTGTACCATAATCTTTTCCATAATTAATTGAGTTAACTACAAGGTTTGTAATCACCTGAAATATTTGTTGCCTGTCAGCATTTACCCATACAGGGTTATCGTAATTTGCATCGAAATTTAGTATTATTCCTTTTTCTTTAGCTCTCATCTCTAACGAATCAAAAACCTCATCAATTAAATCTTTGATATTGAAAGTTTCATAGTTTAGTTTTAATTCACCCGACTCAAGTTTAGATATTCGTTCTAGATCTTCGACAATGGAGATCATCCGTTCAATATTCTTTTTCGTTTTCTTTAAATATTTAGTGTTGATATTTTTGTCTTCAAGCCCACCATCTATGAGTGTTAAAATATAACCCTGGATATTAAATATTGGCGTTTTTAATTCATGAGATACATTGCCTAAAAACTCTTTCCTGTATCTTGCCATTTGTTTTAGCTGTGCAATTTCCATTGTTTTTTTGTTTGCCCAGCTAAGTACTTCTTTATTAACTTCGTTAATTACATCTTTTTCTTCAAGCCCTTTTCGTAATTCTTTTTCCGGAATATTTTTGTTAAGGATTGTTTTGTAGATAGGGTTAATTTTTTCGAAAATAAAACTATTAAGTAAATAATAAACAATAATATAAATAGCAATAAAAATAAACATTACAGAAAGAATCCATGGTGGCAGAAAGTTTTCAATTTCTGAGTAATATAAAATCAACTGTGTAAACCCGGCAATAAAAGCCGAAATTAATGAAATAAGAATGGCCATCTGCCTTGGAGATGAGCTTTTCATGCTTTTTGTTTTAGTTTAAATAAATCATCGGAATTATATAGAAAAAGCCTCATCCCGAGCAATGAGGCTTATCTAATTTTCTCAAAATATTTATTTCCCTAATTGCTGTTTTACTATTTTGGCTACATATTTGCCTATTACATCAAACTCAATATTTACAACTGTCCCTTTTTTAATTTGATGGAAATTTGTTACATCATATGTAAAGGGGATAATAGCCACTTCAAAAGTTTTTTCTTTTGAGTTAACAACTGTTAAGCTAACACCATTAACCGATATAGAGCCTTTTTCAACGGTGATGTAATCCTCTTGCGACGGATCGTATTCAAAAGTAAAATACCAGCTGCCATCGGCTTCTCTAACATTGGTACATACAGCGGTTTGGTCAACATGGCCCTGTACCAGGTGTCCATCTAATAAAGAATCTATTTTCATGCTGCGCTCAAGGTTTACCTTATCGCCTATTTTTAACAAACCTAAATTGGATTTATCCAATGTTTCTTTTATGGCTGTAACCGTAAAGGTTTTATTTTTTTTGTCAACTTTTACCACTGTTAAGCACACTCCATTGTGCGAAACGCTTTGATCGATTTTTAGTTCGCCTGCAAACGAACATTGCATGGTAATATGTAAGTTTCCTTTTTCTTTCTCTAAGTTTACCACTTTTGCAGCTTCTTCAACAATTCCTGAAAACATAATCTAAAAATTTAAAGGTTTAAACTGATGCGAATTTATGAAGATTTACCCTATTCACAAAGTTAAATTTTAGTTAAACAATAAATTGTCAGGCAAAACCAGTTTTTTGATAAAGAATTAATCTTTTAATGCTAAAATTTCTTTATGCTACTGCTAATGTTGCTATACTGACTTTTGTTTCAGGAATTTCGAGAATGACATTTGCACAGGCTTCGAGCGTTGATCCGGTAGTTACTACATCATCAACCAGTAAAACATGTTTTCCTTTTACCGTATCGGGATTTTTTAATTTAAAAATTTTTTCTACATTTTTCCAGCGGGCAAATCTCGATTTTCGTGTCTGTGTGCTTGTAGCAACCTCTCTTATAAGATTTCTTGAGTCTATCTTTTTTTGCATCGATTCAGACAATCCACGGGCAATTAGTTCACTTTGGTTATAACCACGTTTTTTTTGTTTTGATTTATGTAATGGAACGGGCATAATTATATCAACCTTTTTAAATGCTGTATTTTTAAGTTGTGATCCAAAGTAATTCCCAAGGATAAAACCAATTTCTTTATATCCATGATATTTGAATTTGTGCATCATATCTTGATATTGGCTTCCTTTATTATAAAAATAGAATGAGGTTGCATATTCAATATTGGTTCTGCCCCAAAAAAGTTGAGAAACAGGGTTTTCTTTATCGCTATGAAAATTTGTTTTTGGCAGGTTGTACAGACAGGATGTACAAATTAATTTTTCCTGTGAAATAAGGTGCTGGTTGCATACAACACATAAATCAGGAAAAATAAGGTTAAAAAAATCTTTAACAGGTTCAATTGGAAATCTCATATCAATCAAAAATCTTTAATCTAAATTAGTAAAACTTTTTTTATCTGACAAACTACTTGTGGCTTACTTTTAAGAACAAAGAAATAATTGTTAGATCTTACTTTCTAAATGTTTTCAATATTTAATTTTGAAAAACTTTTCGTTAATAGTTTTGTTTTTTTATTAAGGGTATTCTAAATTTAGTAACAAAATAACCGGATGGAACGTGAAATTTATAGTACAAAACGCAAAGCCCTTTTATTAAACTTAGATTCGAGTATTTATGGTTCTGTAGCAGAGATTGGAGGAGGCCAGGAGGTAGCCCGGACTTTTTTTCAGGCAGGGGGAGCCTCCGGAACCATTGCCAAAACGATTTCTGCTTACGACAAAACTTTTAGCGACCATTTTTACAATAAAGGTGAAAGCGGGAGATATGTAAGCGTTAACCGGCTTGAAAAAATGCTCGATGAGGAGTATGGAGAGCTTAACACCATTCTTGGCAATAAGCGCGAATCTCGAGTGCGGTTTTTTTCTTTTGCAAATACCGTTGAAACACTAAATTACCAAAAATCTAATCAGGGGCATGGTTGGCTTGGTGTAAAATTCGAATTGTCGAGTCCGGGACAGCCCAATGAAGTTGTAATTCATGTTCGGTTGTTGGAGAATGATGCTGTTCTTCAGCAATATACGCTAGGAACTTTGGGCGTAAACCTTATATTTGCGTGTTATCATTATGCAGATAAGCCTAATGTTTTTTTACAGTCACTGTTGGATAATCTGGATACTGACCGTGTTGAAATAACAATGGCACGAATGACAGGGCCGGATTTATCGTACGTTGATAATCGTTTGCTTTGTGTGCAACTGGTTAAAAACAGAATGACACCTGCAGTGATGTTCGACAGATATGGTGACGTTCATCAACCAGGTGATTTTTTATATAAAAAAAATGCTTTAGTATTACGGGGCCGTTTTCGCCCGATAACTTATGTTGGATTTGATATCTTAAAAACTTCGTATGCATTATTTAAGGAGGATAAAAATTTCTCTCCGGAAAATACGCTTCAAATTTGTGAAATCACTTTAAATAACCTTTTAGAAGAGGGTGAAATTAATGAACGTGATTTTCTTGACAGGGTTGACTTGCTGAATGGGATGGGACAAAATGTTTTAGTGTCAAGCTTTAAGGAGTTTTATAAACTGGTGGATTATTTTAGCCGGTTTAAAATTTATAATTTACGTGTTATTCTTGGTGTTCCCACGTTTAAAAAAGTGTTGGAGAAAAAATATTATACCCATCTGCGTGGAGGAATTTTGGAAGCCATGGGGAGAATGTTTCCCGAACATACCCGGTTTTATATTTATCCTGCTTTAGATCGTGAAACAGAAAAGGTTCTTTTGGTTGATGATGTAGAGATGGAACCTGATGTTAAACATATTTTTAATTACCTTGTTGATAACCGTAAAATTCGAAATCTCCGGAAGGCAAAAACCAAGTGGTTGCCTATCGATCCGCGCGAAGTGCTTCGTTTGATCGAAGCCAGGGATAAACGATGGGAGCAAATGGTCCCCAAATATGTTTCTAAACAAATAAAAACCAAAAAAATATTTGGTTATAAAGGATAAAACCTAAATTTGTTAATTCTTATGTTTTAAATTTTCCAAGTCTTTTGGCCGCTGTTTCCCGCAGTTAGTCCGGGAAGTTACAAAGAGCAGGCTAGGCAGCGAATGGTTTGAAATAAGGAACACCTTCCAACGCCAGGAAATACAGGTTTTAGTTATTCTCGCAACTTTTCTTCCCGTGTCCATTCAACTTCTCTACCCAGTAAAGAAAAACCGATAAATCCTTTAACGTGTAATGTATTATAGTCGTTGTCATCAAACCAAATATAGCATTTATAAGTTTTGCCGTTTTTAGGATCGTAAATGGTGCCGTCAACCCATTCTTTATCCTTAGCGTTATATGTAAATCCCTTTAAAATTTGCAAACCTAAAACAGGCCTTTTTTGATACTTTGGGTTTGGGTTTTCATTATCCAACTTAGGCGTACCATCGTCCTCGTTAGGTTCTTCGAGCCATCGGATATCGCCGTAGTATTTGCCATTTTTAGCTTTAAAAATTTTTACCTGCGAATCGCCATCCTGGGTTAACCAGTAACCTAAGATTTTATCTGCATCCTGTGCAATTAAATTTTGCGTTATAAAAAATGTCGCTAAAAGCGTTATAAAAAAAGCTCCTGATCTCATGTTTTATAAGTTTTTAGTTTGTAAGTGGAAAGATAAAAAAAGTTTTTAATTTGTTACCGATAAAATAAGAAAAATATCAGGTTTCTGTTTGGCTACCCTAATTATCAGTCAAAAAAATAATCATCTAAAGTCCACGAACAGGCAGTGATAAGCTCATTATCGTTAAAAGCCTGTTGGTTTAATTCTTTTATTTTTTTCATGATTTGATTTGCCTGATCGTCGTTATTAAATTGCATAAAAATTGAGCAATTATATCCAGGCCAAACAGCCGTGTTAAATCTTGGCTCGCCTTTTACCGGTTTTGCAATTACCTGCTCAATTACCTGGTAATCTTTTATATTGTTTTCTTCGAGCATTTTTAATAAAGGCTCACGTACACTTACATTACATGTTGCATAAACCATCTTCATAATATAATCGTTTTAATCGTTATCTTTTTTATGAAATACACTATAAATTGTTGGGACAATAATAAGTGTAATTACAGTGGAGACTAGTAAACCGCCAATAATAGTAACTCCCAGCGGAGAATACATTTCATGCCCCATTCCTTTGCTCAATGCCATTGGAAGCATTCCGAGTATTGTAGTAAACGATGTCATGAGTACCGGCCGCATACGCGATCGGCCACCTTCTAAAACTGCTTCAGTAAGGTCATAGCCACGTTTTTTAAGCAGATTGGTATAATCAACCAAAACAATACCATTATTTACAACTATGCCCATAAGCATAATAACGCCAATAAAAGTAGTAACGCTTAATGTTAAGCCGGTAATGTAAAATGCCAGAATAATCCCGACAATTGTAAATGGTACTGAGAACATTATTATGAAGGGGTCTTTAAATGATTCAAACTGGGCTGCCATAACCATATAAACCAATAAAATTCCAATAATCAAAATCAGGTATAAATCCTGGAATGATTCGCTTTGTTCTGTTAACTGTCCGGATAAATTAATATCTACACTTGCAGGGATGTCTGTACTTTCTATTATTTTATTTACTTTTTCGGCTCCTTCGCCTAATGATATACCTGATAAATTTGCCATTACCTTAATGATCCGTTGTTGTGCTTTATGATTTATCGCCAATGGGCCGGTTCCAGTTTTTATTTCGGCTACAGCCGATAATGGAATATTTTCTCCCATTAAATTGGTAAGTGTAATTTCGGATATTGATTCAATTTTATTTCTGTGCTCTGGGGCATAGCGGATATTTATTTCATAATCTTCACCTTTTTCGGTGAAGTTGCCTGCTGCAGAACCATAAATACTTTGGCGCACCTGAAGGGCGATCATCGCAGTATTTAACCCCATGGCCGATGTTTTTTCTTTATCGATACGGATTTGTAATTCCAATTTTCCCTTATCAATGGTTGTTTGCAAATCGGTTAGCCCATTTACTTTAGACATTTTATCATATATGCTTTGGGCAACTTGGTTTATCTCATCGAAGTTATCGCCGGTTATTTCCACTTCGATAGGTTTTACATTTCCGGTAATTACTTCAGAAATGATACTCCCTGCGGTAACATGGAATTTATCAATTTCGGGTATTTCTGCAATTTTTTTACGCAGGACTTCGCCAATTTCTTTGGCCGACCGGCCTCTCTCATCAGGTAAAACCAGATGTGCCAATACTGTAGAAACATTTTTTCCTTCGGTAAAGCCTACCGATGATAGTGTTCCTTTTTCTGTTTGTCCGGTAATGGATGCTAATGAGCCGGGAACAATTTCAGGAACCTCTTCTTTGAAAATATCTAATACTTTTTGTGCTATACGGTCTGTTTCGTCTGCACTTGTGCCTACTTCGGTTTCCAAAACCACGATTACATCACCTGCATCAAATTCCGGAATGTAATCAGTGCCCAGCCTTTTTCCTAAAATTAAGGCCAAAACAAATATTATAACGGCAGAACTTAAAACAATTAATTTATGATGAATAGCCCAGTGAAGTGACTGCTTATAAACTTTCTCGAGCATTACAAATAATGATTCGCTCCACAGAAACAACTTTGTTCTTTTTTTGGGTTTGTTAGCTTTTTTTAATCCTTTAATTAATTGCGAAGATACCATCGGTGTTAGCGAAAGTGAAGTGATAAGCGACGCCACCATTGTTACTGATGTAATAATGGCCAGTTGTTTAAACAGTAGCCCAACAACACCTCCCACAAAAATCATGGGTATAAAAACCATAAGCGTTGTAGCCGTAGAGGCTGTAATAGCCATGCCCATTTCGCTGGCACCAAATATAGATGCTTGTTTGGGTTTTGCCCCCTGTTCAATATGTTGTGTAATATTTTCCAGCACAACAATGGCATTATCAACGACCATTCCCAGCGCAATAACGATTGCCATTAAAGAAAAAATGTTAATTGTATATCCTATCATAAACATTACAATAAAGGCAACAATAAGAGAAAAAGGAATGGTAAGGAATACAATAAAACTGGATTTCCACTCACGAAGAAAAATAAAAACAATAATAACGACAAATAGAAGGGCCCACCAAAGGGTTTGTGTTAGGTTTTTTATGGACTGAACAATTAACTCATCGGTATTAATAATTTCGAAAACTTCCATATCGGGAGGCAGCTCCTTTTGTATCGCTTCGATCTTTGATCGAATACCATTCGCCACCTCTAGCGTATTAACTCCCGATTGCTTTTGGATCATTAAGGCCACACCCAGTCCGTTTTTCGAGCGTGCGATCTCATCTTTGTCTTTATAGCCATCCTTAATTGTTGCAACATCTTTTAGCCTGATAATACGGTTGTTGAAATTAATAAGTGCAGTATTTTTTATTTGATCAATATGGTCAAATTTTCCGGGTACTTTTATCGCAAAATCATTAATTCCTACCTCAATATTCCCTCCAGGTATGTTAATGTTTTCTGCTTTTAGTATGGTTTCTATCTGGCTGATTGAAATGTTGTAAGCTGCTAATTTTTTGGGGTCAACATTTACCTTTATTTCCCTTTGTGGCTGGCCAATGTATATTACAGAGCCCACACCATTCACCTTTTTTAGAGGCCCTGCAATTTTATCCTGGATAATATTGTTGATCCCGCTGTAATTTTCTTTGGCTGTAACTCCATATACCAAAATGGGGAAAAGCGATGAATTTACTTTATAAATAACCGGATTATTGGCTTCATCTGGAATATCCATTTTTTTTAGCTCAATAAGGTCGCGTGCATTATTGGCTGCTTCAGTAATATCAGCACCCCAGTCGAATTGCAGTGCAATAAACGATACATTTTCTTTGGAGGTAGATGTTATTTCTTTTAAATTTTCTGAACCGGCTAAGATCTCTTCCAGTGGGCGTGTTACTTGTTGTTCTACTTCATCGGCAGATGCTCCCGGATAAATAGTCATTACCGTTAATGTTGGAAGCTCCATGTCGGGCATAATATCGAGCGGTAAGCGCTGTAAAGAAACCAGGCCGAATAATAAAATCGCCGTAAAGGCCATAAGGGTTGTTACTGGTCGGTTAACTGATATTTTTGGTAGCTTCATTTTCCTTTTTTTATTTATGGATTTTAAAAGATTATTTTTTTATTTCTACTTTGGAGGCTTCGTTAAGCTTGTTTTTCCCTGCTACGGCTATGGTTATTCCTGGTTTAATGCCAGAAACAGCAACCAGGTCATTTATTGTGTATAACCTGGTTACAGAAATACGATGTGCCTGGTTATTTTTTATTTCAAAAACAAAATCTTTGCCTGTGCCTGTTTGCCGGTAAATCGCTTTAAGTGGAATAAAAACAGCATCCTGTTCTGGTAAAATCAGGTTTACTTTTGCGTACATTCCCGGTTTAATAAGATGGCCTGAGTTTTTAATTGTAATTTCAGCTTTTGCTGTTCGGGTTATGGTAGAAAGAATAGGTTCTATTTTTGTAATTTTACCTTCGTATTTTTTTTCAGGATATGCATCAAATAAGATTTCAGCTTTTTGGTTCTCTTTGATTTTTGCAATATCTTTTTCGTTAACATCAATTTCAACTTTTAAAATGTCGAGTTGCATCAGTTTTACAACACCTGAGGTCATTGAATATCCTGCTTTTAGGCTTGGCGAAAACAAAAAATTTTCGCCTTCTTTTATCATGTAGTCTACGATTGTTCCTGAGAAAGGAGCGCGAATCTCAGTATTTTTTCTCATCATTTGTGTTTTTGCTTTAGAAGCTTCGTATTTAGCTTTTACATGATCAAAATCTTGCTGGCTAATACTGCCTTTTTCTCTCAATCGTGAAACTCGTTCGTAATCTTTTTCAAGTGTATTTAGTTCCACCAAGGCTTGTAAATATAACTCTGATGATAATTCAGCAATCAGTTCTCCTTTTTTAACATTATCTCCTTCGTTGAAATAAATTTTTTCTACCCTTCCAGGGATCGCTGTCCCAAGGTTAGCTTCTCTGTTGGCTTTAGCAGTTCCGGAATAGCTTAATGTTGGAAGGTAGCTTTTTTGCTCAGAAATTGTAACGGTTACAGGAGTAATATTTTCTTTATCTTTTATATTTTCTTCACTGTTTTTACATCCTGTAATTATAAACAGGACTAAAACTGATATGTAAACAATTTTTTTCATTAAAATAAAATTATGTTAGACACTTGTTTTTCAAATAGTTGTAATTGTCATAAAAAAG
>JBKHIH010000069.1:0-20801 GCA_046538755.1 Thiohalospira sp.
ATTACAAAATATTTTTCAAATAACTACCAACTATTTTTCAGTACATTACCTTTATTAAATACATTGAAATCAATTTTGCAGGTATTTAATTTATAGAAACAACCTCTTTAATTTCAGGTACTTGTTTTTTTACGGCCTGTTCAACACCATTTTTTAATGTGTGTAAACTAAAGGGGCATGCTCCACATGCTCCCATCAATTGCACTTTAACCACCATATCTTCGGTTAATTCCACAAATTCGATATTGCCCCCATCGGCTACTAAATATGGCCTAACCATATCAATAGTTTCATTAATCTTCTTTTCCAGCATTTGTCTCTTTTCTGCATCCATTGTTATCTGTTTAAGTTAGTTATTATATTTTTTTTATGTATGTTTTATTTCAACCTTTTTAGTTGGATCCAAATTTTTATTTCTCTCGTCAACAGCTTTAATAACAGACAAAGCTACTTCTTTAAATGCCTTACCTACAATTGAATCCCAGTTCAAGGCTGCAGGGTGTCCACTGTCGCCTCCTTCTCGAATACTTTGTACAATTGGAATTTGGCCCAGTAAAGGAATATTTTCTTTCTGTGCAAGGTTTTTACAACCATCTTTTCCAAAAATATAATATTTATTATCTGGCAATTCTTCAGGAGTAAACCAGGCCATATTTTCAATAAGCCCCAGAACAGGAACATTGATATGTTTTCCGGTAAACATTTTTATCCCTTTAACTGCATCGGCTAAAGCTACATCTTGAGGGGTACTAACAATTATTGCTCCCGTAACTGCAACTTCCTGAACAAGCGTTAAGTGAATATCACTTGTTCCAGGAGGCATATCTATAATCATATAATCAAGCTCGCCCCAATCGCCCTGATGTAATAATTGTTTTAAGGCGCTTGTAGCCATTGGCCCTCTCCAAACCAATGCATCATCAGGATTTATAAAAAACCCGATAGACAACATTTTTACATTATATTTTTCAACTGGTGAAATAATTTCCGTTTCGCCTTCTTTTCGCACCATTGGGCGTTGGCCTTCTGCATTAAACATTTTTGGTATAGAAGGCCCATAAATATCTGCATCTATTAATCCAACTTTAGCTCCGCTTTGTGCCAATGCAACAGCTAGATTAGTAGCAACGGTAGATTTTCCTACGCCTCCTTTACCAGATGCTACAGCAATAATATTCTTAATTCCTTTTAATGCATTGCTTTGAGAAGGCTGAGGTGCTGATTTTTTTTCAGGAGTTTTAACATTAATATTTCCTTCAGCATTTAATTTATTTCCAAAATACTTATGGATAGCTTGTACACAAACCTTTTTCATGGAATTAACAAAAGGATCGTTTGCTCGTTTAAAACTTAGGGTAAAACCAACCTGATCATTCTCAATCCAAATATCATCTACCATTCCCATGGCAACAATATCCTGGGCGGTTTCAGGATGCTTTACACTTCTTAAAGCTTGTAAAATTTGTTTCTTACTATATGACATGTTTCTCTTATTTTTATTTAATTTAAATTAACGGTACAAAGATAAATATAATTTACATTTTGACCATAAAACATTTAGGTTTTATAAAACACAACTCATTAACAATTAATAAATTTACAAACCAGAACCAGAATTACTTATATTATAGAAATAGTTCTTTGGCAGGATCCCAAAAATGTTTTTCAAAATCAACTATTTGATCATTTTTAACTTGAATTCCTTCATTTTCCAGAAGCTGCTTCATGGTATTTGTATTACCAAAATGATGTTTGCCGGTAAGTAATCCTTTTCGGTTAACTACCCTGTGCGCTGGAACGTAGTTTTTATCCGAATGAGAACTATTCATCGCCCAACCAACAATTCTTGCCGATTGCGCTGACCCCAGATAAGAAGCAATGGCTCCGTAGCTGGTAACTCTTCCGAAAGGAATTCTTCGAGCTACAGCATAAACTTTTTCAAAGAAATTCTCATTTTTCACCATCGGGCTCCTCAAGTTTTAATACATTATTTAATCTAAACTTAAGATAATGTATTGGTTTTCCTTCGTTAAGAAATTGTTCCTCGTAAAAAGTTTTTATTAATAATACAGGGGCAATTATTTTATTGCTATAGATATTTTCTGAATCAACAATTATTTCAAGATTATTCTTATTAATAACTTCTTTTGTATACCAATAAAGTTCCTTGTTATCTGTTTTAAGATGAATATAACCATTTGAATTAAGGAAATTTTTATAATATCCTAAAAATCTTGTTGAAGTGAGTCGTTTGTAATATTTTTTAGGTTGAGGGTCAGGAAAAGTAATCCAAATTTCCTGAACTTCACCTGGTGCAAAAAAGGAAGTAACAAAATCGATTCGTGTTCTTAAAAACCCTACATTATTAAGCTCTTCCTGAAGTGCTGTTTTTGCACCTCGCCACATTCGAGCCCCTTTAATATCTATTCCTAAAAAATTAATGTTTGGGTTTTGGCGAGCCAATCCTACCGTATATTCTCCCTTTCCACAGCCTAGTTCAAGTATTATTGGGTTATCGTTTTTAAAAAAAACTTTATTCCATTTTCCTTTTAAGCGATAATCTTTCTGAAATACTTCGCCATAAGAAGGCTGTACAACATGCTCAAAAGTTTCCATTTCGGCAAACCTTTGTAACTTTTTCTTTGACACGCTGGTTCAAAATTTTAATCCGGTTATTGAATTTTGGCTTTTTCAATCCTAATACCTACATCAGAGATGTATTGAAGGGTTTCGGTACGCATACCCTGTGTATATTTAAAAGTATATTTTCCCGAAACCGGGAAACGTATATTTTTTTTATAGATAAACTGATTGTCGTACAAATCGCCCCATCCGCTACCTGTCCATCTTCCTTTGTCGTCGGCTAAATAGCATTCAAAAGTATCGGTTAAAGTCATCCCATTAGGTGCAATGGTATGAATGAAAACATACAAATTTTGCATTTGATACTTTGAAGTATTCCTCACATTAAAGTAAATATTATGGGCATTGGTCGTGTCGTTTATGGATACTTCAAAAACAATAGTGTCATTCATATCCCATTTATAATCGGCGATTGGTTTATTATTTTCGTAAACCTGGTTTGGATCGCATGAAAAAAACAGGAATGTAATTAAAATCAATAAGATGCTATTTCTTTTGGTTTTTATCATTTTTTGGACGTTTTCTTCGGTTATTTCCTGATTTGTTACTTTTTCTTTTTCGTCGTTTTCCTTTTTTATCGTCAAAACGTGTAAGGCTTTCCTGCCCTACTACATTTTTATAGTCTAATACTCCTTCTTCCAATACTGTTAAATCAATAAGTGCATCTACTTTTTTCCCTTTTTTATTTAACTCAATAATTTCTATAACGCGGTCAATGGGTACAGGTGTAATATTTACTAAACTATCACGATCGAATGAATACCACATTATTCTTCTAAAAATGTCGGTTTTATTATGATATGCCTGTCCTTTCTCTGTTTCCAATACTATTTCGGTTGAAGGGAAGTCTTTTTGTGCATCGATATAGCAATCCAACTCATAATTTAAACAACATTTTAATTTACCACATTGCCCTGCCAATTTTTGTGGGTTTAACGATATTTCCTGATATCTTGCTGCATTAGTAGTTACCGAAACAAAATTTGTAATCCAGGTAGAACAGCAAAGTTCTCTACCGCAAGACCCTATGCCGCCAATTCTTCCAGCTTCTTGGCGGGCGCCAATTTGGCGCATTTCAATCCTGATTTTAAAAGTATCGGCTAATATTTTAATTAACTCTCTAAAATCAACTCTTTCATCAGCAATATAATAAAAAATAGCTTTTGTCCTGTCTCCCTGATATTCTACATCTCCAATCTTCATATCAAGTTTCAATTCAGCAGCAATTTTTCTGGTTTTTATCATAGTTGTATGCTCCAGCATTACTGCTTCGTACCATTTTTCTAAATCGGCAGCTTTAGCTTTCCGGTATATTTTTTTAAACTCATGCCCCTCAGGCGAAATACCTTGTTTCTTTAATTGCAGGTAAACCAACTCACCAGTTAATGAAACAATTCCAATATCATGCCCTGGAGATGCTTCAACTGCTACAATATCTCCTTTCCTTAATCGTAATCCATTACTGTTAACAAAAAATTCTTTTCGTGTATTTTTAAAACGAACCTCTACTATGTCAATCTCTTTTTTAACTTCAGGAATAGAACTTAACCAGTCGAACGTTTCTAGTTTGCTACAATTTTCGGGATGCATACATCCACATTGAGAAATATTTGTTACAGGGATATTATCTTGCTTATCTTTGCTTTCCATATTATACTCTCCTTTTCTCTCTACCTTTTTTTAACATACATGTAAAAATCCAAATTTTTAAAGAGCTTTCCAAAATGCAAAAGTAATGAAAATTACTTTTTTATCAATTTAACGATTTTTAAAGCTGCATCTAAAAATACAATTTTGTTGTAAGCATTCATCTCAATATCAGCATGAGCCCTGTTAAACACCTCATATAACGGGCCCACATTTTGTGGATGAATAAACTGAGCAAAATTTTTAGAAAATTCTAATTCTTTTTGCGTTAGATATACTATTTCATTACGCTGTATATTTAACATAAAATTCTCGCGTAATATCCTAAGCGAATAAGCTAAAAAACCTTTTTGTTTTTCTCTCCCAATTCTGGCTACCTCATCAACCCAGTCAATAATATCAATTATTTTGCGCTGATATGCCAATCGCATAAGACTTGTAAACCGCTCAAAATGTTCCAGGCCCTCATCGCCTGCACGAACTAAATTCAAAGCTTCGAAATAATTTCCGTTGGCTAAATGAACAATATCATCTGCCTTTTCAGGGAGAACACCCAGTTGATCACATACAGCACTATAAATACTGTTATTATCAATTTTTGGAATTTTTATTAACTGTGTTCGCGATAAAATGGTTGGTATAATTTGCTCTGAATTTTCAGAAACTAAAAGAAATAATGTTTTTTCGGGTGGCTCTTCAATAAATTTTAATAATTTATTGGCTGCATAAGTATTCATTTTTTCTGGCAACCAAATAATCATAAATTTATATTCGGATTCAAAAGTTTTTAAATTCAGTTTTCTTAAAATCTCATAACTTTCATTTTTACTAATGATGCCCTGTTTATTTTCAATTTCAATAATTTCGTACCATCTATGCTGGTTGATATAAGGATTTTCAACAATAGTTGCACGCCATTGGCTAATATAATCATCGCTTACAGGGTCTTTATTTACTGTTTTTGAAGTAGCCACAGGAAAAACAAAATGTAAATCAGGATGAATCAATTTTTTAAATTTCAGGCATGAGGAACATACACCGCATGAATCATTATTTTGTTTATTCGAGCAGGAAATATATTGTGCATAAGCAATAGCTAAAGCGAGGTTTCCAGAACCTTCGGGCCCTAAAAATAACTGAGCATGGCTTATACGGTTTTCATCAACTGTATGAATTAATCTTTCTTTTATTTTTTGCTGGCCAACAACTTCTTTAAACTGCATATAAAATGTACATTAAAAAATAAAATCATAAATATATTACCAACAAAAATAACAATAAACAAGATATATCTGATAAATAAAAAAAATATCTGAAAATTTAAGTTCAAAATTTAAAGGCATATTTTTATCTTTAACAACTCTAATCTGAAAAAACATAAACCATGTATTCTATTGACAATTATAATTTTTCCGGGAAAAAAGTACTTATGCGTGTCGATTTTAATGTCCCTTTAAACGAAGAACTTGAAATTACAGACGACACAAGAATTATAACAGCGATTCCAACTATTCAAAAAATATTGGCCGAGGGAGGTTCAATCATCCTGCTAACTCATCTTGGAAGGCCTAAAGGAGAGTATAACGAAAAAATGTCATTAAAAATAATCTTACCTCATCTACAAAAAGTACTTGACCGTGAGGTAAAATTTGCACCTGACTGTATTGGTGAAGAAACTGAAAAAATGGCTAAAAATTTAAAATCTGGTGAAGTTTTATTACTTGAAAATTTGCGCTTTCACAAAGAAGAAACTGATGCCGATGAAGAATTTGCAAAAAAACTGGCTAAATTAGGAGATGCTTATGTAAACAATGCTTTTGGCACAGCTCACCGGGCTCATGCCTCAACTTATACCATTGCAAAATATTTTCCTAAGAACAGCATGTTTGGCTATCTGGTAGAAAATGAAATTCAGAATATCGACAAAATTTTATACCAACCCATTCATCCTTTCACAGCCATTTTGGGTGGTTCAAAGGTTTCAACTAAAATCCATATCATCGAGGCGCTAATTGAAAAAGTAGATAACTTAATTATTGCAGGAGGCATTGGGTTTACTTTTGCAAAAGCGCTGGGAGGAAAAATTGGAAACTCTTTGGTTGAAGATGATTTTTTAGATTTTGCCCGCCACATCATTAAAGAAGCAGAAAAAAATAAAGTAAAACTTTATTTGCCAACCGATTGCATTGTAGCCGACCAGTTTAAAAATGAGGCCAATGTAAAACATTGTGATATCATGGAAATACCTGACGGATGGATGGGGCTGGATATTGGCATTAAATCGGCCAATAAATTTGCAGATGTGATCGAGAATTCGAAAAAGATTCTTTGGAATGGGCCTATTGGCGTTTTCGAAATGCCCAGTTTTTCCATGGGCACCTTAAAAATAGCCATGTCAGTGGCACGTGCTACTGATAAAGGAGCTTTCTCGTTAATTGGCGGAGGCGATTCAATTGCAGCGGTTAATAAATACAGCCTGGCGCATAAAATCAGTTATATTTCTACAGCCGGAGGAGCATTACTGGAATATTTGGAGGGAAAAGAATTGCCCAGCATAAAAGCAATAAACCAAAATCTAACCATCGACCGTTATAATTTCGAAGGAAAAAAAGTATTAATGCGGGTTGATTTTAATGTGCCATTAAACGAAAACAAAGAAATTACCGATACAACAAGAATTATTACCGCCTTGCCGACTGTTAGAAAAATTTTAGCTGAAGGAGGTTCGGTAATATTTTTAACTCATCTGGGCAGGCCTAAAGGAAAATATAACGAAGATTTATCATTAAAGCATATACTTCCTTTTTTATCCAGGTCGCTTGATAAAGAAATAAAATTTGTTAATGACTGTATTGGTAATGATGCAAAAAATGCTGCACGTGAATTAAAACCTGGAGAATGCTTGTTGCTTGAAAATCTGCGATTTTACAAAGAAGAAACAGAAGCAGACGAAAATTTTGCCCGCCAATTGGCCGAAATGGGAGATGCCTATGTTTTTAATGCTTTTGGAACGGCCCACAGGCAACATGCATCAACATATACTATTGCAAAATTTTTTCCTAATGATAAAATGTTTGGCTACCTGGTAGAAAATGAAATTAATAATATTGATAAAGTTATTCATCAGGCAAAAAGACCTTTTACAGCAATCATAGGAGGTTCCAAAGTTTCTACAAAAATTCATATTATTCTTGCTTTACTCGAAAAAGTCGACAATCTAATTATTGGTGGCGGAATTGGTTATACATTTATTAAAGCAATGGGAGGAAAAACAGGAAATTCGCTGGTGGAAAACGATCAACTGGAAACAGCAAAGCAAATCATGGCAAAAGCCAAAGAAAACGGGGTAAACCTTTCTTTACCTACAGACTGTATCATCGCTGATGATTTTAAAAATGATGCCAATATTGAACATTGCGATATTAATCAAATTAAAGATGGATGGATGGGATTAGATATTGGAATAAAATCAGCCAACCAGTTTACACAAGTCATTGAAAACTCATCAACTATTTTATGGAACGGCCCAATCGGCGTTTTTGAGATGTCGAATTTTTCGATGGGAACCTTAAAAGTGGCTATGGCAGTTGCGCGCGCTACCGACAAAGGTGCTTTTTCATTAATTGGCGGTGGCGATTCAATTTCTGCGGTAAATAAATTTAGCTTAGCATATAAGATAAGCTACATCTCTACAGCTGGTGGTGCATTGCTCGAATATATCGAAGGTAAAAAACTGCCTGCCATAAAAGCCATTACTGAAGATTTATAAACCATGTTGCGAAAGAAACAATTTTGAATTAAATTGTGTTTCCATTTATATAAACAAAAAAAGGAGGTATTTATGTTAGAAAAATATAATATTCCATCCATTCAGGATGCAGACTTAAACGGGAAAGTAGTTTTAGTTAGAGTTGACCACAATGTAGTCAAAAAAGGGATTATTCATGACCCATACAGGATTGATGCAACCATAGGAACCCTCTACCATATCAATGCAAAGGGTGGTAAAATTATTTTGATGAGCCATGTTGGCCGTCCAAAAGATAAAAAAACGGGAGAAATCAATATCAGCAAAGACACATCTGTAGAGCCCATAGTTGAATATCTTCGGAATAAACTACACGTTAACATGAAGGTCCCTGATTTTTATCCACATGATAATAAAGGATATCTGGGGATTGAAACCTCCATCAATCATTTGATTCGTGAGTTAAAAGAAGGGAAAATAGATGGGATTTATTTACCTAATACACGTTGGTTTCAAGGAGAAGAAGCCAAAGGAGCAGATCAGGACAGGTTTGCAAATCAATTAGCAGGATTAGCAGATATTTTTGTAAATGATGCGTTTGGTTCATGGCAGCCCCATGCCTCTACTGTTGGCGTTAATAAATATTTACCTTCATATGCAGGATTTTTAATGCAAAAAGAAATTGAAAACCTTGAAAGGATTTACAGTCCACAGTCGCCATTTATAGCCGTAGTAGCAGGTTCAAAATTCGACACAAAAATTGATTCTTTATATGCACTTATCAAAAAGTCAGACTACCTGGTATTGGGCGGTGTAATTTACAATGCTTATTTATCGGCAAAATATGGCATTGATATCAAAGGAATATCTGAAGAAGATATGAAACATGCCAAAGAATTTGTAGAGTTTAGCAAACAATATCCCGGCAAACTAGTTGAGTTACCATTTATTGTTGAATCGGATACTTTAGAGGGAAGACAAAAGGGGAAATACCGTATTCATAATATCCATGAATTAAAACCAGGAACGAAGTTAAATTATGTGTTAGATATTGCTAAAGAATCGTTCCAGGAAGAAAAAATTACTAAAATATTTTCATCAGCACGAACCATCTTTGTAAATGCCGTGATGGGATTTACGCCCCACTTTAATGAGGGAACCATTGCATTAGACGAGTTAATCGACGAAAACTACGAAGCTGTTAAACTTTATGGTGGAGGTGATACCATGCAGGAATTAAAAAGATTACTCCCCGGATTATACATTGTTGCGCTTGATAGTCCTAAATATTACATTTTTACAGGCGGCGGAGCAGTTCTTAAAGCCATTCAGGAAGGAACTACTTTAGGAATTGAACCCGTAAAAGCTTTAACCAAATAAAAATTTTTCGCATTTTTGTATTCAATTTTATAAAGAAGTCAGTTAAAACTGGCTTCTTTTTTCCCTTTTATTAACGCTAATAAAAAACCAATAAAAAACATGAAAGCATTTAAAGCATACGATATTCGTGGAGTTTATACTGAAGATTTTAATAAAGAAGATGTTTATAAAATTGGATATTTTTTACCAGAACTCTTACAGGCTGATAATGTATTAGTAGGGCGCGATGTACGAAACTCATCCGACGAAATTTTTGAGTATCTGGCACAGGGAATCATCGACAGCGGAGCAAAAGTTTATAATATTGGGATTTCTACAACACCTATGGTTTATTACATAACTGCTAAACATAAATTCTCGGCATCGGTTCAAATTACAGCATCACACAATCCAGCCGAATATAACGGAATGAAAATATCAAAATTTAATGCATTGCCTGTGGGATACGATACCGGCCTAAAACAACTGGAAGAAATGATTCAAAGCAGGGAAGTTATGGTAGCTCATAAAAAAGGAAAAATAATTGACTATAAAGTTAAAGATGAATATGTTGAATTCCTGAAAACCTATGTTCAGGATTACTCCCGTTTAAAAATTGCCATCGACTGTTCTAATGGAATGGCAGCATTGTTAATCAAAAAAGTTTTAGGCAAAAATCCAATTTATTTGTATGATGAGTTAGACGGAACCTTTCCAAACCACGAGCCTAACCCGCTAATTGAAGAGAATGTTGCCGACCTTAAAAAAACTGTTTTAGAAGAAAAATGCGATATTGGAATCATTTTCGATGGCGATGCCGACCGGGTAATGTTTGTTGATGAAAAAGGGAAATTTATTTCGCCCGATTTAATTATTGGGTTAATGGGGCACTACTTTCTTGAAAAAGAAAGAGGAAAAGTTCTTGAAGATATTAGAACTTCAAAAGCAGTAAAAGAATATATAGAAAACCTTGGTGGCAAAATGCATACCTGGAGAGTTGGAAGGGCCTATGCTTCGCCAAAACTTCGAGAAATAAAAGGAATTTATGGCGGCGAACTTGCAGGCCATTACTATTTCAGAGATTTCTTTTATTCTGATTCCGGAATAATGGCAGCATTAATTGTTCTAAATATCCTTTCAAGATTTAAAAAGGAAGGAAAATCAATGTCAGAACTTATTGGCAGGATTAAAAAATATGAAAGTTCGGGCGAGTTGAATTTTAAAATAGCACAAAAACAAGAAGCCATGGAGGCACTTAAAGATTATTTTGTTGCCGAAGAAGAGCCTATGGAAATAATGGATTTTGACGGATACCGGTTAGAATTTAAAGACTGGTGGTTTAACGTTCGGCCATCGAATACCGAACCTTATTTGCGCGTTTTAGCCGAAGCCAATAACAAAGAAATCCTAAAAGCAAAAGTTAGCGAAATTAAAACGATGATAAAGAAGTTTAAATAAGTATTTTAAAAACTAACTCTATTTACATTTAATATCCATTAAATAAATTTTTGACTTTATGACCTATGGTGACTTTTCAAAATATTCTATATATTTGTCACTGATTGTTTTTTGTTAAAATCTGTTAATATATAAACAAATGGGTCAGCAAATATTTCTTACTTTAGATGAAGTAGCCAGTAATCTAAAGGTTACAAGACAAACTGTTTCAAAATACATTAAAAATAGAAAACTTAATGCAATAAAAATCAATAAAAGTTATCGTATCTCAATTGAAGATTTTGAGTCATTTATAACACAAAATTCAATAATTGAAGAACCACAGATTGCATATCTCCGAAAAAGCAGGAATTGTACTTTATCTTACACTGATAAAACTGATGAATTTGAGATACTTTTTAACAATAGGAGAGGAATTTTAAAACAAGTTGAAAAAAATCATCACAACACAGAAAATAAATTTATTTTCGGAGACAACTTACTTGTATTAAAAGAATTAATACCTCAATATCGAGAAAATATTGATTTAATATATATAGACCCACCTTTTGGTACTGGACAAGAATTTAATTCGATCGATGAAGTTAGTGCATATTCAGATCGTTTAGTAAACAGCGAATTTTTAGAATTCTTAAGAAAAAGATTAATTTTATTAAAAGAGTTAATGTCAGAAAAGGGTAGTATTTATCTTCATATTGATAAAAAAATAGGACATTATGTTAAGATAATAATGGATGAAATTTTTGGTTTCAATAATTTTATTAACGACATAACAAGAATTAAATGTAACCCAAAAAATTTTGCAAGAAATGCATATGGAAATTTTTCCGATATGATTCTTTTTTATACAAAAAACAGGAATGAAAATATCTGGAATGAAATAAAGGAACCACTTACAGAAGAAAAAAGAAAAATATTATTTCCCAAAAAACATCCTAAATATGGTTTTTATACTACAAACCCTATTCATGCACCCGGAAAAACTGTTAATGGTGATACAGGAAAAGAATGGAAAGGAATATTCCCTCCTAAAGGAAGACATTGGCGGTATAGCAGAAGAGTGCTAAATGAACTCGATGAAAAAGGTTTAATTGAATGGTCTGAAAATGGGAATCCAAGAAAAATAGTTCCAGCTTCAGAACATAAAGGTTTTAAAATACAAGATGTTTGGGAATTTAAGGATAAAGGGATGTCATATGTGAATTATCCTACTCAGAAAAATTATGAAATGTTAGAAAGAATTATTTTAAACTCTTCAAATGAATCATCTATTGTAATGGATTGTTTTGCTGGTTCTGGAAGTACTTTAAAAGTTGCAAATAGATTAAACAGAAAATGGATAGGAATAGACAATTCAACTCATGCATACGAAGTTATTAAGAATGACTTTTATAAAGAGAATATTAAATGCAATTATTATGAATATTTCCCAAAAGACTAATTTACACTACCTAAATTAAAGACTCCAAATAATCATTCAATAATAAAGCACTAATCAAGTTATATTCAGACTCTTGAACTTGCACACAAATTTTATCATTTATAAGATTTCCGTCTGCTTTATAAACTGCCCATGGGTAACCATCAATAACACCAATCCTTCTTACATCTCCTCTTTGATTCCGACAAAAGTTAATTACTTCAACTACTTGTTTATTTTGATTGCCTCCTGAACATCCAATCCATTTAGCTTCACCAATAACATAAGTTTTATTTACTTTTGCAACAATATCAGGCCGTTTTTCTAAATTTTGTTTCAACTCATTATTTATAAAGTTTTTTCCAATTTCTTCTGAAGAATCTAAAATAAATATGCCGTCAGAAGAATCTATAAATTCATCTATTTCTAAAAGCTGAAAACTCCTTCTTAACCAATTTGTAAACATTGGGCCCATTTGTGTATTTAATTTTGGAGCAGACTCAAGCCTAATTACAGTTTCTTCTGCTGTCATTGAGTACAGGGACTTTGCAATTCTTTCAATTTGGCGGGGATTATTTTCAAAACAACCTGGAACATTTTTTATCAAAAACCAAAGAGGTTCATCATAAGGAAATTTAATTTCGTGTCGTAATATTTCTATAAGATCATTGGTTCTTCTATCTTGATGGGCTAAAATAATCCTTCGCCTAAGATTATTATCTAACCTTACTGGGTTTGCAGTTTGAAGTGGATATACCTCTAGAATATCATCTAAGTATGAAGTATTTTGAAAAAGTTCAAGGCTTTTTAAAACCCATAAATTTAATTGTTCTTTATTATTTTCAATGTCAATAATTCTTTCCATTTTTATTCAAATATGTTCATATTACTCCATTTAAACAAATTTAACATAAACAAAACTTTTCAATGTATTAATATCTTTCAATTATCATCGCCATTTTTTATCAAATCATACAATCCTTTCAAATTGATTAAGCGTAATAAAAAAGCAAACAACATTGAAAAAGCAAGTATGGCAAAAAATTTATAAATCCATTTAAAATTAAGCTCAACAGAAAGGCTGGAAAAAGCAAATACTCCGAAAATAAATATTATTAATACACCTATTCTTTTCCAGTTTATTGAAAAATGGAATATCTTTTTCGCCAGAATAACCTGAATTGCTGCAATAAATGTTTGGGTTACCAAACTGGCAACAGCAGAACCCAGTGCAAAATATTTCGGAATTAATATCAGGTTTAAAACAATATTAATAACAACACCTCCAACAGCCAGTATGTTGAGTTGTTTTAAATTTCCATTGGCAGTTAATAAAGTTCCGAAAATATAGCTGGTAGAAATTCCGATAAAACACAATATTAAAATTCCGAAAATAGAAGCTGAAGTATGAACATGTTGATGGTACAATAAATTAATTACCTCAGTTTTGTAAAAAAAGGAAGCAAAAGTAATTCCAGTTACAGGTATAATCAGAAGTAAGAAAGAAAATAAAGTAAGCTGATGAACCGATTTTTTTTGTTTGATCATATGCGAAAACATGGGTAAAAGTAATCCGGCAAATAAAAAGGCAAACATTGCTGCAGCATCGAGAATTCTGAATCCCTGGGCATAA
This sequence comes from Thiohalospira sp., assembly GCA_046538755.1. Taxonomy (GTDB): domain Bacteria; phylum Bacteroidota; class Bacteroidia; order Bacteroidales; family UBA12077; genus UBA12077. The sequence goes on from JBKHIH010000069.1 coordinate 13,909, forward strand.
ATACCTGCTTGTTCTTTTCCGTCGGGCAACATTCGCTCTAACATAACCGAATCGATTCGGTAATAAAATGCCATTAGTAAAGAAAGTAATGCAAAAGGATAACTTTTTTTTAAAATAGCGATAAAATATGCCCGGTCGAACTTTAACTTCAAAAATTGCGCTTTACTGTAAACAATTCCAAACGATAAAACCAAAGTAAGCAAGTAAGCTGCTGTTTGGGCATAAACTAACCATTCGATCTGAAACGGGCTCTTTGTAACTCCTCCCCACAGTAATAATCCGCAAATCACAATCATAATAAAACGATCGAGAACAGATATAATACTATCCGTTTTAAAAAAATGCAACCCGCTTAAATTAGACCTTAAATACAATATAAACGAAGCCATAAACTGGTTAAAAATCAAAAAAAACAATAAATATAACTGGCGGCCTTCATAACCCAAAAACAAAGCAGCTATAATAGTAACAAAAGCATATCCTGTTGCCAACAATAGCCTCAAGCTAATAATACTCGATAAAGATTTACTTAGAAGATGGCTGTTTTGGGCTATGTTTCGATTGTTGAAATTGGTAATACCCAAATCGAGCAACATATTGAGCAGCAACGAAAAATTGAAAATCGAAAAATACAGCCCGTACTCTTCTGCACCAACCACATTCTGTACCGTACGATCAATCCCAAAAATCCAAAAAGGCTTGATCAACAGGTTAAGAAACAGAAGCAAGGTTAAATTAGTAAAAAATTTCCTTCTCAAAACAATGACAATTAATACTACAAATTTAGCAAAGTTTAAGCCTTTCGCAACGCTCTACAGGAATAAAGAAAAAATTCTGATATCCTGTTTGTCCGCTATAATTTTCAAACATTTTATTGCAACAGATAAATGCCCGATAATTTAATTGATTCATAAAATCAATAGCTTGATTTCTATTTTCACTCTCCCATAATTCACAATAAATAAGCGGCCGATTTGTCTTAATTAACTTCTCTGCTCCTTTTAAAACAAAATGCTCATAATCCTCAACATCAATTTTTAGGGCTACAATTTTTTTGTTTCTCAATACCTTAATATCATCCGCTTTTCTCATTTCAACAAAATATTCCTTTCCATTTATATCATCATTATTTTCAGCAACATGACTTAGCCCATGAAAAAAAACTTGTTTCTTTTCAGGCATAATCATCTTTACTCGCGAATTTTTATTTCCTAAAGCAAATGGATATATCCTTACGTTATGTAATTTATAATGATTTACAACTTTTTGTAAAACTTGTAAATTTTCAGTTAGTGGCTCAAAAGCATGAATCGTAAAATTGGAAAACCTTTTTGAAAAATGGTAAGTCATTACCCCAATATTTGCTCCAATATCCAATACATCCCCTTCATCAATAATTAAATCCAGAAACCGGATAAAATCTTTTTCTTTCTTATCCCAGGGTAGCTTATAAATCATAAACCGGGCAAATAAAAACAAGTAATTCTTAAGCCCAAGCGTTTTTTGAAGGATATATTTAATAAAGTTCTTCAATTTTTTAGCATCTTTGTTACAAAGATAGAATAATCCGCTTTTAAAACGATTTTCTTTTGAACATTGCAGTAAATACAAGGCTTCTTTTAAAAAACAAACTGGAAGGTATCGGATGGTTTACTTTCGAAACCTTAAAACGTATAACCGTAAATCATCCCGAACACCAGTTTTATTTTATTTTCGACCGCCCCTTTGATCAACAATTTATTTTTGCTCCCAATGTGCATCCTGTTGTTATAAGCCCAAAAGCACGGCATCCATTTTTATTTTACTTGTGGTTTGAATTTTCAATTCCCAAAATTTTAAAAAAAATTAATGCCGGCCTATTTATTTCTCCCGATGGGTATCTGCCTTTAAAAACAAAAATAAAAACGCTGGCTGTTATTCATGATATCAATTTCATGCACTACCCTCAGGATTTTCCTTTTCTCGTAAGAAAATATTATCAATACTTTTTCCCAAAATTTGCGAAAAAGGCTAATCGAATTGTTACTGTATCTGATTTTTCAAAAAAAGATATCAGCCATCAGTTTAATATTAATAATGATTTGATTGATGTGGTTTACAACGGAGCAAATGAGATTTACCAACCTATTTCTAAAGAAGAAATAAAAAAAACAATACAAAAATATACGCAAGGCAATAATTTTTTCATATTTGTTGGGGCGTTAAGCCCACGAAAAAATATTAGTAATTTACTTTTGGCATTCGAAAAATTTAAGGAGCAAACCAGGAGTAATGTCAAATTATTAATTGTTGGCGAAAAGATGTTTAAAACCAAAATCATTAAAAAAAATTATAAAAGCCTTAAATTTAAAGATGATGTTATTTTTACCGGAAGAATGAACCCTGAGAGTTTAAAATATTTATATGGTTCGGCTTTGGCATTAACATTTGTTCCTTATTTTGAAGGATTTGGAATACCGATTATAGAAGCGATGAACTGCAATACACCGGTTATTACATCGAATGTAACCTCAATGCCCGAAGTAGCAGGTGATGCTGCTTTATTGGCTGACCCTTTTTCAATAGAATCAATTACTGATGCTATGATAAATATCTATGAAGATAAGAATTTAAGCAATCAACTTGTTGAAAAAGGGAAAATTCAACGACAGAAATTTAGCTGGGATAAGACCGCCAAAAAATTCTGGGAAAGCATAGAAAAAGTAATCAATGAATAATTTTAAATTATTAAGCTGCTATAAACAAGGTGTTGTGGAAGCCGGATGCGATGAAGCCGGACGCGGATGCCTTGCCGGGCCCGTTGTGGCTGCTGCTGTAATTCTTCCTGTTGGTTTTTCTCATCCTTTATTAAACGACTCAAAATTATTAACCGAAAAAATACGATATCAACTAAGGGAAGATATTAAAAATTCAGCTTTGGCTTTTGCCATTGGGATAATCAACAATAAAAAAATTGACGAGATAAATATTCTGAAAAGCTCAATTTTAGCAATGCATAAAGCACTTGATAAAATAACCCTTAAATTTGAACATATTATAATTGATGGCAACAAATTTTTGAAGTATAAAGATTTTCCTCATCAGTGTATTATTAAGGGGGATTCGAAATATTATTCTATTGCTGCTGCATCGATACTTGCTAAAACTTATCGTGATGATATTATGAATGAACTCCACGAATTGCATCCGGAATATAACTGGAAAAGGAACAAAGGCTACCCAACAAAAGAACACAGGGAAGCTATAAAAAAATTTGGCCCTACACCTTATCATCGAATGTCATTTCGCTTGCTCGACGAGCAATTAAGTTTAAATTTTTAATTTACTTTTTTTTCCTGCCAATTGCCCACAGGCAGCATCAATATCTTGCCCTCTGCTGCGGCGGACATTAACCACCAGATTTTTACTTTTCAAAAAAGTTACAAACTGATCAAACGATTCGTTTGAAGATTTCTTAAATCGCTTATCTCGGGTAGAATTATATTCAATTATATTAATTTTTACAGGAAAACTCTTACAATATTCCGCAAACTCTTTTGCATCCTTCAACGAATCATTAATTCCATCCATCAATAAATATTCAAAAGTAATCCGTTGTCCTGTTTTTTGATTAAAGTATACCAGGGCATCTCTTAAATCTTCCAGCGAATTATTTCGGTTTACAGGCATAAATTCAGTTCTCTGTTTATTGTTGGCAGCATGTAACGAGATTGCTAAGTTGAATTTTACATTATCGTCGGCTAATTTCCTAATCATTTTAGGTAATCCAACAGTTGACAATGTAATTCTTTGTGGCGACATTCCTAACCCGTCTTCAGAAGTAATATGATGGATTGCAGATAGCACATTGTCGTAATTTAATAAAGGCTCGCCCATGCCCATTAATACAATATTAGTTAGAGGCAAATTATATTTTTCGCGGGCAAGTTTCATAATTTCTGTAACCTGGTGAAAAATTTCTCCAACGGTTAAATTTCTTTTAAAACCCATTTTCCCGGTTGCACAAAACTCACACCCTAAATTACATCCTACTTGCGATGAAATACACGCCGTTGCCCTGTTATCAGTCGGTATTAAAACTCCTTCAACCAACAAATCATCAACTAATTTAAAAGCAATTTTTATTGTTTTATCCTTGCTAACTTGCAAATGTTCAATTTCTACTGACTGAAAATAAAAATTTGTTTTCAGTAACTCTCTTAAATCTTTTGAAAGATTCGTCATTTCATCAAAATCTGTAACATGTTTACTCCATAACCACTCAAAAATTTGTTTTGCACGGAAGGGTTTTTCTTTATTTTTAATCAAAAAATCTTTCAAATCATCAAGTAAAAGAGATAAAATATCTCTTTTTTGAGGTACTGCATCCATAAAACAAAATTTTTTTAAATAAATTTGTGATGTAAAGGTATATTAAATAAAAATCAAATATTTATGATTTATCTTTAAACTGTATTTATTTTTATCAATCTAATATTTTTGTATTTCAATATTATGGAAAATTTATTATCAATTTAAAATTACATACCATGAAAAAAATTATTATCTTACTATTTACAACTTTGCTATCATTTAGCTCATTATTAAGAGCTGATGAAGGGATGTGGTTATTACCACTTATCCAGCAATTGAATATGGAAAAAATGCAGGAGATGGGTTTAGAGCTGTCTGCCGAAGAAATTTACAGCATTAACCAATCGAGTTTAAAAGATGCTATCGTTATTTTTGGCAGAGGCTGTACAGGCGAAGTTATTTCAGAAGAAGGCCTGATATTAACAAATCATCACTGCGGCTACGGTGTAATCCAACGTCATAGCACCACCGAACATGATTATTTAAAAGATGGTTTTTGGGCTATGTCGAAAGAAGAGGAAATACCATCTCCCGGGCTTACAGTTACATTTTTAGTACGTATCGAAGATGTTACAGACAAAATAATTCCTGAATTTACAAAAGATATGCCCGAGGAGGAAAGGCAAGAAAAAGCTGGTGAACTGGGTAAACAAATTGCAGATAAAGCAAGCGAAGGAACACATTACAGTGCACGTGTTCAGAGCTTTTTTGGCGGTAACAAATATTATTTATTGGTTTACGAAACATTTAAAGATGTTAGAATGGTTGGCGCACCACCATCTTCCATTGGTAAATTTGGTGCTGATACCGATAACTGGATGTGGCCACGCCATACCGGTGATTTTTCTCTTTTCAGGGTTTATGCCGATAAAGACAATAAACCTGCCGAATATTCAAAAGAAAATGTTCCTTACAAACCAAAACATCACCTGCCTATATCATTAAAAGGAGTTGAAAAAAACGATTTTTCAATGGTTTTAGGATATCCGGGAAGCACGCAACGATATATGACATCATGGGAAATTGATGAACGCATGAATGTTACTAACGCAAACCGCATTTATGTCAGAGGAATTAGACAAGACCTTATTTTAGAAGATATGTTAGAAGATGATGAGGTTAGAATCAAATATTCATCTAAATATTCCGGATCGACCAATTACTGGAAAAATTCGATTGGAATGAATAAAGCACTAAAACAGTTAAAAATATACGATCAAAAGCTAGCTGAAGAAAAAGCTTTTATGGATTGGGTTAACGAAAATAAAAATCGAAAAGATAAATACGGCAACGCGCTTTCATTAATAGAAAAATCTTTAAAAAATCGTGAAGATTATGTTCATGTTACCCAATACATTAGTGAAGCTCTTTTAAGAGGTACTGAATTAATGTATTTTTCTTCGAGGTTTTCTGATTACAAAGATATCTTCGATTCGAAAGACCAGGAAAAAATAAACAAAGAGGTTGAAGAGATAAAAAACATGGCAAGAGGGTTTTACAAAGACTACAATGCACCTACTGATAAAAAAGTAGCAAAAGCCATGTTTAAAACATTTGCCCAAAATGTAGATAAAAATTATCACCCCGATATTTTTAACACCATCGAAACAAAATACAAAAATGATTATGCTAAATATATAGATAACATGTATAGCAAATCTGTATTTACCGATTCTACAAAACTTTGGGCGTTTTTAGAAAATCCATCAACTAAAAAAATGGAAAAAGACCCTGCTTACATTGCTTCACAATCTATTTACCAAAAATATCGTGAATTATCAGAAAAACTAAAACCATTATATATCGACTTTAACAAAGGACACAGATTGTTTGTTGAGGGTATTATGGAAATGAAAGAAGGAGAAGCGCTTTATCCTGATGCAAACTTTAGTATGCGACTAACATATGGCGAAGTACTTGACTACTACCCCAGAGATGCGGTACATTATGATTATGTTACTACTCTAACTGGTGTTATGGAAAAAGAAGACCCTGATAACTGGGAATTTGTGGTGCCTGATAAATTAAAAGAACTTTATAAAAATAAAGATTATGGCCCATATGCTATGGAAAACGGAGAAATGCCCGTTGCATTTATCACAACCAATGATATTACCGGAGGAAATTCAGGCAGCCCTGTAATTAACGGAAAAGGAGAAATAATAGGAACCGCTTTTGATGGGAACTGGGAAGCTATGAGTGGAGATATTGTTTTTGAACCCGAATTACAACGTTGTATTAATGTTGATATTCGATACGTTTTATTTGTTATCGATAAATTCGCCGGCGCAAAAAACCTTATTGATGAAATGACCATTGTTGAATAAAACTAATATACTTTAAAAAAAGGCTCAGGACAATTCTTGAGCCTTTTTTTATTTCTTTCAGGATTGCTATCTTTAACCAAAATTTAGATCATGCCTACAAAAATTACGATATATACTGATGGAGCTGCAAGAGGAAATCCAGGGCCCGGAGGTTATGGAATTGTACTAATGTCGGGAAAACACAGGAAAGAATTATCTGAAGGATTTCGAAAA
>JBKHIH010000070.1:0-20781 GCA_046538755.1 Thiohalospira sp.
TGATTTTCATCGGCTGTTTTTTCCGGTAAATTAGTAATAGCTTTAGCCAAATTTTCGATAGGAGAATTACCCGGGCGTGCTTTTATAATTTCCCATTGCGAAGAAATTTCTCCAATAAAGCCTCCGTGTAATGTAGGTATTAATCCACAATAAATTAATGAAGATTTTCCGCTACCTGAAGCTCCAATAACTGCTACAAATTTATTTTCCGATAATTTACCTAATATCTCTTCACTCTGTCCTTCTCTTCCAAAAAATAAATGACTTTCTTCAATTTTAAATGGGCGTAATCCAGGAAAAGGATTAAACAAGTTTTTATTATTAATATTTGGAGTTATCATTTTACTTAATTTTTTCAGTAAAAGGTATTAAACAAGCTGATATATCTTTATTTCCTTGATCAATCATTAAAATATCTTCTATTTCGTTATTAAGATCAAGATTGGTTACTTTGTTTGTTAATATTGCTTTAGCAAGAAATGGTTCTTTTTTTCCAAATCCTGGTGCCTTTTTCAAATCATTTAATTTACTTTTTAACCAATAAAAATTTTCTGATACATAGTAAATTAATATTGCATCTGCATTTATTAAATACTTTTGATGCTGCTTAATTAAATCAATTTTATTTTTTTCTTCTTTTAACTCATATATCTCAAAATCATTACTTTTAAGATAATTTATAATTTTCTGGCGACCCGGTTCGTTTGTGTTTGAATGGATAAAATATACACTTTTGGTTTGGGTTGTAATAGGCTCTTTTGTAACTATTGGCATTGTATTATTAATATCGTCAACCCTTCTTTTAACAATTGATTTAAATACTTCAACAGGTGTTTGAATAATTTCTGTATTTTCAAGTAATTCTACATTACGCTTAAAATTTTTCAGCATACAATCGCTGTTTTTCTGAGTCTGGCTTAAAGTTTTGAGGGATCCAAACCAGCCGATGAATATCTTTCTTTTTTGATTTATTAAGAATTTGATTAAATAGGTCATTCTGTATTTCAACAACCGATTTATTAGTTCCATTTATTACCGGATTATAAGTATTACCGATTAGATGTACTGAAATATTGGATTTTTCGATATTTTCTTTAACAAATTTTTCATAGTCGTCAAGTTCTGAAGGAAAATTATTTTCAGGCAAAATTTGGTATCCAAGATGTTTAAATTCTCTGATAATTGCTTCTCGCTCCCTATTCAAATCACTATTAACTTGAGCAAAATATACGGTTGTTTTATGTTGTTTGGTAGAAATAGTGTCATAAAAGTATTCCTTAATATCGTATGATAAGTCAGTTATTTTAAGCCATAAAGACTCATCTTTTATTGATTCAATACCGGTAGAGAGATCAATTTTTTCTTCATTTTTTTCATCAAAAAAATTAATAGAATGAATTTTGAACTTTGTGTTCAAAAAATTATCTAATGGACAACAATTTAACTGAAAAATTTTATTGTTTGATTTGCTGTTTTGATATTGGATCAATCTTTCTTTTTTATAATTTTTATTAAGAATTAATTGAATAAATACAGCGTTATTTTGAGTATCCAGCCTATGATTTTCCAATTCAGCAGAATCTACAAAAGGATTATATATATTTATTTTTTGTTGAATTACCTGATCTAATGAGGTTTTAAGAATGGTTTGAAAATTTAATAACCAAAGTTTATCTTTTTCATTTAAATCATTTTTTTCAAATGGAAGATGAAAAATAATATTTAAATAACTGTTGGGCATAAATGATTAAATTTTAACTCCAATAACCAGTATATCATCTACTTGCTCTTCTTTACCTCTCCATTCTTCTAAAATATCATTTAGTAATTTCTTTTGATCCGGCATTGGGTCTTTATAAATTTTTAATAATAACTCCCTAAAACGTTTAAGCATAAATTTTCTTCCATCGGAACCACCAAATTGATCAGGGTAGCCATCCGAGAAAATATAAATAACATCACCTTTTTTCAGGCTTATTTCATGTTTTTTAAATTTCGGCAGTTCATCATCGTATGTGCCTCCTATAGCCTGACGATCTCCTTTAATTTGTGTTAATTCATTATCGCGTATAAGACATAACGGATTATTAGCGCCACTAAACTGTAATTTCATCTTTTTATAATCGATAATACACAATGCTAAGTCCATACCATCTTTAACGCCACTTGGATTTTCTACTCCTTTTTCACGAAGTGTTTCCACAACACCTAAGTTTAACTGGTCAAGAATAATATTTGATTCACGAGCTTTTTTTACTTCAACAGCATAATTTAGCTGATTATAACCTACAATAGACATAAATGCTCCGGGAACACCATGCCCTGTACAATCAACTGCAGCATACATCACTAATCCATCTTTCTTTGATAACCAGTAAAAATCACCACTAACAATATCTTTTGGTTTGTAAAGAATAAAAGAATCTGGCAACATTTTTTTTACATCATTATCTGGTGGCAAAATGGCATTCTGGATGCGTTGTGCATAACGTATGCTATCGGTAATATGTTTATTTTTAATTTCAATTTCTTCTTTTTGTCTAACTACCTCGGCAGTCCTGTCTTTTACTTTTTGTTCCAACTCGTTGTAATAACTTTCAAGTTCTTCAATCATTGAGTTAAACTTTTGCGACAAGGTGGTAATTTCGTTATTTCCGACCACATCTGCTCTTTCGTTTAAATGCCCATTAGTAATTCTGTTAACTTTATCTACCAATTTTTTTATAGGATGAGTAATTACTCTTGTTTTTCGGTATAACAGAATTATTACGATAATAATCGTTAAACCAAATAAGCCAACAAATTTTAATAATTCATTGCGAAGCACAATATCTTCGCGCGATCTGTCGGCAATAATTCTTATTACAGAACCTTTGTATAAATCTGAATTTGACCTGAGAATATAAAAATAGTTATAATAAAGTTTCTGATTTTTTTCTTTTTTGGAAACCTTTGTTGAATCCTTTTTTAAAAACCTGTCTTTCAAAAATTCCTTTTCAGCTTCAGAAAGGATTAAGTCCTTATTTAAAGATATAGGATTATCTTTGCTGATAAATAAATCAACACCTACAATTGATGGTTGATCTTGGGATAATTTATTAATTGTACTTTTAATAAAATCTATAATTTCATCAGCTTTTTTTGAATAAATGCCCAATTCAATAATATATTTACCATCGTTTGTAGGCTGGTATGTATATTTCTTTAATCGTTTAGTGCTGCTTTCTACAGTAAACCTTTCATTAACAAATTCACCTTTCTTAAAAATATCCTGAATTAGCTTTTTATGATCCTCTCCAAATTTAAAAAGATTCAATCCTAAATCGGACTCAAAAGTTGTATTTATAACAATTCCTTCCTGGTTAATGATGTAAATATCTTCCATTTCAGGATTCATCCCCAGTTCGTTTCGTATTTTATTTAAATCGGCAAATTCAATATTGTCTGTATTTTTAAAATAATGATTAACTAATTTATTACTATATGATTCCATTTCAGGATTCAGGTTCTGTTCAACAATTTCAAGGGCAACATCCTGAAACTCCATGATATGAATAATTTCTTGTGCAATAATTTTATTTTTAGTGTTAATTGATTCTATTAAATTCCTTTTAGTTTGCGTATAATTAAACACACCCAAAACCAATAACGCTAAAACAGCAGGTATTACAACATTTAAAATTAATTGCTTAAATATAGTTGTCCTTCGCATATAAAAAATCTTTAACCTTCGATAAATCCTGAAAAACATAAAAAAGTTTATTTAATTGCTTATTGTATTATTTGGTTTTCGTTGTTATCCAATACATCAGCTTCTATTTGTTGATTTATCCATTTTAAAACTGATATTTCAATTTCATGATAATCAAACATATTGTAAATTAAAACATTTTTTTCGATATAATAAACAGTACTATCTTCCTTTCTTTCAATAGAAAACGATTGGCCTTTATTTAAAATTAATTCTTTTAAAAAATATACTCTGCCAGGGTATAAAACTATTGGCTTATTTTGATCAGTATAAAACATAACTGAATTACCATGAATAAATAAAATCTTATCTTTTAATTCGTTATAACTATACGTTATGCTTAAGTTTGAACCAAAAACAATTTCATTCAATTTTTTTGCAAGATGAAATAGGTATCTATAATCAACTCTATTAAATATATCGGTTTTCTTTAGGAAAATTGTTTTTTCAATAAGTAAATCATTTGTTGATTTTTGAAATCTTGTAATGGTTTGATCTAGGTCATCTATATATTTCTCGTTAATTCTTGGCCTTATATTTTTAAAAGCCTCTTTATCTTCATTATATATAATAATGGCCGATGTTTGTCTTAGCAAATCAACCGGATTAAATAAATGGGCAATTAAATCATCGGGAATTTTATCTATTTCCAAATCCTTAAAAGAAAAAATAGCACATGCTTTGGTCCAAATATTTGTATAGTTTACATCCCGATTGATAATACTAATTATCAAATCATCTAATGAAAGGATTTCTACCGGATAAAAATTCTGAAGCTGCCTGACTTTCTCGGTTGCATTAATATCTTCAACAATTGGAATAAGTTTTGGCTTAATATCTTCATAAATAAACAGGTCTAAAAGTTCAAGGGCATAACTAATTCCTTCGGAAGTTCCGCTTTCAATATTTTCTTTTACATGCATTATAGATTTTGCATCGTAAGCAATGGATAGAAGCAGGTATAATAAATCGTAGTTAGCAACAAGCTCTTCATTAATTGCTTCGGTTAAAATACCCTCGAAATTATATTCAATTAAAGTTTGTTTTGCAGCAATATTCCATGCCATAACACCAATATGAGTTTCTAATAGCTGGTGTATTTTATTTAAACTTTTTTCATCAGCTCTGTAACCACATTGCTTAAGAGCAAATAAAACATGTAATAATACTTCTTCATTAGGGTGGTTTATTTTTTTTAGTAAAAATTCAATGGCTTTTACCCCGCCTATCTGTCCCATAATTTTTATAATACGAATCAAAGATCGATGATTTGTGCCTGTTTTATAAAAAAATTGATCGAGATATGGCAATGCTTTTTCATTAAAATGTAATAAAGCATCAAAAACATATTGATAAACACTTTCGTTTTCCAGATATTCGATAATTAGAGGGCAAAATTCTGGTTTATTAATTCTTGCAGTTGATTTAATGGCTGCTATTTTTACCTGCTTATCTAAATCCCTTAATAAAGCTTTAAGATAAACAAAAAAATCATTTTGATAAAAATTTCCCATTAAAAATGCAGCAAGAATCCTCTCCTCAGGTATTTTAGATTTAGATAAATCAATAATTTTTCTCTTTCCGGGTGATTTATCAAGTTTTACATTAAAGCTTTCCAGCAAAACCTTGCATTTATCTTTAACATCATCATCTGAATCTGTATTTAACAGGCTTGAAATACTGTCAAATGCATTAATAATATTATCTTCTGCAATTTTATCTATTGCTAAGGTTTTTATTTTCTTGTTTTTATGAGAAATAAGGTTTTTAAATTTATCTTCAAATTTTAGTGGATGCAAAGCATATTCCATTTCAAGATTTGCAATAAAATTTTCCTGGTTAGCTAATTCTTTATCTATATTTTTTTCAATAAATTCCGATATGCTTTCCACCTCCTCATCCCTGGTACCTTTATATTCGGCTAAGGATTTTTTTAAAGATATTTGATATTGTTGGTATAATTTACGGGCAACGATAAACCAGGCTATAAGGATAATAATTAATGAATACGAAAAATGAATAAGTTTAAAAAATTCGAACAGGCTAAGCGCTGCTAACATAAGTCCTGCCGACAGTGCAGCAATTTCATTTATTGTACCATCAACATAAGCCTGTACATTATGCCTAATTTCAGCTTTTAATGATTGATACAATATTTTAAAAGATGGTACTTCAACAGAATCTTTTAAAGCTTTTGAAAACAACCTTGATAATGCAATAATAAGAAAGAAGAAAATAAAACTTTTAGCGGCTGCATCATAACCACCCAATGTGCCAATTAAGACTGCAATAATTGTAAAAATTCCCAATAAAAAAGATGAAATTAAAATACTTACTTTTAAACCGTAAGCTTTCATAAGTTTACTATAAACAAAAGTTTTAAATAAAAAAGTAAATAATAACAAACTACCTGTAAAAGCACCAAGGAATTGGGTCAGGTTGTCATGGTCTGGATAGTTTTCTTTTGTTACAGTAAGAAAAGAATATTGAATAAAAAACGCAGCAAGCATAGACAGAACAACAAATAAGGCCATATACAAAATGTACTTATCTTGTAATAATTCACCCAGGTTTTTTTGTTTTGATTGAATTACTGCAATCTGTTTATTGAGATTAAATTTTGCCGAAATAAAAAGTTGTATAATCAGAGCGCATAGGATACTGATGGAACTTAAAAACAAAAGGTTCTTTTGTTGAAATCCGACAGCAATTAAAACCGGAATAGCAAAAGTGCTGAGTATTGCTCCAAATATTTGTCCACTGTCTATTAAACCGAACAATCTTTTTCCCTGTCGTAATGTAAAAATTCTTCCTACAGCCCCCCAAAAACCTAACATCGCAATAATATTCAAAGGCCCCATCATCACAAAAATTAAAAAAATAAGCTCGTTGCTTTCTGTAAAGTTAAAGGCTATTCTAAGTATTGCTGTTATAATCGAAATAAAAAGCAAATTAAAAACAGCAAGGGTAGAAAAAGGCAATCGATTTTGTATTTTTGCATAAACTGTAGTAATCACTATTCCCACAATTCCTGAGATTACATAAGCATTAGGAATCATCGAAGCAGGATAAACACTTAAAAATAAAGCATGGGCACCAACATCAAAAGCTCCATAAAAAATACCTAAAAAAACAGATTGTAAGAGAAATAAAAAAACACTTGCTTTTTCAGTCTTTTCAATATTAAGGGCAACTAGAATACCTCGAATCATCTATATTTCAAATTTGCTTTGTTAAAAATACATAATAATATTCTAATTTTCAATGGATAAAAACAATCCTTTCAAATAATTAATAATTTTTTAATAAATTAATCAATACAAATAATTTATTGATCTTTTAAAAGTGGTTATTTAAAGAGCATAAAAAACTATTTACCAAATTTTTTGTTTATTATCTGATTTGCTTTTTTTTATCAACAGAAATTGTTAATTAATTAAAATATAATATCTTTATATTTAGTAAATCATATTATATGTTTTCCAACTCAGACAATATTGATAAAAAATATCATTTACGCAGAGAAGCTGTTTTTGTAATCTTATCAGGCCTTTTTATTGGTTCATTAGCAATGCTTAATATTTTAGGATTGTCTCGTTTAATTGATCTTTCATTTAATTTTAACGGATCTGAAATACATTTTTTGGTTTTTGTAGGTGTTTTGCCTTATCCAATCACTTTTTTATGCACCGATTTTATAAGTGAATTATATGGTAAAAAACGGGCAAATATGGTTGTATGGGTAGGATTATTGATGAATTTTTGGGTATTATTTATTATGTGGTTTGCCGGAATTTTACCCGAAAGTCCACAAGTAGACAGTACAGCTTTTTTTAGAATTCGTGAATTAACTTTTGGAGCAGTAGCTGCATCCATGATCGCTTATTTAACAGCACAATTTGTTGATGTACACATTTTTCATTTACTTAAAAAATTAACAAAAGGTAAACATCTTTGGTTAAGAAACAATGGTTCAACACTTACCAGCCAATTAATAGATTCAATTGCTGTTGTACTAATTACCTATTATGGATCAAAAGCCATTGATTTACATAAAGATACAAACGTTTTTTCTTTTCTGCTGATATTAATTCTTTCTAATTATTTTTTTAAAATGATCACAGCCCTATTAGACACCATTCCTTTTTATATAGGCGTAAAATATCTTTCCAAATATCTTAAAATTGATACGGTTAAAGAATATCATCAGCTAAAGAAATAAACACTAATAATCAAACTCTTTGCTGCCTTTCTTTTTGTTCCACCATTCATTTACCCTGTCCAGGTCGTATGGTGTACGGAAAAGTTTTTGCCGGATAGATTTTTGAGTTTTCTTTTTTATCCTGCCGGTTTTAACAAGCTCACTTCCAGCAGATTCCAGCGATTTCAATACTTTGTTTAATTTTTTATACTGTAAAGGGTTATCGTATAATCCTATGGCTGTTGTTCTATAAATTTCTCCTACTATCGGACAATGCCTGTTATGAGCCAGGGCTTTGAAAAAAGCTTTTACAGGCTTGAAATTTTTCATTTCCCAGAAACCACAAATGGAAAAAACCACCATCGATTGGTTTTTATGGATATGTTTACGTGGATGGCGAACACCATTCATTCCTTCAATCATGTAAGGATAAGCTCTGGAAACGGACCGGTCAAAATAATTTTTTAATACGCCCGGAATATTATCGGCATAAATAGGAAAAGCATATACTATAATATCTGCATCTGAAAGTTTTTCGGCCAATTGGTGAAAATCATCTTCGTTATGATAAATACATTCACCAGGTTTATTTATCCAACAGGAAAAACAACCAACGCAGGGTTTAATTTTATAATGATTGATAAAAAATGTATTTACATTCGAATCTTCTTGCATCCCTTTAATAAAAGGTTTTAAATAAAAATCAGTATACCCTTTTTTGCCGCGTGGAGAAGCATTCAGCACTACAATCTTTTCAGGTTTTTTCCAATATCTCGGTGGGTTTTTTTCGAATTTAGTTACAGGGTCTCCAGGAACCCACAATTTTTTTTTCAACGACCTTTTAGGTATTACCCTAAAAAACTTAATATCCCCTTTAAATTTTAATTTCCGGGTAACAATTCCTATAAAAGGATTAAGGCGTCCGAAAGCTAAATCGAGCCAATTGTAAAAACTCGATTTCACAATTACATTTGGATTTTCAGCAGTACCTTCAAAAAGTTTTAATTCTATATGGTTTGATCGTATATAACAATCATATTTTCTATTTTCGTGGGTAAAATGAAATTGTATTATTCCATTGTCTTTTTTATCATGATTAGGGTAGAATTGTTGTAATCTTTCTACCATATTTTCCATTATAGCAATGGGCGATAAAATTTCTTTCATAAAATAAATTATAAACTATCCATATCAAACATAATAAAAATAGTTAATAAACCCGAAAAAAAATAATAAGTAAATAATTAAAATTCTTTATAAGACATTTTTTTTATGTGAGGAATGTACTTTTGATCAGTAATTTGAATATGGTTTAACAACCAGTTTTTTAAAAAATTGAGAATTTCAAGTGAAATGGTAACTTTGCCTTTTTCATAATCTGCTTTTAAGGCATCCAGTTTTTCCACAAATTTTTGATGTTCCTGCTTATGTTCATCAAATTCAGCATAAGCATATTTTATCATCATTTTTTCTTCGGCAAAAAAGTGTTGTTTGGTATAATCGGTTAAATGATTAAAAATATCTTCCAGATGATTTTTAGCTTTTCCCTTTGACATAAGCTCAAAAAGTTCATTGATTAGTATTACCAAACCTTTGTGCTGGTTATCAATTTCTTTTATTCCTAGCGCATATTTTTCAGTCCATTCAATTAACTTCATTTCTCTTTATTTAATATTCAACTCGATAAATTTTAAAATAATCATCAAACAATAAATATTCAAAATACGGATAATTTGCTATACCATACATGGCCTGAGGCTCCAGGGCAGTAACAATTTTATATTTGTAAAATTGATGTGTTGGCACTGCAAAATACTCCTCTTTTAAAAATTCATGGTTAATTTTTTCATAAGCAACTTCCGGATAATAATTTTCTAATTCTTCATCAACGCTACGGTGCAAATTTAAAATTTTATACCTGAAAATTTGATCTTTTTTGTTAGTATCATACTTATAAAATGTGAAATTTGAACGTTTAAGCCATTCTACAAGAATAGTATCAGAAACAGGGATTAAATAAGCTTTTGGGATGTCGATATCCAGGCGTGATTTAACATCATTATGAAATTCCTGGGCCATAAATATTGTATCTTTTCTAGTTTTTACTGATTTTAATGGGTATCGGAGTGTGTCATTACCCTGAAAATGATCCATACGGATAGAGGCTTTCTCTCCCTGATTTGACTTTTTTGTTTTATTTCGAGCTTCTTTAACTATATGATCAATTTCACCAATATTTAAAACACTTGTTTTTAAAATTGATTTAGCTGTTAAGTACTGGCTTTTAGCTCTTCTTTCAATTTCAAAAATTGAGTCACGCCCATTTTTACCTTCAACAATAAACGATAAGGTATTACAAATACCAAAACTTTGCCGCCCGTCGTTAATGTCTACTGTGCTGTGCCGCAACCTTTCGCCTAGTGCAAAATTGCCTAAGGTATATTCAAAAAATGAGTATCCACTCTGCTCAACATCTTCCTTTACTTTTGGAAAAAATACTTCATAAAAATAATTTTTAACTTTTGAATCTATATTAATATTGGTAAGCCCGCCAAACTGGATATCAAAATCACGGTAGTATCCAAAATCCTTCCAGGAACTTGAATAAGGGTAATATTCATGAAAATCTACCGTAACAACTGGTTTAAGCTCATGAAAAATATTCTGAATTGCTTTTGCTTCTATAGATTTTAAAATTAAATGATCCCGGTTTAAATCAATTTGATTGGATGTTCGCCTGTGGTTTAAGTCTGCTCCATCAGGATTTGCTTGTGGAATTATGTACAAATCTGCTTTATCAATCCATTGTGCAAACTTACCGTTGGCAAAATCCTTTATTAGCAAAAGCAATCCTTCTTTACCTGAAGGTTCATTGCCATGTTGCTGGCCTATAAATAAAATAGACGGTTTTTCTTCATTACTATGATTTGAAATTTTAACTATGGGTATGTATTTTCCATTAAATGTAGTGTCCAGAATTTGATAATCGATATTTGGAGTTATATCACCTGCCCTGTCTAAAAACTCTAATATTTGTTGGTTAGTAGATAATAATTTAAAATTAGACTCCTCGAGCGGTGTTTCAAGGCGATTAAAAGTACAGCTATTAAAAAAAACACCCAGGGTTACCATTGAACATAAAAAAATATTTTTCATCTTTTATGATTTTAATTATGAATAAAATACTTGTAACCAGAAAAATAAACGATTTTTTGAGGGGTGTATGCGTATCAAAAATAGCAAAAAAATGGATGATTCCCAATAAAATGAAACATCAGATATCAGCAGAAACAGAATTATAAGGGATGGTAAAATAAAAACAGGAACCTGATTTACCGTCTGAATCGACATTTAAACTACCCTCTAAAATTTGAACCAACCCTTTTGAAATGGATAATCCCAAACCTGTACCTCCATAGGTTCGGGTGGAAGATTCGTCAGCCTGTCTGAAACGTTCAAAAATTATTTCCTTTTTCTCTTTTTGGACACCAATGCCTGTATCTTTAACATAAAATTCAATTTGACTGGTTTTTATCTTATAACCCAGTTCAACAAAACCTTTTTCGGTATATTTAAAGGCATTGTTAAGCAAATTACTTAAAATTTGAATAATCCGTGTTCTATCACTATAAATAAACGATTGATTATCAGGTAATTCTTTTTTTACTTTAAAATTAACTTCTGGTTTAATTGTTTCTTGTCCGGCGGATTTATATGACTGGTATAGTTCATCAATCATTTTATTTACAGAAAATTTAGTGGGATATAATTTAATCTGGTTGGACTCAATTTTTGATATATCAATAATATCATTAATGATTTGTAGTAACTGATTTCCTTTACTATGAATGATATTTATAAATTCGTTTCTTTTTTCTTCGGACATCCGGGAATTTTTTATTAATTGAGAAAATCCCAAAATTGCATTCATGGGTGTTCTAATTTCGTGCGACATATTTGCCAAAAACACAGATTTAAGCTTATCGGCATTTTCAGCACGTTTCCTAGCTTCAATAATTTTTTTCTCATCTTTTTTACGCTGAGTAATATCGCGTATTGATGACATTAAAAAGATTTCGTTGTGGATATTTACACTGCTTAAGCTTACCTCTGCAATAAATGGTTTTTTATGATGGGTTAAATGAACCCATTCGAAAAATTGAGATTCCCCGTTTATACAATCTTTTATGATTTTTTGTGCTTGGTCTTTTGACTTTTTGCCTGATGGCTGAAATTCGGGAGAAAAATTTAATATTGAATGGTTGACAATATTTTGTTTCTTGCATTCTAATAGCTCTAATGCTTTTGTGTTACAATCAATAATGATATCATTCCGCAGTAATATTATAGCATCGTTTGAAAACTCAAATAATTTTTGATATTTCGTTTCAGCTTCAATTAACAATTTCTCCTTTTTTACTCCACGAAAAAATATATAGGAAAAGATAGATAAAATTACCAAAGCAATGATTAAAAAAATAATGTTCATTTTTTGCTTTAACAAACGAACATCCTGTTCAATATCAGTTAAATAAACACCAGTGCCAATAATCCATTTCCAGGGTTTAAATGCTTTTACAAACGATATTTTGGGCAAAACCAAAGTTGAATCGTCTCTAAGCTGCCATTTATATCTTACATAACCTTCTTCTTTAGATTTTACAACATCCACTATTTCATTAAAAAGATACTTCCCGTCCGGGTCTTTAAAATCCGATAAATCTCTCCCGATAAGGTTGGTTAAATAAGGATGCATAATCATTTTGGGCTGATAATCATTAATCCAAAAGTAATCTTTATCATCCTGTCCATACCTTATATTTTCTATATGTTTTATTGCTTGCTTTTTAGCCTGTTCTAAAGTTAATTCGCCCTTATCATACTTTTGATTATAAAAATCAACTGTATTCCATGCTGTAATTGTTATTTCTTTAATAAGCTCTTTTTTTCGTTCTTTGATGCTGTGTTCGAAAATGGGTAAAAAAATCAATACAAATGAAAGTACAAATAACAGAAAGGTTATTAGCAAAGGAATAAATAAGTAATGTAACCGTAAGCGGAAATATTTTGTAAACATTAGCAATATTTTTCAAACGAATAATAAAGGTATAAGGATTATAGTAGAAAAACAATTATTTTTATAATAGTTAAAATGTACTCCCATATAATATAAATTAATCCAATATGTTGATATTTTTATACAATCGCCTGTTTTTAAGATCATTAATATTTTTTTGTAAAGGATATTTATTCAACTCCTTATATCTGTTAGCCTGGTATGCCGGCCTGTATTGATTCATGATATTTATATGAATTCCTTTATTAAAAGTTTTGTCAGCAAAATCCAAAAATTTATCCGAATCGGAAATATTATCGGGTAATACCAGATGCCTGATTAATAACCCGCGATAAGCAATTCCTTTTTCTGTTTTTAAATCTCCCACTTGTTTGTACATTTCTAATACAGATAATTTTGCATGATAAACATAATTATCTACTTTGCTGTATTCATATGCTTTCTGGTTATCGAAATATTTAAAATCGGGCATATAAAGATCAAAAACTCCTTCGAGCATTTGAATTGTTTTTTTAGAGTCGTAACCACCTGAATTATAGACTAAAGGCAAATATAATCCATTAGGGATTGCAATTTTTAACGCTTGTAAAACGGCTAAAATCTGGTGAGAAGGCGAAACAAAATTAATGTTATGACAACCATCTTTCTGAAGCTTTAGCATGATGGTAGCTAAATCATTAACTGAAATTTCTTTACCCGAGTTAAGTTGCGAAATATCATAATTTTGACAATAAACACAACGCATGTTACACCCAGTAAAAAAAATGGTTCCTGATCCTGATTGCCCAACCAATGGAGTTTCTTCACCAAAATGAGCACCATAAGATGATACAACAGGGAAAGCACCTGTTTTACAAAAACCGTATTTTGTAGAATTGAACCGATCTGCTTTACAATTATGTGGACAAATATTACATGAGCTGTATCTTTTTTCAAACCACTCTATGCGTCTTAATAATTCGCCCGAATGATATAGTTTAATATAAGATGGTGTAGTATTTTTATCCATTTTGTTCATAGTCTGCAAACATTAATTAAACATTTACAGTTTGTTTTTGTTAATAGGGTTATAAAATATAAAATATTTTTATCTATAACAATAAAATGATGAAACCTTCATGCTTAAGGATAAAAAATTACTTATTAGAAAGCTATTGCATGAAAGTTCGTCGGAGGAATTTGTGGGAAGCTTATGGGGGAGACACCGGCAACAAAAAGATTATTAAAATATGAAGTTGTAAATCGCAGAACTAAGCGCTAGCGTTCTCATGACCGAAGGAAATAAAAACAATTGTTTAACTAAAAATTATATTCTTGTGAAAAAAATAAGATTTTTAAGTACACTAACAGCTTTATTCATAATTACACAAGGTTGTATTAATCAAAAAATTACCGAATCGGAGATTTTTAATCCAGTAAAAGAGTATGCATTAGACGAAACACTTACTTTTAAAAGGTATTTTATATCCAATACCGATACTACTCAACTTGAATTATGGCATATATCAGAGAAAAAACCTGATTTTAATTTAATTTTTTTTTCTGGTAATGGCAGTAATGTACGTTCGGCTATTCCTTTTTATAATGAACTGGCCAAGCAAGCCAATTTAAATATTTTTACATTTAATTATAGTGGTTACGGACTTAGTGATGGAAAGCCAACAATTGAAGGAATCGTAAACGACGGAAAATTAGCGCTGGATTATTATAACCAGAATTTAAACAATAACCTGCCAACAATCTTGATGGGTTATTCAATGGGTGGTTATGTAGCTTTAAACGTTATGGATAAAGATTTTATTGATCAAATCATTATCATGTCAACCTTTACTTCGCTCGATGAGTTGGAAGATTATTTAATTAAAGATGCTCTACCCTGGATTATCCGCCCATTTCTTAAACTCGATATTGATGATAAAATATATAATCTCAACAATAAGCCATTAGCAGCAAAAACATTAAAACCAGTACTTGTTATTCATGGAGATGCTGATAATTTTATTCCTCCTGCAATGGGAAAAGCTCTATATGAACTGATGCCTTCAGAATCTAAAAGATTTGTAACCATCGTTGATGCTGATCATCGAATGGTGCTTAAAGATGAAGAAAAAATTAAGGAGGTAATTAGAGAAATTCTAAATTTTGCTGAACAAAATAATCAAATTGCTTTGGATTAAACCGTTTCATATATTTGTATAAAAAAAGATGAAACCTTCATGCTTAAGGAAAAAAATTACTTGTTAGAAAGCAAATGCATGAAGGTTCGCCGTAGGAATTTGTGGGAAGCTTAAGCGGGAAACACCGGCAACAAAAATATTATTGAAATTTAAAGTTGTAAATCGCATAAAAACAATTATTTAACATATATATATATATTCGAATGAAAAGAATATTTTTACTTTCAATTTTGGTTTTATTGGTGAGTTCAATTTATCATCCAATATCCGCACAACAGAATGATAAACATAAAAAAACAGCACTTCTTATCATTGATATCCAGGAATTTTATTTTCCCGATGGATCAGTTCCCTTAGTTAATCCAGAGGAGGCTGCGATGAATGCAAGTAATTTATTAAACGAATTCCGAAACCATGAATTAACTATTATTCATATCCGCCATAATGCAAATTCTGGTGCAGATATTCATCCCATTGTTATGCCTTTAGAGTCTGAAAAAGTAATATCAAAAGACAAAGCAAATGCTTTTATCGATACCGGTTTATTGGATTATTTAAAAGAAAATAAAATTACAGATTTGGTTATATGTGGAATGCAAACACATATGTGTGTAGAGGCCGCTACAAGAGCAGCTTCTGATTATGGTTTTGATTGCACTGTTATTGAAGATGCCTGTGCAACTAGAGATCTGAAATTTGGCGATATAATCATTAAATCCAGTGATGTACACTATTCAACCCTTAGTTCATTAAACAGAACTTATGCAACCATAAAAACAACCCAACAGTTTTTAGATGAACTAAAATAAAGATTGTTATAAACAGTACTCAATAAACGGGTTAACCGCCTGTTAAACATTGTGTAGTTCTATAAACTCAGCTTAAATCCGGAATATTTTATTGTGTGCGCTAATAAATAAATGGATTAACGGCTTCAAGCCGATTCTTAAAATAGATTATAGTTCTTAACCAACGGGTTAAACATTAGATTCTGGCATTGATTTTATTAAATTACTTTTTTGGCTCAAACTCACTCTCCAACATCGAAGATGAAAAATTAAACCTTTCCAGGATCGATTCATCATTCAATTCTTTTGACAATCCTTTGATAAAGTTTTGAGGCACATCAAAAATATCGAGTATAATTAACCCATCTAAAGCATTATTAAATTTTGGGTCGATATTAAAACCAATAATTTTTGAATTAAGCTGAAGGTATTTCTTTAATAATATCGGGAATTTATAATTCGATTCAATATCCTGAATTAAATGGTCAATTTTAGTAACATCACCTTGTTCTTCTTCCAAAAATATTTTTCGATCAACAATTTTATCGGGTTTTACTACAAATTTATTACGTGGTTTGATAAATTTTGCTAATTCTTCATTGTAATGATATGTTTTAATAAACTCAACAATTAATGATTTAGAAAATTTTGAAAAATCATTACTTATACTAACCGGCCCAATAAGATAGCGATAATCAGTATTTTTTAATAGAAAAAATAATAATCCTTTCCACAGTAAAAAAAGCGGTAATGGTTTACGTTGGTATTCTTTAATAATGAACGAACGCCCCAATTCGATTGATTCGTTTAATACAGGTAAAAATTTCTTTCGAATTTTAAACAACGAATGGATATAAAAACCAGGTAAACCATATTGTGCAATTATATCTTTTCCTTTACCTATGCGATATGCACCAACAATTTTATTTTCTTCATCATCCCAAACAACCAATTGGTTGTAATAAAAATCATATTCATCAATATCCAGGCTGCGGTTCGTTCCTTCCCCTACTTCACGAAAAGTTAATTCCCTTAACCGGCCAATTTCATGCATACTAAGTGGCATTTCGGTTGAAGGTGCACAAAAAATTTTAAAATTCCGGTTTTCGAATAAAAGATAATTCTCTATTAATGATTTTACCTCTTTAACTAACTCATCTTGATTAACAGTATCTGCAATGGGTTCTGTCTTTTTTATCTTTGGATAAAAAGAAGGGCGATAAAATTTTTTAACCTCAAGCGTTGTACCTAAAGCATAAGTTCGAGCCCTTAAATAGCGTCCATAGTGGGTTATCTCCGAAAAATCGTCCTGTTCTTTAACGGGTATTGGGTTCCCAATACGAATTTTTATGGTTTTATTCTTCTTGTTAAAAAGTTCTGATGGCAACTTGGCTGTACGTAACAACGGGTGAATTTGTCCGAGCATATGAAAAAAACGGCTGTTTGTTCCCTGAAAATATACCGGGACAATGGGCACACGAGCTTTCTTTATAAATTTTAAAATTGAAGGCTGCCACTCTCTATCTTGTATAATACCCGAGTCAGGTTGATAGGATGATACTTCACCTGCTGGAAAAATTCCTAAACATTTTCCTTCTTCCAAATGCAATAAAGCATTCTTAATACCAGTAAAACTTGATTTGGCATCTTTATGGGTTTCAAAAGGATTAACAGGAAAAATTACGTCTTTTAACGGATCTATTTTTTGTAATAAAAAATTGGCCAATGCTTTAAAATCAGGCCTCAATTCAGCAAAAATTTTTAATAATATGATCGCATCAACACCACCAAAAGGGTGATTGGCAATAACTATAAATGGTTTATCTTCAGGAATTCTTCTCAAATCATCATTACTCACTTCAAAATTAATTCCCAAATGATTAATCACTGAATTAACAAATTCAATACCCTCTTTATCCCTGGTTTTAGAATAAATTTTATTAACCTTATTAAATTTTAAAATTTGCATTAACAGTTTAGCTACAACTTCTCCTCCAAGCTTGTCGAGATGAATAACTTTAGAAATATCTTTTGATGTTACTAAATGCATAATTGTTTTATTGATTTTAATCAAAAATAATGTTTAATAATTAAATTTAAAGATACTTTTTAACCTACTGAAATTATAAGTTGATTTACAATAAATAAATAAATAAATTAATTAATTGATTAAGTAATAATAAAGACAATATATTTATATTATATCAAATACTGCTCATAAGCATATATAAAATATATAGCTCTTTTAATCAACTTATAAAACAATTACAGTAAATCTGAATAAATATATGTATTTTTGAATTAAAACCACAAATTTTGGTAATTCTTATCGAAAGATCGGATATTTTTACATTCTATTTCTTTTTAATGGTTCTAATAAATATTCCAACCCATTAAGTTTGATTTCGTACATCGTAGCTAAAAGGATACCCGGCTTACCCTTAGGGAAACCTTTTCGGTAAAACCATACCAGGTAAAACTCAGGCAAATCGCAAATTAGTGTTCCTTTAAATTTACCAAAAGGCATTTTATAAGTAACTAAATCATTTAAAATTTCAGTATTAAATAATGGTGCCTTTTCATTCATTTTTAAGGCTATTCAGCATTTTTAATAATTAATCCAACTTCCATTATATTTGGGATTGGATTTTGATCCATTTGATGATGGATATTTATTTTGTATGTTCCTGTTTCATTAAATGTAAAATCATTTTCAATAACTTGTTCAAAATCACAAAAATCGCCAATACATTTGCTTAATAAATCATTCTCATTATTATAAAAAGACAATGTATAATCGGCAGTAGTTTCTTTTCCTGATGGAGCAATTATTTCTACTTTTATTTTCAGTCCAGATAAATTAAACCCGAAAATATGCCTAATAGCCACAATCAGTTGATAATTATTTTCAATATCAATAATTTCGGGAGTAAACTCAACAATGTTACTCTTATCCCAACGGAATTTCGGGAAATTAGTTTTATGCTCTTCATATATTTTACCTGTATTACAACTAAGCAAAAAGGTTATCATTAAAATGGCAGGTATTCCTAATAATTTTTTCATATCTTTTTTGTTTTCGTTTGCAATAACTATCAATTTGATAATAAATGGTAAATCTAATGTTTTGAGTTTAAGAATCCAAAGCAGGCATAACCTTACTTTCTTTAAGTAAAGTTTGTAATTGTACTTTTATTTCATCATTTAGGGGAAGCAAAGGTTTTCGCGAAGGGCCTCCATAAAAACCTAAAATATCCATCGCTTTTTTCAAAGCAGGAACACCATGTTGCCTGGTTACAAAATTATTCAGTTTTATTACTTCTAATTGATTTTTACGTGCATCTTCAATTTTGCCATTAATAAAACTTTGATATATACCGATACAATGTTTTGGAGCAATATTTGCAAGTGCAAGTACACCTCCAACAGCCCCAACAGACAATGCCGGCAATAGAAATCCTGCTGAACCTGCTAGTATTTGAAAGCCATGCCTGGCATATTCACGAATCTCTCCCATTTTGGTAATATTTCCGCCCGAATCTTTTAAGCCTATTATATTTTCATGTTGTGATAAAGTTACAATTGTTTCTGCATCCAAATCCAAACCTGAATTTGCCGGCATATTATAAATTATTACAGGAATATTAGAAGCATCAGCAACTGCAAAATAGTATTTGGTTAACGCTTCTTTATCCATTAAACCTTTATAATACGAAGGATTTAATACCAATGCCGCATCGGCACCGGCTTTTGCTGCTTTTTGCGTTAATTCAATGGTTTGGAATGTAGATTGACAACCGGTTCCGGCAAGCATAATTTTATTGGATGGGATTGCTTGCCTTGTTTCATTATATACTTTTTCTCTTTCGTAATCAGAAAGATGGACTAATTCGCCATTTGAACCTAAAACTAAAAAACCTGTCAGATCAAAATGAGACAATCTCAGAATATTGTCTTTCATTTTATCAGTTGCTAACTCTTCATTTGAGTCGAACGAAGTAGGTAATGGTGGAAATATACCGTTTAATTGTATCATAAAAATTAATTTAAAAACTTAATGGTTTTTTGCTTTAAAAACTACAGAAGTAATTAATTCAATTAAGAATCCATAAATAACACCCATCAATACAGTGCTAATAAATATCATAGTAGCTGTAAATTCAGGATTCTCGGGAGCCATTAACCCACTAAAAGCTAATGGAAGTGAAAAAATAAATCCTAAAAATATTCCATGAATTGTCCAATGCAGTTTTAAACTACTAATACCTATTGCAAAACCAATTAGAGCACGGCTTAATAAAATCTGTAATTTAATTGCCATTGGGATTTCAGAATCTCCTCCAGAAGCAAATCCTAAGCAAACAAATCCAAATAAAATACCTGCTAATGTAGCAACAATAATTCGTTTCGTTTTTTTCATAACCATTTAAATTTTTATTTATTTAGTAAATTTATAAAAATTGTAGATAATATTAAGTCTCATGTTTAAAAATTAGATTAAAAACAATGAACAAATATTTTATTTATCTGTTTAGATTTTTATATTATAACATATTAAAACGATGAAACCTTCATGCTTAAGGATAAAAAATTAAACAAGCACAAACTCAAAAGGACATGAACCGAGTTTACGAGCTCGCTGAAGGCAATAAATAATTACTTGTTAGAAAGCTATTGCATAAAGGTTTGCAGGAGAGATTTGTGGGAAGCTTAAGCGGGAGACACCGGCAACAAAAAAAGATTATTGAAATTTAGAGTTGTAAATCGCAGAACTAAGCGCTAGCGTT
>JBKHIH010000124.1:0-4909 GCA_046538755.1 Thiohalospira sp.
AAGAAAGAAAAAAAGGAATTGATATCAAAGATTTGATAGAAGAAAAATGACTAAAGAATCAAAATTAGATAAAATCCAAAAAGAAATAAATCACGAATCCATATACAAAGTTAGAAAAAATTTGAAAATAATTAAATTTTTTCTTATACCTCAATTATTTGTTATTTTTATAGTAATGTTCGTGTGTTTACTTGCGGTATTTATCTCAAATCTAAATGGAGAGATAGTCTCTATTTCTGAACTCTTAATAGTTCTTTTCCCACCTTATCTTATAATAGGGGTTTGTATTGGATTTTATACTTTTATCAAATTTACTTCTGAAAGAGAAAACAAAAAATGACTAAAGAATCAAAATTAGATAAATTTCTTTTTTTTGCAGGCGTATTTTTTGTAGTTATTATTTTAATTATGTTCGTTAATATACAAACTAAGAAGGAATATGCGCCCACCAATATATATTATGGTGAAGTCACAGATATTCTTTCTATTAGTTCGGGACACAGACATTATAGGACTCAATGTATAGTAGAAATAGATAATAAAACAAAAGAAGTTTTTGCGGGTTATATTTGTAATGAAATATATACGGGAGCAAAAATTTATGAGAATGAGCACCATAAAAAAAAAGTTAAATAAAGATTATTAAAATTTAAAAAACGACCTTAAATTTAAACTGCTATATCTTTAGCAGACTTAACAATTTCTAAAACTTCTTTTTTCTTGGAAACTAAATAATCTGTGAATTCAGCGTTAGAACGATTAATCATTAAACCAATATTAATTAAAACTCCTACTAAGTTTTTGGCGAAAGATTGAAATAAAGGCATCTCTCGGTTTTTCTCTGTGCTTGAAATAAAAGCTAGCCCATCAATAATAAGTGGTAAACCTATTCTTAACAGAATTAAGTATATTCGAAAAATTAAATATTGTATAAAAAGGAAAAATAAAAATAAGCTTATAATATACATGGGCGCGAAAATTGTATACACAATAAATTCCCAAATACTTACAAAAATATTTCCAACGTTTTCAATCGAGCCCACAACCGGACTTAAAAATACTTCGCCATATTCAACAATGGCTCCCACAGAACCGCCAGTGGCAAAAGAAAAAGCCATATAAACAAGATTAAGTGGAGCGATAGCTAATGAGCCAAAATTTTGAATTGCGGTTAAAATTTCTGCTCCGAAAACACCTCCGATTGCAAATAAAAAAATAAAAAAAAAATAAATACTTTTCCGATTATTTTTTTTCTTATTCATATTTCTCGTTCACCGCCCGCCTTCTTTTTTCTTTCAGTAATCGGATATAATCAAATATCCAAATCCCTAAGCCTAAGACTGTACTTGCGAAAGCCGTTAATACTAACAATATAAACAAATAAAATCCAATTTTCCACAAAGTTATATTTATGTCTACAATGTCTTCAGTAGCACCCATAAATCTTTCTAAGGTGTACCCAAAACCCTTAGGTTGTTGCTGTGTTAATTCTACTCCTGCAATTTGTGAATCGTCATCAAATTGTACATAAAATTTTAAGATGTCATCCGTTTTAGAAGGAGTAAACTTAAAAATATAAGGTTCTGCTTGAACTTGTAGAGGTTGCACATACAAATTATTGTCATCTGAAGATAAATCTCCTCTCCACATTATAGTCATATTGTCGTTACGTGTGGGATGAATTTTCACGTATAAAGTTTGTTCAAAATTAGGAAACTCAAACGATTTGTCGTAAGTTCTGTTTGTTCCGAAAATTGTTTCTTCGTAAGGGACTCCGTCCGAAGTTCTTGTAGTTATTGTATCGTAAAAAGTGTTACCTTTATCAACCATAGTATAATCATTCCATATATCTGTTTGGGTGTATTCAAAATTGGGAGCTCCAAAAACTGAACCCAAAATAAGAAAAAAACCTAAAAAGATTAAACTTAATTTTCCTTTCATATTTTTATTATTTTTTTTATTATTTATATTGTTTTCCATTTTTTGATTTTAAACGAGCACTGCGAATAACCCCGTAATAGAGAAACCTAGACTAAGCATTACAAGTATAGCTCCCACTATCGCAAATTTAGGCATGTTGGTTTGAACTCCGACAAACATAATTCCTAAACCGATTACAAGTCCAACTACTCCTAATATTATTGACGCCCAGGTAGTGCCCCATGCTTTAGGATTAGTTTTTCCATAAATATCAAAAGTTTCTAACTCAATAGCAAAAGCTTGAGTTTGATTTTCTCTAGAGGTTAAAGTTCCAATTTCAATTTGGTTATAGAATTTATTTATATTGTATTCTGTAGTTTTACCTCCATCTACTTCATGGTCTATTATTCCATGAAATAAGCAAATCTCATAATCGCCTGCAGTTATATTTAATTCGGCATAACCTGAATTTAGTTTTTCGATTATCACGCCATCAGGATTAAAAACGCTAGAGTAAGCTTGGTCTGAAACTAGATGAGTTAAACCTTCTTTTAGACACGGACTTACCACATAAAAATTATAATCATCTATAACAAAATCTTTTCCTGTAACTGTGAATGCTACACTTCCCGGCTCACCCGCTGAAACGTTAAATTGAGTATAATCTGTCGAATCATAATATTTCTTAAGTTGTCCTTCGTCATAAGCATAGAAATAACAATATGCTTGAGCGGAATTCTCACCATAAGGCAGGGCGAAATCTCTATTACATGACAAAATATTTTCTTTCTCACAAGAGAACTCCCTATTAATATATAACTCGCAATTAGCTGTCTGATTAAGTTGAAGTTCAAACTCTACAGGATTAGAATAATTTTCTCCTTCTTCAAGAGAAAAATATTCGATAAAATCTAATTGTTCAATAGAATCAATATCGTCTTCATCTATAGTTGTGGAAGTAAATGTTGAAGTAGGAGTATAATCATTTTCGTTTAAATTTTGAATTTGATTTGAGGAAAGCGTAAAATCATAGAATCTAATTGAGTCAAGATTAGCGTACAAATCATCTCCCGTTGCTCCATTAGTCGCTATTCCAAAAACAAGATTCTCATAATTTCTAGAAACTAAATCGGGATTAGATAAAGGAATAGTATCTATTATATTATTGTCTACCCATAAAGACAAAGTTGTATTGGTCCACGTGAAAACTACGTGGTGCCATTGAGATATATTTAGGCTGGGAGTGAAATTATATTGTATTAACTCGCCAGTAGAATCAGTTTCAAATATTTCCACTTTGTCGTTATTAGCAGAATATTTGATAATTAATTGCTCGTCATCATTCCACGCTTGGAATAGGTTATCCATATCGGAATCCGTGGTTTCCAAATAATAAATCCAAAAACTCAAACTTTTTGTATGAGGCATAGATAGATTTTCATCATCTGAAAAAATATTGTCGTCATTCCCGTCAAACTCCATCGAATACTGCCCCCACTTCTTTGGGGTTGATTCCCACGAAGAACCAATAACATCAAAAATAATATTACTTGTTCCGTAGTCGTACACATATGAGCCCGCACTTTCTTCAAAAGGTATCGATAAAATTTCTTGTTCAGCAAAAACAGAAGTAAAACCTAGAATAATACATAATCCAAAAAAAATTAAACTTAGTTTTGTTTTCATACTATTATTATTATTTTTTTTATCATTTATATTATTTTCCATTTTATTTTCCTCCCGGCATAAGTAAGCCAAACAAACTCCAAATTAAAATGAAGAGCGCTATAATTACTATGATAAAACCGATAAAGATTAAAAATATTATTGGTGTGTTAAGTAATTTAAACATATTTAACAGACTATCAAGAGTCAAATCTAAGTCTCCAGAGAATAGATTATCTGTATTAATACTTCCTGAAACGCTTCCAGTGTCAACACTTCCGCCCCCATCGTCTTCGTCCGGCTCATCATACTCACAGCTCCCGTCATCAATTGTAGCGGTAGGGTCGTAATTGCTAGCCTCCGGGTCAGTACAGCCATATACTGCAGGAGTAGTTATGTCTAGTACCTCTCCGGGAACGTTACAATTATCCACGCAAAAGAAAATGGTATCTATTGCTTTCACAAAATTGTCACAAGAAACAGTATCACAACATTTCAAATCATAATTGAAAGCCCCATTACTAGTATCCCAGTCAGTTACAATAACTTCGTCTGAATCAACATTATTAATTATATTGGCATGTCCGTTAAGTGACTCAATACAAATTAAATCCGAATATACTGTGCTCTCATAACTCCATTTTGAGATTACATCATGAGTCTCATTATATATAATTTCATCTTTTGGTTCTTCGACATCAAAAGCAAAATCTCCACAAGTGTCAAAAGTATCGTATGCTTTTCCTAGATAATTTGTGAACGTGTAAGGATAATTAATTATTACTCTTGGGTCTGTAATGTTATCTCCATTAATATCCCTACCCCTATAATATTCTTCATCAGCTATCCCGTCTAAATCAGTATCGTTAAAAGTGTAGACATCATCTAAATCTTCATAATAATTTCCTATATTAAATAAATAATTTGTACAGGCAGTTTCATAAATCATAGTTCCATTTAACGAAGGGTCTTCAAGTAAAGCATAATCTCCAAATTGTGTATCAAAAGGCAAACCATAAAACGCTCCATCTTGAGTAAATTCATTATGAATAAATTTTGAAGGCAGATTTAAAACAACTCCATCTTGAAGATGATTAAAAATAAATCCTCCTCCTTGAAATTCATTATTTATAACTTTATGTCCTCCTCCAGCCCCGGCAGAAATTCCTCCGGCAAACATAGTTATATTGTATTGTTGTCCGATTTCAAAAACGTTATCTTGTAAATCCATCATAGCACCAACAACAAACTGAGGCATGTCTTCCTCATCTATATTATGGTTTATGTCTACTATGGAGTCATACATCTGGAATAATCCATCATC
>JBKHIH010000071.1:0-20431 GCA_046538755.1 Thiohalospira sp.
AGTTATAGTCTATATTTTAGAAGATTTTACCAACTATTTTTCAGTATTATGCCCAAAATAAAAATACTAAAAAAGGGAGCTTCATGTGCTCCCTTTTCTTTTTTTATTACTTGCGGATATAATCAAACGCTTCGTCAATAGAATCTTTAACATTATTCAGGCTTTCGTCAAATCTTTCTTTCATTTTATGCCAGTTTTCGTCTTGTGTTTTTTTCAAATCAGCAAATTTTTCTTCTAATGAATGTTTGTATTTTTTAATATGCTCAACCTTTTCGTTTATTTTTAATTTTAAATCTTCGCTAGCATGTTTTGCTTTTTCTTCCAATTCGTCAATTTTTTCTGTAGCATCCTGGATCCACAACTCAGCTTTTTCATAAAACTCCTGTTTGTCGGCATTTACATGTTTTAAAAACTCTTCAAACTCGGTAACCAGCGATTTCCACTTATCTTTACCGGCATTTTTTAATTGATCAAATTTCTGTTCTAACTCTTCTCGCTGTTTTTTTAACGAATCAAGCTTATCTTCAACATCTTTCATGTTGCTTTTGGCGTTTAATTTTGTTTCTAAAGCTTTAGCTTCTAATTCGGAAATTTTTGCTTGTAATTGTTTTACAATTATTTCTGCTCTTACTTCATAATCTTTTCTTTCTTGATCTTTCTTCTCTTTCATAGTCTTATATTTTTTATGATTAGACCAAACATATTACAAAATTTTTCCCACAATATCAAGTTTTATCTAATGAAATTTGCTTTACGATTTGTTTTTGTATTATTTTAAATCATCAATAAAAAAATATTTAAGGATGATATTTAAGGATCAAACGGGGCGTAATATTTTTATCAAAGAGAATCCAAAAAAAATAATATCACTGGTTCCATCAATTACCGAACTTTTATTTGATTTAGGGTTGGAGCATGAAATTTACGGAATTACTGAATATTGTATTCACCCTAAAGAAAAAGTTCAAACTAAAACAAAAATAGGTGGCCCTAAAAACATCAATATTGCATTAATTTTATCAAAAAATCCCGACCTTATTATTGCTTCAAAAGAAGAAAACGAGAAACAACAGGTTGAATCATTAATGGAATACAGCAACGTTTATGTATGCGATATTAAAAGTCTTAACGATGCAATTACCATGATTCGTGATGTGGGAATAATTACTAACAAAAAGGAAAAAGCAGAAAACATTATAAGGAACATTAAAAACAATTTTGGAAGTTTAAAAATTTCACCATCAAAAAGAAAAAGTGTTGCTTATTTAATTTGGGAAAATCCATACATGACTATTAATAATGATACATTTATTAACCACATGCTTTTTTTAGGGGGGTTCGAAAATGTTTTTGCCTACAAAAAAGACAGGTATCCTAAAATTTCTTTACAAGAAATTCGTGCTCATAATCCTGATTTCATTTTTCTATCAACCGAACCCTATTTATTTACAGATATTCATGTAAATCAATTTAAAGAAGCTTTCCCAAACACAAATATTAAACTGGTAAATGGAGAAATATTTTCATGGTATGGATCACATTTGATAAAAGTGCCTGATTATTTCAAACATTTATTATAAGTTTGTTGAATAATTGGTGCGAAAAAATATTAACTTAATTTGATTTTCGTTGTTTTATTAATATTACAAAATATACCGATAATGAATAAAATTGCTGTTTTCCCAGGATCATTCGACCCTTTTACGGTTGGTCACGAATCGATTGTTAACCGGGCTTCTAAGCTTTTCGATAAAATATATATTGCCATTGGTTTTAATCCTAAAAAAGATGCACTGTTTTCTTTAGATGACAGAATTAAATTCATCAATGAAGTTTTTGACGATAATCCTAAAATTGAGGTCACTCACTTTGTAGGCTTAACAGTTAATTTATGTAAACAGTTAAATGCCAATTATATTCTACGAGGACTTAGAACATCGGCCGATTTTGAATATGAGCGGGCTATTGCACAGGTAAATAAGGCCATGCACCAAGGCATTGATACGGTATTTTTTCTTACCATGCCCGAGCATACACCGGTTAATTCATCCATTGTTCGCGATATTTTACGTCATGGCGGCGATGCAAGTAAATTTATACCCTCAAAAATGAATATAAAAAACATAAAAAATAAATAATGATTTTCCGCTTTAAATTATTTTTTGTTTTTTTAATCCTTTTACCTTTATTTTCAATAAGTAAGGAAAAGGAAGTAATATTAAAAGGGAATATTCCCGGTTACACCAATAAAGAAATTACTTTTCTTACTTACGACGACCAAATTACCTATACAGAAAAGAAACTCTGTTCAACCTCAGTAAACGAAAACGGAGAATTCACCTGTAGTTTTAATATTGAAAAAACCACTTATGTTTTTTTACATCTGGGAATTTACGAAGCATTTATATTTGTTGAACCTGGTAAAACCTATGAACTGTTATTCCCGGAAATTAAAGAAAAACAGCTTATCGATGAATTAAACCCTTATTTTCAGCCTCTATTATATCATCTGGGAATTGAAAATACATCAGAAAATGAACTAAATTACCAACTTGCTCTTTTCGATGAGATATACTCCAAAATGATTAACGAAAATGCATATCTAATCTACTCAAAATCAAATAAACTGAATGTTGACCTTGAGTTAAACAAAATAGATTCGATATTTAACAATTTTGATCATCCATTTTTTAATGATTTCAAAAAATACCGGTTTGCTTCGTTCAGGCATCTTTCATACCAGGAAAAGATGAAAAGTATTTCAAACACCTATTATCTAAACAAAGAAATTTTATATCTCAATCCGGCTTATATGGAACTATTTAACCAGGTTTATGATGAGTACTTTCAGTATTTCGGCCGCACAAACTACGGTAAAAAGATTTATAAAGATATTGGAGAATTAAAAAGTATTACTTCTTTAAAAAATACCCTGGGAGAAGACTCTGTATTAACCAACGATACTCTAAAAGAACTGGTTATTTTAAAATGCTTGCACGATGAATTCTATAATGATGATTTTTCCAGAGCTGCAATGTTGGTTGTTTTAGATTCTTTAACCATACAAACCAAAATTCCTGAACACCGAAAAATAGCACAAAATATCAGAACTAAAGTTACCAAATTGATGGTTGGATTTAAACCTCCGGCTTTTAACTTATATAACAAAGACAGTATATTGGTTTCGCTCGATTCTTTCAGGGGGCAATATGTTTATCTCGGATTTTGCACAACCGTAAGTTATGCCTGCATACAGGAGTTTGATAAATTACAAAGGCTGCACGAACTGCATAAAAACCACTATGAAATTGTTGTCATTTCTATGGATGAGAGTTTAGATAACATGAAAGATTTTGTGGAAAAAAAAGGATACGATTATACTTTTCTACATTACGGCAACCAGCCAGAGGTGTTTAAAGATTATGATATCAGAGCTTTCCCAACTTATTATTTTATCGATAAAGAAGGCAGGCTATCGATGTCGCCAGCTCCGGCTCCCGACGAAAATTTAGAACAATATATTTTCAAAATATTAAAAGAAGCTGGTGAGCTGTAATCCATTAAAAAATTAAGAAATTACGCCTCCCGATTTTAACACCTCAATAATCGACGGAAAAGTATTATTGATTACCCTTGCAGTGTCTTTTGCATTAAGCCACCGCACATCTGTAATTTCTTCCTCGGTTTGAGGTTTTAATTTGCCCGCCCCGCTGTGAAACATTTCGTACCAGTAAGTTTTTTTTAAGATGTGATGATTCGTTAAAAAATAGGTGTGATAAGTTATCGTTAGCTGCTTTTTTAATTGTATACCGGATATGCCACACTCCTCTTCTACCTCCCTAATGGCTCCTGTCTCAGGAGATTCTGCTTTTTCCAGTTTTCCTTTCGGCAAATCCCACTTTCCTCTTCGGAATATAGCTAAAAATTTTTGGCCATGAGTTTTCACCAGCCCACCAGCAGCTTCAATAATGGTAAAAAGAGATGAAAATTGAGTAAAAA
Organism: Thiohalospira sp.; assembly: GCA_046538755.1. Taxonomy (GTDB): domain Bacteria; phylum Bacteroidota; class Bacteroidia; order Bacteroidales; family UBA12077; genus UBA12077. The sequence continues at coordinate 4,000 of JBKHIH010000071.1, forward strand.
CAAATTCTATATCAGGATGAATAATATAAAGCTCTTTAATATTTTCATTATTACTGAAATCAACTAAAATTTTATGTAACTGTGATCTGTTTTTAAAAAAATGTTTTCTGTTTTGATCCTTTTCATTCAGATGCTTATGCCCATTGACAAAAAAAACTGTTCTTTGGTTATAAAAAACTTTATACATTTGTGGTATGAATCAATTAGAACAAAAAATTGCACAATCGTTATTGCAAATTAAGGCAATAAAGTTACAACCTGCAAATCCATTTACCTGGGCTTCGGGTTGGAAATCGCCTATTTATTGCGATAACCGGAAAACTTTATCGTATCCTGAAATTAGAGATTTTTTAAAAGAAAGTTTTGTACAGGTAGTTAACCAAAAATTTGACAAACCCGGCTTTATTGCCGGAGTTGCCACCGGAGCTATTGCAATAGGAGCTTTAGTAGCCGATGCATTAAACCTGCCTTTTGTATATGTCCGCCCTAAACCTAAAGAACATGGTTTGGGGAACATGATTGAAGGAGAAATCCCAAAAGAAAAAAAAGTAATTGTAATTGAAGACCTTATTTCAACTGGTAAAAGCAGCCTTAAAGCGGTCGAAGCCCTTCGCAATAAAAATATTGAAGTAATTGGAATGGTAGCCATTTTCACCTACGGATTTAAAGTTGCCGAAGAAAATTTCAAAAATGCTAATGTGCATTTAGAAACATTATCCAATTATAAGCAATTAATACAAACAGCCTTAAAATCAGGTTATATCGAAGAAACGGATTTGGAAACATTAAATCAATGGAGAGACAACCCCGAAATATGGGGTAAATAAAACTTTTTAAACCTTCATACTTAAGGATAAAAAATTAAACCAGCACAAACTCAAAAGGATATGAACCGAGTTTACGAGCTCGCCAAAGGCAATAAAAAGTTACTTGTTAAAAAGCTATTGCATGAAGGTTAGCCGGAGAAATTTGTGGAAGGCTTAAGCGGGAGACACCGGCAACAAAAAAGATTATTGAAATTTAGAGTTGTAAATCGCATAAAAACAATTGTTTAAACAAAAATCTATTCGAATTAATAAAAATATTTAATAAAATGAGCAAGTACACAAGTAAGATTGGAAAAATAAATAAGCAAGATCAGTTTATATATAACTTTTTATCAGATTTTAGAAATTTAGAAAGTGTAATCCCAAAAGATAAAATTTCAGATTTTGAAGCTACAGAAGAAACCTGCAAGTTCAGGATTGAAGGTATTGGAGAAGCCGGGCTAAAAACCGTTGAAAAAAAACCATGTCAATTGATAAAAATAAGCAGCGATGGAAAATCTCCTTTTGAATTTAGTTTTTGGATACAGCTTAAACCCATTGAAAAAGAAGAAAATACTACAGCAATTCGATTAACGATAGATGCCCGGCTAAATCCTATGATGAAAATGATGGTTGGAAAACACCTGCAAAAAGGAATCGACTCGCTGGTTGATCATATGGTTACTTTTTTTAACGAAAAAGTAAAAGAAGAGTAGCCATTAACAAGTTTTTCAGATCAGAAATTCAATTTCCTTAAATTCAAACTCCTTTATTTCGTTGTCTGATGTTAAAACCTGCAAATGGCCGTATTCGTTGACACCCGTTATTTTGGCACGAAAAACCTGGTTGTTCCAACAAAACTTGTGAAATTTGTTAAACCGGTACATGCATTCAATATACCGCCTGTTAATATCTTTCAGCTGACCGGATTGAAGTTTTTGGTAAAATTTTTTAATATGTTGTCTTACCTGTACCAACTCATCTTTTACAGAATAGTTTTCTCCGGTAATTTGTTTTAGTGAAACCGGATTTGGAGCATTACTAAAAAATTGTTCCTGATTTAAATTCAGGCCAATGCCTGCAACAGAATAATTAATTGTAGATCCCTTTATACTATTTTCAATAAGTATTCCGGCCAATTTTTTATCATTAAAATAGATGTCATTTGGCCATTTTATTTTTATATCTGATACTTTGGATGACGCATATTCAAATAATCCCAGAGAAATAATTTTCGATAGCATGTAATGATGCTCAATAGGCAAAAAATCAGGATATAAAATGATACTAAAAGTTAGATTCTTTCCTTTTTCGCTCTCCCACGTGTTTCGCCCTAATCCACGGCCTGCTTTTTGATCGTGAGTATAAACAATGGTTCCCTCATCAACATTTCCCGATTTTAACAATTGAACAGCATAAGTATTTGTTGAATCGGCAGATACTAACGAAATAATTTCCTCCCAGGGTTTCATCATTTAAAATTTTTATAAAAGTAAAACGAAAAAATGAAACATCCATGAGAATAAAGTTCATACACTCGAGCATGATTATTATGGATGTTCGCCGGAGGGATTTGTGGGAAGCTTAAGCGGGAGACACCGGCAACAAAAAAGATTATTGAAATTTGAAGTTGTAAATCGCATAAAAACAATTTTTTAACCAAAATATAATTGTGTAAAACAATGACATTATGTTAAAAAAACTGACAAATTCTTATACAAAATCAAGTTAAGTTGTAAAAAAAGTGACAATTTTACGGTGCAAACAAAACCATTCTCACTTTGTTTTAAAAGGAATGGTTTTTGATAAACTGAATAAACAATAACTTAAACACAAACAGAGTTTTAAAAATATAATGTAAAATCATTACCTTTGTCAAAAAATAAATTTTTAATGATCAATAAACAAAAAGAAGATTATAGTACGGAAGAGTTAGTAAATGCAATAATTGAAGGGATACATAAGAAAAAAGGAAAAGACCCTGTAAATTTAGACCTAACTAATATTGAAAATACATTTTGTAGTAACTTTATTATCTGCCACGGAGATTCGAACACCCAGGTAGAAGCACTGGCTGACTCTGTAGAGGAAAACGTAAGAGAAACATTAGGGTTAAAAGCCTGGCATAAAGAAGGGCTTGAAAACGCTACATGGGTATTACTAGATTATGCCGATGTAATTGTACATATTTTTCAATACGAATACCGAAATTTTTATAAATTGGAAGATTTGTGGGCAGATGCGAAGCTTACGCATTACGAAGATGTTGTGAAATAATTTTAAAGGAGAATCAAAAGAATGACAAAAGATAACGGATCGGTTAATAATAACAATCATAATAATAATAACAAGAATAACTCCAATGGTAATAATAAAGGTGGTAAACCAAAATTTAACATCTATTGGGTGTATGGATTGATTGCTTTAACTTTTATTGGACTACAGCTTTTTAGTTTTTCGCCGGGGCCTAAAGAAATTACCATGCAGGAGTTTGAGCGCGATATGCTCAAAAATGGTGATGTAGAAAAAATTGAAGTAATAAATAAGGAACAGGCGAATATTTATATAAAAAAAGACCGCCTAAACGATGCCCGGTATAAAGATTTATTCGATAATAGTTTTTCAAGCATTTCGCAAGATGGCCCTCATTTCTACTTCACCATTGGTTCTATCGAATATTTTGAGCAATGGTTAAAAGATGCTCAGGATAAATACCTCGATGGGGAATATATTGAAGTAAGTTACAAAACACAACCTAACTATTTACGTGATATCATTGGTTGGCTTTTACCCATTTTCATCATTCTGGCTATTTGGATCATTATTTTCCGCAGAATGTCGAAAGGTGGTGGCCCGGGTGGTGCCGGAAATATTTTTAGCGTAGGTAAATCAAAAGCACAGCTTTTTGATAAAGAAAGTAATATAAAAATAGACTTTAAAGATGTTGCCGGGTTGGAAGAAGCTAAAATTGAAGTGCGCGAAATCGTTGACTTTCTGAAAAAACCTAAAAAATATACCGATTTAGGAGGAAAAATCCCTAAAGGTGTCCTGCTTGTGGGCCCTCCCGGAACAGGAAAAACATTACTTGCTAAAGCAGTAGCAGGCGAAGCCAATGTTCCTTTTTTCTCCATGTCGGGATCAGATTTTGTAGAAATGTTTGTAGGAGTTGGCGCATCAAGGGTTCGCGACCTTTTTAAACAAGCTAAAGAAAAAGCGCCATGTATCATTTTTATTGATGAGATTGATGCTATTGGCCGTGCAAGAGGTAAAAATCCAAACTTTGGTGCAAATGACGAGCGCGAAAATACTTTGAACCAGCTTTTAACCGAAATGGATGGTTTTGGAAACAATGTAGGCGTAATTATAATGGCTGCTACCAACCGCGCCGACATACTCGACAGAGCACTTTTACGTGCCGGCCGTTTCGACCGTCAGGTACATCTCGAACTACCAGATATAAATGAACGAAAAGAGATTTTTAAAGTACATTTAAAACCCATTAAATTAGAAACCAATTTAGATATTGATTTTTTGGCTAAACAAACTCCAGGGTTTTCAGGTGCAGATATTGCCAACGTTTGTAATGAATCGGCATTGATTGCCGCACGTAAAGATAAAAAAGTGGTTGAGCGGCAGGATTTTCTTGATGCAGTAGACCGTATTATTGGAGGACTGGAACGTAAAAGCAAAATCATTTCCAAAGAAGAAAAAAGAACCATTGCATTCCACGAAGCAGGACATGCTTCGGTTAGCTGGCTGCTCGAACATGCTAGTCCGCTGGTAAAAGTTACGATTATTCCCCGTGGGCGTGCTTTAGGCGCTGCATGGTATTTACCAGAAGAAAGGCAAATTACTACACGCGACCAATTGGTTGATGAAATGTGTGCCGCCCTTGGTGGCCGTGTAGCCGAAGAACTTATGTTTGGCAAAGTTTCTACCGGAGCGATGAACGACCTGGAAAAAATTACCAAACAAGCCTACGCCATGGTAGCTTACTTTGGAATGAGCAAAAAAGTAGGACATGTAAGCTTTTATGATTCGACCGGACAAAGCGAAATGTCTTTTACAAAGCCCTACAGCGAAAAAACAGCCGAACTAATTGATAAGGAAGTGAAAGACCTTATAGAAGAGGCTTATGTACGTGCTTTTGAAATTTTGAAAAAAAACAAAAAAGGATTAACTCAATTAGCAGAACAACTGTTAGAAAAAGAAGTAATCTTTACCGAAGACCTGGAAAAGATATTTGGCAAAAGGCCATGGAAATCAACTCAGGAAAAGAGAGAAGAGCTTGCTGAAAAACGAAAAGAAAAAAAGAAGGAACTGCTTAAAGAATTAGATAAGGAAAAGGAAGAAAAAGAAGAGAAGGAAGAAAAGAAAAAAGATGAGATAGAAAATAAGCAGCAATCAGAAAATAAAAACAAGAATAGTTAACCCATAAAAAGTAATTAAGCCTTGAACAATCTGATAAAACGCACCATTACAGGAATAATTTTTTTAGCCCTTGTAATTGGTGCTATTGTTTTTCATAAAATTAGTTTCTTTATTTTATTTGAACTTATTATTATCTTTTCAATGTATGAATTTTATGCATTAGCCGAAAAAGAAAATTACAGGCCTCAAAAATTATATGGAATTATTATAGGTGCAATCCTTTTTGCTGCTACCTTTTTTTATGTAAACCAATACATTGGAATAAAAGTTTTTCTCCCTTTAATTATTCTTATTGCAGGAATATTTATAATTGAACTATACCGAAAATCGAACCAAATATTAGCCGATATAGGATTTACATTGCTCGGTATTATTTATATTGCATTGCCTTTAACTTTAGCCAATTATATTGTGTTGCATAATGGCAGTTATCATTGGACGATTCTATTAGGTTTTTTTATTCTCACCTGGACTTTCGACACGCTGGCCTACATATTTGGAATTTCATTTGGCAAGCATCGATTATTTGAACGAATATCTCCCAAAAAATCGTGGGAGGGATTTATAGGCGGATTAATATTTACAATGGCTGCATCCTATCCCATATCATTGCTATTTACAGAATTAACCTTTTTTCAATGGTCTTTCGCAGCTATTATAGTTTCTGTAGTTGGAACATATGGCGATTTGGTTGAATCATCGCTTAAGCGTAATCACGATAAAAAAGATTCCGGTAAAATATTACCCGGACATGGTGGTATGTTAGACCGTTTCGATGCAATTTTGCTTTCTTTACCCATGTTTTTTGTTTTTCTACAAATAATTCATTAAAATCATTAAATTTGTATCAAACCTTTTTAATCAGAAAATGAAAATTCATAAAGAAGGCAGAGGAATAATAGTAATTCTTTTTGTATTACTGATAGCTTTTAATATTGCATTATATTTTATCATCGGTGGCAATACAATTTATAACTGGTGTTTTTACATTATTTCATTTTTATTTTTTGTTTTTGTGCTTCGTTTTTTTCGAAAACCTAACAGGCCACACATTACTGATGATAATAAAATATTTGCTCCCGCAGACGGAACGGTAGTGGCTGTTGAACAAACAAATGAAGATGAATATTTTAAAGACCAGCGTATTCAGGTTTCTATTTTTATGTCGATTTGGGATATCCATATTAATTGGTTTCCCATTGGCGGAATCGTAAAGTTTTTTAAATATCATCCAGGAAAATTTCTGGTAGCACGGTTACCTAAATCTTCTGTTGAAAACGAAAGAACATCAGTAGTAATTGAAGACCATAATAAAAGACAAATCCTGGTCAGGCAAATTGCAGGAATTATTGCCCGGCGTATTATTTCCTATGCCCGAAAAGATTTAAAAGTAAAACAAAATGCGGAACTCGGTTTTATTCGTTTCGGTTCCCGTTTAGATGTTTTTCTGCCACTCGATGCAAAAATTAAAGTTAATTTAGGAGATAAAACAAAGGGTGCACAAACTGTTATTGCAGAATTCAACCAATCATAATTAATCAAAATAGTTGTCAATATTAATCCGGTACAATTTATCGTTATCAAAAATAAAGGTATATTTTGTCCCGTCACCAATCATTTCCAGGGTGTCAGATTTTATTTCCAAATCATCAGAAAATCGATTTTGAAAGTCTTTTTTTGATAACCCCACTTTTATATCATTTGTTAAGCTAATCTGTTTGTTTAAAATTTTTCCGGCAAGCAAAAATTCCTGGCCCAAATGTGTTTTGTAAAAAAATATTTCAGATTTTTTATAAATAAACTGATAAATCGTATCTGTTTTTTCAGGATAGTGCTTGTTTTTTCGTAATAATTTCTGTTTTCTAAATGTAGGTGCGGTATTATTTGTAAAACTTTCAATATTCTCTTTAAAACCAAATGGTTGTTTAAGAAACTCTTCCTTAGTCATTTTATCATAATCAACATCACTTGTTTTATTTACAGAATTACAGCCCAATATCAATAAAAAGAAAATACTCAATATAATTTTTTCAATCTGCAAATAATTGTTTTTTAATGGCCGGGCAAAATCTACATATAATTGAATTTGAACATATTGAATGTTTGTAGTATTTTTTTTATCCGTGTTTTTGTTAAACGAAGTTTTACATGTAGGTATCATAAAAACGATTTTTGAGCAATTTACAAAAAATCGTTTACAAAAAGAATAAAGCAACCCCTCCTACGGCTATAACAGAACCGATAACTTCTTTCAAAGTTATTTTTTCTTTAAAGAAAATTACTGCAGGCGGAATAATTAAAACAGGAACAATAGCCATAATTGTAGAAGCAACACCCGTAGTAGTATGTTTTACAGAAAGCAATGAAAATGATACACCTAAAAACGGGCCAAAAAAAGCACCAACACTCACACGGCTCATTGCTTTTTTGTTTTTTAATGCTTCAAGAACTTTTTTCCATCGTTTTAAAAATATAAATAAAATAGCAAACCCTGTAAACCCTGTAATCACCCGAATTTGTGTTGCTGCAAACGGGTCAAAGTCCTGCATTCCAAATTTACTTAACACCAATCCTGTTCCCTGCCCAACAGCACCACCAAATGCTAATAGCAATCCGGCAATTGGATACGAAAATTTCATTTTGTTATTTTTCTTTGATTTTTCACCCAACTTGTGCGATTTTCTTTCTACAACAACCAGCATGATTCCTGTGATGGTTAAAACCATACCCGCTATATTCTGCATTGTCAGAACTTCGTCCATAATCAACCACCCAATAAAAGCCGTAATAGGCGGCGTAAGCGACATAATCAACATCGAAACCCTTGAACCAACAACAACATATGCTTCGAATAATAATAAATCGCCAATTACAAACCCTACCAACCCCGATAAGGAAAGCCACATCCAATTATGGGCAGAAGCATCGAAAGGAATAAACGAGCCACGGGTAATTAAACCATAAATACCAATAAAAATAAAAGCCATAAAAAGCCTGATAAGATTAGTAGATAATGACCCCACTTTCTTCCCTGCCGACTCAAAAGCTATAGCGGTAATTGTCCAGAAACCAGCTGTTAATAATGCAGCAAATTCGCCTAAATGTGTTTGAAACATAAATTATTATATTTTTACAAACAAATCAGTTGTTTGTTTTATAATTGTTTTAAATTCCCAATAATGATTGATTTGTTTTATTATCTGTAAAAAAAACTTAATTTAGCCTAACGTATTCATTAATATTTTTGAATTAATAAGTTTGGCTCAAATAAAAAACATTTGGTTAGATGATTTATCTGTAATAAAGTTTAACGATGAATGGTAAAATAAGGTATTTATTTATTGCAATTGGTATTGCCATAATTGGCTTTATTCTATGGTACTTTAAATCTATCGTTGCCTATATTCTTATATCAGGCGTACTATCACTGGTTGGCAGGCCATTAGTAGATCTCCTAAATAAATTACATTTAGGAAAATTTAAAATTCCTCGAGTTCTATCTGCCCTTGCAACACTTATTTTTATGTGGATCATGGTAATCATCTTTTTTAGAGTTTTTATTCCATTAATTGCCAACCAGGCCAGAGAGATTTCTTCGATTGATGCTAACTCATTAATTTTAAAATTTCAAGGCCCCATTGATAAAATTGAACAAGTCCTTCTTAAATTAAATGTTAATGCATTAACCGATAAATCAATTGAGCAATATTTATCTGAAAAGTTAATGTCAATTCTTAATTTTTCTTTACTCTCTGATTTTTTTAGTTCAACGGCCAGCTTGTTGGGAAATATTTTTATCGCTGCTTTTTCCATTTCATTTATGACATTTTTCTTTTTAAAGGATAAAGGACTATTTTATAATAGTATTTTTTTATTTGTGCCTGATAAATATTTGCTGAATGTGGAGCATATTTTAAAATCAATAAAAAAGTTATTAACAAGGTATTTTATTGGCATTATTGTTCAGATCACCTGTATTATAATACTGGTATCCACAGGATTAACCATAGTAGGGCTTGATTTTTCTGATGCGCTATTAACAGGGCTTGTTGTAGGTATTTTTAATATTATTCCTTATTTAGGCCCAATAATTGGCGCAAGCCTAGGGCTAATAATGGGTATGACTACTCATTTAGAGTTACCCTTTTATTCCGAATTACTCCCTTTATTAGGTTGGATGTTGTTAGTTTTTATCATCGTTCAGGTAATTGATAATGTTGTATTTCAGCCAGTTATATACTCAAGCAGTGTTAATGCACATCCCATGGAAATATTTATAATATTACTAATGGCAGGAAGCCTCTTTGGAATAACAGGAATGATACTGGCCATACCAACTTACACCATAATCAGAGTATTTTTGAAAGAATTTTTCAATAATTTTAAGTTGGTTAAAAAATTAACCGAAAAAATTTAAGATAATAAACGGGTATTTTATATATTTACGTGAATTAAACGATTTTTAATGACGCAAACTAAAGTTTTTATTTATACACTGCTTTTAATCACCGTATCACTTAAAAGTTTCTCACAAATTGATGCGGTTACTATTAAGTTTTTGCACTCTGCTGCAAGCTTTGAAGTTAAATGCCAGGCTCAAAAAATAATTGCGGGCGATACTTCCGATTTTAATATTAGCGATACTGCAAATTATGATTTCAATTGGTCGGGCGACGAACTCCCTTTCGAAAATAACTTACCATCTGCTTCATACTTTTTCGATGCAGCAGGAACCTATTCATTCACTTTAGATGTTACTGATAAATCTTCTGCTACTTTATATAGCGAAACAAAAATTCATTCCATACAGGATACTCTAAAAATACCCAATGTTTTCACTCCAAATAACGATGGTGTAAACGATCTTTTTATTGTTGAATCTAATGGAATTACACCTCTGGAAATCTCTATTTTTAGCCGTACCGGAACACTGGTTTTTAAAACAAAAGCACCCATTATTGTTTGGGATGGAAGAAATACTTCAGGTTCAATGGTTAGCCCTGGTATTTATTATTATATTTTAACTTCTGAGGATTCATCACAAGAAACACAAAAAGGTTTTATCTACGTTTATTCTGATGCAAAAAAATACAATTAACTTTTTATACAAATTAACAGCTAATTTAAAAATATTTAATAATTCGTAAAAAAGCACTCCATTGCTTTTTTCTTTTTTTTTATCTTTGGTATACAATTACATTTATCATACATGATGAAAAACAATATCTTTAAAAAAATATTTTTATTCTATTACGAAGGATTTAAAAACATGACATTGGGAAAAAAGTTATGGGCTTTAATCCTCATAAAACTTTTTATCATGTTTGTAATTTTAAAACTTTTCTTTTTCAAAGATTTTCTGGGTGAAAAGTTTGATACCGATGAACAGAAAAGTGATTATGTATTAGAACAGTTAACAAAACCTAAAAATACAGATAATGATTGAAAACATTGATTTTGCTCTGGTAAACTGGTCGAGGGGGCAGTTTGCTCTTACCGCAATGTACCACTGGTTGTTTGTTCCGTTAACGCTTGGTATCACTTTTATTATAGCGTTTATGGAAACCATTTACTATAAAACCGGTGATCCGGAATGGAAAAAAGCAACAAAATTCTGGATGACATTATTTGGAATTAATTTTGCTATTGGAGTAGCAACCGGATTAATCCTTGAATTTGAGTTTGGAACAAACTGGTCAAATTATTCATGGTTCGTAGGCGACATATTTGGAGCACCACTAGCCATTGAAGGTATTATGGCATTTTTCCTAGAATCTAGTTTTATCGCTGTCATGTTTTTTGGGTGGAATAAAGTAAGTAAAAAATTTCATCTTGTTTCAACCTGGCTTGTGGCCATTGGAGCTAATTTATCGGCTTTATGGATTTTAGTGGCCAATGGCTGGATGCAATATCCTGTAGGGATGCATTTTAATCCGGATGCCGCAAGAAATGAAATGCTAAATTTTTGGGAAGTTTTTTTATCACCGGTGGCTGTAAATAAATTTTTACATACCATTACTTCAGGGTTTGTTTTAGCATCTATTTTTGTTATTGGAGTTAGTGCCTGGTTTTTATTAAAAGGACGTGAACAGTTAATGGCTAAACGCAGTATGGTTATTGCTGCTGTTTTTGGATTGTTAAGCAGTTTATTCCTGATTTATACCGGCGATGGATCGGCTTACCAGGTAGCGCAAAAGCAACCCATGAAACTAGCGGCAATGGAAGGCCTCTACAATGGAACAGAAGGTGCTGGAGTTGTAGTTTTAGGAATGACAACACCAGGAAAACAATACAACGATGATAAAGATGAATTTGTTTTTAAAATTGAAATCCCCAAATTACTTTCTTTTTTAGGTTATCGTGATGTAGATGCTTTTGTACCGGGAGTTAAAGACTTAGTCGAAGGAGGTTATCAATATACAGACAATAACGGAGAAAACCAGACTGCTATTTCTGCAATGGAAAAAATGGAGAAAGGCAAAATTGCAATAAATGCGCTAGCAGAATTTAAAAAAGCTAAAGAAAACGGAAACGATAGCATTAAAGAGCAATCATTAATTGTTTTTAAAGATAATTTCCAATATTTTGGATATGGATTTTTAAACGACCCTAATAGTATCATCCCAAATGTTCCGTTAACCTTTTACAGTTTTCATCTAATGGTTGGATTGGGTTTTTATTTTGTAATTCTATTTATTGCTGTGTTATTACTAGTTTTTCAGGACAAGCTGGAAAAAAACAAATGGCTTTTAAGGTTGTCGATAATTACTATTCCTTTAGCTTATATTGCCACTATGGCTGGTTGGATTGTGGCCGAAGTGGGCCGCCAGCCATGGACCATTCAGGATTTATTACCTACCGTTGCGGCAGTGTCAAATATTGATGCCAGTGCCGTACAAATTACTTTTTGGCTGTTTGCTTTTATCTTTACCGCACTACTCATTGCTGAATTAAAAATTATGACCAAACAAATAAAAATCGGACCTAAAGAAGGAGGGCATTAAAATGTTTGAAAAGTTATCGCATTTAGCATTACAACAATACTGGTGGGTAATAATCTCATTGCTCGGATCAACACTTGTGTTCCTGCTTTTTGTTCAGGGAGGACAGACCCTGATTTATACTTTAGGAAAAAAAGATATGGAACGCCGCATGCTGGTTAATTCTTTAGGCCGAAAATGGGAATTTACGTTTACAACCCTGGTAACTTTCGGCGGAGCTTTTTTTGCTTCTTTCCCGTTGTTTTATGCTACAAGTTTTGGTGGCGCTTACTGGGTGTGGATGCTTATCCTGTTTGCATTCATTATTCAGGCCATTTCATACGAATACAGGTCTAAACCTGATAATTTTCTGGGGGCTAAAACCTATGAATTATTCCTTTTTATTAATGGTGCACTGGGAACTATTTTACTTGGAACGGCTTTGGCTACATTCTTTACCGGATCAGAATTTTATGTTAGTGATATGAACTCATCATTCTGGAAAGGTTCTGCCCGAGGGTTAGAACTGGCGCTAAACCCACATAACCTCTCGCTTGGTTTTGCTGTATTTTTTCTATCCAGAACCCTTGGAATCCTTTACTTTATGAATAATATTGATGAAGATAATATTATATCACGGGCCAAAAAGAAGTTATTTTTTAATGCAATACCTTTTGTAGTTTTCTTTTTAATTTTTATTATATGGCTTCTGCTTATAGATGGGTTTGCTTACCACCCAGAAACCAAAGAGGTTTTTATGGAGCCCAACAAATACCTGATAAACTTTTTGCAAATGCCTTGGCTATCTGTAATTTTTATTTTAGGCGTGCTTTTGGTTTTATTTGGTATAGGAAAATCAATTCATAAAGCATGCTCCAACGGGATTTGGTTTGCCGGTCCGGGAACTATATTAACTGTTCTTGCATTATTTTTAATTGCTGGATTTAATCAAACAGCATTTTATCCGTCAACCTTCGATCTGCAGAGCTCATTAACCATAGAAAATGCATCATCAAGTAAATATACATTAACAGCTATGAGCTATGCATCATTAATGGTTCCTTTTGTTGCCGCCTATATATGGTATGCATGGAAAGCCATAAACAACAAAAAAATTGATTCAAACGAAATGAATGAAGACATTCATGTTTATTAAAATAAAAAAACAATTAACCTGAAAATAAACGATATATGTATTGGACAGAAATTCTTTGGCTTTTTAGTTGGCCGGTATTAATATGGATAAGTTATAAACTTTCGGTTTTTGCTATAAAAAAATATAATGAGCAATTTGTGAACGATAAATAGCCATATGATTTGTATTTATCCTCAGTAAAATCATTAACTTTATCGGCGTAATTGATAAAGAATGGTTAAACTTAAACATATTATCTCTGTTCAAAAATGGTTTCTCGCATTAAGGAACACGCACCATTAATTATTGAGGGTCCAAGTATTCCAGCCGGGGATATAAAAGCCTGCAATTCTTTTTAATGTTAACATTTTCGATAAGATCACATTATTTTGTTACTTTACCAAAGTCTAAAGTATACTTAATAAAAATTCCTTTTCTGTATGATTTATTAAATATGTTTAATAAATTTGTATATTTGCGTAGTTTTGTTAATTATATCATATAACATGAATTACAAACGAGAGAAATATCACCGGCGAATTGAACCTTATGTAAATAAGCAGCTTATAAAAGTAATTACCGGTCAACGAAGGGTTGGCAAAAGCTATTTTATAAAACAGATAAAAGACAATTTGCATCAAGAATTTCCTGAAAACCAAATTATTTTTATTGATAAAGAAAAATATGAGTTTGATTTTCTTACTGATTATCATCAATTTTTAGAATATGTAAAAGATAGAAGTAGCGATAAAATGAACTACTTATTTATAGATGAAGTGCAGGAAATTCAAGGATTCGAAAAAGCACTGCGTAGTTTACTATCAGAAGGGAATTATGATATTTATTGTACAGGCAGTAATTCCGCCGTTTTCTCCGGAGAACTTGCTACTTATTTAAGCGGAAGGCAGATAGAAATCAGAATACATAGCTTATCTTTTGTTGAATTTATCGATATTCATCAGTTACCAAATAACCGTGACAGTTTAAACTCATATATAAAATATGGGGGATTACCTTATTTGATTAATTTACCATGGAATGATGAAGTCATTTTTGACTATTTAAAAAATATATATGCAACGATTCTTTTTCGCGATGTAATTAGTCGAAATAAAATAAGAGATATTCCTTTTCTCGAAAATATTATGCAATATTTGGCAGATAATACAGGTAGTGTTACTTCTGCCAATAAAATTGCCGATTACATGAAATCTCAAAAAAACAGTAAATCAGTTCCGGTAATCATTAATTATATTGATTATATTAAACAAGCATATTTTATTAAGGGAATCAGGCGACAGGAAATTCAGGGAAAGAAAATTTTTGAAAGCGGTGAAAAATTTTATTTTACAGATTTGGGGCTGCGCAACTCAATTCTTGGGTATAGGCCAGATGATATCGGTAAGATAATAGAAAATATAGTTTGTAATCATTTGCAATATTTGGGATATTCATTGTATGTAGGGAAAAATGGGCAAAAAGAAATTGATTTTATTGCAAAAAAAAATAATGAATATGTTTACATTCAAGTGGCATATTTACTTTCAAGTCGAAAAGTAATAGATCGTGAGTTTGGGAATTTGAAACAAATTCCGGATAATTATCCAAAATATGTTGTTACTATGGATGACTTTCCAACTACGGCTTCATATGATGGTATTAAACATATCTCTTTATTAGAATTCCTAAATCTCAATGATTTATAAATATTTATTCATATGACCAAACTCAAAAACATATCAAAAATAAGCTCCTGGTTCAAAGGAATAGCAGAGCCTTTAATTATTGCAGGCCCATGCAGTGCCGAATCCGAAAAACAGTTGATACAAACAGCGCTTGAAATTGCTGCGCTGGGTAAAGTAAAAGTATTCCGTTCAGGAATATGGAAGCCGCGTACACGCCCTGGGAATTTTGAAGGTGTGGGCGAAAAGGGACTCAAATGGCTGCAAGAGGTAAAAAAAGAGACAGGCCTTTTAACTACCATCGAAGTAGCTAATCCCGAGCATGTTCATTTAGCAATAAAATATGGCATTGATATTTTGTGGATTGGTGCCAGAACAACATCTAACCCGTTTTCTGTGCAGGAACTGGCTGATAGTTTACAAGGATATGATAAACCTGTAATGGTAAAAAACCCGATCAATCCTGATATCAATCTATGGGTGGGTGCTCTGGAAAGATTTCATAAGGCGGGAATCAATAAACTTGCTGCTGTCCATCGTGGGTTTTACCCTTTTGAAGCAACTACGTTGCGTAATATTCCTAAATGGGAAGTACCCATTGAGTTAAAAAGCCTTTGCCATAGTTTGCCAATCATTTGTGATCCCAGCCATATTGCAGGTAATGCAGAATTTATTCCTGAAATTGCACAAAAAGCCATGGATTTAAATATGGATGGATTGATGATAGAAACGCATATTAATCCATCTGCTGCACTAAGCGATATGAACCAGCAACTAACACCAGGCCAATTAACCAGGTTGCTAAATCAATTAGTTTACAGAACAACATTAGTAAAAGATGAAAACTTTATAAGTATATTAGAAAACCTGCGAAACAAAATCGATTCTATAGATCAGCAAATACTGGAGTTGCTATCGCTTCGAATGGGTATTGTGGAAGAAATAGGGAAATATAAAAGTAAAAACGAAGTAACCATCCTTCAGTTAAGGCGATGGGAAAAAATTATAAATACAAGAATTAAACTGGGTAAAAAGCTCGGATTATCAGAAGATTTTATAAAAAATTTACTTCAGTTGGTTCATAAAGAATCGATCCAAAAACAAACTGAAGTAATGAATAAAATCGCTACTACAAAAAAGAAACCTGAATGATAAGAAATTTTATTTTATTTCTTTAAGCATATAATCATAACCCTCCATTACAGGATTAGAAAGAATTTTATTACAGGCTTCATTAACCCTAAAAAGCTCGGATTATCAGAAGATTTTATAAAAAATTTACTTCAGTTGGTTCATAAAGAATCGATCCAAAAACAAACTGAAGTAATGAATAAAATCGCTACTCTTGACTTTGACAGTTAAAAAACGCAAATAATTCATTATTAGTGATTTATATTT
>JBKHIH010000125.1:0-4756 GCA_046538755.1 Thiohalospira sp.
GTTGCTGGTTGCTGGTTGCTTGTTTATTTAGCTGAAAGGTCAAAGCTCAAAGCTGAAAGTACATTTAGTTCGGAGTTGAAAGTTGGGATTTCGGAGCTGGAAGCTCGAAGTACCTTCATTATTTTCTACATTTTTGTACTTAAGGAAAAAACTTATATATATCTTTTCTATGTAATATCCTGGATAAAATCAGAACATCATCAGAATATTTAGCTCCAATCCTATAATTACCAAATCGTTTTTTATAATAGGTACTATCCTTTTAATTTTTCAAACCCTAGTTGATAAAAATCTTTGGCTTTTTCAAGTTCTTCAAATGCAAATAATTCTGTTTGTTTTTTTGTCGTGGGTGGTAGACCAGATAAATCTTTTAAGAATCTTTTATTTATCTTTACCTTCATTTTTCTTTAAAAGATTCTGATAGTATACTTCAGCCTCATGTACAGAAAGGTTTTCCTGGTCATCAGTATCTTCTATTAATTTACCCAAAGCATAATCCTCCAGTGTCTTTTCAATTTTTTCGAAGTCAGCTATTGAAATTTGAACAGCTACTTTTTTATTGTTTTCGTCAATAATATATTGTTTGCTTATTTCTCTCATAAATTTTACTGGTTACTGGTTACTGGTTGCTGGTTTCTTGTTGCTCGAAGTACGACTCGTTTTACCTTTTTTCAATTAGCAATTAGGCTTTATGCCCGTTCGTAAATCTTACGCTATGTTGTGTAGCCGGAGGCACTTGATTTATCTTTATATAGGATCTTCGTTATTTAATGTTAAGATTTCATTTAAAAGATTTCTGGAAAAATATCTTTTATGAAATAATAACTGCAGAAATAATGACCTCAAATCTTTAATATATCCTTTTTTCTTTGCCGTTACTAATATTGATAATGTTCCAAAACATTTAATTTCAAACATCTCAGCAATGCCACGTGCTTTTCTATCATCTATTAATAATGCATCGGCTTTCGTTTCCTGATAAAGTATAATTGCTTCAGTTTCACCTGCATCTATACCAGGAAAACTTATATATTGTTTATTTATTTTTTAACTCTGGCTTTGAGTATTTTAAGTTCAGTTCGATAATTTGCTATTTCCTGGTGAGAAGTTAGCTCTTGCCAAACAGCTACTGGTAAATAATATTCTTTGAACATTAACTGAATCAAGTTCAGTTGATTCAACAGGATTAATGAAATAATTGGACTTGTATCGGCAATTAGAAGCATTTACATATTTTCCAGCAAATCAATATCCTTTTTTATATCATTAATATCCAGTTGAGAGATAGGGATTTCCAGATCAGCAAGCAATTTTTCAAAATCATATCTATGATACCCTGCCAAATTTGCTGCCCTGGCTAAACTCAATTTGTTGAATTGATACAGACTTATTGCAGCCCAGGTTTTTATTTCTTTGCTGAATTCTTTTTCTGTCTTATTTAAAGATATTAATAATTCAGGATTGATCTCCAGGTCTAAATGTATAGGTTTCATTGGTTGTTACTCGTTTTGGTTGCTATTTGCTGGTTGCTTGGTTCTGGTTGCTTTGTTGCTGGTTACTTGTTACTTGTTGCTTGTTGCTGGTTGCTGGTTTAACTGTTGAATCGAATTGCTAGTTCAGCGTTCGGAGCAATTAGTTATCTAATAGCTAAAAAACCTGAACTAAAGTATTCATACAGAAACTATATCAGATTTAGTTGTAGCCTCAGGAACAGTCATGTTATTGGATTTTAGTTCTTCAATATATAATTCAATTGCTTCTTTCATATGAGCTTTAGTTTCTTCATGGGTGTCGCCAACTGTAATACATCCAGGTAAATCTGGAACATAGGCACTAAAGCCAGTAGCTGTTTTTTCAATTATTATAGTGTAGTTCTTCATTTGAGTCCTGCTTGTTTTAATATACTATTTTCAGTACCTAATGATAAATCTTTGCTCCCGCCATGATCAGGTACAACAACTATTCCTGGCTTAATTGGGTGCTTATATATTTTGTGGCTTCCTTTTTGTCTAATTTTGAAGCAGGAAATGTTTCAGATAAAAGCTTTACCAGCCTCCAGGACAAATTATCATCAAATAATAATTTCAAAATGTATTAAACGGTAGTAATCTTGGTTAAATTTTCCCTTTTCGCTGCAAAGGCAAGTGCAGCCAAAATATGTTTCTTTTCAATTTCGGGAAAATCTTCATATATCTCTTCATAAGTCATACCAGATGCTAGCCATTCTAATATATCTACTACAGCTATCCTGGTATTATTAATGCAAGGCTTTCCAAATCGAATGTCTGGATTTATTGTAATTAAAGTTTCCTGTTCCATATTGATTTAAAAAAAAGGTTACTGGTGAATTGGTGAATCGAGAATTCGGAGTTCGAAGCTGGAAGCTAGGAGCTCGAAGCTGGAAGTTCAAAGCTGGAAGTTCGACTCGTTTTACCTATTTTCAATTAGTTCTACTTTGTCAGATTTCTAAGATAGCAGAATTTATCTACAAATCCAGCTATACAAAAATCATTTTCTTCAATTATTTTAATTCAACTAACCACAATCTGCTTAGTATTTTAAATTTTTATGGTTTAAAACCTCTCCATTTTCCCTGTTTGGTCGTGTTGAAGCCATAGTAATCCTGTTCCAACTAATTTATTGGGTCATAGATTTTGAAAGAAATTATTTTTATTTATATCGTTTTATGCTACAGCCTGAGCAAGATAGGGGTCTTCTTTATTTCGTGCCTTTACAATTTGCTTGCTATATATTTTATGCTTGTTTTCGATATGTGCTAATAGGCTTTCAATAGAATTATGTTTTTCTGGGATTATATAAGCTATTATTTGCCTTATATCTTCGGCTGTTATATATGGCAGGTGTTTTTTTAGTTCTTTCTTTTGCTCCATCATGAAGTTTAATGCCATCATGCATAGAGCCATATGACGATGAAACCCGTTCCAACTCCTTACTTGATAGTCTCCCATTCCTACCTGGTTTTTGGCCTCTTTATATGATTTCTCAACAAAATATCGCTGTCCCTGCATGTAGGCAAGCCTCACTAAAGGTGTTTTTTGATCTGCGTTTGTTAGTGAGTATTTTATTCCTGCTGAATCCTTTCTGATTAAAAGGCTGTAACATTGAAAATAATTATTGTCTTCATCCCACAGCCATACTAACTTTTTATGGAACCATGCCTGCTTTTTTGTTTTGGTACCATCTCTAAATGTTTCCAATGACCAATCCTGTTTACTTAGGCTTTTAGCATACTTCTCAACACTAGTACTCTGCTTATCAGGTTTTAATTTTTGGGGCTTTTTGCCTCTAGAACCAGGTTTTTTTACCGGAACTTGCAAGGATGGCTCATCCAAAAATATTCTCAGGTTCTTTCTTACCTCACCCATAAACGTCACTTTCAATTCATCCAACGCGGCCAGGAAGCTAAAATCCATTCCATATAAAGCATCAAAACCAACCCAGGAAAATTTGAAACCCTCGTTTATGGCTTTCTTTATCATCTCCAGACCAATAGCCGGTTTAGTCTGGTGAGTAACTTCATCTGGAATTTTAGCCTTTTCTCTCCTGTTTTTATCATTTTGCCAGGCCACTGGCATAAATAATCGCAAATTGATCATGCTGTAATAATGCCTGCAGCATGCAATCAATCCTACTGCTACCTGTCCATTATCTTGCTTACCCAGGCAGCCAAGCCATTGACGGCCAACACAAGCTGATTTATCCCCCTTTTTAGGAACCCCCACTTCATCTAATAATAAGCATACATCAGCATCCATACATAGTTTGGTGAAAAAATCATTTACTCTTCTGGCTATTTGATCCATTACAGCTTGAAAATTCCACACCCCATCTGAAATTAAATGGTTCAAGGATTGGTGATTGAAACCCTCAATTCTTTCTGCTATTCCTGTACAAGTACCCTTTTTCTTTTCACATTTGAAAAGACCTTTGGTGTAATGTACGACAATCTTAAAACTTTCTCTTGTTGTTGACTTGAATAAGTCTCTGTAGGCTAATAAATATTGGCTTAAGTCATCTAAAAGCGAATAATATTTGTCGGGGTAGGTATTAAAACTACCCCCGTTAGTTTCATTGTGATTTTTCTTTTTTTGATGGTTTTTACTGCTCTTCCTTGTGAAGAATCAGTAAAATATCGATATTAAAACAATAACTAATCATACAGCGAATATAGCCAGTTTTTGCTGTTCTTCAAACTGGTTATATTCTTTTTTTAATCTGACAAAGTAGAATTAATTCAGTTGCCAATGTGTTGTTCAAATTATTAAGTTCTCATAGTTAATGATTTTATAATGAATTGATTATCCTACTCATAAGGCTTTTCGGAATACACCCCGTTATTTTAAGTGGGTTCTGGACTCCACTTTTTTTGTTAATTCCGTTTGCAATACATCGTACTACACACAACCATCATCCTACCTTCCACATCACCCACGGCTTCGCCCGGTCACTACCATTAACAAAAGTTCGATGAATTCAATAGCAATATAATATGAAAATTTATTTTTACCTATACTCATCAGATTTTTTATTCAACTAAAAAAAAAGGCTGCCATGCCATGGACAGCCTTTTTTAAAAACTACCGTTTTCACCGGACGATCATTTAATCACTTTTTGTAACTCGAACCGCTCATCCTCGTCTTTCAAATGCAATTGGGTCTCATTGGCTAATATAATGTTCCAATCATCGTGAATCTCGTAAAGGTCTTCTCCTAAACTTTCGTTCTCGTTGGCAAA
>JBKHIH010000072.1:0-19948 GCA_046538755.1 Thiohalospira sp.
GAACAAACACTACCGAAGGAAACAGTAATGTATTTCTTGGTTTTCAAACCGGCTATTCAAATATTTTGGGTAGAGACAATGTTTTTATCGGCAACAGAAGCGGTTTTAAATGGGAAGGTGGATATGATAATATATTTATTGGAAACTTTGCTGGCGAAAAGTCTACAGGAGGTACACACAGTATTTTAATTGGCAGCGAAGCCGGGAAAAATATGACCGGAGATGACAATATTAGCATTGGAGACCGTTCAGGGATGAATGCTTATGTTGAAAATTACGAAACATTTGGAACTGCTATTGTTGGAATTGATGCGGGCAGAAACATTACAGGTGATTATACTACAATTTTTGGTACCGGAGCAGGATCGAGCTGGGGAGGACAGTCTGCCGGTAATTATAATGTGTTTATTGGATCAAGTGCTGGTGGAGGAGGATACACAAGTAAATTAGGAGATTATAATGTTTGTATTGGTTACGAAGCAGGATTTGGAGCTGACGGTTCCCATAAATTATTTATTGCCAATAACTCAACTTCTCCACTTATTTATGGCGAGTTTGATAATGAATTAGTTAGAATTTACGGTGATCTTCAGGTTACTGGCACTGTTGAAGCTGATTACGGAAGTCCTTCAGATATTAGCTTAAAAACGAATCTGGTTACAATAAATTCCGGATTAGATATGATTCAATCTTTAATTCCCTATTATTTTGACTGGACTGATGAAGCAATTAGTAATTATAATTTTAAAAACAGGAAACAAATAGGGCTAATTGCCCAGGATGTTGAAAAAGTTCTTCCTGAATTAGTTTCTGAAAGTGCTAACGGATATAAAACAGTTGATTACATAAAATTAACACCTGTATTGGTTGAAGCGATTAAAGAACAGCAGCAAAAAATTGAAAAACTTGAAAAAGAAAACACAGAGTTACTTAAACGATTGGATCGAATTGAAGAGATGCTTTCTAAATAATCATAAAAAAACATCCTGGCGAAATTTGTCAGGATGTTTTTGATTATTAATCGGAAATATATGATTGTTATGAAATTTTAATCTGCCGTGCTGGTTTTTCTATAGCCTCTTCCTTTTTAGGCATTACAATTTGTAACAATCCATTTTTATAAATAGCATTGATCTTTTCTGTATCAATTTTATCCGATAATCTGAATGACCTGTTGAATTTATTGTAATTAAATTCTTTGTAATTACATTTCTCATCTTCATTTTCATCAACATTTTTATCAAGAGAAATGGTTAACAAATTTTTATCCAGGTCGATTTTAAAATCAGACTTTTCAAATCCGGGCGCTGCAATCTCAATTCTGAAATCAAATTTAGATTCGATAATGTTTGCCGGCGGTGTTGAACAATCCGGTTTGTTGCTTAATCTCTCTTCAGTAAACATATCATTCATTAAATCTGAAAATGTCCTGAAATGGTTATCTCTATTCATCTGAGATACTGGTCTGTTCATTCTTACTAGTGTCATAGCTTTATAAATTTATGTTATTATTATTTAGTTTAAATTAAATTAATTTGTTCTGATGATATCTTTTCAAATGATATGCCAATTGAAAATAAGGTGTAATTTGGCTGTAAATTTTTAATTTAGTGCCAATTTGACTTGCTTGATTAGGTGCAGTGTGTCATTTTGGCTTGAATTAATCAATAAAATTCAAAAGCAAAAATAATTATCAGACGAATTTTAATTCATTAACCCTTATAATTATCTACATCAAAACAATTCATTCGATGATTTAAGGATTATGATCGTTAGGTTTGATTTGAATCTATTTGTATTTTTGCAGTTAATAAATAAGTTGAATATGAGAATTGATATTATTACCGCTTTACCGGAGTTGTTGGAAAGTCCCTTAAATCACAGTATTATAAAACGGGCCAAAGAAAAAAAAGCGGTAGAAATTTTTATCCATAATTTACGCGATTATGCAACCAATAAATATAAAAGCATAGATGATTATGCTTTTGGTGGCGATGCGGGTATGGTAATGATGATAGAACCCATTGATAAAGCAATTGCTGCATTAAAAGCTGAACGTAATTACGATGAAATAATCTATACTTCGCCCGATGGGGAACAATATACCCAGAAAGAAGCCAATAAGCTGGCTACATTCAAAAATATAATTATTCTTTGCGGCCATTATAAAGGAATTGACCAGCGCATTCGTGACCATTTAATCACCAAAGAGATTTCCATTGGAAATTATGTTTTAAG
This sequence comes from Thiohalospira sp., assembly GCA_046538755.1. Classification (GTDB taxonomy): domain Bacteria; phylum Bacteroidota; class Bacteroidia; order Bacteroidales; family UBA12077; genus UBA12077. The sequence goes on from JBKHIH010000072.1 coordinate 2,239, forward strand.
TGGAGGTGAACTCGCTGCAGCAATTATAGTAGACAGTGTTGTTCGATTAATTCCCGGTGTAATTTCCGACGAAACTTCTGCCCTAACCGACTCATTCCAGGACAACTTATTAGCACCACCAGTTTATACCCGCCCGGCAGAATATAAAGGATGGAAAGTTCCAGATGTTCTTTTATCAGGCAATTTCAAAGAAATTGACAAATGGAAAGAAAAACAATCGATTGAACGAACCAAACGACTACGCCCTGATTTATTAGATGAAGATTAAATAATTTGATAAGCTATTGATTGTTAATTTGTTATTTTGTAACTTGTTTTAATATTTTGAAAAATAACATGAATGATCATTATGTTGAATATTTTGATGCTGCTAATTTGCATCATTTTTTACCTTCTAAAAGTTTAAGATCATTTATTGAAGGTTATATTTATTTTTCTTTTCCTGCAAACAAATTATGCGATCAATATTTACATCCATTCCCTAATGGAAATTTGGAAATTTATTTGTGTTTAGGAAAAAGTTGTATTTCCATAAAAAGAAAACATCAGGAAATATATTTTAAACATTTTTTATTTGGCATTTTTGATTTCTTTGATCAACCTTTGATAAAGCCTTTGACAAAAGATACTCATTATTCAAGCATCTTAATACAACTTAAATTTTCGGCAAGCAAGTATTTATTCGATATCCCGTTATCAAAATTACAGAAACAATTTATTGAACTGGAAAATTTGTGGGGCTCAAAGGGAAAAGATTTGAAAAAAATCCTGCAAACAAAAATAGAAATACAAGAAACTATTCAATATTTAAATTGTTTTTTCGAAGTATTTTTTCAATCCACAAAAGTAAATGAAAATTACAAAAGATTAGATTATATTCTTGATTTTTGTAAACAGAAAAAAGGAATCCTTACTGTTGACGAGCTCGTTAACTATACAAAGTTATCGTACCGAACTATTCATCGGCTTTTTACTGATGAAATAGGAATTTGTCCCAAAAATTATTTGAAAATTATAAGATTTAATAAAGTTTGCAGATTTATAAATTCTAGCAATAAAGTAAACTGGAGCGAACTAATTTATACCTGCGGTTATTATGATCAATCTCATTTTATTCATGACTTTAAAAGTATTATGAAATTTACACCCAAAGATTTTCTCAAACACACCAGTGGAAAATTCTATTTAATGCGTCCCTACTTATTTAATTCTTAAGTGGCAGATTTTTACAATTTAATCAAAAATAGTTAGCATAAATTTGTGTTAACTATTTTTTTGTAAGTGCGCTGAAAAATAGAAAGTTATTAAAAATAATTAAAAATTATTTTTTAAACTAATAATTATAATACATGAAAAAAAAACTATTTAAAATGTGTATTACAGGAGTAATTATTGTTTTAACTACATATAATTACTCCTTTTCACAAGAAACGATTAATTCTGCGGGGGCAGGAGGAATGGGCTCTGGTGGAACAATCGAATATTCTTTAGGCCAAGTGCTTTATTTAACAAATAACAGTTCCGATGGAATTGTAATAGAAGGCATTCAGCAACCTTACGAAATTTTTGTTTTAACATCTTTACCTGAGGGTAATGAAATTGATATGCATTATTCTGTTTTTCCAAATCCAACTTCCAGTTGTTTAAACTTAAAAGTTGGGCATTTGAGAAATAGAATTTTAAGCTACAAACTTTTTAATATGAATGGGCAATTATTGATGAGTAATAAAATTACCGAAAGTGTTATTACAATAGAAATGAATAATTATACTTCCGGCTTTTATATATTGAAAGTTGAAGAAAATCATAAAGAGATAAAAACATTCAAAATATTTAAAAACTAAATTAATAGCCATATGAAAAAGATATTTACTTTATTTGTTGCAATAATTGCTTCGTTAATAATTCAAGCACAGGTTCCTGAATTAATAAGTTATCAGGCTGTAGTTCGCAATAGCAGTGATCAGTTAGTTGTAAATACAACGATTGGTATTAAAATTAGTATATTACATAATTCAGCTGAGGGTTCTTCAGTTTATATTGAAACTCAAAATCCTACAACCAATGCTAATGGATTAGTTTCTATAAAAATTGGTAATGGAACAGTTGTTTCCGGAGATATTTCAACAATTGACTGGTCAGATGGTACCTACTTTATTAAAACACAAATTGATATTACAGGAGGTACAAATTATACAATTTCTGGTACAACTCAAATTTTAAGTGTACCTTATGCATTATACTCCAAAATAGCTGGCAATGGTTTTAGTGGCGATTATAATGATTTGACTAACAAACCGGCCATTCTTAACAGTCAATGGACAACAAATGACAGTAATATTTATTATGATACTGGGAATGTGGGTATTGGAACAACGAATCCAACAGGAAAACTTGAAGTTGTAGGGCCAATAAAAGGAATAACCCTTGATGGAATAAATAATTCTAGTGGACAAATTCAGTCTTGGACAAATAGCACAGCTCAGGGTTTGAAAGCTGTATATTCATTTTATCCAACCTTTGAAGGTGGCTCGGATAATGGAGCCAGAAGAGCTGCTGATATCGTCTCAGGATTTAATGGGGGAGCTTGGGGATTTGAGTATCTGGCTTTTCATGTAGGAAGTAATAGTAGAGTAAATGATAACGATTCTATTACACAAGAAAAGATGCGCATTACCGGTTCTGGAAATGTCGGTATTGGAACAACTAATCCTACTACAAAACTTGATGTAGCAGGAAATATAAATTTAAATAATAATACGATCACAAATGTTGCTGATCCTGTGAATGATCAGGATGCGGCCACAAAAGCTTATGTTGATGAATTGTCTACAAAAATTGATGAATTGACTGCCAAAGTTAATCTATTAGATGAAATAATTGTTCTTGAATTTGGGTTTACAGATTCAAGGGATAATAATCATTATTCTGCTGAAAAAATTGGAGAACAGATATGGATGGGTGAGAATTTGAAGTATTTGCCTTCTGTTGTTTCTTCAACTCAAGGCTCTACAACAATTCCTTATTATTATGTTTATGGATATTATGGTACAGATGTAGATGCTGCAATGGCTAATTCTAATTATAATACATACGGAGTTTTATACAATTTTTCAGCAGCACTTAATGGAGAATCAAGTAGTAATTTAAATCCCAGTGGAGTCCAGGGCGTTTGTCCTGATGGTTGGCATTTGCCCAGTTATGCTGAGTGGATTGAATTAAGCGATTATTTGGGAGGATCGAATGTATCAGGTGGCAAACTTAAAGAAATAGGACTTGACCACTGGAATAGCCCTAATACAGGTGCAACTGACGAATTCGGATTTACAGCTCTTCCAGGTGGAAACAGATCACCAAGTAGTGGCGGAATATTTGGAGGTATTGGAAATGTTGCATTATGGTGGTCATCAAGCATATATAATAGTACAAATGCAAATGTTGCTAATGTTGTAGCAGGTGATGATAATTTCTATTCGCCTAATAATACTATGGATACTGGAGCATCTGTTCGTTGTATTAAAGATTAATTATAAAATTTTATATCCCGAAATATCCCTGCTGGAAAAAACTTAAACACAGTTATCAATGAGTTTACACAAACTAATTTACACTACCATCAAAAAAATAATTTTGGTTTGCTTTTTTTGATTTTATTTGCTTAAGAAGCATATGTTTTTTATGTTCCGTCCTAATTTTGCTTCTGTATAGTAACATGATAGCAAAGTTGAGCAAAATGAGTCGGAACTAAGTAGAGCTTGACAGAGTTACAATCTATTTGTTTCAACCAATCAAATGATGTGAGCAAACAAACAGATTTTTAATCATTCTAACTTATTTAAAAGCAAAATAAGGATTTTCGATAATTTATTTAATGATTGCAAGAATGCCCGCGTTCATGGTTATGTCCATGATGCGAACAAAGTTTTCCATTATCAATTATTTTATCTTCCAGATATTCTTGTAAGACTTTGTCCGTATCTCCACTGCAACCACGGATAACTTGTATTCCTTGCATTTGCAACATTTGAAATGCTCCTTCGCCCATATTGCCTGCTAACATTAAAGAAACATCCATCTGGCGAAGCACTCCTGCTATATTCGATTTGCATCCACATCCTTGTGGCGATGGCATTAATTCTTTGTTTACCACATTTTTATTGTCATCAATAGTGTAAATGGTATAAAACTCACAATGGCCAAAGTGACCGTCAACTAAATTATTTTGTGTTGGAACTGCTATTTTCATCTTAATAATTATATTTATTTTTTTGCAAAGATATGCTTTTGATCAAATAATACAACGTATTGTTTTAAATCCACAAACAATCAACAAAGTCAGTAAAAATATGCAGCAGTAAACCAATGGCAATTAACCGTGCTTTTGGTACCAGTAATAATGCAATATAAATGATGATTGCGGGGAAAGAGTGAAGCAGATGAAAACCTATACTACACCGGCCTGGATCAAAAATTGGCGTTACCAGTAAATGATCCAGGTCGATCAGGTTAGCTGCCAATATTATCAATGATGCCTTCCAGAATTTTTTTCTAAAAAATATCAGAGCAATAATAAAAGGCAACAAATAGTGCATTCCGTAATGGGTAATAAAGCGGAGTGTTTCCATGTTTTAATGATTCAATGATTCAATGATGCAATGATGCAATGATGCAATGATGCAATGATGCAATGATGCAATGATTCAATGATGCAATGATGCAATGATGCAATGATGCAATGATAAAATAACAAAAAATTAATCATCAATAATCAATCATCAATAATCAATATACAATAATCAATAGTCATTTTTCTATGCTCCTTTGCGGTTTTGTGGGTTTAAACGGCTAAAAACACTGGGTCGTTTCGTTTTTTCAAACACATTGCCTTTAACCTGCCTGATATCTTCGACCGTAAAAAATGCATTGGGGCGAATATCTTCAACAATTTTTAGAAACTTTTTTAAATTCCTTCGATGAATGGTTGAAAACATGAGTTTTACCGAACCTTCGCGTCCCACAGCATCCATCAAAGTAAAACCAAATCCTGATGCCTTTATATTTTCTCCCAAAAGAGGGTCATATTGTTTTAAAATGATACGAACCAAAACTACACCAATCGAAATTTTTTGCTCCAGGTAAATACCAAAAAAATTTCCCATGGCAAATCCTCCCGCAAATGCAAGGTAACAATAAATATTGTCGAGATGCTGCATAATCTGGCTTATGGCTGTAAGCCAAATCAACGATTCGAAAAACCCAACAACAGGTGCCAGGTATTTATAACCTTTTGCAGCATATATCAGCCTTATTGTACCAATGGTTTGGTCGGTAATACGAGCGAAAAATATAAGTAACGGTAATATTACATAATTAAATAACTGTGTATCTAATCCTGATAAAAAATCCATAATTAATATTTTTTTGATTTTGATTTAATCTCTTAATTTGAATGATGCACCCAAATTAATTCTAACCTGGTACATTTCATAATCAATATTTTCGAATTTTTTTACAAAGATACTTTTAAATCCAACATTTAAACGCCCCCACAAATAAAATCTTGAATTGATATCATAACTGTAGCCAATCAGCAGGCCGCAATCGTATGTATCCATAAATGCATTAAAATTGTAGGTAATGGTAACTTCAGGCCCGGGCAAAACAGCATTATCGGTATCTTCTTTATTGGGCGAGTATATACCGTTAATTCCTTTGGTAATAAATTTACTTTCCAAAATTGTGGAGTAATAAGCGCCAAACAAAAATCTCCGTCCTTCTTTTAATTCATAAAAAGCCAATAATGGAAATTCAACAAAACGTAATTCAACATCTGCTTCAGTATAACCGGTATAATACTGGGCCGAACCATCGTCGAAATAAAAGGGTTGGCTAACAACATCTGCAGTCGACGAAAATGCGATCAAATGATAATTCACTTCAAACCCTAATTGCCATTTTTCTTTAAGTTGATATTCAGTCCCTATGCCTAAAGAAGGATAAGGCTGCGGAGTCCCTCCTGCTCCATCAGGGATATCAGATAATGGAAAAGGAATTGCCCCACCAAGATCAACAGCCAGGTTAGGATAAAAGTTAATTTTTTTTTCTTGCGCCTTTACCATCAATCCAAGCAAAAGAAATACTACAATTGTTATTTTTTTTATCATAGCCAGTTTAAAATTAATAAATCATTTCAAGTTTATCAACGATAAGGGTGCTACCAACGGCGCCTCTCCACAAATCACCACTCTTGCTCGATGTAAATACTATAGTAATATGAGTTGGCGAATCATCTGTTTTATAATCAAAAGAAATTTCTGTTGTTGATAAAATATCATCTGTAGTTGATGTCTGCATTTCTGCCCTGGCAATTTCAATAGTTTCATTTCCGTCTCTATTTTCCAATATGGCATAAACCGAACATTGATCTTCTCCATCAATTTCAGTAACTGTAAAACCTCCAAAAATATTATCCGGATTGTTTAAGGTTGCCTGGATATAATTTTCTCCGGCATGATATTTAAAATTTATTTGCATGGCTTTTGGCTTGTGCCTGAATGGTATTCCAAAATTGGTAGCTTTCTTTGGGTCAGTAGGATTAGCTATGGCTCCAGAAATATTAAACCGCCCGGTAAACAGAGTGCCTGCAGTAATAGGAATCTGACTGTTCGATTCTGTTTTTATTTGCACCAATGTTTCTTCTTCATCATAAACCGGCTGTGTCCCATATTTTGTATACATACTGGTTCCCATATTAGCCGTTGCCCATAATGATTCTACAATTGAACTTCCAATTTCTTTATATTCCTTGCCATTCATGCCAACATTTGTAAACCAACTTTCAAAATCGGAATTTTGAATTTGTTTATGAATAAGAAAAATGTACCAGTCTTTTATAGTGCCATCTTCGGCTTCAACCATAAAATGTTTCACTTCGTCAGCAGATGTAAAATTTAATTCTCCATTTGTTATTGAGTGAGTTTTAGCACCCGATGACAATTTAATATCTACATTTATTTTTAACGGGAATGTTTGTTGAGAAAAGTCGTTATCAAAAAAGATAAATACCTTATTTAAAACTGAATTAATCTCAATATCAGTTAATACTAATGCATCATTAGATAAATTTGTTACTGAAAAGTCAACAATATCAGCATTACTTGATTCTTCTTCATTACATGAAACTAGTAAACCAGTTAAAACAAAAAGGAATAAGATATTTTTCATAACATAAGTTTTGGGTAATAATGTAAAAATATACATTATTATAAAAAATCAACGCAAATCATTAATAACTATCTAAACAATAGTTATGCCGGAAATTTAACAAACTAATTAACCTTCCGGTAGATTTTCAGCACCATAGATTTCCCTGCAAGATGAATCGTTCGTGTAGTATTAAATCGATTATTATCAATTAATTTCGACAATCCGCCATTTTGTTTATATTTTTTAAAATGACTGTAATGTTCTTTACCGGCTAAAAACTCAATAAAATTGATTAGATATTTTGCTGATTTCGAAGTTTTATAGTCAATATGATAATCCATAATAACCAGGTGGCCATTATCTTTCAAAATTCGGTGGGTTTCATCAATTATTTTTAACTGATCTTCGGAACTTTTTTCGTGGAGTGCGAGCTGAATTAAAGCCATATCAAAAGATTGATCAGGGAATTCAATATTGCGGGCATCCTGTTGCAAACAATTGAAAGATTTTGCTGAATTAAGCATTTCTGGAGAATTATCAATTCCAGTTAGTTTAATATTGGTATTTCCAAGATATTTTAGTTGATTTCCTGTACCACAGCAAATATCAATAAGCGAATCCGGATTGATTTGTTGAATGATTTTTGCTGTAAGCTTTCTGGTTTTATTCAGAAAAGGATAAAGCAACAAATCATAAACGCCTGCGATAAAATAGTTTGTCATACGAATTAGGCAGTTAAATTTACTGATTGAACATAAATTGCTATTTGTTGTTCAATGATAAAAATAAATCTAAAAAATTTAAAACGATGATAACAGCAAGAATTATTTTTTCATTTATGATTATTTCAATGGTATGGTCTGGAGTTAAAGCTCAAGATGATTGTGATAAAATGTTTTTTAGTAAGACCCTCTCAGGTGATTTCGAACAGATAACAGCAAAAGTTATTTCTGAATTTAAAAACGCAGGTTTTGGAGTAGTTACCGAAATTGATATGGATAAAACCCTTAATGAAAAACTGGAGGATGTAAATGTAAATCCATATAAAATTCTGGGCGTTTGTAACCCTGAATATGCTTATCAGGCAATGCAAGCCAACTCAAACATTGGTGTGTTTTTACCTTGTAAAGTTGTTATCAAACAACTCAACGACAACCAAATCGAAGTTGTTGCTGCGAACCCTTCAGTGCTAATGAAAATGCTTGATAATAAAGAGCTTGATAAAATAGCAAAAGAAATTGCATATAAAATGCAAAAAGCAATTGAAAATATTTAGAGAATCCTTATTATCTCATTTTTGATAAAAATAGCCTGATGTTTTCATAAATTTTAAATGAATCCATCAGGCTAATTTTTTTGGAATTCTTTCTCAGGCAAATACTTCCAAAAACGCTTTGGTAAAAATTGCATTTGCACTTTTAAATTTTTTCGCTCTTTTATATTAATCGAATCATAATAGTTTTTCCAGAGCTTCTGAAACAATTTTTCACTAACATGTAGCACGTGCCGGTCAACTTTCCCTGTTTCAAAGTTAATCTTGTTTTTTCCAATGGTGATTTCTCTTACATTTTCCAGGTCATAATAAAACCCATATTTGCGCCGGGTATCAAAAATAATCCATTTTTGGTTGGCAAAGCGGTTTTTAAAATGATTTACGGTAAGCGGAATAACGTTATATTTTGGATCAAACGAAGCATAATAAATTTCATCTACTGTTTTTTGAAACCTTACAAACATTAAAACCCGTTGCGACTCCTTCCCTACTTTTTTCTGAATATTATTGATTTTTAGCACAGCATCCTGGCTAAAATCTAATTCCACATTATAATCCGTTTCTACGATTAATTTTATATAATCGTATATAATCATTTCAATGCCCTGCATTTCAGAAAGAAATGATTTAAAAATACGCTGGCAATTTTGTACACTCGATTTCTTTTTAATTGCGTTCCATAATTTATTAAACTTCTCAATATCGGTAACAACTCTGTACTTTGTAGCAAACAAATCATCCTGAAATGATTTTTCACTAACAATCTTATCCGGGTTAATTTTCAACTCAAACACATCATATATAGCTGTTAACAGCCCTTCGAATGTTTGATCATAAATAAATAAATTCATCATTCAATGTTTTAGTTTAATGGAAACATACTTAATTGTTGATATAATGGTTTTTGTTTTCTGTCTGTTTTATTATCTGATAAAATATTTTTTTTAACAATATCGGGCAACAGCTCGTTAACTGTTGGCGATTTTAACTCATTACAAGTAATAAAATACTTAGCTCTTTTAAGGACCACTCCAATTTTTTTAAGGTTTAATAACGTTAACCTGCCATATCTACGGCTCACCATGATCATTTTAGCCGATTTTACACCAATCCCGGGTACGCGTAATAAAGTTTCGTAATCGGCTTTATTAACATCTACCGGAAACAACCATGGATTCCTTAAAGCATAACTCAGCTTTGGGTCAATATCCAGGTCAAGGTCAGGATGTGTATCATTCACAATTTCATCTATAGAGAAATGATAAAACCGGAATAGCCAGTCGGCCTGATAAAGCCTGTTTTCACGTTTTAACGGAGGTTCATTAATGGCCGGTAACCTTTTATCGTAAGCGTTTACCGGGATAAATCCCGAATAATACACCCGCTTTAAATGCTTTGAAGTGTATAAATTTGCAGCCAGGTTTAAAATATGTTTGTCGTTATCGGGAGTAGCACCTACAATTAATTGAGTACTTTGGCCGGCAGGCGTAAAACGTGGCACATGCCTGAATTTTCGACGTTCCTCTTTATTCTCAATGATCCGGTTAGTAATCGCTGTCATTGGATTAAAAATGCTCTTAAAATTTTTATCAGGAGCCAGCATTTTTAAATTGCGTTCGGTAGCAATTTCAACATTCACACTCAAACGATCGGCATACAATCCTGCCTGATAATGTAAATCAGCACTGGCTCCGGGTATGGATTTTAGATGAATATAACCGTGATAATTATGCCTTGTACGTAAATCTTTTGCAATTCTGATCATACGTTCCATGGTGTAATCAGGATTTACTATAACACCCGAACTCAGGAATAGGCCTTCGATATAATTTCTGCGGTAAAATTCAATGGTTAAATCCACCACTTCGGCAACTGTAAATGTTGAACGCTCAATATCATTACTTCTTCTGTTAGCACAGTAAGCACAGTCGTAAATACAATGATTCGTAAGCATTAATTTTAGCAACGAAATACATCTCCCATCTTCGGTAAAACTATGGCATATACCCCACGGTGCTGCATTGCCAAGCCCTTTGCCACGATTAGGCCTGTTGCTCCCGCTCGACGAACAAGAAACGTCATATTTTGCAGCATTTGCCAAAATTTTTAGTTTATTTACAGTATTATTATTCATCAATAACAAAATACTAAATTTATTAGCAAATGTACTAATTATTTTAGTATTTTACTTATTTTTGTGATATAAATTCAAATAAAATTTGCAAAATGGAATCAATCGGTGAAAACATCAGGCATTTACGAAAAAGCAAAGGATTAACCCAGGGTGAGCTGGCACAAAAAATTGGCGTAAACAGGGCTATGATTGGATCGTACGAAGAAAACAGAGCCATACCCAAATTGTCTGTCCTACAAAATTTAGCACATTATTTTAGCATTTCGCTTGATGATATGATAAATAAAAAACTATGGGTGCAACCAAATACAGAGCCTTTTGAAACACAAATATCAACCTATGCCAAAGGAGAAAATTTGCGGATCTTAAGCACTATTGTTAATGATGAAAATAAAGAACTCATTACAACAGTGCCTGTCCAGGCAGCTGCGGGGTATACGCAAGGTTATGCCGATCCGGATTACATCGAAAAGCTACCGCATTTTTCGTTACCACTGGTTGAATTAAGCAAAGAAAAAACCTATCGTGTATTTCAGATAAAAGGCGACAGCATGGAGCCTGTCAAATCAGGCTCGTATATTATTTGCGAATATATTGCCAACTGGGAAGATGTGATGGACGGCAAGCCATATATTGTAATTACAAAAGATGACGGCATCGTGTATAAACGAATTTACCAAAAACAGGGAAATACTGAGCAAATTATTTTAAAATCTGACAATCCTGAATATCAACCCTATGAAATAAAACTGGAAGATGTATTAGAAATTTGGAAAGCATTAGGTTTTATAAGTTTTGAGTTGCCTGAAAAAACAGACGATATGAATTTAAGCCATCTGCATCATATGATTATTGACCTTAAAAAAGAAGTGGAATCCTTAAAAAATAATACAAAATAAATCAGGTTTCGATTCTCCGATATCGTTAAAAAAAATATAAATATGTCAATCAAACAGGCTATATCCTGCCTTTCGGCAGAAAGGCCATAAATTCTGAAAAAACCAGTCATTATAAATTATTTTTTTATCAGATAAGCGCGGCACATTCAGGATGTGGAGGCCGTAAGTTCGAACGTATATCTTCAAAACCGAATAGAACAATTATTCTTTAATAAAAAAATATCTCACGTTATAAACAGAGAAAACATTTTTTTAGTAATTTAACTATGTTCATGCGAGAATAGCTCAGTAGGTAGAGCGTCAGCTTCCCAAGCTGAAGGCCGCGGGTTCGAAACCCGTTTCTCGCTCATTTTTTTATAAAATCCTGATCTATAATTTGCCTTTCCGTAATTGTTTCTTTTCCGACTGTATTTTCTTTTCTTTCAGGCGTTTTTCTTTCGAAGCCTGGGTAGGCTTTGTTTTCTTCCTTTTTTTTGGTTTTTTTAATGCCTGCTCCAATAATTCGAAAAAAATTTCTATGGCATTATTTTTATTTCTTAGTTGTGTTCTTTCAGTATCTGAGGTAATGATCAAAATGCCTTCATTGGAAATTCTGTTTTTTAATTTTCTGGCAATCCTTTTTTTCTCTTCTTCGGTTAAAAATTCAGAATTTTCAATATCAAAACGAAGTTCTACTTTAGTGGAAACTTTATTTACATTTTGGCCTCCACTGCCACTGCTCCGTACAGCTTTAAAAGTCAACTCATTCAGAAGTAATTCTTTGGGTATCATTAAACAATAATAAAAAAATTACGTTTTATTACCAAAAAATGTAAGATCAATACTTAATGATTTATTTTTGTATTGAAAATAAATACCCAACATTATTTGAGTATTAAATTAATAAAGTTGCGGAGCCTAAAATATTTAAGATGAAACCTTCATGCTTAAGGATAAAAAATTAAACCGGCAAAAACTCAAAAGGACATGAACTGAGTTTACAAGCTCGCCGAAGGCAATAAAAAATCACTTGATAAAAACCTATTGCATGAAGGTTCGCCTGAGGGATTTGTGGGAAGCTTAAGCGGGAGACTCCGGCAACAAAAAAGATTATTGAAATTTGATGTTGTAAATCGTAGAAAGAAAACTGTTTAACTAAATTATATTCTCGTGAAAGAAAAGTTTATCATGATTATCCTGTTTGTTTTTCTCTTTATATTAATTGTAGATTTATACTCATTTAAAGGTGTCAGGCTTCTTACTTCCGGCATTGAAAATGACTTTATAAAATATGGAATTTACATTCTTTACTGGTTAATTCCGGTGTTACTATTATCTTTTTTGATCTATTACAGAGCTTTAGCTCCTTTTGAAAGAGAGCCTGCTATTTTTAAAAATTTTTTCCTCCTGGGAGGATTTTTTCTGCTATTTTATATTCCCAAACTCATTTTTATTATTTTCCATTTAATCGAAGATATTATCCATTTGGGAAAATGGATTGCCAGTAAAATTTCAACTGGTGATGCATTGGAAACATCTGCCCAAAAACAGGGCATTTCCCGTGCCCGTTTTATTACCCAGTTAGGATTAATAGCAGCAGCCATTCCTTTTGCATCCATCCTTTACGGGATGGTAAAAGGCAGGTTTAATTTTAGAATTTCACACGAAGTGTTACCATTTGGCAACCTTCCAAAATCATTTGATGGATTTAGAATTGTCCAGATTTCTGATATTCATATTGGCAGTTTCTACGGCCATGAGGGGCAGGTTAAAAAAGCTATTGAGATAATCAATGAGCAAAACCCTGATTTGATATTATTTACCGGCGATCTGGTAAATAATTTTGCCGAGGAGTTAAACGGCTGGATTCCCATATTTAAAAATCTAAAAGCTAAATATGGAATGTACTCTATCCTGGGAAATCATGATTATGGCGACTATTACGACTGGAAAGACGAAGATGAAAAAATTAAGAATCTTGAACGGATAAAAAATGCCCACAGGGAAATGGGCTTTAAACTTTTATTAAACGAGACCAGTGAAATAGAAGTAAACCAGGAAAAATTTGCACTAATCGGGATTGAAAACTGGGGGCTGCCTCCTTTTCCTCAATATGGCGATCTAAAATTAGCCATGAACGGAATAGAAAAATCCGGTTTTAAAATACTCATGTCGCATGACCCATCGCATTGGGATGCAGAGATTATAAAAAATACTGATATAGATTTAACCCTTTCCGGGCATACGCACGGAATGCAATTTGGGATTAATATCGGGAAAAAACAATGGAGCCCTGCCAAATTTAAGTATCCACGTTGGGCAGGTTTATATAAGGAAAAAAATCAATTATTATATGTAAACCGGGGTTTTGGCTATATTGGTTTTCCCGGGCGTGTTGGCATGCCACCAGAAATTACAGTAATTGATTTGAAAAAGGCATAAAAAAAGGGTTGTCAATTTTTACGACAACCCTTTTTATTATCTAAATATCTGGTTTAGCCCCAGGTACTATAATACTCTTCTAAACCTGTAAAGAAAGTTTCAAGGTCAGTAGCAAAACTTTCAAAGTAAGGCAATGCCGATTCTGTTGAACCATCTGAATAAACAAAAATAACATCTAATTCTTGAGTTGTTTCATTAATAACTAGCTCAATATCAGCAGCTTTAACACCATCAACACTTACATAAGCATCAATTTCATTGTTTATTGCTGCCCATAATTCTTCAGGTGTTTCATAAGGATAAGGTTCTTCTTCCAAAGATTCAAAAATTTCCTCAATATCTTTCATATCAACACTTGCGTTAACTTTAACCTTAAGCAATTGAATATATCCACTAATATTTACGGGGGTCTCATCCATATCATCGGTTTCAAATACTGCAGAAAGGCCGGCAGAAAAAATCTGGCTTTCTTCATATTTGATAGCCACATCTGCACTAGCAGTAGTACTTGAATGATCAAAACCAACTGTAAATTCAAAAGGAACCAGATAAGCGCTTGCATCAATAGAAATAGGTTCTCCGGCTGATTCTCCACTGGTTTCCCATGTTGCGTTCATTGTAATATCAACCACTTCAATATCATTTACATACAAATCAGCTTCAATTATAGTAGGTTCGTACCAGGTATATACCCCATCAGTTATTTCAACATCTTCATAGGTATAAATTGTTAATGTAGCATTATTAGATGGACTTCCTTCAGTTGGGAAATTAACAATAATTTTATCTGAAGGATTTCCAAAATCAGGAACCCACATTTCGTGTTCAGCATCCCAGTCATAAGTTCCTACCCAAAGAGCAAAATCAAAACGATCATCTTCTTTAATACCTTTTTCTTTGGATTTAGTTTTTAGATAATTCTCTGGCAAAAGATACTTCTGAATATCTTTTAACACACTTGAATAACTTGTAGATTTTGAATCGGTAAACGGATAAGGCTTAGCCATCAAAGCTTCTAAAGCTTCCATTCCGTCAGAATTCTCCATTTCGTCCATGTAGGTTGTCATGTCAGTACTTACCTGTTCTATTTCAGTTTTTGCCTCATCAGGTGATAATGTTTCATCCTCGTCATCGCTACATGCGAAAAATAATACAGATGCTATCATAAGCATCATTGCAAAAAATTTTTTCATATTTTTCATAAGAATCATAGTTTTGGTTAGTAATTTTTTTATTGTAAGATGGTAAAAATTGCCAAAAGGTTTCGTTTAATGATTATTTAATTTTTATAACGTTATACAAATTAATTTGTTTACTGAAATGCAACTTTTGTGCCAAAGAAAAATTCCTTTCTTATCAAAGAAAAAAACGTGCCAAAAAATTACATATGACACGCTTTTTAAAACATCCCAGGTTTAAAAATCAAATACCAATCAAGATCGGTTTATTTTATTAGTTCATAAAAAAATCAACCACATTGCCAAATTTTTTACTAGGCACTTTAAAGAGCTCAGTGTACTTACATTTTGTGCAAGTAACAGTAGTAAATTTCACATTTTGTATATCAAACAACTTCATTAAAAAGCTGCCGGTTGTCCTAATCTCACTCAATTCGTAAGCTCTGTTATTGCATTTTGGGCATTTATATTTATAATTTTTATACATGATATTAATTATTTGATTCCATTTTTTGACTCAATTTTTCACCTAATTTAAAGGCTTTATCAATTAATTGTTTATCGAGCATCCAGTTCAAAGCCATAAAAACCGATAAATATTTATGTCCCTTTAATTCATCGTTAAATTCAGGGTTTATTTCATTGTAACCAATATGTAATAAATCATCAGAATTGAGAAAATCCAGAATTTCCATTTGAATCTTTCCACTACTAAGCAACTTATGAGTTTCCATTTCGTGGGTTGTCTCTACATAAACTTTATTATCAAAATTGCTGTTTCCAGTTCTAAACCTTTTAGCATTCTTCTTAAAGCTTATTTTATCAAACAAATTTCTTTTCCTGATTAATAAACAATAATTACTGTAAGCATCATCTACCGGAATAAATATACCGCTATAAATTCGGTATTTATCGAAATTTGCCGAATGATCAGAAATAAAGTATGCATTTTTAAATTCACTATTTTTGATAATAACTGTTCGGGTATAATGTCCATATTTTACGTTAATAGTCTTTTCAAATACCTTAATATCCCAATTTTCTCTTTTAGCAATTTCTCTTAAAATATCTTTTGGTAACTTTTCTTCTTCCATTCTTAGTTAATTTAAAATATAATATTTTGGCTTATCCTCATCATTTTATAGCAAGTATTTCCTTGCTTTTAGGTGCCAGATGAAATTCAACTTTATCTTTTTCATCAATTTTATTCCATATTTCCTTATCTATTCTGTATTTTACATTATCTACAATAATATAATATTCCATGTGTGAAACCATATCTGAATAAAAAGTACTTTTCTTGCCATTTGTAGAAATACCCACCGAACTTCCGGCTTCAAATTCTCTTTTGGATTCTTTTCCATCAATTATTTTCTCAAAAACATCTTTCTCCCCTCTTATCAAATCAATCCAATATTTTCTGTTTACCAAAAACAAAATTAAAAGGCTTAAAAGGATTCCAAGAGGAACTACAAAGTCAGGAATTATCTCGAAAACTTTATATTTTGATAACAACCATGCAGCCAGGGCAGGTATAAAAAGAAACAGGCTAAAAACATAACCAATTCTGGTTGATGATTTAAGTTTAACCCTATCTTCTTTTGTTAATTTTCGTTTCATAAATCGCAAACTTTAAATATTATTTCAATTATTCTAAAAAAAATTATAGTATTTGCTTTAACCGGTTTTATTTAATCATCACCAGAATCTTCATTTTTCTTCAGCCTACCTGCTTCTTTCAATGCCTTTGTTATAATCCACTCTAATTGTCCATTCGTACTCCGGAATTCATCCGCAGCCCATTTTTCAAGTGCTTTCATTTTATCTTCACTTAACCGGAGTACAAAGGATTTCTTTTTTGACATAATTTTTTAATGATTTAAAGTACCGGCATTCACTACAGGCCTTGCTGATTCATCAGAACAAAGTACAACCATTAAATTACTCACCATAGCTGCTTTATCATCCTGGTCCATTTCAATAATTTTCTGCGCCGAGAGCTGTTCCAAAGCCATTTCAACCATACTAACAGCTCCTTCGACAATTTTGTGTCGGGCAGCAACAACTGCTGTTGCTTGCTGGCGGCGCAACATTGCACTGGCAATTTCCTCTGAATAAGCTATGTAATTAATTCTTGCCTCGATAACATGAATACCGGCCATATCAAGGCGCTCAATAATCTCTTTTTCCAATTCATCATTCACTTCTTCAACACCAGAACGTAAGGTTATTTCTGCATCCTCATCTTCGAAATTATCATAAGGATATTGTCCTGCGAGTTTTCTTAAAGCTGCTTCGCTTTGCACCACAACAAAATGCTCATACTCATCAACCTCAAAAGCTGCTTTATAAGTATTCTCTACTTTCCAAACTAATACTACTCCTATCTTAATCGGATTTCCTACCTTATCGTTTACTTTGATTGGTTCACTATCAAAATTTCTTGCCCGCAATGATATTTTTCTTTTGGTAAAGAAAGGATTTACCCAGAAAAAACCATTCTTTTTGGTTGTGCCCTTATACGCTCCAAACAAAACAAAAACAGCCGATTCATTTGGATTAATAATAACAAACCCGATACATAAAAACAATCCCAGCA